>NZ_RJLN01000004.1 GCF_003725545.1 Micromonospora solifontis | reverse complement strand
CGCTGTCCTCGACAGTGAAAACATCGCCCGTCGCGAGGCGGGCAGTAAGGAACCATCGTCGAGACCGTGTGGCAGCGGTGCGGCGAAACCACGACAGCCACCCGACCCCCGGGGTGCCGGCCCAGTCCAGCCGGCCCGCGCGCGAGCGCGGAAGCCCCGGGGGTCGCTTTTTGTCCGGGGAGATCACGTGTCGATGCGCGAGCTGGCGGTGCTGGGTACGGCCAGCCAGGCCCCGACCCGACAGCGCAACCACAACGGCTACCTGCTGCGCTGGGACGACGAGGTGCTGCTCTTCGACCCGGGCGAGGGCAGCCAGCGCCAGATGCTGCACACCGGGATCTCCGCCACGGACATCACCCGGATCTGCGTCACCCACTTCCACGGCGACCACTGCCTGGGCCTGCCCGGGATGATCCAGCGGCTCTCCCTGGACCGGGTGCCGCACCCGGTGTCCGTGCACTTCCCCGCCGGCGGCGCGGACTACTTCGCCCGGCTGCGCCACGCGTCGAGCTTCTACGAGACCGCCGAGCTGGCCATCGAGCCGATCGGGGCCGACGGACAGCGGATCGGAACCCGGATCGGCACCCTGGAGGCCCGGCGGCTGTGGCACCCGATCGAGACGTACGGCTACCGCCTGATCGAGCCGGATGGCTACCGGATGCTGCCGGAGCGGCTGGCCGCGTACGGGATCACCGGCCCGGCCGTCGGCCGGCTGCAGCGCGACGGCCACCTGGACCTGGACGGGCGCCGCGTCACCCGGGACGAGGTGAGCGTGACCCGACCGGGGCAGCGGTTCGCGTTCGTGATGGACACCGGGCTCTGCGACGGGGTGTGGGCCCTGGCCGAGCACGCCGATCTGCTGGTCATCGAGTCGACCTTCCTGGAGTCGGAGGCCGCGCTCGCCACCGAGGTCGGCCACCTCACCGCGGCCCAGGCCGCGCGGGTGGCGGCCGGATCCGGGGTACGCACGCTGGTGCTCACCCACTTCTCCCAGCGGTACGCCGACCCGCGCCGGTTCGCCGACGAGGCCCGCGAGCACTTCGACGGGGAGCTGGTGATCGCCGAGGACCTGATGACCGTGCCGGTGCCGCCCCGGCGGGTAGCCTCGGCCGGGTGACAGTCTCCCTACGCCCCGCCACCGAGGCCGACCTGATGGCGGTGGGTGCGCTGCACCAGCGGTCCCGGGTAGCGGCGTACTCGTCGTTCCTGCCGGCGGAGGCGCTGGCCGAGCCGACGCCGGAGGCGATGGGCCGGTACTGGGTGGAACGGCTGGCCTGGGAGGGGACCGACCACCGGATGACGGTCGCGGTACGCGACGGCCGGCTGGTCGGCTTCAGCTACCTCGGGCCGGACGACGCGGGCGACCCGGACACCGGCCTGCTCAACGCCATCCATCTCGAGGCGGACGAGCAGGGCCGGGGCACCGGCCGGGCGCTGATGACCGACGCCCTGGCGGCGATGCGGGCGCGGGGCTGGTCCCGGGCCGTGCTCTGGGTGCTCCGGGACAACGCGCACGCCCGGCGCTTCTACGAGCGCGGCGGCTGGACGGCCACCGGCGAGGAACGCGACGACCGGATCGGCGCCGCGCTGGTCCCCCAGCTCCGCTACGCCCGGAAGTTGTAAGGAAGGGCCCCTTCCTCCGCAGGAGGCGTCAAGAAGGGGCCCCTCCTTACACGTCAGCGGGCGCCGAGGTGGGCGAGCAGGTCCTGCCGGGTGAGCACGCCCTTGGGCTTGCCGTCCACCAGCACCAGGGCGGCGTCGGCCTTCTCCAGCAGCGCGACCGCCTCGCTCACCGGCTGCCCGCCACCGATCATCGGCAGCGGCTCGGCCATGTGCCGCTCGATCGTATCGTGCAGGTGCGCCTGCCCGGTGAAGAGCGCGTCGAGCAGGTCCTTCTCGGCGATCGAGCCGGCCACCTCACCGGTCACCACGGGCGGCTCGGCCTTGAGCACGGGCAGCTGGGAGACGCCGTACTCGCGCATGTAGTCGATGGCGTCGCGGACCGTCTCGGTCGGGTGCACGTGCACCAGCTCGGGCAGGCCGCCCGGCTTGCCGGCGAGCGCGTCGGCCACGGTCGCCTCGGTGCCGGACTCGTCGAGGAAGCCGTACCGGGCCATCCACTTGTCGTTGAAGATCTTGGACAGGTAGCCCTTGCCGCTGTCCGGCAGCAGCACGACGATCACGTCGTCTGGGCCGGCCTTGCGGGCCACCTCCAGGGCGGCCACCACGGCCATGCCGCAGGAGCCGCCGACCAGCAGCCCCTCCTCGCGGGCCAGCCGCCGGGTCATCTCGAAGGACTGCTTGTCCGACACCTCGACGATGTCGTCGGCGATCGTCCGGTCGTAGGTCGCCGGCCAGAAGTCCTCACCGACCCCCTCGACCAGGTACGGCCGGCCGGTGCCGCCGGAGTAGACCGAGCCCTCCGGGTCCGCGCCGACGACCTTGACCCGCCCTTCGGAGGCTTCCTTCAGGTACCGGCCGATGCCGGTGATGGTGCCGCCGGTGCCGACGCCCGCGACGAAGTGGGTGATCCGTCCCTCGGTCTGCTGCCAGATCTCCGGGCCGGTGGTCTCGTAGTGCGAGCGCGGGTTGGCCGGGTTGCTGTACTGGTCGGGCTTCCAGGCGCCGGGGATCTCCCGGGCCAGCCGGTCGGAGACGTTGTAGTAGGAGCGCGGGTCCTCCGGCGCGACGGCGGTCGGGCAGACCACCACCTCGGCGCCGTACGCGCGCAGCACGTCCTGCTTGTCCTGGCTGACCTTGTCGGGGCAGACGAAGACGCACCGGTAGCCCTTGAGCTGGGCCACCAGGGCCAGGCCGACGCCGGTGTTGCCGCTGGTCGGCTCGACGATCGTGCCGCCCGGCTTGAGGATCCCCGCCTGCTCGGCGTCCTCCACCATGCGCAGCGCGATGCGGTCCTTCACCGAACCGCCCGGGTTGACGTACTCCACCTTGGCCAGCACGGTCGCCTGGATGCCCTCGGTGACGTTGCGCAGGCGTACCAGCGGGGTGTTGCCGATCAGCTCGACGACGTTGTCGTAGTACTGCACCTCGTTGTGCCCTTCGTTGCGCCGCCGCCGACGGCGGCCGGGAAGACTCTGTCCGTCGCCCAGGGTACGGGGCGTCAGGGCACCACATGTCCAGGGATGACCGAGCTGCGACGCGCCTCCCACTCCAGGAACCGCTCGGTCTCGGCCAGCACGCTGCCGGCCAGCCAGGTCACCATCACCGCGTCGTCGGCCAGGCCGAAGATCGCCAGGGGGATCTCCGGCAGCAGATCGATCGGCGAGACGATGTACGCCGTCGCGGCGGTCATCAGGGCCAGCCGCAGGCCGCCGTCGTACTCCCCCTTGGCGGTCGCCCGGATCATCCTCGGCAGCGCCGCCAGCCGGGCGCCCACCGACGGCCCGCCGCGGGCCCCCGTCGCCAACGCCCGGGCCAGCGCGGCGAAGGCCGCGCTCCGCTTCAACGTCTTCCCCATCAGTCCGCCCCTTTCCGCTCGACCAGCGTGCGGTGCCGGCGCAAGTCCCGCCCCGCCTGCCCGAACAGGTACCCGGAACGGTCGCCGCCCAGCCTCCTGATCAAGGGGGGAGAGCGGGTGTCGTGGTGCCGCGATACTGTCGACCTCATGGGGGACGCTGGTTCCGTCGTACCGGCCGGCCGGCAGCGCGCCCGGCGGATCGCCCGCCTGGCGGCGATCGGCACGGGCGCCACCGTGGCCGCCACCGTCGCGACGGGCGGGGTGCTGCTCGGTCAGGCCCGGCAGGCCCGGCGCACCATCCCGATGGCCGAGGCGCCCCCGCCGCGCTGTGACGGCGTGTACGGCGCCAAGCTGCCGGGCGCGCCCGTCACCATGGTCATCCTCGGCGATTCCTCGGCCGCCGGATACGGCGTGCACCGCCGTCGCGAGACCCCGGGCGCACTGCTGGCCACCGGGCTGTCCCGCCGGCTGCACCGGCCGGTCCGGCTGCACCGGTTCGCCGTGGTCGGCGCCCTGTCGGCCGGGCTCAGACCGCAGGTCGAGGCGGCCCTGGAGGTCGCGCCGGACATCGCGGTCGTCCTGGTCGGCGGCAACGACGTCACCAACCGCATCCCGCCGTCGGTGGCCGTGCGTTACCTGGTCGACGCGGTCCGTACGCTGCGCGCGGCGGGTTGCGAGGTGATCGTCGGCACCTGCCCCGACCTGGGCGCGATCCAGCCGATCCAGCCGCCGCTGCGCTGGCTGGCCCGCCGCTGGAGCCGGCAGCTCGCCGCCGCCCAGACGGTGGCCGTGGTCGAGGCGGGCGGCTGGACGGTCTCCCTCGGCGACCTGCTCGGTCCCCGGTTCGCCGCCGAGCCGTCCCGGATGTTCGCCTGGGACCGGTTCCACCCGTCGGCCGAGGGGTACGCGGTCGCCGCGGCGGCGCTGCTGCCCACCGTGCTCTCCGCGCTGGGCGCCGGTCCGGACCGCAGGGTGCCGCTCGGCGCCGGGGACGGCGTCCGGTCGCTCCCGGAGGCGGCCCAGGAGGCGGCCCGGCACGCCGGCACCGAGGTCAGCGGCGCCGAGGTCCGCGGCCGCGACCGGGGGCCCGCGGGCCGGTGGGCGCAGCTTCGGCGGCGGGCCTTCTTCGGGGTCGGCGCGGTGCCCCAGGCCGGGTCCTCGACCGAGTCAGCGACCCTGGAGGGACTGGCATGAGCGGCCTCGGCGGGGCATCATCAGCAGGCACAACGCGGGCCACGCTCATGTTCGGGGTCGTTCGGGGAAAGGCAACCGCCGGCGCCCGAGCGGGCCGGTCCGCACCGTCGGAGCCGGGGAGGTGTCGTCATGACGCAGCGTAACGAGCTTGTCACCCGACTGGGTCGGGCCGCGGCCCTTTCCCTGGTCGCCGGCACGGTGGGCGGGGCAGCGGTCCTCGCCGGTCAGGCCATCGCCGCCCGCAGCCGCCAGTACGCCCAGCCCGAGCTGGGCCTCGCGCTGCGGGCCACGATCGGCCGCACGGGCGCCCCTCCGCTGCGCCTGGTGCTGCTCGGCGACTCCTCGGCCCTCGGCGTCGGGGTGGCCCGCTTCGAGGACACGATCGGCGGCCAGCTGGCCCACCTGCTCGCCGAGGGACCGCCCGGCCGTCGGGTGCAGCTGTCCAGCGTGGGGGTCTCCGGTTCCCGCTCCACCGACCTGGCCACCCAGGTGGCCCGGGCGCTGCTCGGCGAGCGGCCCGACGTGGCGGTGGTCCTGATCGGGGCGAACGACGCCACCGCGCTGGCCCGACCGGCCGATGCGGCGGCGTACCTCGGCTCGGCGGTGCGCCGGCTGCGCGAGGCGCACGTCGAGGTGGTCGTGGCGACCTGCCCGGATCTCGGCGCGGTCCGCGCCGTCGCCGCCCCGCTGCGGCAGGTGCTCGCCTGGTCCGGCCGCCGGATCGCCCGCGCCCAGACCGCGGCGGTGCTGGACGCCGGCGGCACCGTGGTGGACCTGGGCACCGAGACCGGCCCGGTGTTCCGGGCCGACGCGGGCACCCTCTGCCACGACGGCTACCACCCCTCCGCCGACGGCTACCGGGTCTGGGCGCACGCGCTGCTGCCGGCGGTCGAGGCGGCGGCCACGGTCGCCTCCCGGCACCACTGAGCCGGCTCGGGCGGGGTGACATTTCCCGCCCACCGGCGCGCTTCCGCACCAAGTTACCCGCGGGTTAACGTTGGTTCATGCCGATTGAGTCGCCCCGCGACGCCGTCATCGTCGCCACCGCCCGATCCCCCATCGGCCGCGCGGTCAAGGGATCCCTGCGGGACGTCCGCCCGGACGACCTCGCCGCCACCATCGTCCAGGCCGCCCTCGACAAGGTCCCCGCGCTGGACCCCACCACGATCGACGACCTCTATCTGGGCTGCGGCCTGCCCGGCGGCGAGCAGGGCTTCAACATGGCCCGGGTGGTCGCCACCCTGCTGGGCCTGGACGGCCTGCCCGGCGCCACGCTGACCCGATACTGCGCCTCGTCGCTGCAGACCACCCGGATGGCGATGCACGCCATCCGGGCCGGCGAGGGCGACGTCTTCATCTCCGCCGGCGTCGAGACCGTCTCCCGGTACGCCCGGGGCAACTCGGACGCCCTGCCCCCGGAGGCGCAGGCGCTGGTCGGCGGCGGCTGGGAGAACCCGCGCTTCGCCGAGGCGCGCGAGCGCTCCGCGGCCCGCGCCCGGGGCGGCGCCGAGGTGTGGACCGACCCGCGCGAGGCCGGCGAACTCCCCGACATCTACCTGACCATGGGGCAGACCGCGGAGAACCTCGCCCAGGTCTACGACATCACCCGCGAGGACATGGACGCCTTCGGCGTGCGTAGCCAGAACCTGGCCGAGAAGGCGATCGCGGACGGCTTCTGGGCCCGCGAGATCACCCCGGTCACCACCCCGGACGGCACCGTGGTCAGCACCGACGACGGCCCGCGCCCGGGGGTGACCCTGGAGGGGGTCGCCGGCCTGAAGCCGGTGTTCCGCCCGGACGGCCGGATCACCGCCGGCAACTGCTGCCCGCTCAACGACGGCGCGGCCGCCGTGGTGATCATGAGCGCTCAGCGGGCCCAGGAACTCGGCCTCACCCCGCTGGCCCGGATCGTCTCCACCGGCGTCACCGCCCTGTCGCCGGAGATCATGGGCCTGGGCCCGGTCGAGGCGTCCCGGCAGGCGCTGAAGCGGGCCGGCATGACCATCGACGACGTCGACCTGGTGGAGATCAATGAGGCGTTCGCCGCTCAGGTGATCCCCTCGTACCGGCAGCTGGGCATCCCGGAGGAGAAGCTGAACGTGATGGGCGGCGCGATCGCCGTCGGCCACCCGTTCGGCATGACCGGCGCCCGGATCACCGGCACCCTGCTCAACGCCCTGGAGTGGCACGACAAGACCATCGGTCTGGAGACCATGTGCGTCGGCGGCGGCCAGGGCATGGCCATGGTGCTGGAGCGGCTGAGCTGAGGCGACCGGTTCAAACATCGGCGATGTGGCGGTGTCCGGGCTCATCGGACACCGCCACATCGCCGATCCGGCTGGGGCGACAGGCTCAGAGCGTGGCGCGGGTCGCCGCGACCTGGGCAGCGGCCTCGGCCAGCACCGTTTCGGGCGCGCCGGCCGCCACCAGGTCCCCGGCGACCACCCGGAGCTGGTCGGGCAGGACCAGGTCGCTGCCCAGCCGGGGGACGTCCCGGCGCGGCTCGCCCGCCGCGTCGGCGGCCAGGTTGGCGATCTCCTGCACCAGCTTGTGCACCAGATCGGCCCGGGACACGTTGCCGCCCTCGGCCTGCGCCGACCAGCGCGGCTGCGTCCAGTGCCCGACCTGACGGACCAGCAGTTCCACCGCCCGGTCCAGTTCCGCTGCGCTCATCGCGGCCGAGTCTACGGCGGCTCCCACGGTCAGCGGCGGACGTAGCTGAGCAGACGCAGGATCTGCCAGTACAGGAAGATCAACCCGACCAGCAGCCCGAACGCGCAGTACCAGGCGTAGCGGCGGGGCAGGCCGGCGCGGGCCGAGCGCTCGACCAGGTCGAAATCGAGGATGAAGCTGAGCGCCCCGGCGATGATCGCCACCACCGAGAAGACGTACGGCAGCCAGCCGACCTGGGCGGTCAGGCTGTAGACCTCCAGCCCCTGCCGCCCGGTGAGCAGGTAGGTGACCAGGTTGACCAGGCCGATCGCCACGATCCCGATCAGCATGCCGAGCACGAGCCGGGCCAGCCGTGGCGTGGCCCGGACGATCCGGGCCCGGTAGAGCACGGCCATGCCGAAGAAGACGCCGAAGGTGCCGATCACGGCCTGCGCCACGATCCCCGGGTAGACCAGCTCGAAGGCCCGGCTCGCCACGCCGAGCAGGAGCCCCTGGAGCACCGCGTACCCGGCGATCACCGCCGGGTTGGTGACCTGCTTCAGCGAGATGAACAGCACCAGCGCCAGGGTGGCCAGGGCGCTGCCGGCCAGCGCCGCCGAGATCCACCAGGCCTGCGGGACGACCACCCAGGCGATCGCGGCCGTGACGCCGGTGAGCAGCAGCAACCCGACCGTCCGGCTGACCACGTCGGCCACGGTCATGGACTCGACGGCGCCGACCCCCAGCACCTGGCGTTCGGTCCGGCCGACGTCCTCCAGCCGGTCCAGCACCGGATTGGCACTCCGCACCGCGACCTCCTCGGCGACGTACCCCGGTCTTCACTCTGCCCCGGGCGGCCGGGCGGCGGCGGGAAAACGACGACGCCCGCCGCCGCGGTCGCGGCAGGCGGGCGTCGCCTTCGGGTACGGGCGGTCAGTCGTCGCCCTGGAGGTAGCTGAGCAGGCGCAGCACCTCCAGGTAGAGCCAGACCAGGCCGACCACGATGCCGAACGCGGCGGTCCAGGAGTAGCGCTGCGGGAGCCCCATCCGGACGCCGTTCTCGATGTTGGCGAAGTCGAGCACGAAGCTCAACGAGGCGACCACGATGCAGACCAGGCTGAAGCCGATCGCCAGCGGGCTGCCGTCGCGCAGGTGGGTGTTGACGCCGAAGAGCGCGAGCACCAGGTTGATCAGCATGACCGCGAAGAGGCCACCCATGATGGCGATCATGATCCGGGCGAACTTCGGGGTGGCCCGGATGACGCGCGACTTGTAGAGCATCGCCATCAGGAAGAAGACGCCGAAGGTCGCCACCACGGCCTGGAGCACGATGCCGTCGTAGAGGGTGTTGAAGGTCTTGCTCACCGCGCCGAGGAAGACGCCCTCGACGATCGAGTACGCGATCACCAGCGCCGGGTTGGCCATCCGGGAGAACGAGATGATCAGGCCGAGCACCAGGCCGACGACCGCGCCCCCGATCCAGGCCAGGCCGAGCAGCTCGTCGGGCAGGACGGCCCAGGTGGCAGCGGCCGTGGCGCCGAGGACGCCCAGCAGGGTGACCGTCTTGACGACCACGTCGTCCAGGGTCATCGGGGTGACGGTCGGCGGGGCCGCCGGGTAGCCGGGGCCGGCCGGGTACTGCTGCGGGTACGGCTGGTACTGCTGGGGATATCCGGGCTGACCGTACGGCCCGGGCTGGGCGTACCCGGCCGCCCGCTCGCGGTCGGCCGCCTGGCCGAGCCGGGCGAGCACCGGGTTCGAGGTCTTCACTTCTCAGGCCTCCCTCAGGGGGTCGATGCACGTGAACGTGCGACCTCCAGGGTAAACGGGACCCGCACCCCCGCGCCGGGCGCCAAGCTGTGGGAAAGCTGAGAGTCTCGTGCCCGGGGCGGGGGTCGAACCCGCACGCCTTGCGGCAGCCGCTTTTAAGGCGGCCGTGTCTGCCGTTCCACCACCCGGGCGGGTGACACCGGCGCGTCGACACGCGGCGGTGCAGGTCTCACCGTAACCGTTGCGCCGCGACCCGGCGTACCCCGTGGCGGCCGCGCCGATATGGTCGAGGCCGTGACCAGCGCCGCCCCCACGGCCCCCGGGCCGGAGTCCGAAGAGGCCGTCCGCCTCGCCCCGGCGGCGACCCGCCCGACCGGGGCGGCCCGGCTGCTGGCCACCGTCGTAAGGCACCGCGCCGACCTGCTCGTCGTGCTGCTCTTCGCGCTGCTGGCCGGGTGGCTCACCCACGGGCTCTGGCCGGCCCCGGGGCAGCGGGTGCTCGCGCTGAACCCGGCGGACCAGACCCTCTACGAGTGGTTCCTGGCCGTCGACTCGCGGGCCCTGCTGGGCGACTTCAGCCTGCTCACCGACCGGCTGAACGCGCCGGACGGGGTCAACCTGATGGCCAACACCACGGTGATCGCGCTCGGCGTGCTGTTCGCCCCGATCACGTGGGCGTTCGGGGCGCCGGTCAGCTTCGCGCTGCTCGTCGCGGGAAACCTGGCCGGCACGGCGGTCGCCTGGTACCTGCTGTTCACCCGGACGATGCGCGCCCGCCGGGTCGCCGCCGCGCTGGGTGCCGCGCTCTGCGGTTTCGGCCCCGGCATGGTCTCGCAGAGCAACGCCCACCTGCACATGACGGCCCAGTGGCTGGTGCCGGTGATCGTCTGGTTGGTGGTCCGACTGCTCCGGGCCGCCGATCCGGCCGGCCGACCGGACGGGCCGGACCGGCCGCGGATGGTCAGCTCGGCCGCCGGCCTGGCGGCCGTGGTCACCGTCCAGGTCTTCATCGGCGAGGAGGTGCTCTTCCTCGCCGCGCTCACCCTCCTGGTGATGGCGGTCGCGTACGGGCTGGCGGACCGGGAACTGCTGCGCCGGGCGCTGCCGGGCTTCGCCGGTGGCCTGCTGGTGGCCGCCGGCCTGGCGGTGCTCGTGCTGGGGTACCCGCTGTGGCACCAGTTCGCCGGGCCGCAGGGCATCGCCGACGGGATGTTCAGCCCGTACTACTTCTCCGCCGACCTGACCAGCTGGTCCACCCTCTCCCCGCTCTCCGTGCTGGGCAGCGACGCCTCGGCCCGGCTGACCACCGGGCCGGCCGAGTACAACACCTTCTTCGGCTGGCCGCTGCTGCTGGTCACCGTCGGCTGCGCGGTCTGGCTGGGCCGCCGCCCGCTGGTGGCCGCCTGCCTCGCCGGCGGGCTGGTGGCGGCCGTCCTGTCGCTCGGCCCCGAGGTGGTGGTCGGCGGTGAGCGGACCGGCCTGCCCGCCCCGTACGCGCTGCTGGCCGGGCTGCCGGTGGTGGACGGCGCGCTGCCGATGCGGTTCGCCCTGGCGGTGCTGCCGCTGGCCGGCACGGTGCTGACCCTGGCCCTGGACCGGGCCCGCACCGGACGCGGCCGGGCCCGGCGGCTGGTGCCCCTGGCCGTCGGCGCGGCCCTGCTCAGCGTCCTCCCGGCGCCACTGCCCACGGCCGACCGGCCGGCGCTGCCCGAGTTCATCTCCGCCGGTCACTGGCGGCAGTGCGTACGCCCCGGCGGGGTGCTGGTCCCGGTGCCTCCGGCCACCCCGCAGGACCCGTGGCCGATGCGCTGGGGCACCGCCGCCGACGCGGCCTTCGGCATGCCCGAGGGGTTCTTCATCGGCCCGTACGGCAAGGACGGCTCGGCGGTGATGGGCACCTACAAGCGCCCCACCTCGGCCCTGCTGGCCGACGTCGCGAAGCGCGGGGTGCCGGCGGCGATCGGGGACGAGCAGCGGCGGCAGGCCGCGCGGGACATCGAGTTCTGGGGTGCCTCCTGCGTGGCCCTCACCGACGACGCCCCGCACGCGGAGACCCTGCGGCGGACCCTGGAGCAGCTCTTCGGCCCCGGCACCCGCGTCGCCGACGCCTGGACCTGGCGGTTCTGACCCCAGAGTGGGTTGATCCGCGCGGTGCGACGGCGTGTCGATCAAGAGAAAAGGTCCCCTCCCGGCACGGGAGGGGACCTTTCCGGACGGGCTCAGCGGGGCGCGCCCACCGGGGCCGACGCCTCGACGAACTCCTCGCGCGGGTCGTGCAGCTGGCCCAGCGCGACCACCTCCCGCTTGAGGAAGAACGCCAGCGTCCAGTCGACCACGACCCGGACCTTGCGGTTGAAGGACGGGATCCGCGACATGTGGTACGTGCGGTGCATGAACCAGGCCGGCCAGCCGGTCATCTTGACGCCGTAGACCTGCGCCACGCCCTTGTACAGGCCGAGGCTGGCCACGCTGCCCGCGTGCTTGTGCTTGTAGTTGACCGGCTCGCGTCCGCGGATCACGTTCGCGATGTTGTCGGCCATCCGGGCGGCCTGCCGGACCGCGTGCTGCGCGCTCGGCGAGCAGAAGTTGCCCGGCTCCTTGGTCAGGTCCGGCACGGCGGCGCAGTCCCCGGCGCTCCAGGCACCCTCGACCACCCGGTCGCCGTCCACGACCTGGAGGGTGGGCAGGCAGGTGACCCGGCGCCGCTCGTCGCGCGGGAAGTCGGTCGCGTCGAGCATCGGCGACGGCTTCACACCGGCCGTCCAGACGATGGTGTCGGTCGGGAAGCTGTCCCCGTCGGAGAGCTTCACCACGCCGTCGACGCAGGACTCCAGCCGGGTGTCCAGGCGGATGTCCATGTTCCGCTTGAGCAGCTGCTGCACCGTGTAGGCGCCCATGTCCCGGTCGACCTCGGGCAGCACCCGCTGGGTGGCCTCGACCAGCACCCAGCGCATCTCCTCCGGCTTCAGCTCCGGGTAGTAGCGCAGGGCGTCGCGGGCCATGTCCTCCATCTCGGCGAGCGCCTCGATGCCGGCGTAGCCGCCGCCGACGAAGACGAAGGTCAGCGCGCGCCGGCGGACCTCCGGGTCGGTCGTGGCGGCCGCCACGTCGAGCCGGTCCAGCACGTGGTTGCGCAGGAAGATGGCCTCGCCGATGGTCTTGAACCCGATGCCGTGCTCGTGCAGGCCGGGGATCGGCAGGGTGCGGGAGACCGAGCCGGGGGCGACCACCACGTGGTCGTACCGGATCTCCCGGGTCGGGCCGCTGATCGGCTGCACGACCGCGGTCCGGCGATCGTGGTCGATCCGGGTGACCGTGCCTGCCACCACCGTGCACTTCCGCAACTCCCGCCGCAGCGGCACCACCGCGTGCCGGGGCGAGATGTTGCCCGCCGAGGCCTCGGGGAGGAACGGCTGGTAGGTCATGTGCGGCTGCGGGTCGACGACGATGACCTCGGCCTCACGGGAGCTCAGCTTCTTGGACAGGCGCAGAGCGGCGTACAGGCCCACGTGCCCGGCACCCACGACAAGGATCCGCTTCGGATTCACGTCATCTATCTTTCCCCGGGCGGCTCCGGTAATCCCGTGCGAGACCCCCTTCTGTGACGGAGCACAACCCTTGTGACCTGCGCAACGTCCCGGGTCATCCCGCTATCTGCGACGCAGGAGCCAGCCGAGAAGGGCGCTCAGCCCCACCGCGACCAGCAGCCCGGCGACGGTCGCCGCCTGCGACCCCCGGTCCCCGCCGGCCCCGCCGAGCCAGCCCAGCACGATGCCGAGCACGGCGCTCGCCAGCACCACCCCGCCGGCCCGGCTCAGCCATCGGACCGCCAGGTCCGGATCGACCACCGCGTCGTAGGGCAGCAGCGCGGCGAGCGCGCAGAGGGTGTGCGCCAGGTAGAGCAGCGAAGCCACCGCGACCAGCCGCCACAGCGCCGGCGGGCGGTCGAAACCCACCGTGGCGAGCAGCCAGCCCCCCACCGTGACCAGCGCCGCGAAGGTGGGCCAGACCCGGCGCGGCCCGACCGCCGGCAGCACCGCCACCACCGTCAGCGCGAGCAGCGACCGCGGGACGAACGCCTCCACCGGGTACGCGACCAGGAAGCCGACCAGCACGGTGACGAAGATCCCGACGCGGACCAGCAGCGGCACCGGGCTGATCCGGTTCACCAGGAACCGCGCCGCCCGCAGCCGCTCGTTCAGCCCTTCCATCAGCTCGTTCACCGGAGCCAACCCTCGTTCGCGACCGCCGGACCCCGTTCCGCTGCGCTCCGCCCGCTCACCGGCCACCCACCCGGGGGGCGGTGGCCAGGCGGGCCACGTCCCGCAGCACCTGGTCGAGGCTGCCGGCGCCGGCCCAGCGCACCACCGGCACCCCGTGCTCCCGGAGCTGGCCGATCATCGTGTCCCGGTCCAGCCGCCACAGCCGGTACGCCACCTCGGCCCAACCCCGGTCCCGGGGCGGGGGCAGGTCGGCCGGCAGGGTGTCCACCGCGACCACGAACCGCCCGCCCCGGGCCATCCGGGCGAGCATCTGGGCCGAGCGCTCGTCGAGCAGCGGGGTGAGCACCACCACCAGCGCGTCCGAGGAGAGCAGTTGCGGCCCGAAGACCTGGTCGTACGGCTCGTGCGGGGAGGACTCGGCCTTGACGTCGAGCAGCCACTCCAGCACGGTCAGGTACTGCCGGCGTCCGGTGGCGGGCCGGAGCCGGCGGGCGCCCGGACCGTACTCCAGCAGCGCCACCCGGTCGCCCCGGTGCAGGTAGTGCTCGGCGATGGCGGCGGCCGCCCGGACCGTGGTGTCCAGCACCGACGCCGGGCCGGCTACGCCGCCGGAGCGGCCCGCCTCGGCCAGCACGTCGAGCAGGACCACCACCTCGGCGTCCCGGTCGGAGAGGGTGGCCGCCACGTGCAACTGCCGGGCCCGCAGCGAGACCCGCCAGTCGATCCGGCGCAGCCGGTCCCCCGGGGCGAAGACGCGTACCCCGGCCAGCTCGCCGCCCTCCCCCGGCCGCCGGGACCGGTGCGCCCCGACCAGGCCGGCCGCCCGTGGCATCGCCTCGACCGCCTCGAACGGCTCGGTCATCGGATAGACCCGCATCCGGACCGGCTCGGTGATCACCGACCGGGAGACCAGCAGCCCGTCGGCGGCGGCGACCCGGGTGCCGGCCGGGCCGATCGGGTGCCGGCCCCAGCGCAGGGCCGTCCCGGTCAGCGCCAGGTCCACGGCGGTGCCCTGCGGCACCGAGGTGACGAACGGGCGGTCCGCGCCGCCGGAGCGGCTCACGTCCACCCCGGTGCCGCCGAAGCCCACCTGCTCCACCCGCAACCAGCGCGACATCCGGGTCCGCACCACCGCCACGTCGTACGACACCGTGTCCGGGTTGGCGACCGTGACCGTGGCGGCCATCGGCGTCCCCTCGACCAGGTGCGCGTCCCCCGTGCCGATCTCCAGTCCGGGCAGCGCGGTGGGCCGCCGGCGCAGCCCGTACGCGGTGCCGAGCGCGAACGGCGTGGCCAGCACCACCAGGTCGATCCGGCCGAGCAGCACGGCCGCGACCAGCAGCAGCCCGGTGAGCAGCACGGCCCGGCCGAGCGCCCAGGTGGGCGCCCAGCCGCCGGCCGGCTCGTGACGGTCGGCCATCAGCGTCCGACGGGCCCGGCCGCGTAGCTGGGCAGGGCGCCGCTGGCCGGGGCGGGCGTCGACTCCAGCACCTCGCCGACGACGAACGACGGGTCGACCCGGCGCAACCACATCTCCGGGCGCAACGTGATCCGGTGGGCCAGCGCGGGCACCGCCACGGCCTTGACGTCCTCGGGCACCACGTAGTCCCGGTTGGCGAGCACCGCGCGTACCCGGGAGAGCAGCAGCAGCGCCAGCGAGCCGCGCGGGGAGGCGCCGACCAGCGCGGACGGGTGCTCCCGGGTGGCCGCGGTCAGCGCCACGATGTACCGGCCGATGGAGTCCTCGACCACGACGTCCTCCAGCGCGGCCTGCATGGCGCGCAGCGTGCCGGCGTCCACCACCGGCTTGATCTCGGCCTCCTCGCGGCGGCGGGCGATCCGCCGTTGCAGCACCTCCCACTCCTCGTCGTGGTCCGGGTAGCCGAACGAGACCCGGAGCAGGAACCGGTCGAGCTGCGCCTCCGGCAGCGGGTACGTCCCCTCGTACTCGATCGGGTTGGCGGTGGCGAGCACGTGGAACGGCTCGTCCAACCGGTAGGTGACGCCCTCGACCGAGACCTGCTTCTCCTGCATCGCCTCCAGCAGCGCCGACTGGGTCTTCGGCGGAGTGCGGTTGATCTCGTCGGCGAGCAGCAGGTTGGTGAAGACCGGGCCGGCGCGGAACGAGAAGTCGCCGCTGCGCTGGTCGTAGAGGAAGGAGCCGGTGACGTCGGCCGGGAGCAGGTCCGGGGTGAACTGGAGGCGGCGGAAGTCCAGCCCGAGGGCCTGCGCGAACGACCGGGCGGTCAACGTCTTGCCCAGGCCGGGCAGGTCCTCCAGCAGCACGTGGCCGCCGGCCAGGATGCCGGCGAGGACCAGCTCCAGCGACTCCCGCTTGCCGACCACGACCGTGCCGACCGCGTCCAGCACCGCCCGGGCCAGCCGGCCGACCTCGGCGGGGGGCATGCTCGGGACCACGTCGTTCTTCACAGCTTCTCCAGTTCGGCGACGATCGCCGCGAGGTCGCGCGGCGACGGGGGGCGGCGGGAGGGGGTGCCGAGGAAGGTCCACAGCGGCTCTCCCAGCAGGGTACGGGCCCGGGCCGGGTCGGACTCGCGGGTGATGCCGTGCTTCTGGCGCAGCCGCTCGTCGGCCAGCTCGCCGAGGCGCGGCAGGACCCGCTCGGTGAACCGCTCCCGGTTGCCGGCGCACCAGTCCAGCGGGCGTTCCCAGCCGTTGATCGCGGCACGCAGCGCGTCCCGGGTGGCCCAGTTCCAGGTGCCGGGCTCCTCCCCCGCGGGAGCGCGGGCGCCGGTCCGCGGCGGCGGCGGGGGCGAGAGGGCGCCGGTGACCCGGCGGACGGCGAGCACGGCGAGCACGGCCGCCACGATGATCCAGAGCGAGAGCTGAAGGCCGACCGCGCGGAGCACGACGACCACCACCACCACGATCGCGGCGGTGACGGCGAGCAGGCGCAGCACCGGCCGCAGCCGTGCGGGCCGCGCCTCGCCGGGCTCCTCGGCCGGTTCCTCGGCGAACGACAGCAGGTCGTCGATGCTGGTGCTCACGCCGGTACCACCGCGCCGGGTCGCCCGCTCATGCCGTCGCCTCCGCGCCGGCGGCCAGGCTGGTCAGCTCGCCGCGCAGCCGGCGCAGCGCGGCCCGGGCCTGGTCGCGCATCCGCTCGTCGACCGTGTGGGTGGCGTACCGGGCCTCGCGGTAGACGTGCGCGAAGCCGTCCAGCACGTCGGCGCTGGCGATCGCCGGCACGCCGGCCGCCGGGTCACCGCGCAGCAGCCGGCTGACCAGGTCGGTGGGGGTGTCCCCGGCGAGCCGGGGCACCCCGGCCTCCTCGGCGGCCTCCTCCAGCCGGACCCAGCAGGCGATCACCGCGGTCCGCGGGTCGGTGGCCCGGTCGTCCAGCTCCACCAGGCCGGCGTCCAGCGCGGCCACCACCTCACGGGCGGTGCCCTCGGCGCTGCGCCGGGTCCGCTGCGCCGGCACCGCCCGGGTGGTCCGCCGCAGCGCCCCGCCGAGCAGCGTCCACACCACGTACCCGACGGCGGCCAGCACGGCCAGGGTGAGCACGGCGAGGGCGGTCCAGAGGATCCACCGGGGAATCTCGGCGGAGGTGGGCGGGCCGGCGTCCCGCGGTTCGACCGGGATCGACGGCACCGGTTCGGCGGTGGGGTACTCCGGCACGTACGGGATGGTGTCCACAGCGGGCGGGATGCGACTGGCGCCGATCGACGAGTGCCCGGCGGCGATCGCCGCGACGGCGAGCAGCAGGGTCACCGCCGCGACCGGCCACCACCTGCGCAGCACGCCGAGGTCCATCCCACCGCCCCACGCATTCGTCAGTCCACCCCGGCCAACCGCTTCGCCCGGGTGAACACCTCGTCCAACATCGCCGGGGTCAACCGCCCGGTGAAGGTGTTCTGCTGGCTGACGTGGTAGCAGCCGAGCACCTCCGGTGCGGACCCGCCGGACCAGTGTGCCCCATGGCCGAACACCGGACGCGGCGTGGGCGGGGGCTGCCCGTACACGGCGCGCAGGATCGGCCACCAGGCGGACCAGGCGAACGCGCCCAACGCGACCACCACCCGCAGGGTGGGCCGGATCAGCGCGACCTCGCGGTGCACCCAGGGCGCGCAGGTGTCCCGCTCCGCCGGGGTGGGCTTGTTGTCCGGCGGCGCGCAGCGTACGGCGGCGAATATCCGGGTGTCCCGCAGCGCGAGGCCGTCGTCGGCGGCCACACTGGTCGGCTGGTTGGCCAGGCCGGCGCGGTGCAGCGCGGCGAAGAGCACGTCGCCGGAGCGGTCGCCGGTGAAGATCCGGCCGGTCCGGTTGCCACCGTGCGCGGCCGGCGCCAGGCCGAGGATGCCGATCCGGGCGTCGGGCGGGCCGAAGCCGGGCACCGGCCGGCCCCAGTACTCCTGGTCGCGGAAGGCGGCCCGCCTGGTCCGGGCCACCTCCTCCCGCCAGGCGACCAGGCGCGGGCAGGCGAAGCAGTTGCTCACCGCGCCGTCGAGGTCGGCCAGGTCGGTCGCCCGCGCGGCGCGGGCGACCACCTCGGCGGGGGTACGCGGCTCAGCCAAGCCTGGCCCGGAAGAGTTCCAGCGTGCGGGCCCAGGCGGTGGCGGCGGCCCGCTGGTCGAAGTGCTCCGGCCGGTCCTCGTTGAAGAACGCGTGCGCGGTGCCCGGGTAGTCGTAGGTCTGGCAACTGCCGCCGGCGGCCTCGATGGCCCGGCGGACGCTCTGCACCCCGTCGGCGGCGGAGAGTCCGTCCGCTTCGGAGCAGTGGATGAGGGCGGCCTTGCCGGCGTAGCCGGCCCAGCCGGCGCCGCCCGCGTTGTCTGCCGCGCCAGCGGCCATGCCCTCCCAGGGCAGCCGCGGGTAGAAGCCGGCGGTGGCGACGATCCGGTCGGAGAACGTGCCCGACCACAGGGCCAGGCTCGCGCCGGCGCAGAACCCCGCGCAGCCGACCTTGCCGGCGACCTCGGGGCGGCCGGCCAGGTATTCGGCGGCGGCGGCGATGTCGGTCGCGGCCTCGTCCATCTGGGTGCTGTTCAGTATCTGCCGGGGCTCATCCGGCTTGCTGGCCGGGCCGCCGTGCCGGAAGTCCGGCGCGAGGGCGACGAAGCCGGCCTCGGCGAACCGGTCCACGACCGCCCGTACGTGGGGCACCAGACCCCACCAGTCCTGGATGACGATGGCCGCCGGGCTGGCCGCACCGCCGGAGGGTATCGCGAGATACCCCTCGCTCGTCCCCCCGTTGCCGGTGAAGCTCACCATCTCGCCCATTGACCCGTCCTCCTAGCGGTCAGTCATCGTTGGCTGGTCGCCCAGTTGGGTGTTACGTGCGGGTAGCCTGCCACGCCGGTCACGGCCCGGGGAAGACGCGCGACGAGTGGCGTTCACCTCCCGTTCGCCGCGTCGGGCACGGCGACGGCGCGGACCGGAGGCCCGCGCCGTCGCCGTCCGTCGGGAAGGTCAGCTCTTCTTGGTCAGGCAGAGCAGGTAGAACTTGCCTCCGCTCCGCTCGCCGCCGGAGAAGACGTAGCCGTCCTCCCCCTCCTTGAAGTACTGCTCGCAGGCGTCGCCGGACCGTGCCTGCGCCTCGGTCTGGTGGTCGACCCGACCGACCACCGTGTACGCCGCCTCGGTCGAGGTGCACTCGACGACCTTGGCGCTGTCGACGTCCTTCTCCTGCCCCTCGGCCACCTCGGGCAGCTGGGCGATGCACTCGCCGACCTTGGCCTGGACGGCGTCGTCACGCTGCTCCCAGAGGTGCAGCGCGCCCTTCGCCGCGCCGACGGCCACGACGGCGAGGAGGAGACCGACGACGCCGAGCACCTTCCGCCCCTTGGACTTGCCGGGCTGCGCCGGCGGCTGCTCGACCACGGCCGGGTCGGTCTGGCCGGGCTGCGCGGCGGGGGACGGTGCTACCTGCTCTGACACGGGTGTTCCTTCCGAGGGGGAATGAGGCAGACGACACCGTAACGATCTCGTCCGCGCCACTCCCTCCTCCGTTCAGCCAGTTCCCAGCTTCCACCGCCAGCAGCGGCTTTCCGGATCGCCCGGCGGCCGGATCAGCGGGTCGGCGCCGGGGTCGGCGTGGTGGTCCCGGCGCTGTCCGTCGGGCCCGGAACGGCTGTCGCGCTGCCGGTCGGTGCCGGCGTGGTGGGCGACGTGCTCCCGGTCGGCGCGGGCGGTGGCGTGGACGGCGACGGCGGCGCGAACGGCGCCTGCTCGGGGCAGTACGGGTAGACGTTGCGCGGCGGCGGCACGACCCCGCTCCCGTCGACGCAGGTGGGCCAGCCGAGCCGGATCGGTACGCCGTTCTGGTCGAAGAGCCGGGCGTTGCGGACCAGCCGACCCTGCTCGTCGTAGACGAAGACGTCCTGGATCGAGTCGTACCGGTTGCCAACCGGAACGCCCTCGTAGCCGCGGAAGTAGTCGGAGCTGGCGTGCTGGTCCACGTTGACCAGTGCCGCGAAGGCGAAGAGCAGCAGGGCTCCCGTGCCGAGGCGGAGCAGCCGGCGCGGCCAGCCCCGGAAACCGGCGGACCGCCGGCCCAGCCAGAGCGAGGCGAGGACCGCGCCGGCGAGCAGAAACAGGCCGGCCAGCACGCTGCCGTCGAGCCGGGGCAGCAGCCCCGACGGCTCACCGAACAGGGCGGACAGCAGCAGGGCGGCCAGCCAGCCGCGCAGCAGCCACCAGGCCGGACGCAGCGGGCGCAGGAACACGCTCACCGAGGGTTGTCCGAGGAGGGGCCCCAACTGGACGTCGAGGCGTTCCAGCTGGACGGCGGCGCGCGCCCGTCCGGCGGTCAGCCGTCGGTTGAGCGAGGTTCGGCCCGGGTTGCCCTCCGCGCCGGCCGCGGCCCGCAGCTCGGCCGCGTACGCCTCGGGCTCGCCGAGCCGGTCGACCAGCGTGCCGTCGGTCTCGGCGGCCACCTCGGCGAGGTGCTCCGGCAGGTCCTCGGTCAACTCGTCGCGGACGGCGGGTGGCAGGTCGGCCAGGGCCGCCCGCACCCGGTCGACGTAGTCCACGATCTCCTGCCCAGTGACGGTCATGCCGCCATCCCCCGATCGTCGAGCAGTGTGTCCATGGTGGTGGCGAAGGAGCGCCAGGTCTTGCCGGAGCGGGCGAGCTGGTCCCGGCCGGCCGCGTTGAGCGCGTAGTACTTGCGGTGCGGGCCGGATTCGCTCGGCACCACGTACGTCGTCAGCAGGCCGGCGGCGAAGAGCCGGCGCAGGGTGCCGTAGACCGAGGCGTCGCCGACCTCCTCCATGCCGGCCTCGCGCAGCCGGCGGAGGATGTCGTAGCCGTAGCCGTCCTCCTCGCGGAGCACGGCCAGCACGGCCAGATCGAGCACGCCCTTGAGGAGCTGTGTCGTATCCACGCTCCGCACAGTAGTCTGTATTGCAGAGTACCGTCAACGAAATGGTAGCTGTCCCCGCTCCGGCGGGTCGTAGGGTCGGAGGCATGACGTGGAGCAGCTACGCCTCGTTCCTGGTCTTCGCCATGGTGCTGATCCTGATCCCGGGGGCCGACTTCGCCGTGGTCACCCGCAACACCCTCGCCAGCGGCCGACGCCGCGGTCGGTGGAGCGCGATCGGCGTGACCGCGTCCAACGCGGTGCAGGGTGTCGCCGCCGCGGCCGGCCTCGGCGCGCTGATCGTCCGCTCACAGCCGCTGTTCGAGACGATCCGCTGGGCCGGCGTCGCGTACCTGGCGTACCTCGGGGTGCAGGCCTGGCGGTCCGCCTGGCGCGGGGACTACCCACCCCTGGCCGGCGACGCCACCGCCGCCCCGGGCCAGGCGCTGACCGGCTTCCGGCAGGGCTTCCTGTCCAACATCACCAACCCCAAGGTGCTGGCCTTCTACCTGGCGGTACTGCCACAGTTCGTCGGCGACCGGGCGCCGCTCGGGGTGCTCCTGGCGTACGCGCTCAGCCACGCGGTGCTCGGGCTGGCGTACCTGCTGGTGCTGGTCGGGGCGCTGAACCGGGCCCGCGAACTGCTCTCCCGGCGGCGGGTACGGCGCTGGCTGGACGGGCTGACCGGCGTGGCCCTGCTCGGCTTCGGCGCCCGGCTCGCCGCCGAACGCGCCTGAGTCGCGGCCCGCCCGCTACTTAAGTTTCGCTTATGGCCCCTGCTGGTCGAGGCCGAAGATCGGTACCTTGCCCGAATGCGACACATCGGAACGGTGATCGCCGCGGCGGTGGTGGGCCCGCTGGCCTGGCTTCTCTTCGCCCTTGGTCAGGACCGGTCGGCGCAGGCGTTCACGCACGCACAACAAGGCACGGCGGACGGCGGTGACTTCGTCCGGCCCGCGCTGGTGCTGGCGGCCGCCGGGCTCCTGTTGGGGCTCATCGCCACGCTGCGGCTCTCCCCGCTGGGCGCGGCACTGACCGGCCTCGTCTACTCGGTCAGCTACCTGGGCATGCTGATCAGTCCGTCCGCCACGATGGGACTGTTCGACCGCAAACTGGCCCTGGACGGCCACCAGGTCGACCTGGCCGCCCCGCTGCGGACCGGGACGGCCCTGCTGGTCGGCTCGCTGCTGCTCGTCGGGGTGGTCAGCGTCCGCCGCTGGCAGCGGTGGCCGCAGCCCGCGAACGACGACCCCACGGCGCTGCCGCCGGACGAGATCATCCCGCCCCCAACGCGACGGGACGACCGCCCGCTGGGCGCGCACGGTCTCGGCCTGGGCACGCCCGAGCCGGAACTGGTCACGACCGGTGGTTCGGACTGGGCCGGCACGCAGCCGGACAGCGCCGCCGACCGGTTCGCGCGGTTGTCGGAGTGGCCACGCCGGCAGTCCAGATGAGCCCGCGCCTCGCGGTGTCACGGCGAAGCGGAGGATCCGGCCTCAGGCCAGGGACCAGGCGATGCCGTCGAGGATGTCGTGCTCGGAGGCGACCACCGAGGACATCCCGGCGCGCTCCATGATCACCCGGAGCACCAGCGCGCCCGCGCCGATCACGTCGGCCCGGCCGGGGTGCATCACCGGGATGGCCAGCCGCTGCTCCCGGGTCTTCGCCAGCAGGTCGGCGGTGACCTCGGCGACCTGCTCGTACGACACCCGGGCGTGGTGGATGCGCGCCGGGTCGTACTCCCGCAGGCCCCGGGCGATGGCGACCACGGTGGTGACCGACCCGGCGAGCCCGACCAGGGTGGCGGCCGCCCGGCCCGGCACCGCCTCCAGCGCGCGGTCCACCGCGACGGCGATGTCGGCCTGCCCAGCGGCGATCTCGTCGAGGCTCGGCGGGTCGCCGTGCAGGTGGCGCTCGGTCATCCGGACACAGCCGATATCCATCGAGATGGCCGCCTGGACGCCGGCCTCGCGGGTGCCGACCACGAACTCGGTCGAGCCGCCGCCGATGTCGACCACCAGGTAGGGCGGGTCGGCGTCGGCGGGCAGCCCGCGGACCGCGCCGGTGAAGGAGAGCCGGGCCTCCTCGTCGCCGGTCACCACCTCCGGTGCCACGCCGAGGGTCTGCTCGACCATCGCCCGGAAGTCCGCGGCGTTCGACGCGTCACGGGAGGCCGAGGTGGCGCACATCCGTACCCGCTCGGCGCCCAGCTTCTCGATCTCCGCCGCGTACCCGGCGAGCGCGACCCGGGTGCGCTCGATCGCCTCGGGCGCGAGCCGGCCGGTCCGGTCGACGCCCTGGCCGAGCCGGACGATCTCCATCCGGCGGCTCAGGTCCGCCAGCGGCGCCTGCGGCCCGGTGGACGGATCGGGCAGGTCGGCGACCAGCAGTCGGATCGAGTTGGTGCCGCAGTCGATGGCGGCCACGCGCGTCGTCACGGCTGCCACCCTACGACAGCCGGCTGCGGCAGACCGCAGTCACCGCGCGGCGGGCCGGCGGTCCGACGAGGAGCGACAGGCCGACGCCGGCGCGGGACCCCAGGTGACGGTGGGTCAGAGCCGCAGCAGCATCCGGGTGTTGCCGAGCGTGTTCGGCTTGACCCGTTCCAGGTCGAGGAACTCGGCCACGCCCTCGTCGTACGAGCGCAGCAGCTGCTCGTAGACCGGCTGCGGCACCGGCGCGCCGTCGATCTCCCGGAAGCCGAACGACGCGAAGAAGCGGGTCTCGAAGGTCAGCACGAAGATCCGGGCCACGCCCAGCTCGCGGGCCACGTCGATCAGCTCCCCGACGATCCGGTGCCCGAGCTTGCGGCCCCGGCACGCGGGGTCCACCGCGACCGTGCGGATCTCGGCCAGGTCCTCCCACATCACGTGCAGCGCGCCGCAACCGACCACCGTGTCGTCCGGGGTGACCGCCACCCGGAACTCCTGCACGTCCTCGTAGAGGGTGACGGTGGCCTTGCTGAGCAGCCGCCGGTCGTCGGTGTAGGTGTCGACCAGCCGCCGGATGCCCCGGACGTCCGAGGTGCGGGCCCGGCGGACGGTGATCTCGTCGGCGGCGGTCATCTCACTCCGCCGCCGGGACGTCCACGCATGGGCCGGCGGCCCACCACTTCTCCACCAACGCGAGGGTCTCGTCGCCGAACGGGTTGACCCCGGGCCCGGCGGCGAGCGCGTGCCCGAGGTGGACGTGCAGGCACTTGACCCGCCCGGGCATACCCCCGGCCGAGATGCCGGCGATCTCCGGCACCTCGCCGATCGCCTCGCGACGGGCCAGGTAGTCCTCGTGCGCGGCGCGGTAGCGGGCGGCCAGCTCCGGGTCCTCGGCGAGCCGCTCGGCCATCTCCTTCATCAGGCCGGCCGACTCCAGCCGGCTGCACGCGGCCGTGGCCCGGGGGCAGGTCAGGTAGAACAGCGTCGGGAAGGGCGTGCCGTCGGCCAGCCGGGGCGTCGTCTCCACCACGTCGGGCAGGCCGCACGGGCAGCGGTGGGCCACCGCCCGGGTGCCGCGCGGCGGGCGGCCGAGCTGCGCGGCCACCGCGGCCAGGTCGGCCTCCGTGGCCGGTTGCCGTTCCGGCGGGGGTACGGAATCCGCCGCCGGGTCCTGCGGTGGTGCGACGCTCACGGTGTCGGTGCCTGTCTCTCGTCCGGTGCTCACTTGTCGGGGCGCTCGGCGTTGGCCGCCTGCACGCTCGACCACAGGGTGTCGTACCAGGGGTCGGGCGGCTTCGGCGGCCCCGCCTTCGCGCCCTTGCCGGCGTCCTTCGCGGCCCCGTCCGGGTCGGAGAGCACCACCAGCGGGGTCTCTCCCCTCCGCACCATGAAGAACCGCTCGCGAGCCTGCGTCTCGATGTACGCCGGGTCCTGCCACTTGGCCGCCTCGGCCGAGAGGTCCTCGATCCGCTGGCGCTGGTCGGCCTGGGAGGCCTCCATCCGCGCGATGTCCGCCTGCTGGTCGAGATAGACCCGGACCGGATAGGTGTACGCCAGGGCGAGCGCGATCAGCACCGCGAAGAGCACGGTGGCGCGCCCGGTGAAGCGCCGGGGTTGGGGTGCGGTGAGCCGCTTGACCATGCCACCGGCGGCGGTACGCCGGGCCGCCGCCGGGCGGCTCCCGGAGCGTACGCCGTCGGTGGTGCGGGCCGTGCCCGGTGACCGCCCGGCGGCCCGCGGCTCGGCGCGGACCCCGCCCTCCCGGGCTGACGGCCGGGCCCGCGTCCCCGCCGGCCGGCCGGCCTGACCCGGCCGTCGGGCGGGACGCTGACCACCCGGTGTGCGGCGCTGCTGCATCGTCACACCCCTCCCCCGGAGCTCGTGGCTCAGGCCGAACGGTAGCGCGGGAACGCGCCGGCACCGGCGTACCGCGCCGCGTCGGCCAGCTCCTCCTCGATGCGCAGGAGCTGGTTGTACTTGGCGACCCGGTCGGAGCGGGCCGGCGCGCCGGTCTTGATCTGGCCGCAGCCGGTGGCGACCGCCAGGTCGGCGATGGTGGTGTCCTCGGTCTCGCCGGAACGGTGGCTCATCATGCACCTGAAGCCCGCCCGGTGGGCCAGGTCCACCGCGTCCAGGGTCTCGGTGAGCGAGCCGATCTGGTTGACCTTCACCAGCACCGCGTTGGCGGCCTTCTCGGTGATGCCCCGGGCGATGCGCTGCGGGTTGGTGACGAAGAGGTCGTCGCCGACGATCTGGATCCGGTCGCCGAGCGCGGCGGTGAGGGTGGCCCAGCCGCTCCAGTCGTCCTCGGAGAGCGGGTCCTCGATGGAGACGATCGGGTAGTCGCCGACGAGCTTGGTGTAGTAGTTGCTCATCTCCTCGGCGGTCTTCGCGCTGCCCTCGAAGGTGTAGCTGCCGTTGTCGAAGAACTCGGTGGCGGCGACGTCGAGGGCGAAGACGATGTCGGTGCCGAGCCGGTAGCCGGCCTTCTCCACCGCCTCGGCGATCAGGTCCAGCGCGGCGGCGTTGGTGGGCAGGTTCGGCGCGAAGCCGCCCTCGTCACCGAGACCGGTCGACAGGTCCTTCTTCTTCAGCACCGACTTCAGCGCGTGGTAGACCTCGGCGCCGGAGCGGAGCGCGTCCCGGAAGGTGGGCGCGCCGATCGGCGCGATCATGAACTCCTGGATGTCGACGTTCGAGTCGGCGTGCGCGCCACCGTTGAGGATGTTCATCATCGGGACCGGCAGCAGGTGCGCGTTCGGGCCGCCCAGGTAACGGAAGAGGCTCAGCTCGGCGCTGCCCGCGGCGGCCTTCGCCACGGCCAGCGAGACGCCCAGGATGGCGTTGGCGCCCAGCTCGCCCTTGTTGTCCGAGCCGTCGATGTCGATCATCTTCTGGTCGATCAGCCGCTGCTCGCTGGCCTCGTAGCCGATGAGCTGGTCGACGATCTTGTCCTCGATGTTGGCGACGGCCTTCTCGACACCCTTGCCCAGGTAGCGGTCCTTGTCACCGTCGCGCAGCTCGACCGCCTCGAAGGCGCCGGTGGAGGCGCCGGACGGCACCGCGGCGCGGGCGATCGTGCCGTCGTCGAGCCCGACCTCGACCTCGACCGTCGGGTTGCCCCGCGAGTCCAGGATCTCCCGGGCGACGATTCCCTCGATGGTTGCCACTGAGTCGCTCCTCGTTTGTGTGTTCCGGTCCGGTATGGGCCGCGACGGTGCGGCTGAGGCAGGTGTTGAACGCAGCGTATCGGTCGGCGCTTGAGCGCACGTCGCTCGGGGCGCACCGGGCCCGCCCGGAGACACGGACATTCCCGGATTCTCGGGCCTCAACCGGCAACGGGTTTGCGAGAGGTTGCCCGGATCGACAAGGCTGGGCTCCATGCCCGCCGCCTCGACGACTCTCCGCGTGCTCGCCGCCTCGGTCATCACGTCGCTCTCGGTCACCGGCTGTCAGGCCATGGACGACGCCGGGGTGGCGCTGGGGCGGGCCGATCTGGTCAACGACCTGGCCTCCCGGATGGACCGGTCGCTGGAGCAGACCTGGGCCGCTGACTACCAGCTCGCCGGCGGGCGGAGCGCCTCGATCGCGCAGACCACGGAGCCGCTGCAGTCGTCGTACACCTGGCCGGACGGCAAGATCACGGTGACCCAGCAGGCGGTGACCCGGTGCGGGACGACCAGCGGGCGCACCTCCTGCACGGTGTCGCCGCCGGTGCTGACCGCCGGCAAGCCCTCCGTGATCGTCTACACCGAGGCCCGCAAGCACGGACTGGTCACCCCGCCCGCGGTGATCCGGCTGCTCACCGACGCCGCGTTCGACCCCGAGGCGGAGATCGAGCAGAGCGACACCACCCTGGCCGGGCACCACGCCACCTGCGTCGACGTCACCCGGGCGGGGGGACGCTTCACCGCCTGCGTCACGAACGAGGGGGTGCTGGGCAGCTTCACCGGCACCCTCGACGGCAAGCCCGCCGAGCTCACCCTGACCGGCTACACCGACACGGTCCAGGCGACCGCGTTCGACGTGCCGCCCGGGGCCGGCGTGGTCGACCGCCGCACGGCCACCTCGTGACGACCGGCCTCACCGGCGACACATCCGGCGGTACCGGGCCGGGGCGGGGCGCCGCCGACGGCCGGAGCGGCTTCGTGCCGGGCGCCGACCGGAGCCGACCGCCCGCGCCGGGCGACCTGGCCCTGCCGGTGGCCGGCCGCAAGCTGCTGACCGGCCCGGAGGGCGGCCTGCCACGGATCGCGGACCTGCCGGCCGACCTCGACTGGGTGCCGGTCGGCACGCTGGACGGGACCCCCGCCTGGGCCGCCGAGGTGGCCGACCCCGGGACGCTGGCCGGTCACTGGCGCGGCTGGCGGAGCCTCGCCACCGAACTACCGGCGCCGCAGGCCGACCTGGCCGGACGGGCGCTCGCCGTGCTCACCTGGCGGCGTACGCACCGATGGTGCGGGGCGTGCCGGACGGAACTCGCCGACGTGCCGGGCGAGACCGCCCGGCGCTGTCCCGACTGCGGGCTCACCGTTTTCGTGCCGCTCTCCGTCGCGGTGCTGGTGGCGATCACCCGCCCCGGCCGGGCGGGCCGCCCCGACGAGCTGCTGCTGGTCCGGCACGCGTACGGGCCGACCGGGCTGTGGGCGCTCGTCGCCGGGTTCGTCGAGGCCGGCGAGTCGCTGGAGGCGGCTGCCCACCGGGAGGTGGGCGAGGAGGTCGGGCTCACCATCGGGCGACCCCGCTACGTGGACAGCCAGCCGTGGGCGATGTCCGGTCCGGGGACCCTGCTGGCCGGCTTCACCGCCACCGTCACCGAGCCCGACGCCGAGCCGGTGGTCGACCCGAGGGAGCTGACGGAGGCGCGCTGGTTCCCGGTGGACGCGCTGCCGGCGGAGCTGCCGCCGGCGTACTCCATCTCGCGCTGGCTGATCGACCTGGTCGCCGCCGGCACGCCCCGCTGAACCCGCGCGGACCTGCCGCGCCCGAGCCGGCACCCTCCTGCCTTCGACGACGGGCCGGACGGCCCTGACCCCGACCCGCCCGTGCGGCGGATGCTGGCCCGGGCGGTCGAGCCCGGGTGTGCAATGGGTGAGGGGGCCCGTGCGGTGGGTCGGACGACGGGAACGGTGGCGGTGGGTACGGCCGAGGCGCGGCGGGACGAGGGCTGGCTGCCGGTGACCGAGGCGGCGACCCTTCCGGTCGACCGGGTGCACGCGGCCCTCAGGACCGGCCCGGCCGGGCTGGCCCCGGAGGAGGTGCTGCGGCGCCGGTCGAGGCTGGGCGCGAACGCGGTCCGCACCCACCGGGTCTCCGCCGTCGCGGTGCTGGTCCGGCAGTTCCGCTCGGCCCTGCTGGGGCTGCTGCTGGTCGCCGCCACCGTCTCCTACTTCGTCGGGGAACGCACCGACGCGCTGGTCATCGCCGTGATCCTGACGATCAGCGTGGGGTTCGGCTTCGTCAACGAGTACCGGGCGGAACGGGCCGGGGCGGCGCTGCACGAGCGGATCCGGCACACCGTGCCGGTGACCCGGGCCGGCCGCATTGAGGTGGTCGACGTGGTCGACCTGGTCCCCGGCGACGTCGTGCGGATCGAGCTGGGCACGGTGGTCCCGGCGGACCTGCGGATCACCGAGACGCACCGGCTGGAGTGCGACGAGTCGGTGCTCACCGGCGAGTCGGTGGCGGTGGCCAAGGATCCGGCCCCGGTGCCGGCCGGCACCGCCCTGGACGACCTGGCCTCCTGCGCGCTGATGGGCACCGTGGTCCGGGCCGGCTCCGGGCTGGGCGTGGTGGTCGCGACGGCCGGGCACACCGCGTTCGGCCGGATCGCGGCCGGCCTCGGCGGCCGGCAGGGCGAGACGGAGTTCCAGCGCGGGCTGCGCCGGTTCTCGCTGATGCTGGCCCGGGTGGCGGGCGTGCTGACCGCCGTGATTTTCGTGATCAACCTGGTGCTGCACCGGCCGGTGATCGACGCCGTGCTGTTCAGCCTGGCCATCGCCGTGGGTATCACCCCGCAACTGCTCCCCGCGATCGTCACCGCCAGCCTGGCGGCGGGCACCCGTACCCTTGCCCGGCGCCGGGTGCTGGTGAAGCGGCTGGTCTGCGTGGAGGACCTGGGCAACGTCGAGGTGCTCTTCACCGACAAGACCGGCACCCTCACCGACGGGCGGCTCAGCCTCACCGAGACCCTCGGCCCGGACGGGCGGCCCGACGCGCACGTGCTGCTGGCCGGGCTGCTCGCCAACGAGGCCACCACCGGCGGCGACGGCAACCCGATGGACCAGGCGCTCTGGGCGGCGTCGGGCGCGGCGGCCCAGCCGGTGGCCGCGTACCGGCGGGTGGGGCTGCTCCCCTTCGACCACCAGCGCCGCCGGGTGAGCGTGCTGGTTGACGGGCCGGACGGGCGGATGCTGGTGACCAAGGGCGCCGCCGAGGAGGTGATGGCGCTGTGCCGGGACGTACCGGAGGCGGCGCGGCGTGCCCTCGACGAGCGGCTGGCCGGCGGTGGCCGGGTGGTCGCGGTGGCCGCCCGGCCCGCACCCGGACTGACCGGCATCGGCCCGGACGACGAGCGGGACCTCACCTTCGGCGGCCTGCTGGTCTTCCTGGACCCGCCGAAGCCGGACGCCCGGGCGGCGCTGGACCGGCTGGCCACGCTGGGGATCAGCGTCAAGGTGATCACCGGTGACCACCCGGCCGTCGCGGTCCGGGTCTGCGCGCAGCTCGGCCTGCCGGTGGCCGGGGTGCTGACCGGCGCCGAGCTGGCCGGGATCGACGACGCGGCGCTGCCGGCGGCGATCGAGTCCACCACCGTCTTCGCGCGGGTCTCCCCGGAGGACAAGGCCCGGCTCGTCCACGCCCAGCGGGCCGCCGGCCGGGACGTGGCGTTCCTCGGCGACGGGGTGAACGACGCGCTGGCCCTGCACGCCGCCGACATCGGCATCTCGGTGGCCGGCGGCACCGACGTGGCCAAGGACGCGGCCGACGTGCTGCTGCTGGAGAAGGACCTCGACGTGCTCGCCGACGGGGTCACCGAGGGCCGGCGGATCTTCGCCAACACCATCAAGTACGTGCTGATGGGCACGTCCAGCAACTTCGGCAACATGTTCAGCGCCGCCGGGGCGTCGGCGTTCCTGTCGTTCCTGCCGATGTTGCCGTCACAGATCCTGCTGAACAACCTGATCTACGACCTGAGCCAGGTCGCCATCCCCACCGACCGGGTGGACGCCGATCAGCTCGCCCGGCCGGCGCACTGGGACCTGCGGGAGATCCGCCGGTTCATGCTGACCTTCGGGCCGCTCTCCTCGCTCTTCGACTTCCTCACCTTCGCGCTGCTGCTCAGCGTGCTGCACGCCGGGCCGGTCGAGTTCCGCAGCGGCTGGTTCGTGGAGTCGCTGGCGACCCAGACGCTCGTGGTGTTCGCCATCCGTACGCACACCAGCCCGTTCTGGCGCAGCCGACCCAGCCGGGCCCTGCTGCTCGCCGCGCTGGGCGCGGTCGCGGTGGCCTGGCTGATCCCGTACCTGCCGGTGGCCGGGCCGCTCGGCTTCCGCCCACTGCCGGCCGTCTTCCTGCCGGTGCTGGTGGGGCTCGTCGCGGCGTACCTGGCGTTGGTGGAGGTGACGAAGCGGACCCTGTTCGCCTCCTCCGACCTGCTGCGCCCCCGGCGCCGCGAACCGGCGGCGGTGCACCGTCGGCGCACCCACCGCCGGGCCGCGCGATTCAGCAGCCGCTAGCCGTCAGAGCCCCAGCAGCGTCCGCAGGTGGCGGGGCGGCGGGCAGTCGTGCGCCAGCATCGCGTCGTGCCAGTCGCGTACCGACACCCCGTCGGGGCGGGCGCGGGCGATGTCGGCCACCTCGCTGTAGCCGACGAAGTAGGTGGAGAGCTGGGTGGAGGTGAGCAGCGCCCGCCGCCACTTGCCGGCCGCCTCGCCCTCCTCCTGGAAGCCCCGCCCGGTCATCAGCGCCATCGCCTCGGCCTCGGGCAGGTCGTCGCAGTGCACGAGCTGGTCGAGCAGGGCGTTGATGGTCATCCGGAGCTGCATCTTGAGCTGCTGGAGCCGGACCGGCAGCCCGCCGAAGCCGTGCCGGACCATCAGCTCCTCGGTGTAGACGGCCCAGCCCTCGATGAACACGCCCGACTCGGTGAGCGGCCGGACCCGGGTCGGGCCGGCGTACCGGCGGGCGTGGGCGAGCTGGAGGAAGTGCCCGGGCATCGCCTCGTGCACGGTCAGGTTCCGGATCATGTGGTCGTTGTACTCGCGGTAGAACGACTCGACCCGGTGCGCCGGCCAGTCCGCCGGGGTGGGCGCGATGCAGTAGAAGGTCGGTACGGCGGCGGTCTCCAGCGGGCCCGGCGAGTCGCAGTACGCCACCGCCACGCCCCGGGCGAACTCCGGCATCTCCTGAATCACGCACGGGTCGTCGACCAGGCTGACCAGGTCGTGCAGCCGGACGAAGTCGCTCGCCTCGTCGAGCGTGACCGAGGCGAGGTCCACGATGGTGGCGTCGTCCGGGTGCTCGGCGGCGAGCAGGTCCAGCGCCCGGCGTACCGTCTCGTCGTCGGCCGGGCCGCCGACCAGCTCGACGGCCGCCTCGCGGATCTCGGCGGTGACCCGGTCCAGGTTGTCCCAGGCCCGGCGCTGGACCTCGGCGGCGCTCAGCTCGGTGTCGAGGGTGTGCCAGAGCCGCGCCTCCCAGCGCCGCCGGCCCAGTCGGGGGTCGCGCCCGGGGCCGGCGTCGGCGGCGAGCCCCATCCGCAGCCACGCCACGAACTCCTCCAGCGCCGCGATCGCCGCGGTGGCCGCCGGCTCCACCCGGTCGTGCATCGCCGGCGCTTCGGCGAGCAGCCCCGGCACCTCGTCCCGGATCAGCGCGGCGGTGCCGGTGAACTGCCCGACCGCCGTCTCGGCGTGGATCCGGGGCATGTCCCGCAGGGTGGCGCGGGCGGTGGCCAGGGCGTCCGGTACGGCGGCGAGCCGGCCGGCCAGGCTCTCGAGGCGCACCTCGGCGGGGGCGAACGGGCGGGCCAGCAGGGCGTGCAGCAGCGGGCCGGGGTTGTGCCGCAGCGGGTCCCACTCGTGCGTGCGGATCTCGGTGGCCTCGAACAGCCCTCGGTCGACCAGGCTGGTCAACAGCGCGTGGTCGACCCGTTCGTCGAGGTCGAGCGAGTCCGGGTCGATCTCGGCGAGCGCGTCGGCCGCGTCCTTCAGCATCGACTGGTCGGCGGCGAGGCCGTCGGCGGAGAGGTCGGGCAGCCGGTCGTCGTACCGGTGGTCCCCGGCGGACGTGGCCAGCCCCGGCCGGCTCTCCAGCAACGCCTCCACAATCCGCTCCGCGAGCGGCCCAAACGCTTCCATGCGCAAGACCCTACCGATCACCACCCCCGCCGGCCGCCCGATTATTGATCATGAAGTTAGCCGCGGCGAAACGGGCGTTTCACGCCGCTAACCTCATGATCAACGCGGGGCGTCCGGGGGTGTGGCGCGTTCGGCGGTGCGGACCGCTTCGGCGTAGGCGAGGGTGGCGCGGCGGAGGGCAGCCTCGGGGTCGAGTCCCGCCTGCCTCGCGGCGGCGACCGTTGACAGGAGGGCGGCGCCGAGCCTCGCCTCGGGGTCCACCTGGGAATCGGCCAGCGGGGGTGGCACGGCGAGGCCGATCCGGCCGGCCCGGTCCAGGATCTTCGCGGCCAGGGACAGGGCCGGCTGGCTCAGCGCGATGCCGTCGAGCACCGACTCCCGGGTCTTCTCGGCCCGCTTGATCCGCTCCCAGTTCGCCTCGATCTCCTCCAGCGAACCGGCCTGCTCCCCCGAGAAGACGTGCGGGTTCCGGCGGACCATCTTGTCGACCAGGCCGCCCGCCACGTCGTCGACCGTCCAGCGCTTCCCCTCCGGCAGCTCCTCGGCGAGCCGGGCATGCAGCAGCACCTGGAGCAGTACGTCGCCCAACTCCTCGCGGAGCGCGTCGGTGTCGTCGGCGCTGATCGCGTCGTACGCCTCGTAGCACTCCTCCAGCAGGAAGCCGGCGAGGCTGCGGTGGGTCTGCGCCCGCTTCCACGGGTCGCCACCCGGGGAGGCGAGCCGGTCCATCACCTCGACCGCGTCGAGCAGCCGCGCGCCCGGCGGGTCCCAGGAGCCGTACATCAACTCCAGCTCGGCCAGGCCCGGCTCGCGGGCCAGCCGCAGCCCCAGCTCCCGGGCGAGGGCCTCGTCCCCGGTCGGGCCGGCCAGCCACACCGCCGTGCCGTGCGCCGCCGCGGCGTCGAGCAACGCCTGCGTCGCACCCTCCGCGACCACGCCGACCTCGGCGCCCGCCGTGCGGACCACCCGGGTCAGCTCGCTCTCCGCGCCGGCCAGCACCGGCCCGCCGCGTACGACGTCCCAGGCGGCCGCGGTCAGCAGGCCGGCGGGCAGCCGGGGCGAGGTGACCAGCAGGACGATCCGCGCCGTCATGCCGCTCAGGGGTTGACCGGGGCGCTGGTCTCCGGTGCCTCGGGGGTCGAGATGTCGGTGACCGGACCGTCGTGGTTGATGTACGGCAGCGCGTAGAAGACCAGCGACTGGCCGGTGCTGACCACCGACGGCACGCCGATCGGGCCGTACTTCGGGTTGACCGTGGTGTCGACCTTGTCGGCCTCCTCGCGCAGCGCCGCGCTCAGCGCGGTGGCGCTACGCACGAACCCACCCTCGCCGAACGCCTGCTTGACCTGGTCGACCGACAGCCCGGCCCGGATCGCGCCGGTCTTGGCGATGGCCTGGTAGACGGCCATGATCGCGTCGTCGCTCAGGTCGGCCGGCGGCAGCTCCTGCTGGAGCGCGCCAGAGATGTCCACCCACTCACCCCAGAGCTTCGCGTACTCGGCGGCGGCCGGCATCTGCAGCTGGGCCTGGAGCTGCTCCGGGGAGACCTCGTCCTTGACCTCGATCTTCTTCTCGGCCACCACCCGCTTGCCCAGGTCGACGGCGATCAGCAGGTTCAGCACGTCCTGCCGGGTCACCGAGGAGCGCAGCTCCTCCGGCGCCGGCGAGGCGCCCGTCGCCGCCCGCTGGCCGCGGACCGCGTCGGCGTACTGCGCCTGAGCGTCGGCGTAGATCTCGTCCACCCGGTCGACGGAGTAGCGGGTGTCCCCGACGTAGGCGGCGACGTCCGGCGCGGACCGGCCGCAGGCGGTGAGGGAGAGGGCAGCGAGGGCCGCGACGCTGGCGGCGGCGAAGAGACGGCGAGCACGCATGCGGGTCACTCTCTCACGGCCGGTACGCGGCTGTGACGCCGCCCACCCGGGCACCCACCTGGCCGGCCTCACCGGGCACCCGCCCCGGCCGGCTCGACCGCCGCGGGCTCGCCCAGCACATCCTTGAGGAGTTGGGCGCACCACTCCAGCAGCGCCTGGTCGCGCAGCGGCTCGCCACCGATCCGGCGGGTGCTCGGCCGGGGCACGCTGACCTGGTCGAGCGCCTGCTTGTAGACCGAGTCCGGGTGGTAGCGCTTGAGCCGGAGCTGCTTCGAGTCGGGCAGCGGCAGCGGGCTGAACCGGATGTGCTTGCCCTGCATCGACACGTCGGCGAGGCCGTACCGGCGGGCGAGCAGCCGGAACCGGGCCACCGCGACCAGGTTCTGCACCGGTGCGGGCGGCTCGCCGTACCGGTCGGTCATCTCGGCGACCACCTCGCGCAGCCGCTCCTCGTCCCGGGCCTCGGCCAGCTTGCGGTACATCTCCAGGCGCAGCCGCTCCACGCCGACGTAGTCGTGCGGCAGGTGCGCGTCGATCGGCAGGTCGACCTTGACCTCGGTCTCCTCCGCCTGGTGCTCACCCTTGAACGCGGAGACCGCCTCGCCGACCATCCGCACGTACAGGTCGAAACCGACGCCCTCGATGTGCCCGGACTGCTCGCCGCCGAGCAGGTTGCCGGCGCCCCGGATCTCCAGGTCCTTCATCGCCACGTACATTCCGGCGCCCAGCTCGGTGTGCTGGGCGATGGTGGCCAGCCGCTCGTGCGCGTTCTCCGTGAGCGGCTTGTCCGCCGGATAGAGGAAGTACGCGTACGCCCGCTCCCGGCCCCGGCCGACCCGGCCCCGGATCTGGTGCAACTGGGCCAGGCCGAGCAGGTCGGCCCGCTCCACGATGAGGGTGTTGGCGTTCGGGATGTCGATGCCCGACTCCACGATCGTGGTGCAGACCAGGACGTCGAACTCCTTCTCCCAGAAGCCGACCATCACCTTCTCGAGCGCTTCCTCGCCCATCTGGCCGTGCGCCACCGCGACCCGGGCCTCGGGCACCAGCTCGCGGATCCGGCGGGCCGCCTTGTCGATCGACTCGACCCGGTTGTGCAGGTAGAACACCTGGCCGTCGCGGAGCAGCTCGCGGTGGATCGAGGCGGCCACCTGCCGGTCGTCGTACGCCCCGACGAAGGTGAGCACCGGGTGCCGCTCCTCCGGCGGGGTGGCGATGGTGGACATCTCCCGGATGCCGGTGATCGCCATCTCCAGCGTGCGCGGGATCGGGGTGGCCGACATGGCCAGCACGTCGACCGAGGCGCGCAGGGTCTTCAGGTGCTCCTTGTGCTCGACGCCGAAGCGCTGCTCCTCGTCGATGATGACCAGGCCGAGCTGTTTGAACCGGGTGGCCGCCTGGAGCAGCCGGTGGGTGCCGATCACGATGTCGACGGTGCCGTCGGCGACCATCTCCAGCGTCCGCTCGGACTCCTTCGGGGTCTGGAACCGGGACAGCTGCCGGATGGTCACCGGGAACTGGCTCATCCGCTCGGCGAACGTGTTGTAGTGCTGCTGCACCAGCAGCGTGGTGGGCACCAGCACGGCCACCTGCTTGCCGTCCTGCACCGCCTTGAACGCCGCCCGGACCGCGATCTCGGTCTTGCCGTACCCGACGTCGCCGCAGATCAGCCGGTCCATCGGGACGGTCTGCTCCATGTCCCGCTTGACCTCCTCGATGGCGGCCAGCTGGTCGGGCGTCTCCTGCCAGGGGAAGGCGTCCTCCAGCTCCCGCTGCCACGGGGTGTCCGGGCCGAAGTTGTGCCCCTTGGACGCCTTGCGGGCGGCGTAGAGCTGGATGAGCTGCGCGGCGATCTCCCGGACCGCCTTGCGGGCCCGGGCCTTGGACTTCTGCCAGTCCGAGCCGCCCATCTTGTGCAGGGTGGGCTGCTCGCCGCCGACGTACCGGGAGAGCTGGTCGAGCTGGTCGGTGGGGACGAAGAGCCGGTCACCGGGCTGGCCGCGCTTGCTCGGCGCGTACTCGATGACCAGGTATTCCCGGCTGGCGCCGTTGACGGTGCGCTGCACCAGCTCGACGTACCGGCCGATGCCGTGCTGCTCGTGCACCACGTGGTCGCCGGCCTTGAGCTCCAGCGGGTCGATGGTGTTGCGCCGCCGGCTGGGCAGCTTGCGCATGTCGCGGGTGGAGGTGCCCCGGCCGCCGGTGACGTCGTTGCCGGTGAGCAGCACGAACCGGGACGCCTCGTCGACGAAGCCGGCGGTCAGGCAGCCGCAGGAGACCAGCAGCTCGCCGGGGGTGGGCGCGGCCGGCACCTCCTCGGTGAGCCGGGCGCCGAGGCCGGCGTCGCGGAGCACCTCGACGGCCCGCTGGGCGGGGCCGTGCCCCTCGAAGACCAGCGCGATCGACCAGCCCTCGCCGGCCCAGCGCTTGAGGTCGTCGACCACCCGGGCGGTCTCGCCGTGGTAGAGCGGGGCGGGCTGGGCGGCCAGGGTCACCGCGATCGCGTCGTCCGGGGTGACGTCGACCTCGGTGGGCTCGTCCTCCCAGGGCTGCCGGGCGGGCGCGGCGTCGGCCTCGACCAGGCCGAACGGGGCGAGCGTCCACCAGGGCTGGCGCAGGGCGCGGGCCGTGGTGCGTACCTCGGCCAGGGTCTTGAAGGCGGCGGCGCCGAGGTCGACCGGGGCCTGGCCACCGACGGCGGCCGCGGCCCAGCTGGCCTGGAGGAACTCCTCGGAGGTACGCACCAGGTCGTGCGCCCGGGTGCGGATCCGCTCCGGGTCGCAGAGCAGCACGTGGGTGCCGGCCGGCATGCAGTCCACCAGCAGCTCCAGCGAGTCCGCGCCGATCAGCGCCGGGGCGAGCGACTCCATCCCCTCGACCGGGATGCCCTCGGCCAGCTTGTCGAGGATCTCGGCCAGCTCGGGGTGCTCCTGGGCGAGCGCCGCGGCCCGCTTCCGCACCGCGGGGGTGAGCAGCAGTTCCCGGCAGGGCGGTGCCCAGAGCTGCGCCACGCCCTCGATGGTGCGCTGGTCGGCGACGGCGAAGGTGCGGATCTCCTCCACCTCGTCGCCCCAGAACTCGACCCGGGACGGATGCTCGTCGGTGGGCGGGAAGACGTCGAGGATGCCGCCGCGCACGGCGAACTCGCCCCGCTTGGTGACCAGGTCCACCCGGGCGTACGCCATGTCGATCAGCCGCCGCGCGACCTCCTCCAGGTCCGCCTCGTCGCCGGCGGCGAGCTGCACCGGCTCCAGGTCGCCGAGCCCCTTGAGCTGCGGCTGGAGCAGCGACCGGACCGGGGCGACGACCACCCGCAGCGGGCCGGTGCGCCCGTGCGCGTCGGCCGCCTCCGGGTGGGCCAGCCGGCGCAGCACGGCGAGCCGCCGCCCGACCGTGTCGGAGCGGGGCGAGAGCCGCTCGTGCGGCAGCGTCTCCCAGGACGGGAAGACTGCCACCTGCTCCGGCGGCAGCAGGCTGCCCAGCGCGGCGGCGAGGTCGTCGGCCTCGCGGGTGGTGGCGGTCACGGCCAGCACGGGCCGGCCGGCGCCGCCGGCCGGCTCGTCGGCCGCGACCGCCGCTACGGCGAACGGGCGCAGCGCGGCGGGCGCGGTGATGTCCAGGCCGTCGACCTGCGCGGCACCGGAGCGCGCCAGGTCACGCGCCCGGGCCAGCCCGGGATCGGCCAGGGCGGCGGAGAAGAGTCCGGTGAGCATCAGTGATCACTTCCAGGAAGATCGACGCACGGCGACGACCCCGCGTCCGGTTGGACGGGGGGTTGCACCTTCCGAGACTATCCCGCGCCGAGGACAATCCGGGTGGCGCCGCGTACGCCGCACAAGGGGAGGAACGATGCCGGAACAGGTCGGCAGTGATCCCAGGAGACCGACCAGCACCGCCCGCTGGCGGGTGCTGGGAGCACCTCCCGGGATGCTGTTCTACCAGGTCAAATGCATCGTCGAGGATCCTGGCTGGCACGGGCCGTCGCTGGAGACCGGGCACCGGGTGTTCCTGGGCCGGGCCGGCACCGCGCAGTTGCGGCTCAACGGCCGGCTCTCCCTGGTCGACGCCACCGCGATGTGGCTCACCCGCCCCGGCGACGAGATGGCCACCAGCCACCCGCACGGTGACGGGGACGTCTACAGCTGCCTGGAGCTCGACCCGGAGGTGCTGGCCGCCCGCCCGGACACCGAGCAGTGGCTGCACCGGCGCGGCTGGTGGGGCAGCGCCGACGGGCGACTGGACCTCGAGCACCGGATGCTGGCCGCGCACTGCCGGCGCGGCATCGACCAGTTCGAGATGACCGAACGGCTGCACCGCTTCCTGGACCGGCTGCTGAGCCGGACGCCGCTCGGCGCCGGCGAGCCGGGCGCGGAGCTCGAACGGGCCGTCGGCCGGCGGCCGGCCACCCTGGTCGCCCACCGGCGGTTGGCCCACCGGGCCCGGGAGGTGCTGGTCGGCTCCGACTTCCGGCTGGGGCTGACCGAGGTGGCCGAGCAGGTCGGCTGCTCCCCGCACCACCTGAGCCGGGTGTTCCAGCGGGTGACCGGGGAGAGCCTGACCGCGTACCGGAACCGGCTGCGGGTGCGCTCGGTGCTGGACGTGCTGGCCGGCGGGGACGGGCCCCCGCTCGGCGAGGTCGCCGCGGCGCACGGCTTCGCCGACCAGGCGCACCTCACCCGCGTGGTCCGGCAGCAGGTCGGGCACCCGCCGGCCCGGCTGCGCCGGCTGTTCGGCGACCGGACCGGCGTCGCCTGAGCGCGATCTGGGGAGGTGCCGCACTGGGGGGAGTGCGGCACCTCGGCTGGCGGTCCGTGACACCCGGCCGCCGGCAGACCCGGCGACGGGGTGTCGGGCCTCCCCGAACAGGTCCGCGTACCCCGTTTCCGGTCGCCACCCTCCCCGGCGGCCGACCCGATCTGACGGGACCCATCCTCGCCGGGCCGGGCCGGGCCGTTCTTGAAGAATCTTGCCCGGTTCGGGTGACCCGGGTCGCAACGTCGGGCACCTGGGGGTGGATCAGTAGCGCACCGAGATCCGGTGTTCGACCGCGTCGACCCGGATCTCCCCGCCGTACGGGATGATCAGCTGCGGGTCGGTGTGCCCCAGATCGACGTCGAAGACCACGACCGGGTCGTCGGCGTAGTCGGCCAGAGCCCGGGTGATCGCCTCCCGCTGGGCCTCGCCCCAGGCCACCCGCTCGGCGAGCGAGTGCGGCTTGTCGAAGTCCCACGCCTTGGGCCGGCCGACCACGATCGCCGGGAAGGCGGCGAGCAGCCCGCGCTCGCCCATGTTGCGCACGATCCGGAAGACCTCCTGGGCGGTGGGCAGCTCGTTCGAGGTTTCGAAGACCAGCACCGACCCGGCCAGGTCGTCGGCCGACGGGACCCGGTCGGTCGCCATCAACCAGTGGATGATCTCCAGACAGCCGCCCCAGGTCCGGCCCTGGACCACCCGCGCCGGCCCCTGCCAGCGCCAACCGTCGCCGGGGAACATCACCGGCTCCTCGGCCAGGGTCGCCGGGTCCCGCCAGTCGCGTGGTTCGTCGCCCCACTCGGTCGCCGGGGTCAGCTCGTACCAGCCGGAGGTGAAGAGGGCGGCGCGCAGCGAGTCGAAGGTGACCAGGTTCGGCTTGCCGGACCGGCCGAGGTGCACCAGCACCGAGCCGCCGTGGTAGGCCACCATCCCCAGCCGGTAGAGGTGGTTGAGGACGTTGGTGTTGTCCGAGTACCCGTAGTAGGGCTTCGGGTTGGCCCGCAGCACCGCGTCGTCGAGGTGGGGGGTGACCGTGAGCAGGTCGTCCCCGCCGACGGTGGCGAGCACCGCGGTGATCGCCGGGTCGGCGAAGGCGGCGGTCAGGTCCCGGGCCCGGTCCCGCGGGTCGGCCCCCATCCGCCGGGTGGTCGGATATTCCACCGGCTCCAGCCCGAACTCCTCGCGCAGCCGGCGCAGGCCCAGCTCGTGCACGTGCGGGAAGAGCCCCGACAGCCCGGCGGAGGGCGAGACGATGGCGACCCGGTCGCCCGGCTTCGGCTTGGCGGGATAGCTCGGCGGCGTCATGACCCGACGCTATCGGGCCCGACCAGCGATTTCCGCCCCGGAAACCGACCGAGCCGGGCATATGCGGGCAATAGGCTGGCACCGTGGACGACGAGCCGGAGCCTCGGACGCGGGACTGGCTACCCCGTACGGCGGCGCTGGTCATCGGCACCCTGGCCCTGGCCGCCGCCTTCATCGCCGCCTACGTCGGCGCCCTGCACAAGCCGAACCCGCGCGACGTGCCGGTCGCGGTGGTCCTGGGCGACCAGCCCGCCCAGGCCGTCATGGCCGCCGTCCGGGCGCGGACCGACACGATCAAACCCGTCGAGTACGACAGCCAGGGCGCCGCCGTCACCGGGCTGAACCGCCGCGAGGTGTACGCGGTGCTGCGCTCCGCGCCGGGCGGCGGGCTGACCCTGGCCACGGCCAGCGCCGGCGCGCCCGCCGCGGCGGAGCTGGTCACCCAGGTGTTCACCGGGGCGACCCAGCAGGCCGGCGTGCCGCTCCAGGTCACCGACGAGGTGCCGGTGTCGGCCGGCGACCCACGTGGGCTCGTGCCGTTCTACCTGGCGGTCGGCCTGGTGCTCGGCGGTTACCTGGCCTCCACCGCGCTGGGCGTCTCGCTCGGCACCAGCCCCCGTGACCTGCGCGGAGCCGGCCTGCGGATCGCCACCCTCGCCGTGCACGCCGTCCTGCTCGGCATCATCGGGGCGGTGCTGGTCGGGCCGGTGCTGGACGTCTTCGAGCACAACGTGCCGGCCGTCGCGGTGATCGGGGCGCTGGCCGCGTTCGCCGCCGGGATGGTGGCCGCGGCCGTGCAGGGCTGGCTGGGGCTGCTCGGCACCGGCCTGGTGATCCTGCTGCTGGTGGTCCTCGGCAACCCCGGCTCGGGCGGGATCTACGCCCCGGAGTTCCTCCCCGCCTTCCTGCGCGGAATGCACCGCTGGAACGTGCCGGGACTCGCCACCGACCTGATCAAGTCCGTCGTCTACTTCGACTGGCGCGGCGGCCCCTGGCCACTGGTCGGGCTGCTGCTGTGGGCGCTGGCCGGCCTGGTCGGGCTGCTCACCGCGACGGCCTTCCGCGCCCACCGCCGGGCCGTCCGCGGCCGGGCCCGCCCCGCCCCGGCCGGCGCGCCGCGCACCGATGGCTGAGCCGGCCCGCCCGTCCCAGAGTGCAGATCATCACGCGGTCCCCCTCCTGCCGGTGGCCCCGGCGCGGATACCATCCAGGGAGTCGGACAGCGCTGTCCTTCGTACTCGCGTAAGGAGCGCACCCGTGACCGACCAGCACGACCACGACGGCCCGGACGCCGCGCTGCGGGCCGACATCCGCCGCCTCGGCACCCTGCTCGGGCAGACGCTCGCCCGCCAGGAGGGCCGACCCCTGCTCGACCTGGTCGAGGAGATCCGCGCCCAGGTCCGCTCCGACGCCCCGGCCGCCGCCCAGCGCCTCGCCGGCCTCGACGTCACCACCGGGACCAAGCTGGCCCGGGCCTTCTCCACCTACTTCCACCTGGCCAACATCACCGAGCAGGTGCACCGGGCCCGCGACCTGCGCCGCCGTCGGGCCACGCACGGCGGCTGGCTGGACCAGGCGGCCAAGATGATCGCCGAGCGCGGCGTGCCGGCCGAGGAGATCGCCGCCGCGGCCCGCCGGCTCGCGGTACGCCCGGTCTTCACCGCCCACCCCACCGAGGCGGCCCGCCGCTCGATCCTGTCCAAGCTGCGCGCGGTCGCCGACGAGCTGGACACCGAGACCGCCAACGCCATCCTGTACGGCGCCAGCGACGAGGGCCCGGCCAACCGGCGGCTCGCCGAACTGCTGGATCTGATGTGGCAGACCGACGAGCTGCGGCTGGACCGGCCGGACCCGACCGACGAGGCCCGCAACGCCATCTACTACCTGCGCGACCTGCACGCCGAGGCCGCCCCGCAGGTCCTCGACGACCTCGCCGACACGCTGCGGACCCTGGGCGTGGAGACCTCGCCCACCTCCCGACCGCTGAGCTTCGGCACCTGGATCGGCGGCGACCGGGACGGCAACCCGTTCGTCACGCCGGCGGTCACCAGCGAGGTGCTGCGGATCCAGCACGAGCACGGCATCGCCGCCACCGAGAAGGCGATGGACGCCCTGATCAACGAGGTCTCCGTCTCCCGGCGGCTGCGCGCGGTGTCGCTGGACCTCTCCGCCAGCCTCGCCGCCGACCTGGACGCGCTGCCCGAGGTGGCGCCCCGGTTCCGCCGGGTCAACGCCGAGGAGCCGTACCGGCTCAAGGCGCGCTGCGTGAAGGCGAAGCTGGCCAACACCCGGGAGCGGCTGCGCAACGGCACCGCGCACGTGCCGGGGCGGGACTACCGGGGCTCGGCCGAGCTGATCGCCGACCTGGAGCTGCTGCGCGCCTCGCTGGCCCGCAACTCCGGCCAGCTCACCGCCGTGGGCCGGCTCGCCTCGACCATCCGTACGGTGTCCGCGTTCGGGCTGCACCTGGCCACCATGGACGTCCGCGAGCACGCCGAGAAGCATCACGAGGTGCTCGCCCAGCTCTACGCGGCGGTCGGCGAGGTGTCCGACTACCCGGCGCTGACCCGGCTGGAGCGCACCAAGCTGCTCGCCGACGAGCTGACCGGCCGCCGGCCGCTCTCCACCCAGGACACCCCGCTCACCGAGTCGGCGCGGAAGACCTTCGACGTGTTCGCCGCGGTCCGCGAGGCGCAGGACCGGTTCGGCACCGAGGTGATCGAGTCGTACATCATCTCGATGACCCTCGGCGTCGACGACGTGCTCGCCGCGGTGGTGCTGGCCCGGGAGGCCGGCCTGATCGACGTGCACAGCGGCCGGGCCCGGATCGGCATCGTGCCGCTGCTGGAGACCCCGGCCGAACTGAACGCCGGCGGCGAGCTGCTGGACGAACTGCTGTCGCTGCCCGCGTACCGGGCGCTGGTCGCGGCTCGGGGCGACGTGCAGGAGGTGATGCTGGGCTACTCCGACTCCAACAAGGAGGCCGGCATCACCACCAGCCAGTGGTCCATCCACCGGGCCCAACGCGCGCTGCGCGACGTGGCCGCCCGGCACGGCGTGCACCTGCGGCTCTTCCACGGCCGGGGCGGCACGGTCGGCCGGGGCGGCGGCCCCACCCACGACGCCATCCTGGCCCAGCCGTACGGCACGCTGGACGGCGCGATCAAGGTGACCGAGCAGGGTGAGGTCATCTCCGACAAGTACACCCTGCCCGCGCTGGCCCGGGAGAACCTGGAGCTGACCGTCGCCGCGGTGCTCCAGGCGACGCTGCTGCACACCGCGCCCCGGCAGCCGGCCGAGATGCTGGAACGCTGGGACGCCACCATGGACGTGGTCTCCGAGTCGGCGTTCCGGTCGTACCGGTCGCTGGTGGAGGACCCGGACCTGCCGGCGTACTTCTGGGCCTCGACCCCGACCGAGCTGCTCGGCGCGCTGAACATCGGCTCCCGGCCGGCGAAGCGGCCGAACACCGGCGCCGGGCTGGCCGGCCTGCGGGCCATTCCGTGGGTGTTCGGCTGGACCCAGACCCGGCAGATCGTGCCCGGCTGGTTCGGCGTCGGGTCCGGGCTGGCCGCGGCGCGGGCGGCCGGGCTGGAGGACGTGCTGGCCGAGATGCACCGGAACTGGCACTTCTTCCGCACGTTCCTGTCGAACGTCGAGATGATGCTGACCAAGACCGACCTCTCGATCGCCCGCCGGTACGTGGAGACGCTCGTCCCGAGGAAGCTCCACCCGATCTTCGAGAAGATCGAGCAGGAGTACGAGCTGACCAAGCAGGAGGTGCTGGCGGTCACCAACTCGCCGGCCCTGCTGGAGAACTCGCCGGTGCTCCAGCGCACCCTGGCGGTGCGCGACACCTACCTGGAGCCGCTGCACCACCTCCAGGTGGCGCTGCTGCGCCAGTACCGGGACTCCGGCGCCGCCGGCCGGGCGGTGGCGACCGCGCCGGGCGGCCGGCGCGCCCCCAACGACAGCACGGCGCTGGAGCGGGCGCTGCTCACCACCGTGAACGGCATCGCCGCCGGCATGCGCAACACCGGCTGAGCCGCACCCGGTCCGCCTGGCCCGGTCCGCCTGGCCCGGTCCGCCCGCCTGCCGGGCGGACCGGCCGGTTCGCCCGGCAGCGCCCGGACGCCATGGCCCTCGGTGTCAGGCGCGTCGCCTGAGGGCCTCGACCGAGGCGCCGCCCCGGACGGCACACCGCTCACGACCAACATGTCCCAGCGACATAGCTATGTCTCTGAGACATGTCGCTTCCACATCATGTGCCCGCCGGGCCGCGACGGGCGCGACGTCGCAGCCGCGGCCAGGGCGCGCGGGCGGCGGCGCCGAGGGGCGGGACGGCCGTTCGCCGGTCAACCGACCCGGCGACCGCCGCCGGGCATCACCAGTCGCCGCCGCCGAAGTCCCCACCACCGAAGTCGCCGCCGAAGTCCCCGCCGCCGAAGTCGCCGCCGGCATAGTCGGCGGTGCCGTAGTCGGCGCCGGACCAGTCGCCCTGGTCGCCGGCGAACTGGTCGCCGCCGTAGTCGTTGCCGCCCTGGTCGCCGTAGTCCTGGCCGTCGCCGAACCCGTCCTGGAACCCCTCCTGGTAGCCGGCCTCGTAGCCGTACCCGGGGTCGGCGAAGGCGGGCGAGAAGAGCGCGTCGGCGATCAGCATGCCGCCGAGCACCCCGGCGCCGGCGCCCAGCGCGGTCTTCCACCAGGGCGTGGAATACCAGCCGGCCGGCACCGGCCGGCCCTGATAGTGCCCGCCGGGGTAGTAGTAGGGGGTGGCCGCCCCCGGCTGCGGACCGGCCCGGAACGTCTGCCCCTGCACGTTGACCTCGCGCTCCTTGGTGAGCTGGCCCACGCCCCGGGCCGAGGCGAGCGGGGGCAGTTCGGGGCCGGGGTCGATGCCCATGGCGGTGCGCGCCGCCCGGATGTACGTCAGCCCCTCCAGTGCGGTCTCCCGCGCCAGCGCGAACTGCCGCACCGTACCGGCCTGCTCCAGCTGGCTGCCGGCCGCGTTGTAGCGCTCGCCGGCGTCGACCAGCGCCTGCCGGACGGCCGGCTGATCGCCGTGCAGGTTCATCAGCTGGCCGCCGAGCCGCTCGTACCAGCGCTGCGCCTCGGCGCGGGCGTCGGCCAGCTCGGTGGCCCGCCGGGACCTGCTCCCCCACCGCCAGAACACGAGCGCACCTCCGAGCATCAGGATCAGGACCAGCCACAGGGCAAGTTCCATGACTCGAACGTACCCAGCGGGCGCACGTCGTACCCGTTTGGCAAGCTCTCTGCCATGACCTTCTCCACGCTGGCCGTGGTGGTGCTCTGCCTCGCCGCGGGCGGCGCGGTCGGCTGGCTGGCCGCCCGCTCCCGGGCGGCCGCCGAGATCGCCCGGCTGGAGGCCACGCTGGCCGCCACCCGGGAGGGCGAGGGGCGGCTGGAGCAGTCCATGCGGGCGCTCAACTACGAGGCGACCGCCCAGTCCCAGGAGGCCGTCGCCCGGGCGGTGGCGCCGCTGCACGACACCCTCCGCCGCTACGAGCAGCGGGTGGCCGAGCTGGAGCGGGACCGGGTCGACGCGTACGCGGAGCTGCGCGAGCAGGTCCGCGCGATGAGCACCGTCTCCGGGGAGCTGCGCACCGAGACCAAGCAGCTGGTCGCCGCGCTGCGCGCCCCGCAGGTGCGCGGCCGGTGGGGCGAGCACCAGCTCCGCCGGATCGTCGAGGCCGCCGGGCTGCTGGAGCACTGCGACTTCAACGAGCAGGTCACCGCCGCCACCGACCACCAGGGGGTACGCCCCGACCTGGTGGTCCGGCTGCACGGCGGCCGGACGGTGGTGGTCGACGCCAAGGCGCCCTTCGACGCGTACCTCACCGCGATGGAGGCGCGCGACGAGCGGGGGCGGGACACCCAGCTCGACGCGCACGCACGGCACCTGCGGGCACACGTGGACTCGCTCGCCGCCAAATCCTACTGGGCGGCGTTCGACCAGACCCCGGAGTTCGTGGTGCTGTTCGTGCCGGCCGACCCGTTCCTCGACGTGGCGTTGCAGCGCGACCCGACGCTGCTGGAGCACGCCTTCGCCCGCAACGTGGTGCTGGCGACGCCGGCCACCCTGGTGGCGCTGCTGCGCACGGTGGCCTACTCCTGGCGGCAGGAGGCGCTGGCCCGCAACGCCGCCACCGTGCACTCCCTGGCCCGCGAGCTGTACGGCCGGCTGTCCACCCTCGGCGACCACGTCGGCAAGCTCGGCGCGTCGCTGGGCGGCGCGGTGACGGCGTACAACCGGGCGGTCGGGTCGCTGGAGGCACGGGTGCTGGTGAGCGCCCGCAAGCTGGCCGAGCTGGGCGTCTCCGACCAGGAGCTGGCCGCCCCGGCCCAGGTCGAGGTCACGCCCCGCCAACCGCAGGCGCCGGAGCTGCTGGACAGCCCGTCCACATCGGCCGAACGGCCGGCCGGCCTCGACGTTCACCATGCCCTGCGTGACGATGACGGTCGATCCCCGTCACGGACCGGTCACAAATCCACTCCGGAGTAGTGACACCGATCCGGACAACCCAGAGGATCACGGGCACACGTGCCCTGTTCCCTGAAGGGCCCTGTTCTCTGGAGGAAGAGAACGTGAGTCAACCCCGCAACCGGAGCCGGCGTACCGCCGCCGGGCTCTTCGCCTCGGTCCTGGCCGCCGGCGCCATGACCGCCGGGGGAGGCGCCGCGACCGCGAGCGCCGCCCCCGCCGCCGCTCCCGAAGCCTCGCAGCCGACCGCCGTCGAGGCCCTGGGCGCACACGACGCCAAGCTGCTAAACGAGGCGAAGGCGAAAAAGGCGCCAACCGTCACCATGATCATCGCTGCGAGCAAGGGCTCGACCAAGAAGGTCGCCGATGGCCTGAAGAGCCTCGGCGCGGCCGTCAGCGAGCGCTACGACGAGGTCGGGTACGTGCTGGCCAAGGTGCCGACGGCAAAGGCCGTAAAGGCGGCGACCCTGCCGGGCGTCTCCGCGGTCGACCTCGACGAGACCATCCCCCTCCCCGACCCGACCCCCGAAGCCGCCCCCGACGGCAAAAAGGCCGCCCGACAGGGCGAGACCCTGGCCGGGCCGGGCGCGGACACCGGTGCCGTCAACCCGTACATGCCGACCAACGAGACCGGCGCGGAGGCCTTCAAGGCCGCGCACCCGACGTGGGACGGTCGCGGCGTGACCATCGGCATCATGGACTCCGGGGTCGACCTGGATCAGCCGGCGCTGCAGCAGACCACCACCGGCGAGCGCAAGATCGTCGACTGGATCACCGCCACCGACCCGCTCGAGGACCCCTCCTGGCGGCGGATGAACAACCAGGTCGCCGGCCCGACCTTCACCATCGCCGGGGCCACCTGGACGGCTCCCGCGGGGACCTACCGGTTCAACCTGTTCAGCGAGAGCATCACCCGGGACAGCGACGCGCGCGGCGACGTCAACCGCGACGGCGACACCACCGACACCTGGGGCATCCTCTACAACCCCACCAACGGGGACATCCGGGTGGACGCCAACCAGAACAATGACTTCACCGACGATGAGGTGATGCGGCCGTACAAGGAGCGGTTCCAGGTCGGCCACTTCGGCACGGACAACCCCGCCACCCCAGTCCGCGAACAGATCCCGTTCGTGGTGGAGTACCGCCGCAACGTCGACACCTCCCCAATCGGCGTCCCAGGCACCTCCGACTACGTCAACATCGGCATCATCGAGAGCACCCACGGCACGCACGTCGCCGGCATCACCGCCGCCAACGGCATGCTGGGCAACAGTGCGTTCAACGGTGCGGCACCCGGCGCCAAGCTGGTGTCCGCCCGGGCCTGCTCGTGGGGCGGCGGCTGCACCTACGCGGCGCTCACCACCGGCATGGTCGACCTGGTCGTGAACCGCAAGGTCGACGTGATCAACATGTCGATCGGCGGCCTGCCGGCGCTGAACGACGGTGCCAACGCCCGTACCGAACTCTACAACAACCTGATCACCACGTACGGCGTGCAGATGTTCATCTCGGCCGGCAACTCGGGCCCGGGTGTGAACACCGTCGGTGACCCGTCGGTGGCCGGCAACGTGGTCAGCGTCGCGGCCAGCATCAGCAAGGACACCTGGCTGGCCAACTATGGCTCGGTGGTCCGCAAGAAGAACGCGCTGTTCAACTTCTCCTCCCGCGGCCCGCGTGAGGACGGCGGCTTCAAGCCGAACATCGCCGCCCCCGGGTCGGCCATCTCCACCGCACCGACCTGGCAGCCGGGCAACCCGGTGCCCGAGGCAGGCTACCCGCTGCCCCCCGGCTACCAGATGCTCAACGGCACCTCGATGGCCTCCCCGCAGGCCACCGGCGCTGCCGCGCTGCTGCTTTCCGCCGCCCGCGCGACCGACAAGGCGGTCACCCCGGCCGCGCTGCGCCGCGCCATCTACACCTCCGCCAAGCCGATCGCGGACGTCCCGACGTACGCGCAGGGCTACGGCATGTTCAACGTGCCCGGTGCGTGGAGCCTGCTGAGCGGCGGTGTGGAGACCCGTTCGTACACCTCCGAGGCCCCGGTCTGCACCGAACTGTCGGCAAACCTGACGAAGTACAACCGCGACCTGGGCATCTTCGAGCCGAGCCCGAACGTTGGCACCGGCATTCACAACCGCTGCGCCGCCGACCGGGGTGGGCAAAAGGTCAACGAGAGCCGGCAGTACGAGGTCAAGCTGACCCGGACGAGCGGCCCGAACAAGAACATCAAGCACGACATCGCGTTCCGGGGTAACGACGGCACCTTCTCGGCGCCGAAGACTGTCGCACTGCCGCTGAACCAGCCGGTCACGGTCAAGGTGACGGCGAAGCCGAAGGCCGCTGGCGTGCACGGCGCCATCATGACGGTCGACGACCCGGCCACCTCGGTGGTCGACTTCGAGGTGGCCACCGTGGTGGTCGCCTCGAACGACGTGACCGCGCCGAAGTACTCCTTCTCCGCGGAGGGTTCGGTCGAACGGAACAGCTTCACCTCGTACTTCGTCACGGTGCCGCCGGGCACCGGTGCGCTGCAGGTGAACCTCTCCGGCATCGCCACCGGTTCGCAGTCCCGGTTTATCGCCTTCAACCCGTACGGCGTGCCGGTGGAAACCACCGCCAGCACCGCCTGCTACACCAACTTCTCCGACCCGGCGGTCTGCAGGCCGCAGTCGCGGAGCTACCAGAACCCGATCCCGGGCGTTTGGGAGATCGAGGTGGAGGCGCGGCGCACTTCGCCGAGCCTGGACAACCCGTTCCAGCTTCAGGCGCAGGTGCAGGGGGTCAAGGTCGATCCGGCCGTGCTCCATCTGCCGTCGGTCACCGCCGGTGAGCCGAGCAGCGTGAGCTGGAGCCTGACCAACACCTTCGGCCCGGTCTCGGTAACCGGCGTCGGCGGACCGCTCTCCAGCGTGCACGCCGAGCGGCCGACCATCGCCGAGGGTGCCACGCAGGAGTTCACGGTCGACATCCCGGCCGGTGTCCCCAGCTTCACCGTCCGGATCGGCAATCCGGCCAACCCCGCCGCCGACCTGGACCTGTATGTCTTCCGCGGCAATACCCAGGTCGGCCGTTCGGCCGGCGGCAGTTCCGAGGAGGTCGTCACCATCACGAACCCGGAGCCGGCCACCTACCGGGTGGTCGTGGACGGGTACGCGGTGGACGGCACGGGTGGCAGCACCGCGTATGACTACCGGGACTCGTTTGCGTCCCCGGCGCTGGGCTCGGTGTCGGCCCCGGCCACGTCGCTGGCCCTGGCCAATGGTGCCACCGCCGCCCTGACCGGTACGGTGACCGCCCTGGCCGCCCCAGCCGCCGGCCGGGAGCTCTACGGTGACCTGGCCGTCACCACCACCGCGGGCGCGGTCGTCGGCCGTGGCGCGGTGTCCATCGGCGCGGTCAACTGACCCGTACGCCGAACTTCTGTAGCCCCGCCCCCCAGCTCGGGGGGCGGGGCTACGCGGGACGGATCAGGCAGGGCGGACGGACTCCACGACGAACGGGGTGCCCTGCTGACAGGTGGTCATCAGGCCCGGCTGCGAATGGCCGGTGACGGTCACCCGGGCACCGGCCTTCAGCGCGCCGCGCGGCGCGCCCACCAGCAGGTTGCCGTCGAGCAGGAAGCAGTTCGGCTCCACCCCGGCCTGCACGGTGCCGGTCAGGGTGGTGCTGGGGCCGGCCGGCTTCGACGGGCCGCCCTTCGGGGGCGTCGGGTCGAGCGGCGCACTGGGCGAGGCGCTGGGTTCGGGGGCGCTGGTCATCGGGGTGGCTCCCGTCGTCGCGGGGCTGGCGGGGTCTGCGCCCGGGGCGGCGCAGGCGGTCAACGCCGCTGCGGCGACCAGGGCGACGAGCACCGTCCGAGGAGTCTTCATGGTCGGTTGGACGCGCTCGACGAGTGATCCGTTCCGCCCGTCAGCCGCGACCGGCCGCCGCCTTCATGTCCCGCTTGAGCTCCTGCGGCAGCGAGAAGGTGAGCCGCTCGTTGGCGGTGAGGACCTCCTCGACATCGGTGAAGCCCCGCTCGGCGAGGTGCGCGAGCACCTGCTGGACCAGTTCGTCCGGCACGCTGGCGCCGGAGGTGACCCCGACCGTGCGGGCGTCGGCCAGCCAGGCGTCGTCGATCTCGTGGGCGAAGTCGACCAGGTGTCCGGCGCGGGCGCCGGCGTCCAGGGCGACCTCGACCAGGCGGACCGAGTTGGAGGAGTTGCGGGAGCCGACGACGATCACCACGTCGCAGTCCGGCGCGATCTCCTTGACCACGTGCTGCCGGTTGGAGGTGGCGTAGCAGATGTCGTCGCTGGGCGGCGACTGGAGCAGCGGCAGCCGCTGCTTGAGCCGGGCGACGGTCTCCAGCGTCTCGTCGACCGAGAGGGTGGTCTGGGAGAGCCAGACGACCTTGTTCGGGTCCCGCACGGTGATCTTGTCGACGCCGTCGGGGCCGTCCACCAGCTGGATGTGGGCCGGGGCCTCACCGGCGGTGCCGATGACCTCCTCGTGCCCCTCGTGGCCGATCAGCAGGATGTCGTAGTCCTCGGCGGCGAACCGGCGGGCCTCCTGGTGCACCTTGGTGACCAGCGGGCAGGTCGCGTCGATGGCCTTGAGCGAGCGCGCCTTCGCCTGCTCGTAGACCTCGGGGGCGACGCCGTGGGCGGAGAAGATGACGGTGGCCCCCTCCGGCACCTCCTCGTTCTCCTCCACGAAGATCGCGCCCTTGGCCTCCAGGGTCTGCACCACGTGCTTGTTGTGCACGATCTGCTTGCGGACGTAGATCGGGGCGCCGTAGAGCTTCAACGCCTCCTCGACGGTCTGCACCGCCCGGTCCACGCCCGCGCAGTAGCCGCGGGGCTTGGCCAGGAGCACGCGCTTGCCGGTCCGGGGAGTGGTCTCGGGCTCAGTCACCCGACCATCGTACGTGCCCGGTTTCTCCCCGGCACCGAGCGCGGCGCACCACGACCGGGGCACGCCGTCGGGGGTGGGCCGTAGGGTGGGCGGGTGAGTGAGGTGGGGCAGGGCGGCAGCGAAGCGGGGCGGAGCACGTCCGAGGAGCCGTGGCCGGTCCGGGTGGTCAGCCAGAAGATCGGCGCCTGGATCGCCCGGCTGGGCTGGGTCTGGGTGGACGGGCAGGTCGCCCAGATCAGCCGTCGCCCGGGGGCCACGACGGTCTTCCTCACCCTGCGGGACCCCTCGGCCGACCTCAGCCTCACCGTCACCACCAACCGGGACGTGCTCGACACTGGCGCGCCCGAGCTGCGCGAGGGCGCCCGGGTGGTGCTGCACGCCAAGCCCGAGTTCTACGCCGCCCGCGGCACCCTCAGCCTCCGCGCCGACGAGATCCGCCAGGTCGGGCTCGGCGAGCTGCTGGCCCGGCTGGAGAAGCTCAAGAAGCTGCTCGCCGCCGAGGGCCTCTTCGACCGGTCCCGCAAGCGTCGGCCGCCGTTCCTGCCCGGCCGGATCGGGCTGATCACCGGCCGCGCCTCGGCCGCCGAGCGGGACGTGCTCACGAACGCCCGCCGGCGCTGGCCGGCGGTGGAGTTCCGGACCGTGAACGTCGCGGTGCAGGGGGCGGTCGCCGTGCCGCAGATCGTCGACGCGCTCAAGGTGCTCGACGCCGACCCGGCCATCGACGTGATCGTCATCGCCCGGGGCGGCGGCAGCATCGAGGACCTGCTCCCCTTCTCCGACGAGGCGCTCTGCCGGGCGGTCTTCGCCTGCCGCACGCCGGTGGTCAGCGCGATCGGCCACGAGACGGACGCGCCGCTGCTCGACTACGTCGCCGACGTCCGCGCGTCCACCCCCACCGACGCGGCGAAGCGGATCGTCCCCGACCTCACCGAGGAGGTCCGGCTGATCGGCCAGGCCCGGTCCCGGCTGGAGCGGGCGGTCCGCAACCTGGTCGACCGGGAGTCGCACCGCCTCGACCTGCTCCGCTCCCGCCCGGTGCTGGCCCGGCCTCAGGTGATGGTCGACCAGCGGGCCACCGAGGTCACCGCGTTGCGCGACCGGGCGGGCCGCTGCCTGGACCACCGGCTCGGGGCGGCCGACGACGACCTGCGGCACACCCTGGCCCGGCTGCGCGCCCTCTCGCCCGCGGCGACCCTCGACCGGGGGTATGCGATCGTGCAGCGCGCCGACGGCCACGTGGTCCGCGCGGCGTCGGAGGTGGCCAAGGGCGACCCGCTGCGGGTACGCCTCGCCGAGGGGGAACTCGCCGCGACCGTGGACGGCTGACCCTCCGCCGCGCGCAGGTGAGTCGTCTGCGTCATCAGGTTTGCAGCGGGAGCAAGACCGCCCGGCGCGGACGCCGGGCGGACGACCGGACCGGCCGCTGGATGTGGTGGGATGGGAGCGATGACGGAGAAGAAGGACGAGCAGCTCAGCTACGAGCAGGCCCGCGCCGAGCTGGCCCAGGTGGTCGAGCGGCTGGAGGCGGGCGGCACCTCGCTGGAGGAGTCGCTGGCGCTCTGGGAGCGTGGCGAGCAGCTCGCGGGCATCTGCCAGCGCTGGCTGGACGGGGCCCGGGCCCGGATCGACGCGGCCCGGCAGCGCGCCGAGCAGTAGGGCGGGACGGCCGGCGCCGCCCCGCCCCGGACGCTCAGTTGAACAGGTTGTAGAACTCCGGCGGCGCCTCGACGACCTGGTCGGCCGGGGGCTTCTGCGCGGCGGTGGCGTTGCCGTAGTCCGAGTACGTGATCTTGATCTCCTGGGCGGCGGTCTGCCCGGCGGCCGGCACCTGGAGCACCAGCTCGCTGAGCCGGCCCTGCGGGTCGACCTTGGCGGTGAACGGCACGGTCTTCGCCTGCGCGCCGAGCGCGGTGATCACGGCCGGGTCGAGCGAGCCGGCCTGGGCCGCCTTCGAGATGTCGACGGTGCCCGCGTAGCTGCCGTCGCCGCTCTGCCGGACCTCGGTGATGCCCTGGGTCAGCACGGCGCTGCCCGCCGGGTCGAGCTGGTCGAAGTCGAAGCCGAGCGCCCGGTTGCCCTTGATCCGGGTCTGGTCGAGGTGCTGGTACTTGCCGAGGTTGAGCTTCTGCACCCCGGGGATGCTGCTCGCCGCCTTGCCGCCGAGTTCCAGCTTCACCCAGCTGTCCGGCTTGAAGTGGATCAGGTCCAGCTTCATCATCAGGTCCGACGACGGGTCGCCGATCGTCATCCGCATCTCCGCGCTCTGGCTCGGCTCGTGCACCTGCCCCTCGGCGGTGGAGCCGGCCCCGGCCATGGTGAACCGGAAGTTCCCCTCGCGGATCGCGTTGGTGGAGTCGAGCAGCGCCTGCTTGGCGTCGCCGGTGGTCGGCGTACCGCTCGGCGCGATGCTGCCGGAGACCGTGGGGGACGCGGAGGCCCCCGCCTCGCCGGTCCCGGTGCCGTCGCAGGCCGTCAGGCCGGGGATGAGCAGCGCCGCGGCGAAGGCCGCCGCGCTGAAGCGTCGAATCTTCACGAGAACTCTCCAGGTGGGTCGTCCGGCCCACGAGGTGCCGGAGGCTGGCGCCGCGGCCCGACACCGGCTGCGGCGCACGAGCGCGTCCGGCCGCGATGCCGGCCCGGTCGGCTCGTGCCCTTTTCTGTTCCCTGAAGCGACGTTCCGCAATCCCTGTCCGGTCCGACCGGTCGGACCGGCCCGCCCCGGTCAGCGCAGCGCGGTCGCGAGCTGGCGCAACTCGTTCTCGCCGGCGTCGCCGACCACGATCACCGTCCGGTTCGGTTCGAGCAGGACGAGGGCCTGTTCGTTGTTGCGCGCGGTGTAGCGCTGCCAGTTCCCGCCCCGCAGGTCGACCTGCCCCTGCGGCTGGCCGCCCTTCAGCTCCGCCGGCAGCAGCTTGTCGGCGGGCACGCTGCTCTCCACCAGCTGCGCGCCCCGGCCCTCCGGGGTCAGGTAGCCGATCCGCAGCGTCCCGCCGTCGGCCTCGGTCTGGTAGCGGGCGCTGACCGTCCGCCAGTCCTTGGCGAGTCCCTCGGGCCGGCTGACCGGGAAGGCGCCGGCCGCCCGGGCCTGCTCGACGGCGGGGTTCGGGTCGACGGTGGCCGGCTGGTCCCCACCGAGGAAGCCCCGGTAGAAGGCGAGCAGCAGCACGATCGGCACCAGCAGCACCAGCAGCGAGAGGGCCATGTCCCGGGGCGACCGCTCGGAGCGCTTCTTCTCCCTGCGGGCGGGCGGGGCGGGCTGGTCGCCGGCGACGGCCGGGTGGCTGCTCGCGCCGCCCCGGGCCGCACCCTCGACCGGCTCGACCAGGGCCGGCTCGCCCGCGTCGGCCAGTGGCGCCGGCCCGGGCGCCGACTCGACCAGCGCCGGCTCGGCGGCTTCCGGGGCCGGGCCGGCGGTCGACCCGACCGGTGGCTGGCCGTCCGGCGGGGTGGCGTCGGTCGGTACGCGGTCGGCAGGCTGTGCGGGTTCCACCCGACCATTCTCGCAGCCGTCCCGCGCACGTGATCCTGGCCTCCTCCGCCCCGCTCCGACACGGAACCTGGGATCGTGTGAGGATCAGCGACAAAACCGGCGGCGGCGACGGCCGCATCCCGCCGGTCCACCCCGCAACGTCGCGAGGAGGAAGCCGTCATGACAACCACCAGGACGCGCACGCCGCAGAATCTCGACCGTAACCTCGCCCTCGACCTGGTCCGGGTCACCGAGGCCGCGGCGATGGCCGCCGGCCGCTGGGTCGGCCGGGGCGACAAGGAGGGCGGCGACGGCGCGGCCGTCGACGCCATGCGCAAGCTGATCAACTCGATCCCGATGCGGGGTGTCGTGGTGATCGGCGAGGGCGAGAAGGACAACGCCCCGATGCTCTTCAACGGCGAGGAGGTCGGCGACGGCACCGGTCCCGAGGTGGACGTGGCGGTCGACCCGATCGACGGCACCACCCTGATGAGCAAGGGCATGCCGAACGCCCTCGCGGTGCTCGCGGTGGCCGAGCGTGGCGCGATGTTCGACCCGAGCGCCGTCTTCTACATGGAGAAGCTGGCCGTCGGCCCGATGTACGCCGACGTGGTCGACATCAACGCCGGGGTGGCCGAGAACATCCGGCGGATCGCCAAGGTCAAGGGCACCGACACCGCCGAGGTGACGGTCTGCGTGCTGGACCGGTCGCGCCACGACGACCTGGTCAAGCAGATCCGGCGTACGGGAGCGGGCATCCGGTTCATCTCCGACGGCGACATCGCGGGGGCCATCGCGGCCGCCCGGGGCGAGTCCGACGTCGACGTGCTGATGGGCATCGGGGGCACCCCGGAGGGCATCACCGCGGCCTGCGCGCTCAAGTGCATGGGCGGGATGATGCAGGCCAAGCTCTGGCCCAAGGACGCCGAGGAGCGGGAGAAGGCGCTCGCCGCCGGGCACGACCTGGACCGGGTGCTGCTCACCGACGACCTGGTCACCGGCGACAACTGCTTCTTCGTGGCCACCGGCGTCACCTCCGGTGACCTGCTGCGCGGCGTGCGCTACCGGGCCGGCGGGGCGTACACCCAGTCGATCGTGATGCGGTCCAAGAGCGGCACGATCCGAGTGATCGACTCGTACCACCGGCTGGAGAAGCTGGCGCTCTACTCGGCGGTCGACTTCGACGGCCGCCCCCTGGCCGAACAGGAGTGAGCGCGACCGGGACGGCAGCCCCGCCCGCGCCGCCGGCCACGCGGCGGATCGCCGGCGTCGGGCTGGCCACCGCCTCGGGGGTCGCGGTGGCCGTGCAGTCCCGGATCAACGGCGAACTCGGCGTACGCCTGGCCGACGGGATCGCCGCCGCGGTCGTCTCGTTCGGCCTGGGCCTGCTGATCCTGCTGGTGCTGGTCCCCGCCACCCCCGGTGGCCGGCGGGGACTGGCCGCCCTCCGGTCGACGCTGCGGGACGGCTCGCTCCGGCCGTGGCAGTGTCTCGGCGGGGTGTGCGGGGCCTTCCTGGTCGCCACTCAGGGGCTGACCATCGGCACCCTGGGCGTGGCGGTGTTCACCGTGGCGGTGGTGGCCGGGCAGTCCGGCAGCAGTCTGCTGGTGGACCGGGCCGGCGTCGGCCCGGCCGGCCCCCAGCCGGTCACCCCGAACCGGCTGGTCGGTGCGGTGCTCACCGTGCTCGCGGTGGTGCTGGCGGTCGGCGACCGGCTCGGCGACCCGGCCGCCCTGGCGCTGGCCCTGCTGCCGCTGGCGGCCGGGGTGGGCATCGCCTGGCAGCAGGCGGTGAACGGGCGGGTCCGGGCGGCCGCCACCAGCGCCATGACGGCCACGCTGATCAACTTCACCGTCGGCACGGCGGCGCTGCTCCTCACGCTCGCCGTGGAGGTGGCGGTGCGGGGCCGCCCGGCCGGCCGTTTCCCCAGCGAGTTCTGGCTCTATCTCGGCGGCCCGATCGGCATCGTGTTCATCGCGCTCGCCGCCGCCATCGTCCGCTTCACCGGGGTGCTCCTGCTCGGCCTGGCGACCATCGCGGGGCAGATCGTCGGGGCGGTCCTGCTGGACGTGGCGCTGCCCACCCGGGCCTCCCATCCCGGACCCGCCACCCTGCTGGGCGCGGCCCTGACCCTGGTCGCGGTCCTCGTCGCCGCGCTGCGCCCCCCGCTCAGCCGCGCAGGCCGGTCACCGTCTCCTTGACCACCCGGTCGAGCGGGGTCGGCTCGACGCCGAGGGTGGCGGTGGCGGCGGCGGAGTCCATCACGAACGGCCCGGCGAACTGGTGAGCCGTCTCCCGCAGCTCGCGGGCCATCGGATTGGCCAGCCCGGCCAGCCAGAGCAGCGGGTACGGCATCCGGGTCAGCTTCGGCGCCGGCGCCCCGACGAGGGCCGCCGCACGGACGGCCAGCTCCCGCATCGGCACGGCGGGCGCGCTGGGCACGTGCCAGGGCCGCCCCCAGGCCCGTTCGTCGGTGGCGGCCGCGACCAGGGTACGGGCGACGTCGGGGAGGTACGTCCAGGTGTGCGGGGCGTCCCAGTCGACCGGCAGGAACACCCGCTGCCCGGCGAGCACCCGGGGCAGCACCATCATGGCCAGCGAGGTCCCGCCGACACCGATGTAGTCGGAGCCGCGTACCTCGGTGACCCGGGCCCGGCCGGCCCGGTGCGCGGCGAGCGCGTCGGCCCACATCCGGTTGCGTACCCGCCCCTTGGTGCCGGTGGCAGCGAGCGGGGTCTGCTCGGTCATCGGGCTGTCGACCGGCCCGTACCCGTAGAGGTTGCCGACGGTGGCGAGCACCGCGCCGGTGCGCTCGGCGGCGGTGAGCAGCGCGGCGGCCAGCGGCGGCCAGTCCACCGGCCACCGGTGGTACGCCGGGTTGGCGCAGTTGTGGAGGGCGACGGCGCCCTCGGTCAGCGCGGTGAGCCGCGCGGCGTCGGCGGCGTCGGCGGCGATCCGCTCGACCGCGGGGTGCGCCGGACCGGTGCCGCGGCGGGTCACCATCCGCACCCGGTCGCCGCGCTCGGCGAGGAGACGGGCGGTGGCGGTGCCGACCGGGCCGGCGCCGACGATCACGTGCAGGGCCATGGGGCCATCCTCCGAAGCAGAGATCTGATATGAGAGCACCGCTCTCGCAAGAGAGCATGAAGCATCATCTGCCGCTTCGTCAAGAGCGGTGCTCTCTGTTTTGATTGGCGCTCTCAGGCGTGGCAGAGTGGAGTCATGGTCGCTCCCTCGCTCCGTGCCCGGGTCCGCGCCGGCATGATCGACGAGATCAAGGCGGTGGCCCGCCGACACCTGGCCACCGACGGCGCCAACCTCTCCCTGCGCGCCGTCGCCCGGGACATGGGCATGGTCTCCTCGGCGATCTACCGCTACTTTCCCAGCCGTGACGACCTGCTCACCGCACTGATCCTCGAGGCGTACGACGCGCTCGGCGACGCGGTGGAGGCGGCGGACGCCGGGGTCGACCGGGCCGACCTGCGGGGGCGCTGGCACGCCACCTGCCGCGCCGCCCGGACCTGGGCGCTCGCCCACCCCGCCGAGTACGCCCTGCTCTACGGCAGCCCGGTGCCCGGCTACGCGGCCCCGGAGGACACCGTCGCGCCGGCCTCGCGGCCTCCGCTGACCCTGGTCGGCATCATCCGCGACGGCTTCGCCGGCGGCCGGCTCGACCCGCCCGGCGCGGAACCGCCCGAGCCCGTGCGGTCCGACGTGGCCGAACTCAGCGCCCTGCTCGCCGTCGACCTGCCGCCGTCGTTGCTGGCCCGGGGCATGGCCGGCTGGACCCAGTTGTTCGGGCTGATCAGTTTCGAGCTCTTCGGCCGGACCAACGGGATGCTGCCGCACCGCGACGAGTACTTCGACCACCAGACCGGGCTGATGGCCGACCTGATCGGCCTGCCCGCCGCCTGATCCGGCGGTCAACTCCCGTCGGAGGAGTGCCCGGGGAACAGGTGCGCGGTCGGGTCGATGGCGACCGCGGCGTTGTTCACCGCCGTCGCCGCCTCGCCGAACCCGGTGGCGATCAGCCGGACCTTGCCCGGATATTCGGTGATGTCGCCGGCCGCGAAGATCCGGGGCAGGTTGGTGGCCATCGCGCTGTCCACCACGATGTGCCGGCGGTCCAGCTTCAATCCCCACTCGGCGAGCGGACCCAGGTCGGCGGTGAAGCCGAGGGCGGCGACCACGGTGTCCACCGGCAGCGTCTCCACGGCGCCGCCGCGTACGGCGATCTCGGCGCCGGTCACCCGGTCGTCGCCGTGCAGCCGGGTCACCTCGGCGTTGACCACCACCCGGACCGGCAGCGCCTGCACCCGCGTCACGGTCGACGCGTGCGCCCGGAACTTCTCCCGCCGATGCACCAGCGTCACCGAGCGGGCGATCGGGGCCAGCGTGACCGCCCAGTCGAACGCCGAGTCGCCCCCGCCCACGATCAGCACGTCCCGGCCGGCCAGCTCGTCGGGCTGCGGTACGAAATAGACGATCCCGGTGCCCAGGAAGCTGTCGGCCACCGGCAGCGGCCGGGGCGTGAAGCTGCCCAGCCCGCCGGTGATCACCACCGCTCCGCAGCCGAGCTGCTCGCCCCCGGCCAGGCCCAGCACGGGCCGCCCGTCGAGATGGGAGAGCTTCTCCGCCCGGGTGCCGAGCAGGTACTCGGGGTGGAAGGGCGCGGCCTGGGCGACCAGGTTCGCGACCAGGTCCCGCCCCTTGATCGCCGGGAACCCGGCGACGTCGAGGATGAGCTTCTCCGGGTACATCGCGGTCACCTGCCCACCCGGCTCGGGCAACGCGTCGACCACGGCCACGGAGAGCCCGCGGAACCCGGCGTAGTACGCGGCGAAGAGACCGCTCGGGCCGGCCCCGATCACGGCGATGTCGACCTCGCGCATGGCCTACCGTCACTTTCGCGAATGGATCAACGCATGTTGATCCCGACGGTAGGCCCCGGGTCGCCCCCGGGCAAGCACATCCCGCCTATGCGTCGACGCCCGGTCTGGGCATGGTGACGGTGGGCGACTCCGGATGCTCCGGGGGAAGCAGCTCGGCCCGGCGGCGCCGGAACAGGATCGCCGCGACGATCCCGCCCAGCAGCCCGAACAGGTGCCCCTGCCAGGAGATGCGTTCGTCGGTGGGGAGGATGCCGAGCAGCTGCCAGCCGTAGAGCAGGCCGACCAGCAGCACCACCGCGAAATTCCACCAGCTCCGCTCCACCACGCCCCGGGTGAGCAGGATGCCGAGGTAGCCGAAGATGACCCCGCTGGCGCCGACCACCACCGAGTTCGGCGAGCCGGTGAACCAGACGCCCAGCCCGCTGACCAGGATGATCACCAGGGTCGACCAGAGGAACCGGCGGGTGCCGGCGGCCAGCACGAAGGTGCCGAGCAGGATCAACGGGATGCTGTTGCTGTAGAGGTGGTTCCAGCCGGCGTGCAGGAACGGCGAGAAGATGACCCCGTCGAGGCCCTGGATCCGGCGCGGGATGATCCCGGCGGCGACGTCCAGGTTGGCGTGCAGACCGACGTCGAGCGCCTCGATGACGAACAGCACCGGCACGACCGCGCACATGGCCACGAAGGCCCGGCCGAGCGACGCGTAGAACGCCTCGGTGCCGAACCGTTGGGGATCGCTGCCCGAAGGGCCGCCGCGCCAGGTCACGTACCAACAGCTATCAGCAATCCGGGCCTGCCGCCACCCGAGCGGGCGCGGCGCGCCCGAAGACGATGATGGCGGGAGGTGCGGATCCCCACACCTCCCGCCGTCGTCAGCGGTCGATCAGTACCAGCCGGAGCTCTGCGAGTGCTGCCAGGCGCCGCACGGGTCGTCGTACCGGCCCTCGATGTAACCGAGGCCCCACTTGATCTGGGTGGCCGGGTTGGTCTTCCAGTCGTCGGCGACCGAGCCCATCTTGCTGCCCGGGAGCGCCTGCGGGATCCCGTACGCCCCGGACGACTCGTTGTAGGCCTTGTGGTTCCAGCCGCTCTCCTTGGTCCAGAGCTTGTCCAGACACGGGAACTGGTCGATGCCGAAACCCTCGTCCAGCATGATGGCGCAACCGATCTTCCGGTTGCCGCTGTACTCCTCGCAGGAGCTCGGGATCGGCCCGTCGTACGGCTTGGTCGCGGCGGCCGCCTCACGCGCCTTCTTCCGGGACGCCGCGGCGGCCTCGGCCTCCTTGGCCCGCTGGGCGGCCTCCTTGGCCGCCTCGGCGGCCCGCAGCTTCGCCTGGTACTCGGCGGCCCGCTGCTTGGCGGAGTCCAACCGGTGGTCGGCCTGCCGGTCGCGCTGGTACGCGTACTCCGCCCGGTCGACCTGAAGGCCGACCTGCGCGGTCAGGCCCTGCTGCTGGGTCTGTCGGTCTTCGCCCAGGTAGAAGCCACCGGCAACGCCCACGGAGAGCAGCGCGACAGCGGCCGTACGGGCGCCGAACCGGCTCCACAGCCGACTCACGAAGTGGTCCCTTCGTCGGGGGCAAGGACACGACGCGACGCGTGGCCGTCGATCGCCACGTCGGCGTCGTGAGCGCCCCGACCCCGCGGTCGCAGCCGACGCACCGGGTCAGTGGATCTCCGCTCTGGCGCGGCGGATGACGCCTGACGATCGTTCCGGTACGGCCTCCGGGCCCCGCGCGGCGTCCGCCGTGCGGGACTGGAGTTGTCGGAGTCGCTCGATGGACACCATTGCGCACAGTGAGGCTGATGGGAAACCAAGGAGGCGTTTTGTGATCTGGGCCACACTCAGAAGACCCTCAAATGCGGTCAAACAGGCCACTCAGAGCGGGATGTCCTCCAACAGATCCGTGACCATTGCGGCGATCGGAGAACGCTCCGAACGGCTGAGGGTGACGTGCGCGAAGAGCGGATGACCCTTCAGCGCCTCGATCACCGCGGTCACCCCGTCGTGCCGCCCGACCCGGAGGTTGTCCCGCTGCGCCACGTCGTGGGTGAGCACCACCCGCGACCCCTGCCCGATCCGGGACAGCACGGTGAGCAGCACCCCGCGCTCCAGCGACTGCGCCTCGTCCACGATCACGAACGCGTCGTGCAGGCTCCGCCCCCGGATGTGGGTCAGTGGCAGCACCTCCAGCAGGCCGCGCGCGGTGACCTCCTCCAGCACGTTCTCGTGCACCACCGAACCGAGGGTGTCGAAGACCGCCTGGGCCCAGGGCGACATCTTCTCCGACTCCGACCCCGGCAGGTAGCCCAGCTCCTGGCCGCCGACCGCGTAGAGCGGGCGGAAAACGATCACCTTCTTGTGCCGGCGCCGCTCCATCACCGCCTCCAGCCCGGCGCAGAGCGCCAGGGCGGACTTGCCGGTGCCGGCCCGGCCACCCAGCGAGACGATCCCGATCGACTCGTCCAGCAGCAGGTCGAGCGCCACCCGCTGCTCGGCGGAGCGCCCGTGCACGCCGAACGCCTCCCGGTCACCCCGGACCAGCCGTACGGTCTTGTCGGGCAGCACCCGCCCGAGCGCCGAGCCGCGGCCCGAGTGCAGCACCAGACCGGTGTGGCAGGGCAGGCCGGCTGCGCCGCCCAGGTCCAGCGTCTCGCCCGCGTACAGCCGCGACATCTCGTCCTCGCCCAGCTCCAGCTCCGCCATCCCGGTCCAGGTCGGGTCGCTGGCCTGGTCGTGCCGGTACTCGTCGGCCCGCAGGCCGACCGAGGCGGCCTTCACCCGCAGCGGCATGTCCTTGCTGACCAGGGTGACCTCCCGCCCCTCGGCGGCGAGGTTGAGCGCCACCGAGAGGATCCGGGCGTCGTTCGAGTCGGTCCGGAAGCCGGCCGGCAGCACGCCGTCGTCGCTGTGGTTCAGCTCCACCCGCAGGGTGCCGCCCTGCTCGTTGGCGGGCACCGGCCGGTCCAGCCGGCCGTGCCTGACGCGCAGCTCGTCCAGCATGCGCAGCGACTGGCGGGCGAACCAGCCGAGTTCGGGATGGTGCCGCTTCCCCTCCAGCTCGGAGATGACCACCAGCGGCAGCACCACCTCGTGCTCGGCGAAGCGGTGGAACGCCGCGGGGTCGGAGAGGAGGACCGAGGTGTCCAGGACGAAGGCCAGGCCGGCTGGTCGGGGCTCCTCGGCGCCGGCCGGCGCGGCAGCCGCACGGCGGCTCCGGGTGGTCCGGCGGGTCGTGGCAGTCGCGGCCGGCGTCTGGTCGGCACCGGCGGGGGTACGGCGAGTGGTCACAGGCCTGCTCCGCGGATGGGCACCCGGCCACCCGAGTTCCGCCACTTCCGGTGCCCGGTCGGACACGGGGTCGGATGCGGGCCCCGTGCGCGAGGTCGCAGGTCCGGGCTGTCCGGCTGGCCCGGGAAAACCCCGTGCCATGGCTAGACGCTAGCCGCAGTTCAGGCCGTCGGCTAGTGGTCGATTTGGATCTCTGTGGACCGGGAGGTGAACGCCGGGCGCGGCGGAGCCGGCCGGGATGCATGCCCCCTGCGCGCATCCCGGCCGGCGGGAGCCACCGTCACCGGTTTGACGTGACTCCGACGGCGCGGGTCCGCCGCGGACGCCGCACCGTGCTCTGGGGTGTCAGCCCTGTCGCCGGACCAGCATCCCGGTCTGCCGCCCGCCGGCCGACGCCGCCGAGGCGCCGGTGTACGTCGTGCCGGTCCGGCCGACCAGCCCGCCGAGCTGCGCGGTCGCGGTGGCCCGCGGGGAGCCGCCGCCGGAGACCGGCCGGGCGGCGACCGCGGCCGGGACGGCGGTGCCGGCGAAGGGCGTCGTGGCGCGGGTCGCCGGTGCGGTCACCGGCGCCGCGGCGGGACGGGACAGCGCCGAGGCGATCGCGGCCTGCGCGTCCCGGCGCCGCCGGTTCCAGGCGCCCCGGTCGCCGTCGAAGTACCCCTGGCGGTAGCCGAACCGGTAGCCGATCCGGTAGCTGAGCTGGCCGTGCAGCCGGCCCGCGGCGTAGCAGGTCGAACTGAGCACGAGCACGAGGACGACGGCGAGGAACGGGCTCATCGCTCCTCCGGCTCGGTCAGGGGGTCGACCACCAGCAGCCGCTCCAGGTCGGCGGTGCTGACCTCCTCGACCAGTTCGACGCTGATCCGGCAGCCGTCCAGCAGCACCTCGGCGACCGAGGCCCGCCGGATCTCGCCGCCGGCGTCGTAGACCCGGACGCTGATCTCGGGGCAGCCGAGGTGGGTACGCCAGGCGTTCCACTCGATCCGGTCGCCGACGCTCAGGGACAGGTACCGGCAGCCTCGGGCGAGGTAGAGACGCCACGGGGCGCTGAGGCCGGCGGCCACCCCGTCCGCGATCAGGCCGAAGGCCTGGGCCCGGGTCGCGAGCTCGGTCACCGGTCCCCCTCGGCACCCGCGGAGTGACGCATGTGAGCACTAATCGTCTCATGCACGTGACACACCGTAAGTTGTCTCATGAGCGTGACAGTATCAGCTTTTCGTCTGTTTACCGCCGTACTGGCGTCCATCTATTCTGCCCGGGTGGCACCCCTCAGAAGCAGCGCTGATTCGTTTACCGGAAACGCGAGGCTGCCGTCACGTCAGCGTGACAGCAGCGTGCCGGGCCACCCGGAAAGCGGACCCGGGTCGTACCGTCACGGGGTGACCGAGACGGCCAACGCACGGAAGATCGCCTTCGCCACCTTCGTCCGCCGCGCCCTGGACGACGCCCGGGCCATGCGGGCCTGGAGCGGCACCGAGGTCTCCCGACGCACCGGAGTCTCCCGGCAGACCATCAACCGGTGGGTACGCGGCGACTGGGCCAGCGACCCCGAGGTGGAACGGGTGGTCGCCTTCTGTGAAGGGCTGGGCGTCAACCCGGCCGCGGCGTTCGCCGCGCTCGGCTGGGACCGGGCCACCGCGCCGCGCAGCGCCCCGCCCCCACCGCCCATGGACCCGGACGTCGAGGCGCTGCTGCGCCGGCTGGTGGATCCGAACGTGTCCGACGCGGAGAAGTTCCACATCCGGGAGACCATTCGCTACCTCGCCTACCGCCCGACTATGCCGACCGATGTGGGAAAACGAGGCAGACAGGCCGGATAGCCGACCCGTCGGCGAGTTCCGCAAATGGCGAAAGAACGGCAGGACAGATCCGATCGATCCCCTCCGGGGCCGCACCGGACACGCTAGCGTCCCTGTTTGTACTGCTCGGGGCTCGTCGTCGGCGGGGGGACGGGACACGGCCGAACTCAGCCCTGCGGGACAGAAGGAGGGGTCTGTCCATGACCCTGAAATGGTTGGCAGTCGTGGTCGCGGTGGTGTCGGTGACATCGTGCGTGACCGGCAACGTGGTGGTCGGCGTACTGGACGGCGGGCAGCTTCCCCTGGTCGTCAATCTCTTCGCCCTCACCACGGCCGGTACCGCGGTGGTTCTCGCCGTGGTCGCCGAGCTGCACGACCGGCTCAACGACCGGGTCAGCGCGCTCACCGAGTTCCTGGTGGCGCGGCTCAACGAGATCGAGGCGCACACCGGCGACCGGAACACCGGATTCGTGGAGGGCTACCTGCTCAGCCACGGTCAGGACGCGGCCGTGGTGCCGTTCGGGCGCCGGGGGCGGGGAGCCGCCGAACGCTGAACCCGAGCCCCCGCAGGACGTCACATCTCGGCCACGAATACGCCGCCGTGCCCGGGGTACGCTGTCGCGCGTGCCGCCGTTGAATCTGGGCAACCAGCCGCCGAAGACCCCGTTGGACGCCGAGCACGCGTGGCGCGCCACCGCCGCCCGCGCCGCCGACGTGGTGTTCTTCTTCGACTTCGACGGCACACTGGCGCCGGTCGACGACGATCCCACCGCGGTCCAGCCCGCGCCGAAGGTGCTCGCCGCGCTGGAGGCGCTCGCCCCCCGCGTACGCCGGATCGCCATCGTCTCCGCCCGCCCGGTGGAATTCCTCCGCGACCATCTCGGCGGCCTCGCCGGCATCGACCTGTACGGGCTCTACGGCCTGGAGCACAGCCATTCCGGCGGCGAGACCGTCACCGAGCCGGCGGCCCTGCCCTGGGTGCCCACGATGGCCGAGCTGGCCGAGCAGGCGCGGGCCGAGCTGCCGCCCGGAGCCCTGGTCGAGTTCAAGCGGCTCTCCGTCGCGCTGCACTGGCGCACCGCCCCGCAGCTCGGTGAGCTGGTGCAGGAGTGGGGCCGGCAGCGGGCCGAGCGGCTCGGGCTGCGCTGCCAGGCCGGGCGGATGGTGCTGGAGCTGAAGCCGCCGGTCGACCGGGACAAGGGCATGGTCATCGGCGAGGCGGTCCGGGACGCCTGCGGCGCCTGGTACTTCGGTGACGACGTCTCCGACATCAAGGCCTTCGCGGCGCTGCGCGCCCGGGCCGCCGCCGACCCGGACTTCGTCGGCGTCTGCGTGGCCGTCGCCAACCCGGAGACCGGTCACGAGGTGGCCGACGCCGCCGACCTCACCCTCGACTCCCCCGCCGCCCTCGCCGACTTCCTCACCCAAGCCCTCCCCCACCTCCCCTGACCCCCCTCCGCCAGCGATCTGGCAGTTGCTGTGGGGGGCAAAAGCGGACAAGCATGGGCGAAAGGCCAGCCGGAAGTGCAAGATCGTCGGCCGGGGCGGCGGGCGAGGGCGCGGGGGTTAGACGCCGTAGCGGCGCTGGCGGGTGGCGTACGAGCGGAGGGCGCGGAGGAAGTCGACCCGGCGGAAGTCGGGCCAGTTGAGTTCGCAGAAGTAGAACTCGGAGTGGGCGCTCTGCCAGAGCATGAAGCCGGAGAGGCGCTGCTCACCGCTGGTCCGGATGATCAGATCCGGGTCCGGCAGGCCCTTGGTGTAGAGGTGCTCCGAGATGTGGTCGACGTCGATCGAGTTGGCCAGCTCCTCGATGGTGCCGCCACTCGCCGCGTGCTCCAGCAGGAGCGAGCGGACCGCGTCGGCGATCTCGCGCCGACCGCCGTACCCGACCGCGATGTTGACCTGGGCCCCGCCGCTGCGGTCCCGGGTGCGCTCCTCGGCGGCCTTGAGGGCGGCGGCATGGGGCGCGGGCAGCACGTCGAGCGCGCCGACCATCCGCAGCCGCCAGGGGTTGCCCTCCTCGGCCAGCTCGGTGGTGAGGTCCTCGATGATCTGGAGCAGCGGGTCCAGCTCGGCGGCCGGCCGGGAGAGGTTGTCGGTGGAGAGCAGCCAGAGCGTGACGTGGCCGACGCCCGCCGCGTCGCACCAGCGCAGCAGCTCCTTGATCCGCTCGGCGCCCATCCGGTGGCCGTCGTTGGGATCGACGAAGCCCATCTCCCGGGCCCATCTGCGGTTGCCGTCACACATCACGCCGACGTGTCCGGGCACCGGCTTGCCCGCGAGCTTCGCCGTGAGCCGGCGCTCGTACACGGAGTAGAGGAGTTTCCGCAGAGTCATCACCTTGCAGGGTAGCGACCCGCGCGAGAGATCAGTGCCGCGGTGGTGCATCCCGGTGACGGCGTCAGGTCGCGGCGCGGCGTGCGACGCCCCGAGCCGCGGCCGGGACACCGATTCCGATCATGGCCAGCGTGCGCGCGTCCAGCCGCCCGTCACCCAGTCCCAGCTCCACCACGGACCGGTAGACCCGGTCGTCCCGGCGGGCCGCCCGGACCGCCCCGTCCACCACCCACCGCCGCCGGGCCAGCCAGGCCGCGGCCGAGCTGTGCCGCAGGTGCGTGCCGAGCCGGCCGCGCAGGCTGTCCGCGTACCGGCGGGCGGCCCGCGCCGGGTCGGCGGCGGCCGCCGCGCCGGCCAGCGCCCCGGAGCGCAGCGCGTAGAAGATGCCCTCCCCGGTGAACGGGTTGATCAACGAGAGCGCGTCGCCGGCCAGCACCACCCGGCCCCGGCCGGGCGGCGGCCGGTGGGTGGAGAGCGGCAGGTGGTGGGCGCGCAGGTCGGTCACCGTGGCCGGGTCGGTGCCGGGGAGCAGGGCGGCCAGCCGGTCCAGCAGGTGGGCGCGGGTCAGCGGCTCGCCGCGCAGCACCTCCCCGTACCCGACGTTCGCCCGCCCGTCGCCGATCGGGAAGGACCAGGCGTACGCGGGCCAGCGCGCCGACGAGGTGACGATGAGCTGCTCGGGTGGGCCGGGGAGGGCCGGAGCGTAGCCCCGGATGGCGAGCGCGAGGTGCCGGTCCGGGTTGGCCGGGTGGCCGAGCGCCCGGCGCAGCACCGAGCCCGCGCCGTCCGCCCCGACCACCGCCTTCGCGGCCAGTTCCCCGTCGAGCACGACCCGGTCGGCGCGCACCTCCACCCGGCGTACGGTGTGCCGGCGCAACTCCGCGCCGGCGGCGACCGCCGCCGCGACGAGGCGGGCGTCGAACACCTGCCGGGGCACCGTGTACGCGGGCCGCGGCAGCGCCCGGGCCACGGTGCCTCCGCCCGGGCCGACCAGGCGCAACGCGGGCAGCGGCGGGTACCCGTCGACCGCTCCGGTCACCCCCAGCTCGGCCAGGACGTCCAGCGCGTGGGCCGCGATCCCGTCCCCGCAGGCCTTGTCCCGGGGAAAGTCGTACCGGTCGAGCAGCAGCACCCGCGCCCCGCCGCGCCGCGCCGCCAGCGCGGCGGCCGCCCCCGCCGGCCCCGCCCCCACCACCACCACGTCATACCGCTCGCCCACCCTCCCACCCTCCCACCCTCCCACCCTCCCGCCCCACCCCCTCCTCCCCACCCCGCCGCGCCCCACCCGCACCGGTCGATCATGAAGTTAGCGGCGAAGTGGATCTCCCTCACTGCCGCTAACTTCATGATCGACGCGCACGGGTGGGGGTGGGGGTGGGGGTGGGGGTGGCGCGGTGGAGGGAGTAGAGGGTTAGGAGGGCGGCGGTTAGGAGGGGGGCGCCGTCGCGGATGAGGCCGTCGAGGCCGAGCAGCCACCAGCAGAGGGGGAGGTCGACGGCGAGGGTGCCCAGGGTGATGAGGACCAGCAGCTTCCGGGCCCAGGCGCGGTTGCGCACCACGAACTCGGTGCAGAACAGGACCAACCAGCTGACCGCGACGCCGGCGGCGGACCAGAACAGCACCGCCGGCACCGCGCTGAGCCGGCCGTCGAGGATGGACCCGCCGGCGACCAGCGCCGGGACCAGCATCAGCGGGCTGTAGGTGAACGCGGCGACCCGGGCGGTGAGCAGCCAACCGGTGACCGGTGCCCGTTTCGGCGTCACCTCCCGCCAGGAGAGCACGCCGTTCTCGACGACCAGGCCCTTGCGGTGCCGGACCAGGTGGCCGCCGACCGCGTCCGACCGGTACAGCAGCACCACCACGGCCAGGCAGAGCGCGGTGAGCACGCCGAACCCGAGCAGGCCGGGCAGCGGCGGCACCCCCGCCCGGGGTACGACCAGCCGGCCCACCGCGAAGACCGTGGTGATCGCGAGGATCAGCCCGAACGGCTTCGCCGCCACCCGGCTCCGGTTGACGTGCCCGATCAGCACCAGGAAACCGAGCGAGCGGAGCATCGCCCAACCGGTGCGGACCGCCAGGCCGAACTCCTGCTCCGGGGCGTACCAGTAGTTGAGCAGCTCGGCCACGACGGTGGCCGCCGCGGTGACGGCGAGCAGGGTGGTCAGCACCCGGACGGCGGACGGCCGCCGGACCTCGACAGGTTCGGCGGCCGTCCTCATGGGATCAGCTGTTGCCCGGTGCGGGCAACCGTCACACCTCTACTTCTGCGGCTCCGCGTCGAGCCGGGCGCGCAGCGCGTCCAGCTCGGCCCAGAGGACGCCGGGGAGCTTGTCCCCGAACTTCTCGAACCACTCGGTGACCAGCGGCAGCTCCTTGCGCCACTCCTCCGGGTCGACCTTCAGGGCGATCCGCACGTCCTCCGGGGTCATGTCCAGGCCCTCGACGTCGAGCGCGTCCTGGGCGGGGACCATGCCGATCGGGGTCTCGACGGCCTCGGCGCGGCCCTCGAGCCGCTCGATGATCCACTTGAGCACCCGGGAGTTCTCCCCGTACCCGGGCCAGAGGAAGTTGCCCTCGGGGTCCTTGCGGAACCAGTTGACGTAGTAGATCCGGGGCAGCTTGGACTCGTCGCCGTCGGCGCCCTTGCCCATCTCGATCCAGTGCCGGAAGTAGTCACCGGCGTTGTAGCCGATGAACGGCAGCATGGCCATCGGGTCGCGGCGCACCACGCCGACCGCGCCGGACGCGGCGGCGGTGGTCTCCGAGGAGAGCGTGGCACCCATGTAGACGCCGTGCACCCAGTCGCGGGCCTCGGTGACCAGCGGGATGGTGTCCCGCCGCCGGCCGCCGAACAGGATCGCGTCGATCGGCACCCCGTTCGGGTCGTAGTAGTCGTCGGCCAGGATCGGGCACTGGGTGATCGGGGTGCAGAACCGGCTGTTCGCGTGGGAGGAGAGGTTCTCGCTCTCCGGCGTCCAGTCGTTGCCCTTCCAGTCGATCAGGTGGGACGGCGGCTCACCCATGCCCTCCCACCAGATGTCACCGTCGTCGGTGAGGGCCACGTTGGTGAAGATGGAGTTGCCCCGGTCCAGGGTCCGCATCGCGTTGGCGTTGGTCTTCCAGTCGGTGCCCGGCGCGACGCCGAAGAGGCCGTACTCGGGGTTGACCGCGTAGAGCCGGCCGTCCGGGCCGAACCGCATCCAGGCGATGTCGTCACCGATGGTCTCGACCTTCCAGCCCGGGATGGTCGGCTCCAGCATGGCGAGGTTGGTCTTGCCGCACGCCGACGGGAAGGCGCCGGCGACGTGGTAGACCTTGCCCTCCGGCGAGGTGATCTTGAGGATCAGCATGTGCTCGGCGAGCCAGCCCTCGTCGCGGCCCATCACGCTGGCGATCCGCAGCGAGTAGCACTTCTTACCCAGCAGCGAGTTGCCGCCGTAGCCGGAGCCGTACGACCAGATCTCCCGGGTCTCCGGGAAGTGCGAGATGTACTTCGTCTCGTTGCACGGCCAGGCCACGTCCTGCTGGCCGGGCGCGAGCGGGGCGCCGATCGAGTGCAGCGCGTGCACGAAGTCGGCGTCGTCGCCCATCGCCTCCAGGACCTTCGAGCCCATCCGGGTCATGATCCGCATCGAGGCGACCACGTACGGGCTGTCGGTGATCTCGACGCCGAACATCGGGCTCTCGGCCTCGACGGGGCCCATGCAGAAGGGGATGACGTACATGGTGCGCCCGCGCATGGAGCCGCGGTACAAGTCCGTCATCGTCCGCTTCATCTCGGCCGGCGCCATCCAGTTGTTGGTGGGGCCGGCGTCCGCCTCGTCCACCGAGCAGATGAAGGTGCGCTCCTCGACCCGGGCGACATCCGTCGGATCGGTCCGCGCGTAGAACGAGTTGGGCTTCTTCTCGGGGTTCAGCCGGATCAGGGTGCCGCTCTCGACGAGCTCGTCGGTGAGGCGGCGCCACTCGTCATCGGACCCGTCCACCCAGACCACCCGGTCGGGGGTGGTCAGTTCCGCGACCTCACGTACCCAGGCGAGCAGTTTGGGGTGGGACGTCGGGGCCTGATCGATACCCCGAACAGTAGCCGGAGCAACCATGTCACATCTCCTTGTGGTCGACGCTGACCGATGTATGGGATGCACGAGTTCTGGCGAGCGAGTGCGTCGCCTTCGTGGAAACCTGGGATTGGGCTCAGCGTAAACCGGGCTGCCTCGCCAGTCAGTGGGACTGGTTGTGAAGAACTGCACAAGGTACGGCCACGCTGCGGCATCGCGATCTGATACCCGCTTTCGCGCGCAGTTTCACGCAAATCTTGCGGAGAACCTTCGACGAGTCCCGACAGCGCCGACCGTCCGCGGGTGCACCATGAGCGGAAGCGCACGCCGGTGTCACGAACGACGATTCCGTGATGCGCTCCACAAATCCGCGACAGCGGGTTACGCTCCGCTCACGGAGATCGGAAACCGCGGTCGACCGGCGAAGGGCGCCGGCGGCCGCCGGACGGGCGCGGTCCCACTCCTTGCTTGTTACCGCTCCCAGGTGTCCGGAACCGGTACTCTCGGCGAGTGGCCGCGACGATGACCCGGGACCAGACGGAGTCTCCGCACACCCGCCGGGGCCCGCTCGGCGCGCTCGTCGACCGCTTCGGGCACCTGGTCCACGAACTGAGCAAGTTCGCCACGGTGGGCGGTTTCGCGTTCCTCGTCGACCTGGCGCTCTTCAACTATTTGGCCAGCGTCCGGCACCTGCCCCCGGTGTTGGCCAAGACCATCTCCACGGTCATCGCGGCGACCGTGGCCTTCCTCGGCAACCGGTTCTGGACCTGGCGGCACCGCCAGCGCTCCCACCCGGCCCGGGAGTACGCGCTCTTCTTCTTCTTCAACGGAGTGGGCCTGGGCATCGCGATCGCCTGCCTCGCGATCAGCCGGTACGGGCTGGGCGCCGTGTGGCCCGCGGTGTTCCAGACCCCGCTGGCCGACAACATCGCCAGCTTCATCGTCGGCACCGGCCTCGGGACGCTGTTCCGATTCTGGTCGTACCGGCGGTTCGTTTTCGTTGAGGCGGGAACTCCGCCCGTTCCGGGAACGAGCCACGACCGAGAGTCCGGGGCGTGACCTACCGCCCACCCCGTCCCGCCGGGCCGAGTCGGCCCTGCCCGCTGACCTAAGGTGTTCCGCATGCCTCTTGTCCGTCTACTGCCCGAGCGCTGGCAGAAGTTCGTCCACGAGGCGCTCAAATTCGGCATCGTCGGCGGCATCAACACCGTCATCAATTACGCGGTGTTCAATGCGCTGGCACTCACGGTTTTCCGCGACGGCCAGCTCAAGGCGACGGTGATCGCGACCATCGTGGCGACGATCACGTCGTATCTGATGAATCGTCACTGGACGTACCGAGATCGGCCGAGTGCGGCACTTAAGCGCGAATACACCCTGTTTTTCCTGTTCAACGCCACGGGCCTGCTCATCGAACTCGGCGTCCTGGCGGCGGCCAAGTACGGGATGGGCATACACAGCCTGCTGATGCTGAACATCGCCAAGACCGGGGGCGTCCTGCTGGCCACCCTGTTCCGGTTCTGGTCGTACCGGACCTTCGTCTTCCAGCCGGTCCCGCAGCACGCCGATGAGACCTGGCACGCCATCCCCAGGGACGAGTGGGACAACGTGGCGGAGATGGACCCGGTGGCGGAGCTGGCCGAGTCGGTCAGCGAGCTGGAGGAGACCGAGCCCCGGCCCGGCGAGCGGACGGCACCGGCGGTCCGGAAGTCCGACCGGCGACCCGACTACACCCCGCCCCAGGGCCGCCCCGCCGCCGCCGACGCCGGCCTGGGCAGCACCCTGGACGCCGAGCTGGCCGCCGAACTCCAACCCACCCCCCGCCGCTTCCCCCGCCGCTGACCCCTCCCCACCCGCACCCTCCCCACCCCGCGCCGCCTCGGCCGGTTGATCAAGGGGTTTGCGTCTGATTTCCGGGCTGTCCCGACGCAAACCCCTTGATCAACACGGGCGGGGGCGGGGGCAGGGGGCAGGGGGGTTAGGCGGAGGGGTCGCGGAGGGATTTGCCCTCGGCCATGTCGGCCAGGATGTCGCGCATCTCGCCGTCGCCCAGGCTGTGCTTGTCGTGGTGGGCCTCGACCAGCTCGTAGAGCTTCGTCTGCACCCGGTCCACGTGCGGCACATCGGTGAGCACCGACTGGCCCCGCTCACCCGCCGACTCGATGGTCAGGGTGCCGCAGCCGAGCAGCCGCTCGACGAACTTCTGGTGCATGGAGTGGTCGTTGATCCGGGTCAGCGGCAGATCCCGCCGATTCCGGGAGAAGACGCCCTCCTGGAGCAGCACCCGCTCATTGGTGAAGAGGTAGTGGGTGGTGCGCCAGATCAGGAACGGCCACAGACCGAGCCAGAGCACCAGCGCCAGGCCGAGCGCGGCGATCACGTACAGGGCGATGGTGCCGCCGTCGCCCTCGGGCAGCAGGACCCAGCCCGCGACCACCGCCGCGACGGCGAGCACCAGCACCAGGATGGGCCGGATCAGGGCCTTCCAGTGCGGATGCAGATGCAGCACGACGTGCTCGTCCTCGGTGAGCACGTCTTCGGGGAACGCCACGGGAACCTCCTCGCAGAACAGGACGCGCTGACCGTAACCGGTCGGCGCACGCTGCGGGATCGGCCGCGCGGAGGGTGCTCACCGCAGGTGCAGCACGTCGCCGGCGGCGAGGCGCAGCTCCCCCTCCGCCCCGTCGACCAGGAGCTGGCCGTCCGCGTCCACCCCGGTGGCGGTGCCGCGCACCTCCCGGCCGTCGGGTAGCAGCACCCGGACCTGCCGGCCCACCGTCGCGCAGGCCGCCACGTACGCGTCCCGCAGCCCGCTGGCCACCGCGTCGCCGCCGGCCGAGCGCCAGCGGTCGTACCAGTCGGCGAGGGCGCGCAGCAGGGCGCGCAGCAGCGGGTCGCGGTCGGTGGCGGCGGCCCCGGCGAGCTGGAGCGAGGTGGCCGGCAGCCCGGTCGGGTTCGCCGGCAGCTCGTCGGCGCGGAGGGTGACGTTGAGGCCGATCCCGACCACGATCGCGGGCGGCTGGGCCGGGCCGTCGCCGGGCACCGCCTCGGCGAGGATGCCGGCGCACTTGGCGCCGTCGATCAGCAGGTCGTTGGGCCACTTGAGGCGGGCGTCCAGCTCGGCCAGCCGGGTCACCGCCTCGACCAGGGCCACCCCGGCGAGCAGCGGCAGCCAGCCGTACCCCTGGGGTGGCACGGGCGGCCAGCCGCGCTCCGCGACGGCCTCGCCCGGCCGGAGCAGGACGCTGGTCGCGATGCCGGCCCGCGGCGGCGACTGCCAGACCCGGCCGCGCCGGCCCCGCCCGGCGGTCTGCCGCTCGGCGACCACCACCAGGCCCTCCGGCTCGCCGGCCCGCGTCGCCTCGACCACGTCCGCGTTGGTCGAGGCGGTCTCCGCGCGCAACTCCAGCCGGCGCCACGGCCCGTGCGGGGCGACCAGCGCGCGCCGCAGCCGGGCCGCCGACAGCGGCGGTCGGTCGAGATCGGTGTACGGCGAGCCGGGCATCCCGTCAGCCTACGGCGCGGCGCCGGGCCGGTCGCCGGGAAGCCGGTGAGGCGCACTGCACAGCGGCGCCGGCCTGAACCATCGTTATATTCCGTGGGTGACTACCGAGACCGGGATCAACATCCACACGACCGCCGGCAGGCTGGCGGACCTGGAGCGACGGCTCGACGAGGCGGTGCACGCCGGGTCGGCGCGGGCGGTCGAGAAGCAGCACGCGCGGGGCAAGAAGACCGCCCGGGAGCGGATCGAGATGCTCCTCGACGAGGGTTCCTTCGTCGAGATGGACGAGTTCGCCCGGCACCGCTCCACCAACTTCGGGCTGGAGAAGACCCGCCCGTACGGCGACGGCGTGGTGACCGGCTACGGCACGGTGGACGGCCGGCAGGTCTGCGTCTTCGCGCAGGACTTCACCGTCTTCGGCGGCTCCCTCGGCGAGGTCTTCGGCGAGAAGATCGTCAAGGTGATGGACCTGGCCATGAAGATCGGCTGCCCGGTCATCGGGATCAACGACTCCGGCGGCGCGCGGATCCAGGAGGGTGTCGCCTCGCTCGGCCTCTACGGCGAGATCTTCTTCCGCAACGTGCGGGCCAGCGGCGTCATCCCGCAGATCTCCCTGATCATGGGACCGTGCGCGGGCGGCGCGGTCTACTCGCCGGCCGTCACCGACTTCACCGTGATGGTCGACCAGACCTCGCACATGTTCATCACCGGTCCCGACGTGATCAAGACGGTCACCGGCGAGGACGTGGGCATGGAGGAGCTGGGCGGTGCCCGCACCCACAACGCCCGCAGCGGCAACGCGCACTACCTCGGCACGGACGAGGAGGACGCGATCGAGTATGTGAAGGCGCTGCTGTCGTACCTGCCGTCGAACAACCTGGACGAGCCGGTCGTCTACGACGCCCCGGCCGACCTCTCCGTGACGGACGAGGACCGGGAGCTGGACACGCTGATCCCCGACTCGGCCAACCAGCCGTACGACATGCACCGGGTGATCGAGCACGTCCTCGACGACGGCGAGTTCCTCGAGGTGCAGCCGCTCTACGCGCAGAACATGGTGGTCGGCTTCGGCCGGGTCGAGGGGCGCCCGGTGGGCGTGGTCGCCAACCAGCCGATGCAGTTCGCCGGCACCCTGGACATCGCCGCCTCGGAGAAGGCCGCCCGGTTCGTGCGGACCTGCGACGCGTTCAACGTCCCGGTGCTGACCTTCGTGGACGTGCCCGGCTTCCTTCCCGGCACCGGGCAGGAGTGGGACGGCATCATCCGCCGGGGCGCCAAGCTCATCTACGCGTACGCCGAGGCCACCGTCCCGAAGGTCACCGTGATCACCCGCAAGGCCTACGGCGGCGCGTACGACGTGATGGGCTCCAAGCACCTCGGCGCCGACCTGAACTTCGCCTGGCCGACCGCGCAGATCGCGGTGATGGGCGCGCAGGGTGCGGTGAACATCCTCTACCGTTCCGAGCTGGCCAGCGCCGAGGACCCGGCGGCCGTCCGGGCCGAGAAGATCGCCGAGTACGAGGACACGCTGGCCAACCCGTACATCGCCGCCGAGCGCGGGTACGTCGACGGGGTGATCCCGCCGCACGAGACGCGTACCCAGATCGTCCGGGCGCTGCGGGTGCTGCGCACCAAGCGCGAGACGCTGCCGCCGAAGAAGCACGGCAACATCCCGCTCTGACGCCGCTGTCCTGCGGCGGGCCCACCCGGGTCCGTCGCAGGACCCGGGTCAGCAGGGCGGATTGGCGGCGACGCACATCCGCCGGGCGGCCACCGTCGCCAGCCGACGGAAATCGGGCTCGCTCGCCCAGTCGCCCAGCTCGAAGACGGTGACCAGATCCCCGACCCGCACCACCGCGACGGTCTGCGGTTCGGGCGCCCCGGCGAGCACCTCCCCGGCGGCGTCTTCGCGCCGGGTTTCACCCGTGGTATGCCGGATCAGCATCGCCTCGTCGCCGGCGAACCCCCGGGCCACCACCTCCCAGCGATGGCGCGTGAACCTCGTGACCAGCTCCCCGGGGGTCGAACCGTACCCGAGCGGACCCGTCTGGGCGTCCTCCCAGTCCAGGCAGGAACGGACCCGACGGTCGATGCCGGCGGAGAGCGTCGCCACCAGCTCCGGACCGATGCGGTAGACGTCCTGGCTGAGCTGCATGTCCCGGTTCTCCCGCGGCCCCCGCCAGAACGACTCGGACCGGGAGTAGCGGGACATCTCCCAGGTGGGCGACACCTTCCGCTCCTTGAGGCACCGCGTCCACTCCGGATCGATGACGATCGGCTCGCCCAGACCGGTCTCGGTGAACGGGGTAGCCACCTGTTCCGGCAGGTCCTCGGGTTGCAGCAGCGCGTCGCGCGGAATCTCCGCCCGGCTCGTCGGGGACGCGGCCGGCCCGGCCACGGTGGGCCGGCCCGGCCACCCGGGCAGCCCGGCGGCGGCCGCCGCGGAGGCGGACAGCAGCACGAGTACGACGACCGCGGCTCCCACCGCCTGGTGCCGGCCGCGACGCCGCGCGCGGGCGCGCAGCTCGGCGGCGTCGAGCCAACGGACGGTTTGCAGGTCCCGCTGCACCAGTTCGACGAACGTCAGGTCCTCGTCACGCATCGGCAGCCTCCTCCAGATCCACCGCGAGCAGCCCGGCGAGCGCCGCCCGCCCCCGGGAGAGCCGTGCCTTGACCGTGCCGACCGGTGCCGCCGTCTGCCGGGCGACCTCCGCGACCGGCATGCCGAGCAGGTAGTAGAGGGCGATCGCGGTGCGCTGCTCCTCGGGCAGCCGGCGCAGCGCGGCCACCACCTCCACCGTGTCGATGCCCGGCCCCGGCACGCTCTCCTGTGCCCCGTGCCGCAGGTACGCCCGGGCCCGGCTGCGCAGGCTGCGCCAGCGGCTCACCGCGATCCGGCTCGCCACCACCCGGACCCAGGCCTCCGGGTCGTCGTACCCGGACACCGTCGACCAGCGCTGCCAGGCCCGGATGTACGCCTCCTGCACGGCGTCCTGGGCCTCGGCCAGATTGCCGGTGAGCACGTACACGAAGCCGAGCAGCCGTTGCCGGCTGCCCCGGTAGAACTCGTCGAACCCGTCGACGTCCGACACGCTCCTACCTCCCCCGTGACGGTCGCAGGGGACACGCCTGGCGCGTGGGGCGCGGTTGCCGGGTCAGCCGACCATTTTCTCCAGTTCGCCGACGGGGAAGCCGCCGGCCGGGATCCGTTCCCGGACCGCCCGCCGGACGGCGGCCTGGACGGCGGCGTTCACCGGCGTGGGTACGCCGTGCAGCCGGCCGAGCAGCACGATCTCGCCGTTGAGGTGGTCGGCCTCGGCGGACCCGGTGCCCCGGGCCAGGCTCTGCCAGGTGGAGCCGCCGGCCCGCTCCTCGCCGTCGACCGGCCGGTGCCGCACCCGGTCGCCCCGCTCGGCGGCCTCCTCCTCCGGCGTCGTGTGCGCGATGCCGGCGGCGGCGAGGGCCGCCTCCCCCTCGGCGCGCACCCGGGCGGCCAGCGGCTCGGGGATGTCCCGGCCGAGCAGCGCCTGGAGGCCGTTGCCGAGGTTGCCGAGCAGCTTGCCGTACTTCCAGCGCATCACGTCCTCGCGGACCGGCACGACGAACCCGGCGGCGGTCAGGTCGGCGGCGACCGCCCGGCTGGTGTCGTCCGATCCGGACGGGTAGCGGCCGAGGTGGAGCATCCCCGGGTGGGGGTGCCCGTTGGCGACGACCACGCCCGGTTCCAGGTGGGTGGCCGGCAGCCAGACGCAGACCGGGTGCACCCGGGCGAAGAGTCGCAGCGCGGCGCGCTCGTTGGCGACGCCGTTCTGGGCGAGCACGATCGGCAACCGCTCACCCGCCGTGCCGCCGCCCTCGACCGGGGCGTCCACCCAGGTGCCCAGCGCCGCCCCGGTGTCCTGCGACTTCACTGTCAGCACCAGCACCGTGTCGGCGGGCAGGGGCTGCTCGCCGGGCCCGGCCACCGCAGGCAGCCGGGTGGTCACCGTGCCGTCCGGCGTCCGCAGGGTCAGGCTCCGCTCCTGGAGCGCGGCCAGCTGCGCGCCGCGGGCCACCAGCGTCACGTCCCGGCCGGCCTCCCCCATCCGTACGCCGATGGTGCCGCCGACCGCGCCCGCTCCGATGATCAGGTACCGCATCCGTCCGATTCTGCCGCGCCCCAGGTCAGGCCACCTCGGCGAGGTGGCAGAGCCATTCCTTGCCCGTCGGGGTGGCGTCCCGTTCCCGGCGGAGCACGCGGAAGCCCGCCGCGATCAGCAACGCCTCCGCCTCCGCCGGCCGGTACCGGGCGAAGAACCGGGCCGCCTCCTCACCGGGCCATTGCTCCCAGCCCTCGCGATCGCCCGCTTGCAGGCTGAGCAGCAACGGACCGCCCGGGCGCAGCACCCGGCGAACCTCCGCCAGCGCCACCGGAGCGGCTGCCTTCGGCAGGTGCAGCAGCGATGCCGAACACCACACCCCGCCGAAGACGCCGGCCCGGAACGGCAGCCGCAGCAGGTCGCCCTGCACCAGCGGCACCGCGACCCGGACGCGGGCGGCCCGCAGCATGGCCGCCGACAGATCCAGTCCGACACCCGCCGCCCCGCGGGCGGCCCAGTAGGCGAGGTCGCGCCCCGGACCGCAGCCAAGGTCGAGCAGCGGTCCGTCCGCGCGGCGCTGGAACTCGTCGGCCATCGCCAGGTAGGGCGCGGGCACCTCGGGGTTACGCGCGGCGAACTCCTCCGCGATCCGGTCGTACGCGGCCCGGTTCCGGGCGATCACCTCGTCCATGCCGGCGCAGCCTAGCCGGGCCGCGTCTCCCCGGCGGCCCGCAACCCGTCCGACGGCGCGCTGCCCTGCCCGAACGGCGCGGAGCGCGCCCGGCCGCAGCCTGTCCGGCGGCCCTCAGCCGGTGAGGCCCCAGTCGGTGAGGATCGGGCCGGCGAGCAGCAGCGCGCCGGCCGCGAGCGCGGCCAGGCTGACCAGCAGGAAGACGCCCACCCAGAACAGCGGCGGGAAGGGGGTGAGCCGGGCGAGCTGGTCGGCGTCGGACTCGGGCATCCGACCCCGGCTGCGCAGCTGCTGCAACTCCCACACCGGCCGTACGCCGCCGAACAGCAGGAACCACACCGAGGTCCAGGCGAAGGCGGCCTGCACCTGCGGTGACGCGTACCAGGAGACGGCGAGCACCACGCCGCCGGTGACCAGCAGCGACAGCACGCCGAAGACGTTGCGGATCCGCACCAGCATGGCCAGCAGGAGCGCCACGGCGAGCCAGAGCAGCAGGGTGATCCGGTTGCCGGTGAGCAGCCACGCCCCGGCGAGGCCGATCAGCGACGGAGCGACGTACCCGGCGAGCAGGGTGAGAATCATGCCCGGGCCGGTGGGCCGCCCGACCGACAGGGTGAGTCCCGAGGTGTCCGAGTGCAGCCGGATGCCGCGCAGCTTGCGGCCGGTGAGCAGCGCCGCCAGCGCGTGGCCGCCCTCGTGGGCGATGGTCACCGCGTTGCGGGAGATCCGCCAGGGCAGCCGGGTGGCGACCACCGCGACCGCGACGACGGCGGTGAGCAGGACCAGCAGGGGCGGCGGGTCCGGCTGCGCGCTCATCAGCTTGTCCCAGATGGTCGTCAGGCCGTCGATCAGGGGCATGGGCGGGGAGCCTACCGCGCCGAACTGTGTCGCCCGTAGGGCGCGGCCTCGTATCGTGTGAGACCGATCGGGCGGCGGACGTTGCGGGAGGTGGACGCCGGTGAGCGCGGCCCCCCTTGAGCCCTTCGAGCCCACAGGCCAGCACGTCGGTCCGTGGACCGAGGCCGACTACTTCGATCGTGATTCCGGACCTCGTGGTGGCGGAGACCGACGACGACGGGACCGTCATCGAGGCGGGCGAGGTGCGCCTGGTCGGCGAGATTGTGTCGCCCGGCAACGCCGCTGCCGGCCGCCTGGTCAAGATGCAGCTCTACGCGATCGCCCGGATCCCCTGGTGCCTGCTCGTGGAGCAGGACGGGGACAGCCGCTCGCTCCGGCTGCACCGGCTGGACGGCGGGCACTACGTCGAGGACCGGGTCGCGAAGGCCGGGGAGACGCTGAGCCTCACGGAGCCGTTCCGCTGGGCTCTGGACCCGGCCACGCCTCGCTGAACGGCCATCGCGCCCCGCGGAGATGACGACGATCGTCGATGAAAATTTCTTTAACCCCTCTTGTGATCTTGGGCAGTTAACTCCAAGGATAGTCGTCAATCAATTGACGTCCATGGAGGCATCAATGGTCCGCAGACTGTCCGTACGCCGGCTGTTCGCCACCGGTCTCACCGTCGTCGCCACCGCGGCGGCCGCCCTCGTCGCCACCGCCGGCCCCGCGGCGGCCGCCACCACCCCCGGCATCGACGTGTCCCGCTACCAGGGGACCATCAACTGGACCAGCGTGCGCAACGCCGGCATCCAGTTCGCCTTCATCAAGGCCACCGAGGGCACCAGCTACAAGGACGCGAACTTCAACAGCAACTACACCAACGCGTACTACGCCGGTGTCATCCGAGGGGCGTACCACTTCGCCCGGCCCAACATCTCCGGCGGCGCGGCCCAGGCCGACTACCTCGCCAGCAACGGGGGCGCCTGGTCCGCCGACAGCCGTACCCTGCCCGCCGCCCTGGACATCGAGGCGAACCCGTACAGCGGCGGCTACTGCTACGGCCTGAGCACCTCCGGCATGCGGACCTGGATCCAGGACTTCCTCAACCGCTACAAGTCCCGCACCGGGCGGTACGCGGTCATCTACACCACCACCAGCTGGTGGAACCAGTGCACCGGCAGCTGGACCGGCCCGTGGGCCAACCACCCGCTGTGGCTCGCCCGCTGGTCGAGCACGCCGGGCGCGCTGCCGGCCGGCGCCTCGGTCTGGAGCTTCTGGCAGTACACCAGCAGCGGCAGCGTCTCCGGGATCAGCGGCAACGTGGACCGCAACTACTGGAACGGGGACCGCACCCGGCTGATCGCCCTGGCCAACAACACCTGACCGCGTCGCGTCGGCGGCAGCGGGACCTCGGTCCGGCTGCCGCCGTCGTCGTCTGTGCCGCCCGTTCAGGCCCTGCGTCGCGTGGCGACCGGTACGGGGACGGCACCCCGACCGGCCAGGGTGGTCCGCCGGGCCAGCCGCCACGTCGCCACCCCCGCGACGACGAGGGCCACGACACCGAGCACCGCGACCGGCGCGGAGAGGCCGGCGCTCACCAGCAGCAGGACGACATCGCCGAGCGCGACCAGCATCCACAGTGCCAGCCGGGGCCCGGTGTCCTTGTGTCGGTGACTCATGTCGTACCTCCTTCCGTCGTCGCGGGTTCAGTACCCCCGACGACGGAAGGCCATGCGAATCAGTTTCGAGAGGGTGGAATTCCCGCCTCAGTTCGCCCGGTCGGGCTTGAAGCCCTTGGTGATGATCTCCCAGTTGGTCAGGTTGGCGTCCCAGTCGCTCACCGGAACCTCCCAGCGCAGCGCGAAGCCCCGGTTGCTGGCGGTGGCCACACCCCGGTTTCGGACGTGGATCCGGGCGCCGTCCCGGCTCTCCAGCCAGTCCCAGTCCGCGCAGGTGCGGTACCAGTCGCACGCCTTGATGCCGATGTACTGGTACTGGTGGACGATGTTCTTGCGGTAGGGCTCCTGCCGGTGCCAGTCCGCGACCGCGTCCTTCTCCGGCCTGTTGGTCCACTGGATGAACAGCTCGCGCTTGCCGCCCGTCGTGTCGTAGACCACGACCGAAGTGCTGGAGCTGACCTTGGCCTTCATGCCGGGCGGCACGGGCACCTTGAAGCCGTTCGACCCGGTGTACATGGTCCAGCCCGCCGGCAGCACGAACCCGGTCGGCGAGGGCGTCGCCGACGGCGTCGGGCTGGGCGCGGCGCTGCTCGGCGCGGCCGTGCTGGGCGCGGCGCTGGTCGGGGCCGGGGCGGCCGAGGTCGCCGCCGTCGGCTGCCCCTCGTCACCGCCCCCGTCGTCGCCGCTGTTCAGCAGCCACACCGCCACCACCAGGGCGATCAGCAGCAGCGCAGCCACCGCGCCGATCAGCAGGTTGCGGCGGTTGCGCTCCGGCTTCGTACCCGGAATCACCGCGGCCCGGCCGGCCGACGGGGCCGGACTCACCGGCGCGGCCGGGACCGACGTCGGGCGCGGTGGTTCCACCGGCGGCTCCTGGACGGCCGGCGGGCCGTCCACCCGCGTCTCGTCGAGCGCGGCGGCGTCGTCCACCCGGGTCTCGTCGGCGACCGGCGGCGACGCGTCGAGCTTGGTGGTCGGATCGGCCGGCGGCGCGCCGACCTTGGCGGTCGGCGCGGTGTCGGCGGGAACCGTGGCGGTGGCGTCCGCGGCAGCCGCGGCGCCGGCGGCAGCCGCCGTGCCCGGGGCGAACGCGCGCGGACCGGACGACCGACCGGCGCGGCCGTCGGCCGGGCGGGGCGCCGGCACCAGCGGTGGGCGCGGCTCGCGCGGACCGTTCGGCCCCGGCCGGCGTACGCCGTCCAGCAGCGAGATCGACTTGGCCCGCCGGCCGGCGGCCTTGCGCAGCATCCGCTCCGCGACCTCGGCGGTGATCCGCTCCTCGGGGTCCTTGCGCAGCAACCCCTGGAGCACCGGCTTCAGCGGCCCGGCGTTCTTCGGCGGCGGCAACGGCTCGGTGGCCAGCGCGGCCAGGGTGGCGATCGCCGACGGCCGGGCGTACGGCGACTTGCCCTCCAAGGCGGCGTAGAGGGTGGCACCCAGTGACCAGAGGTCGGCCTCCGGACCCGCCGTGCCGTCCCGCGCCCGCTCCGGCGCGATGTACGCGGGCGAGCCGAGCACCATGCCGGTCCGGGTGACGTTCGGGTCGCCCGGGATGGTGGCCAGGCCGAAGTCGGTGAGCACCACCCGGCCGTCGTTGCCCAGCAGCACATTGCCCGGCTTCACGTCGCGGTGCATGATGCCGGCCTTGTGCGCGGCCTTCAACGCGCCCAGCACCCCGAGGCCGATCTCGACGGCCTTCGCCGGCGACACCGGCCCGTCCTCGGCGATGGTGTCCTGCAAGGACTTGGACGGCACGTACTCCATCACGATCCACGGATCGCCGTCGGTACGCAGCACGTCGAAGATGCGGACCACGTTGACGTTGTTGAGGCGGGCGATGGCCCGCGCCTCCCGCAGCGAGCGCTCGCGCATCTCGCGGCGCTCCTCCGGCGTGAGGCTGGGCGGCGGGACCAGTTCCTTGATCGCCACGTCCCGGTGCAGTACCTCGTCACGCGCCTTCCACACCCGACCCATGCCGCCCTGGCCGAGCGGCGAAATGAGCCGGTACCGGTCGGCGACGAGTTGGGGAAGCGCGTTGGACATCGCTGAGACGGTACCCGGCAGCCCTGACGCGCACACCGCCGGCACGCCACTGTGCGGCGAAGGTCAAGTTCTCGACGCGTACCCTGAGGTCATGTCTGCCGAAGAGCCGCTGTTCCGGATCGTCCGCGGGGTGCCCACCGCCGAGGAGCTGGCCGCGCTGGTCGGCGCGATCGTCGTGCGGACCCGCCCGGCCGCCGCCCCCGCGCCGGCCCCCGTCTCGCAGTGGGCGCGCAGCGCCCGTCCGGCGGGCGCGGCGCCCGCCGCCGGTCCGGGCGCGTGGCGCGCCTCCGGCCTCCCCCGCTGACCCTTCCCCGGGTACGCCCCCCTGCCGGGATCTGCCTGGAGCCATTAACCTCACTCAGGGAAACGGCGTGGTGACGGGCAGGGAGGGTCGATGATCCCCGAGGAGAACCAGCCGGCGGGTTGGCTGCGTGGTTACGGCGGCATCGAGGCCGACATCCGACAGATGCGAGAGTTCGCCGACCGGCTCCAGGACGAGGTGACGCGCAACTATGCCCCGCACCTGTCGTACATCGCCGACGACCTGAAAGCGGAGATCCCCAACCCGGCCGACGCGTTCGTCGAGCTGGTGCAGTTCCTCCAGGCGCACCACGAAACCCAGACGGCGGCCGCCCAGGTGGTCTGGGGCATGGTCCCCGCCACCGGGCATCTCGCCGAAGCCGCCGGCCTGATCGCCAGCAAGTACCAGCACTCCGACGCCTTCACCGCGGCCCGCGTCGCCGACGTCGAACGGGCGCTCGCCCGACCGACCACGACCGTGCCACGCCCCACCCCGCCGCTGCACGACCCCACCGGGCCCGACAACGGGCCGGTGGTGCTGCCGTGATCGAAAGGGGCAGCGGCCGCACCCGCGGACTCACCGACTGGCAGCTGATGGACGTCCACAGCATGTGGGCGTGCCTCCAGGACCAGGACACCAGCGGGCAGTGGAAGCAGGTCGCCGGCTGGCGCAAGATCTGCGACCTCGCCCTCGCCCACCTCGGCCGCCTGCGGGAGTACCGGCGCGGACTCGCCGAGGCGTGGCCGCCAGAGACCAACGCCGCCGCTCGGGCCTACATCGGCGAGTTGGACCAGCTCATCGACAAGGTGCAACGCACCCACGACGCGGCCGCCGCGAACTACGACGCGCTCGCCGCCGCCACCCGAGCCATCGGCAGCACCCGCGCCGAACTCAAGCCGATCCACGACGAGTACGTGGCCAAGTTCAAGCAGAAGCAGGCGTACGAGGAGATCGCCGCCGACCCGAAGGCGGTGGCGGGTAGCCGGCTGCCTGCGACGTCGCCGGTGACGGACGCGGAGCTGGAGCGGTTGAACGTGCGGGCGCGCGGGTTGATGTCAGGGCTGAGCGGCGAACTCCAACAAGCCCAAGCCATGCTCCAACGGCCACCTGTCGTTCGCCCGCGGATCGATGACGGCGAGCCGCAGCCTTACGCCAATGCTGGAGTGCCGGCCCCGATCATCCCACCGATCGTTGCGATGCCGATCCCCACAACGACTGCCGCTCGAATGAGCCAGCCAGTAGCTGGCGCGACGAGGACTCCGACACAGGCTGCACCTACAAGCCCCGGTCCCATCCTCGGAGGTGCCGAATCGAGCCTCCTAACGCCTCCGACTCCACCGCCAGTTCAGCCTGCCGTCTCACCAAGCACGTCGCTTACACCGACTAACGGTCTGCCACTGCCACCAGCACTTCCACAAGTCCCCGATCGAGCACTCCGGCCAGGCGGGGTCGGCAAAATCGGCGGGGACGGGATGCCAGGCCACCTCCAGCCTGGCATTTCGAAAGGCCTGACACCGGTGGCGCCACCGAAGCCAATGCCGCCCGGGGGCCTAATTGGCGGTCCGCCGGGGATAGGGGTTGGTCCGACGACTGGGCCTACTACCCCTCGTCGGGTGAACCCGATAGGAGGCGTCATTGGCGGCGGTGGAGCCGGTACGGCACCCAGCGGTAGCGCAGGTTCCCGCCCCGGGGGAGCACGTTCCTCGCACCTCACTGGATCGCATAGTGCGACTCCCTACGGGGGTGCGCCATACGCGGGCAACAGGCCTGGACAGATCAACCCCTTAAGCCAATCGGGCGACAAATCTCGGCAATGGGATCCGGATCACCCATGGGAAACCGACCGAGGCATAGCTCCCGTAATGCGCCCTCCTGACGAGGAGGGACCCATCGACCCTGGTCCCGCAATTGGCCTTGATAGATGAGCCGAAAGATTCGACGACTCGCGATTGGCGCAGCCCTCGCCCTCGGCTCAATAACCACCGCTCCCATACCAGCCCAGGCTACACATTCCCGTGATGAATCCCAGATAATTCGGCGCAACCAATGGTTTCTCCAATACCTAAATGTCGACAAGGCCCACACGTTATGCCAGGGAGAAGGGGTAATAGTCGCCCTCCCGGACACCGGCGTCGACCCTCACCCAGACCTGCGGGGCAACCTGCTCCCTGGCAAAGACTTCATCCCCGGCGGACGAGGCGATGGCAGGCAGGATCTGAACAGCCACGGCACCGGAATGGCCGGGCTTATCGCTGCACACGGCCGCGGAGGAAACTTAGGTGCCCTCGGGATCGCACCGAAGGCACGAATACTACCGCTCCTCGTGTCACCGCCTGACGGGGATGGAGACCCGGACAAATTGGCGGAGGGTATCGAGTATTCAATCACCCAAGGTGCCGATGTCATCAGCATATCGAGCGGCGGCGGGACGAGCAGTCGGCTAACTCAGGCAATCCGGTATGCAATATCGTCCGACATCGTGATCGTCGCAGGGGTAGGCAATCGGCCAGCAGATCCCTTCGTCGCTTACCCGGCACGCGAGGAAGGAGTCATCGCCGTAGGGGGAATAGATCGTGCCGGAGTTCATGCACCCATATCTGTCACCGGCCCTCAAGTCGATCTAGTTGCCCCAGCTACTGACATATACAGCACCGGTCTCGGCGGAAGTTACCGTAAAGGGACCGGAACCTCCGACGCCACGGCGATTGTGGCCGGCGCTGCTGCCCTCATCCGCTCCAAATTCCCCGACCTGCCCGCTCAAGAGGTCGCGCACCGCCTCACCGCCACCGCCATCGACAAGGGCCCGCCCGGCCGCGACGACGAGTACGGCTATGGGGTCATCGACCTGGTCGCCGCGCTGACCGCTGACGTACCCCCGCTGGGCTTTGAATCCTCGAACGTGACCGCACCCGCACCGACCGCAGCGGGGCAGGCGGACGACGGTGGTGACGACGGGGCGACCGGGCGCGGGCTGGCGACCTTGGGCGTGCTGGTGGCGGCCGGTGGGGGTTATCTCGTTTGGCGACGGCGTCGCCGTGCCGCCGACCCGCCGCGGATCAGCCGGTAGCGTCGGTGGGGTGTTGACCTCCGTACCGCTGCGCCTCGTGCTCGCCTCGCAGAGTCCCGCCCGCCGCAAACTGCTCCAGGCTGCCGGAATCGAACCGGATGTGCTGGTCAGCGGCGTTGACGAGTCGCAGGTGGTCAGTGACCGGGCGGAGGAGTTGTGCCTGGAGTTGGCCCGGCTGAAGGCGCAGGCGGTGCTGGGCCGGCTGCGTGCCACGCCGGACGAGCGGACGTTGGTGTTGGGCTGTGACTCGGTGCTGGCCTTCGACGGGGAGATCCTGGGCAAGCCGGCCGATGCGGCGGACGCCACCCGGCGGTGGGAGCGGATGCGGGGCCGTAGCGGGGTGCTGCACACCGGGCACTGCCTGATCGACGTGGTCCACGAGTCGCGGGCGGAGGGGGTCGCCTCGACGACGGTGCACTTCGCCGACATCAGCGACGAGGAGATCGCCGCGTACGTGGCGACGGGTGAGCCGCTGGCGGTGGCCGGGGCGTTCACCATCGACGGGCTGGGCGGGGCGTTCCTGACCGGCATCGACGGTGATCCGGGGACGGTGGTGGGGTTGAGCCTGCCGCTGCTGCGCGGCCTGCTCGGCGAGCTGGAACTGAGCATCACGGACCTGTGGACGAAGGTCGCGCCGGGGGGCCAGGAGATCGAGCATCTGGGCTAGCGTCCGGTCATGACCACGAAGCCGCTGCCGCTGACCCCGGAACTGCACGCCTACCTCGTCGCGCACGGATCGGCGCCGGACGAGATCGTCCGGGAGTTGACCGAGGAGACCCGCGCCGCCCTGCCCGCCGAGGCGGGCATGCAGGTCGCGCCGGAGCAGGCCGCGTTCCTGACCTTTCTCACCCGGCTGCTCGGCGTCCGGCAGGCCGTCGAGGTGGGTACGTTCACCGGGCTCTCCTCGCTGGCGATCGCCCGCGGGCTGGCCGACGGCGGCCGGCTGACCTGCTTCGACATCTCCGAGGAGTACACCGGGATCGCCCGGCGGTACTGGACGCGGGCCGGCGTGCAGGATCGGATCGAGCTGCGGATCGGACCGGCCGCGGAGACGCTGCGGGAACTGCCCCGGGAGCGGCATCTGGACTTCGCGTTCATCGACGCCGACAAGGTGGGGTACCCGGTGTACTGGGACGAGTTGGTGCCCCGGATGCGGTCGGGCGCGGTGATCGCGGTGGACAACACGCTGCGTGGCGGCCGGGTGCTCGCCCCGCAGGACGCCGACGACCGGGCGATCGCCGCGTTCAACGACGAGGTCCTCGCCGACGTCCGCGTCGACGTGGTCATGCTTTCCATCGCGGACGGTGTGACGCTCGCCCGGGTGCGCTGAGCCAGCTCGCCGATATGGCGGCATCCGCGGCACTGGGACACCGCCATATCGGCGGTCTTGCGCCCGCCAACCGTCATGGTCCACTCCGGTTGCGGCATGTCGGGGCATCGCGTGGACGGGATGGCCCGCTTTGCCGCAGAGCGAGTCGATCAAGCGCGGGCCGCGGGCCGCGGGCGGGCGGTGGTCAGGCGGGGAGCCGGACCAGGTCGTCGGCGGTGGGGTGCGGGGTGCGCAGGACGCGGCCGAGTCGGGCGGTGAGCAGCAGGCCCGCCGCGATGAAGCCGGGCAGCAGCAGGAAGGCCAGGTGGGGGCCGACGCCGTCAGCCACCCAGCCGAGCGCGACCGGCGCGATTCCGAAGCCCACCCCCATCGAGTACGAGGACCAGCCGGCCGCCTTGTCGGCGGCCGGCCCGGCCACGGTGAGGGCGATGGAGATCGCCAGCGGGTAGTGCAGGGCGTTGCCCAGCCCGAGCACGACCAGGCCGGTGACGGCGAGCCAGCCGACCTGGGCGGACCAGAAGAGCGCGAACCCGACCAGGGAGACGCTCAGCGCCCCGAGCAGCAGCGGGACGGGCGGCAGGCGCAGGGCGAACCGGCCGCCGGCGGCCCGGCCGGCGAACATGCCGCAGACGATCGCCGCGACGGCGGCCGAGGCTCCGCCGGCGCTGAGCCCGGCATGGGTACGCAGCACGTCGGCGGTCCACAGGGACAGGCAGACCTCGATCGAGCCGGTCACCGACATCAGCACCCAGGCGATCCAGTACGCCCTCGGCAGCCGCGCCGAGGCGCCAGCGGTGGCCCCGACGGGGTGAGCGGGAGCCGACGGCTCCAGGTCACTGCGCGGCATCAGACGCGCGGAGCTGGAGTCGTCGTAGGGGGTGGCCTTCGGCAGGCGTACCCGGAAGGTCAGGGCGGCGAGGGCGACCAGCGTGATCAGGCCGACCTCGGCGGCCATCACCGGTCGCCAGCCGAGGCCGGCGCCGACGGCGGCGCCGATGACCAGCGGCGCGAGGATGCCCATGCCGGCGCAGGCGGCGTTGGCCTCGGCGAGCGCGGCGGGTGCGGCCGGTCCGTGGTGGGCGACGAGCACGACGTTCACGCCGCTGATCACCATCATGCCGAAGGTGGCGATCACCGCGACGGCGGCGATGGTGGCCGGCAGCGGGTGGAGCAGGCCGAGGGCGGCGACGCCGGCGGCCACGCCGGCGAGGCCGAGCCAGATGGCCGGGCCGCGGCCGAGGCGGCGGGCGACCGGCGCGAAGAGCGCGCCGCCGGCCACCGCGCCGACCGCGATGCCGGTGCTGTGCAGGCCGGCGACGGCGGCGCTGGTGCCCTGTTCGTCGCGGAGCAGCGGTACGACGGGGCCGAACCCGTAGAGGAAGAAGCCCCACAGCCCCAGCTGGGCGTAGGTCAGCCAGGTGGTCCTGTCACGGGTGAGGCGGGGCACCGGCCTTACGCTACGCGCGCATGCCCGGCGCCCCGCCGCAGGTGAGAGGCAGCTCTCGTCGGATCAGCGGACGCTGCGGGCGAACTGCCGCGCGGCCCAGACCACCCCGGCGACGGCGAGCACCGCGATGATCGAGAGGCCCTGCCACACCCGATCGTTGCTCAGGTCGCCGGCGAAGAGCGCGCGGGTGCCGTCGACCGCCCAGGAGAACGGGTTCCACTTGGCGACGCCCTGCAGCCAGCCGGGGGCGAAGGTGAGCGGCAGCAGGATGCCGGAGAGCAGCAGCACCGGCTGGGCCACGGTGTTCATCAGCGGGGCGAGCGCGTCCTCGCTCTTGACCTTGAGCGCGACGCCGTACGAGACGGCCGAGGTCATCAGCGCGATCAGGGCCAGCATCAGGTACGCCAGGAGCAGGTAGCCGATGAAGACGCGCAGGTCGAACAGGAGCGCCAGCAGGGTGATGATGACCGCCTGCGCGATCAGCGAGATCACGTCCCGCAGCGAGCGGCCGAGCAGCAGGGCGAGCCGGCTGACCGGGGTGACCCGGGACCGCTCGATCACCCCGGCGCGCAGCTCGGCGATCAGGCCGAACCCCTGGAACAGGCCACCGAAGATGGCCAGCAGCACCAGCAGGCCGGGCACGAAGATCTTGTACGCGGCGGCCTGGGTGGGCGCGTTCAGCGCGGGCTTGAGCAGCGGGGCGAAGAGCAGCAGGTACATCACCGGCTGGAAGACACCGACGAAGACCCAGACCGGGTTGCGCAGCAGCAACTGGATCTGGCGCTGGAAGATGAGCCAGGTGTCGCGGGCGAGTTTCATGACAGCTTCTCCGGGGGTCAGGACTCGCGCAGCGAGCGGCCGGTCTTGGTGAGGAAGACGTCGTCGAGGCTGGGCCGGTGCAGCTCGATGGAGCGCAGGTCGAGCCCGTCGCCGTCGAGGCGGCGCAGCACCTGGGGAATGGCGGTGGCGCCCTCGTCGACGTAGAGGCGCAGGCCGCCCTCGTCGGCGGTCTCCAGCTTGGTGACGTACGCCTCGGTGTCGAGCAGCTCGGCGGCGCGCGGGGTGGCGGCGGCGTCGAGGCCGACCAGCACCACCTCGCCGGAGATCTCGCGCTTCAGCTCGGCCGGGGTGCCCTCCGCGACCACCTCGCCGTGGTCCATGATCGCGATCCGGTCGCAGAGCGCGTCCGCCTCGTCGAGGTAGTGCGTGGTGATGAAGACGGTCATCCCCTCGGCACGCAGCCGGCGGATCTCGTCCCACATGTGCGCGCGGCTCTGCGGGTCGAGGCCGGTGGTCGGCTCGTCCAGGAAGACGATCTTCGGCTCGTGGATGATGCCGAGCGCGATCTCGACCCGGCGGCGCTGGCCGCCGGAGTAGGTCTTGCACTTGCGGTCGGCGTACTCGCTGAGCTGGAAGGCGTCCAGGGCGCGGGTGGCGCGCCGGTGCGCCTCGGCCTTGCCGATGCCGTAGAGCCGGGCCTGGAGCACCAGTTCCTCGCGGGCGGTGGACTCGTCCCAGGTGCTGCCGCCCTGGGGCACGTACCCGATCCGCCGGCGCACCCCGGCCGGGTCCTTGCGCAGGTCGGCCCCGGCGATGGTGGCCTCGCCGCCGTCCGGCTCGATGAGGGTGGCGAGCATCCGCAGGGTGGTGGTCTTGCCGGCGCCGTTGGGGCCGAGGAAGCCGAAGATCTCCCCCTCGGCGACCTCCAGGTTCACCCCCCGGACCGCGTCCACGGTCTTGGTCTCGCGACCCGCGCGGGAGCGGAACGACTTCCGCAACCCCCTGGTCTCGATCATGTCTGCTCCTGGTCGTCCGGGCCGGACGTGACCGGCCGCCGATCGTCCGCGACGGGGACGCACCTCTCCCGCGCGGCTCGCGCCGAGGCTATCGCGATATAGCTCTTATGGTCAACGTTGATTAATCCGCGTCTTCACCGCAGGGCGGGCCGCCGTCCTGCCACCCCGACCACCCCTCGGCCCGCTCCATTCCAGCGGGCAGGTACGACACTCCTGACTCGATCCGCTCCGCGATCCGCAGGCACCAGCCCATGTCCGCCTCGGCCCGGGCCAGCCAGAGCTCGAACATCCACCCGACGTGCACCGGCTTGCGGTTGCGCACCCAGTCCGAGTCCAGCGAGGCGCGCATCGACTCGATGCCCGCGCGGATCAGGTTGGCCCGGTTGCGCAGCGCCGCCGCCGCCTCGTCGCGCGGCATGGCGGGCAGGAAGGAGAAGGCCGCCACGAACGGGTCCGGCGTCTCGTTGAGCTGCCACCACTGCGCCCGCAGCAGGGTCTCGAACTCCTCCTCACCCTTCGCGGTCACCTCGTAGGTGGTGCGGGCGGGGCGCGCGCCGACCTGCTCGACGGAGACGGTACGCAGCAGCCCCTCGTCGGTGAGCTTGCGCAGCGCGTGGTAGATCGAGCCCGGCTGCACGTTGGCCCACTTGTCCGCGCTCCAGCTCAGCAGCTCACGGCGTACGTCGTAGCCGTGCACCGGCTGCATCCACCTGACCAGGCCCAGAATCATCATCCGCGTTGCCGACACCGGACAAGCGTAATAGCCAAATTTGACTACAGTGCTCGATGCCACACTGAGCGATCGTTAGGGCGAGGACCCCGGCCGATACACTCCCGGAATCGACCTCCCGGGAGGAGCCACCAAGGTGCGCAAGGTACTCATCGCCAACCGCGGCGAGATCGCCGTCCGCGTCATCCGGGCCTGCCGCGACGCCGGCTTGGCGAGCGTCGCCGTCTATGCCGACTCCGACCGGGACGCGCTGCACGTCACGCTGGCCGACGAGGCGTACGCGCTGGGCGGCGACACCGCCGCGGACAGCTACCTGCGCATCGACAAGCTGATCGACGTGGCCGCGAAGGCGGGCGCCGACGCGGTGCACCCCGGCTACGGCTTCCTCTCGGAGAACGCCGACTTCGCCCAGGCCGTCATCGACGCCGGGCTGACCTGGGTCGGCCCGACCCCGCAGGCGATCCGCGACCTCGGCGACAAGGTGACCGCCCGGCACATCGCCCAGCGTGCCGGCGCGCCGCTGGTCCCCGGCACCCCGGACCCGGTCGGCAACGCCGACGAGGTGATGGCCTTCGCGGTCGACCACGGCCTGCCGGTGGCGATCAAGGCGGCCTTCGGCGGCGGCGGGCGCGGCCTCAAGGTGGCCCGCACCATGGAGGAGATCCCGCACCTGTTCGAGTCGGCCACCCGCGAGGCGGTCGCCGCGTTCGGCCGGGGCGAGTGCTTCGTCGAGCGGTACCTGGACCAGCCCCGGCACGTCGAGGCGCAGGTCCTGGCCGACCAGCACGGCAACGTCATCGTGGTCGGCACCCGGGACTGCTCCCTGCAGCGCCGGCACCAGAAGCTGGTCGAGGAGGCCCCGGCGCCGTTCCTCACCGAGGCCCAGCGCCGGCAGATCCACGACAGCGCCAAGGCCATCTGCCGGGAGGCCGGCTACCACGGCGCCGGCACGGTCGAATACCTGGTCGGCGCGGACGGCACCATCTCGTTCCTGGAGGTCAACACCCGGCTCCAGGTCGAGCACCCGGTGACCGAGGAGACCGCCGGCATCGACCTGGTCCGCGAGCAGTTCCGGATCGCCGACGGCGAGAAGCTGCGCTTCACCGAGGACCCGACGCCGCGCGGCCACGCGATCGAGTTCCGGATCAACGGCGAGGACCCGGGCCGCAACTTCCTGCCCGCCCCGGGCGCCATCACGGCGCTGCGGCTGCCCAGCGGCCCGGGCGTCCGGGTCGACACGGGCGTCTCGGCCGGCGACGTGATCGGCGGCAACTTCGACTCGCTGCTGGCCAAGGTGATCATCGTCGGCGAGACGCGTACCGAGGCGCTGGAGCGCGCCCGCCGGGCGCTGGACGAGATGGTCGTCGAGGGCATGGCCACCGCGCTGCCGTTCCACCGCCTGGTGGTCCGGGACGAGGCGTTCACCGCCGAGCCGTTCACCGTGCACACCCGGTGGATCGAGACCGAGTTCGACAACACGGTGCCGGCCTTCACCGCCGTCGCCGGCCCCGCCGAGGGCCCGGCCGAGCGCGAGACCGTCGTGGTCGAGGTGGCGGGCAAGCGGCTGGAGGTCACGCTCCCCGCCGGCCTGGGCGCGGGTACGGCGTCCGCCGCGCCCGCCGCGAAGAAGCCGGCCCGCCGGGGCGGTGGCGCCAAGGCCGGCGCCGCGGTCAGCGGCGACGCGCTCACCTCCCCGATGCAGGGCACCATCGTCAAGATCGCCGTCGCGGACGGGGACACCGTCGCCGAGGGCGACCTGGTCGTCGTGCTGGAGGCGATGAAGATGGAGCAGCCGCTGCACGCCCACAAGGCGGGCACCGTGAGCGGCCTCGCCGCCGAGGTCGGCGCCGTGATCACCGCCGGCGCGGCGATCTGCACCATCGCCTGAGCGGCACCCGTTCGCGGAGTCCGGGCCGGGCCGGCCGGGGTGGTTTGGGCCACCAGCGGCGGCGGGACCGGCCGCGAGCAGGAATGATGTTCCGGTGCGGTTCCTTCATGGCGCGGTTCCCGCGCACGACCTGACCTACAACGACGTCTTCATGGCGCCCAACCGCTCCGAGGTGGGCTCCCGGCTCGACGTCGACCTGGCCACGGCCGACGGCACCGGCACCACAATCCCGCTGGTGGTGTCGAACATGACGGCGGTCTCCGGCCGGCGGATGGCCGAGACGGTGGCCCGGCGCGGCGCCATCGCGGTGATCCCGCAGGACATCCCGATCGAGGTGGTGGCCAACGTCGTCGGCTGGGTCAAGCAGCGCCACCTGGTGCACGACACGGCGATCACGCTCGGCCCCACGGACACCGTCGGCGACGCGATCCACCTGCTGCCGAAGCGGGCGCACGGCGCGGTCATCGTGGTGGACGAGGCCGGCCGGCCGCTCGGCGTGGTCACCGAGGCGGACACCGTGGGCGTGGACCGCTTCGCCCAGCTCCGGCACGTGATGTCGACCGAACTGCACACCGTGCCGGCGGACGCGGACCCGCGTACCGGCTTCGACCGGCTCTCGGCCGGCCGGCGCCGGCTCGCCCCGGTGGTGGACGCCGAGGGGCGGCTGGTCGGCGTGCTGACCCGGCAGGGCGCGCTGCGCGCGACCCTCTACAAGCCGGCGGTGGACGACCGGAACCGGCTGCGGATCGCCGCCGCCGTCGGCATCAACGGCGACGTGACCGGCAAGGCCGCCGCCCTGCTGGAGGCGGGGGTGGACACCCTGGTGGTGGACACCGCGCACGGGCATCAGGAGCGGATGATCTCGGCGCTCCGGGCGGTCCGCCGGCTCGACCCCGGGGTCCCGGTCGCGGCCGGCAACGTGGTCACCGCCGACGGCGTACGCGACCTGGTGGAGGCGGGGGCGGACATCGTCAAGGTGGGCGTCGGCCCGGGCGCGATGTGCACCACCCGGATGATGACCGGCGTCGGCCGCCCGCAGTTCTCGGCGGTGCTCGACTGCGCCGCGGCGGCCCGCGCGCTGGGCCGGCACGTCTGGGCCGACGGCGGCGTACGGCACCCGCGCGACGTGGCACTGGCCCTGGCCGCCGGCGCCTCGAACGTGATGATCGGCTCCTGGTTCGCCGGCACCTACGAGTCCCCCGGCGACCTCTACACCGAGCCGGACGGCCGGCGCTACAAGGAGAGCTTCGGCATGGCCTCGGCCCGCGCGGTGAGCGCCCGGACCGGCGAGGACAGCGCGTACGACCGGGCCCGGAAGGCGATCTTCGAGGAGGGCATCTCCACGGCCCGGATGTACCTGGACCCGACCCGTCCCGGGGTGGAGGACCTGATCGACGAGATCATCTCCGGGGTCCGCAGCGCCTTCACCTACGCGGGCGCGCGGAACCTGGACGAGTTCCACGAGCGGGCCCTGGTCGGGGTGCAGAGCGCCGCCGGCTACACCGAGGGAATGCCGTTGCCGACGAGCTGGTGACCCCGGGAAGGCTCGACGGTCAGGGGAACAGCCGGCCGATCACCGTACGGGCGGCCGCCTCGGGATCGGGGCCGACCCGGGCGGGCAGGGCACCGGCCAGCCAGAGCGTGGCGAAGCCGTGCACGATCGACCAGGCCGCCAACGAGTCGACGTCGGGCTCCCGCCCGGTGTGTCGGGCCACCCCGCTGCGCAGCAGCTCCCCGGCCCGCTCCCGGGCCGCCACCAGGTCCGGGTCGTCCGCCCGGTAGAGGTCGGGGCGGAACATCACCTCGAAGTGCGCGCGGTGTCGGACCGCGAAGCCGACGTACGCGACGCCGCTCTCCCGGAGGTCGTCGCCGGCTGCCCGCAGCGCCTCGCCCAGCAGCTCGAAGCCCTGGGTGGCGAGGGCGGTGAGCAGGCCCGCCTTGTCGCCGAAGTGGTGGGCGGGCGCCGCGTGCGAGACGCCGGCCCGGCGGGCCAGGTCGCGCAGGCTCAGCGCGGCCGGTCCGGACTCGGCCATCGCGTCCGCCGCGGCCGCCAGCAGGGCGCGGCGGAGGTCGCCGTGGTGGTACGAGCGGGTCGAGGTCATGCGGTCAACCCTAACTTGTCATTGACAAGATGGCATCCGAGGGAGCAATCTTGCCAATGACAAGATTGCTCCCTCGGAGGGAAGACCCATGGCACCCCTGATCGCCCTTCTCACCGGCACCGCCGTGGCCCGGATCGCCGGCCTGCTCGGCGTGGACGCCCTCGACGGTTGGCTGCCCGCCCTCCGGATCGGCCTGGCGCTGATGTTCGTGCTGACCGGCGTGGCCCACTTCGCGTCGCGGCGGGCGGACCTGATCGCGATGGTCCCGCCGGCCCTGCCCCGGCCCGACCTGCTGGTCACGGTCACCGGCGTGCTGGAGCTCGGCGGCGCGCTCGCCCTGCTGGCCCCGGCCACGGCACGCTGGGCGGCGGCCGGCCTGGCGCTGCTGATGCTGGCCATGTTCCCGGCCAACGTCTCGGCCGCGCGGCGCAGGCTGACGCTCGCCGGTCGGCCGGTGACCCCGCTGGGCGCCCGGACGGTGCTGCAGATCGTCTTCGTGGCCGCCGCGCTCGCGATCGCCTTCGGCGGCTGACCCGATCGGGGTCCCCGGCCCCTCCGACCGGGGACCCCGGCTCACACCTGGGCGGGTTCGGCCGCCGCCGGAGGCGCGTCCCCGGCGGCCTCGGGGCGCACCGGGGGCAGGCGCAGGCAGGCGAGCAGGCCGACCAGCAGGAAACCGGCCGCCGCGAAGGCCGCGTATCGGGTGGCGTCGGAGAAGGCGACCTTCGCCTCCGCGGCGATCGGCGCCGTACGCGGGTCCGCCGCCAGCCCGGCGATCGCCGCCCCGGCGCTCTCCTTGACCGCCGTCACCACCTGATCCCGCTGGGCCGGAGCGAGCCCGGGCTGGTCGGCGATCCGGTCGGACAGGATGCCGCCGAGACCGGCGAAGAGCACCGTGCCGAGCACCGCGATGCCGAGCGCCGAGCCGACCTGGCGGGCGGTGCTCTGCAACCCGGAACCCTGGCCGCTGCGCTGCACCGGCACCTCGGACAGGGAGACGCCGGTGAGCTGGGCGGTGGCCAGGCCGACGCCCACCCCGTACACGAAAAGGAAGCCCAGCGGCGCCCACCAGGCGGTGTCCGGGGCGACCACGAGGCCGAGCCCGGCCACCCCGACCAGCTCGGCGGCCACGCCGAGCTGGACCACCCGGGCCGCGCCCCAGCGCTGGGTCAGCGGGGCGCCGAGGCCGCTGGCCAGGAAGCTGCCGACGGCGAGGGGCAGCAGCGCGAGACCGGTCCGGAAGGCGCTGTAGCCGAGCACGTTCTGGAACCACAGCGGCAGGGCGAAGAGCAGCCCGAACTCGCCCAGACTGACGATCGCGGCGGCCAGGATGCCGTTGCGGAACGAGCCGATGCCGAACAGGGACAGGTCGAGCAGCGCCGGCCGGCCGGCCCGGTTGCGGCGGAGCTGCTGGGCCAGGAACACGCCGAGCGCGGCCAGGCCGACGGCCCCGGCGACCGGCACCGGGGAGACCGAGGCGGTCCAGTCCAGGCCGAAGAGGTTGAACGGCTTCTCCCGCGCCCACCAGCCGTACGTGCGGCCCTCGATCAGGGCGAAGACCACGCCGGTCATGCCGATCACCGAGAGCAGCGCGCCGAGCAGGTCGACCGCGCGTTCGGCCCGTTCGTCCCGCGACTCGGCGACCAGGACGAGGGTCACGACGATCACCGCCAGGCTGACCGGGATGTTGATGCCGAACGCCCACCGCCAGGAGTATGTGGTGGTCAGCCAGCCGCCGAGCAGCGGGCCGAGGGCCGCCGCGCCGCCGATGGTGGAGCCCCAGACGGCGAAGGCGATGCCCTTCTCCCGGCCGCGGAAGTTCGCGTTGAGCAGGGAGAGCGAGGTGGGCAGCATCATCGCGCCGCCGATGCCCTGCAGCACCCGGGCGCCGATCAGCGCCACGCCGGAGCCGGCGAGGGCGGCGAGCACGCTGGCGACCACGAAGACGGTCACCCCGGCGACGAACATCCGGCGGCGGCCGGACCGGTCGGCGAAGCGCCCGGCGACCAGCAGCAGGGCCGCGAAGACCAGGGTGTACGCCTCCTGCACCCACTGCGCGTCGGTGGAGGTGATCTCCAGGTCGCGGATGATCTGCGGTACGGCGACGTTCACGATCGTGGCGTCCACGATGATCATCGCCACGCCGAGGCTGAGGGCGAGCAGTCCCCACCAGCGCCCGCGCCCGTCGCTGCGCATCACGACCTCCCTCATTAGCTAGATTTTCTAGCTACCTGAGCTGCTAGCTTTTACCCATGGAGGGGGTGTCGTCAACCGGAGCACCGTTCGACCCAGGGCAGGCGCCCGCGACCAGCGAGGCCGCCCGCGCGCTGCGCGAGGTGCTCCGGGTCGCCGGGGACACCCGGTCGGCACTGGCCCGCCGGCTGGGCATCGGGGCCACCGACGCCGCCGCCATCGACCACCTCGTCTCCAGCGCCGAGCCGCTCGGCCCGGTGGAGCTGGGCAACCGGCTCGGCATCCGCTCCGCCTCCGCCACCACCCTGGTCGACCGCCTGGTCCAGGCCGGGCACGTCGAGCGCACGCCGCACCCGTACGACCGCCGCCGGCTCTGCCTTCGGGTGACCGAGCACGCCGTGAGCGAGGTGGTGGACGCGCTGCGGCCGATGCTGGCCGGCGTCGAACGCGCGGTCGCCCGACTCACCCCCGAGCAGGCGGCGGCGACGACCGCGTTCCTGCGCGAGGTGGCCGATGTGATGCGCGAGTACATCGCCACCGCACCCGACGACCCGGGCACCGCGCGCGGCGTGACACCCCGCTGACCTGCGGCGAAGGCCGGCCCGTCAACTTCTGTCGGAAATTAGTTTGGCCCCTGACGATCGGGAGGCTAACGTTAGGCCCGTGCAGATCGATCCTCTCGTGCGCTTCCCCGACGTGCTGCAGCACGCGCCGCTCGGCCGCCTCCTCGGCGTGGCCGGACACCTGATGGGGCAACGGTGGGGGCGCCATCTCGCCGAGCACCACGGCCTCACCACGGCCGGCATGCGGGTGCTCATGATCCTCCACCGGGCGGAGGGTGACAGCACCCACCGGGAGGTGGCGGAGCGCTGCTTCGTCCGGCCGGCCACCCTCACCGGCATCGTCGACACCCTCGAACGGGACGGATTCGTCGAGCGTCGCCGCGACCCGAACGACCGGCGCAGCATCCAACTCACCCTCACCGACAAGGGCCGCGAGCACTCCCAGGCCCTGATCGACCGCATCCACACCGACGCGCCGCTCACCTCCGTCGACGCCGACCCGGCGAAGAAGGCGGTGATCCGGGAGTTCCTCATCGAACTCATCACCAACATGTCCGACGGCGACGTCGGGCAGTTGAACCCAGACCAGGAAACCACCGACGAGACGACACGGGGGCTCCGTCCGTGCTGATCCGCCTGCTCCGCACCCAGCTACGCCCGTACCGACGACTGCTGGCCGCCGTGGTGGCCTTCCAGTTCGTCGGCACGCTGGCGTCGCTCTACCTGCCCAGCCTCAACGCCGACATCATCGACAAGGGCGTCGCCGTCGGCGACACCGGCCAGATCCTGCGTACGGGCGGCTGGATGCTGCTCGTCAGCCTGCTCCAGATCGCCTGCTCGATCGCCGCCGTGTACTTCGGCGCCAAGACCGCCATGGGATTCGGCCGGGACGTCCGGGCCGCCATCTTCAGCCACGTCAACAGCTTCTCCGCCCGCGAGGTGGGCCGGTTCGGGGCACCCTCGCTGATCACCCGCAACACCAACGACGTGCAGCAGGTGCAGATGCTCGTGCTGCTGAGCTGCACGATGCTGGTCGCCGCGCCGATCATGAGCATCGGCGGCGTGGTGATGGCGCTGCGCGAGGACGTCGGACTCTCCTGGCTGCTGCTGGTCAGCGTGCCGGTGCTGGCCATCCTGCTGGGCCTGCTCACCAGCCGGATGGTGCCGGGCTTCCGGCTCATGCAGACCCGGATCGACACGGTCAACCGGGTGCTGCGCGAGCAGATCACCGGCATCCGGGTGGTCCGGGCCTTCGTCCGCGAGCCGTACGAGACGGACCGCTTCGGGGTGGCGAACGCGGACCTGACCGCGACCGCCCTGCGCATCGGCCGGCTACAGGCGCTGATCTTCCCGGTGGTCATGCTGGTGCTGAACGTCTCCAGCGTGGCGGTGCTCTGGTTCGGCGCGGGCCGCGTCGACTCCGGTCAGATCGAGATCGGCGCGCTGACCGCGTTCCTCCAGTACCTGATGCAGATCCTGATGGCGGTCATGATGGCCACCTTCATGCTGATGATGGTGCCCCGGGCGGCGGTCTGCGCCGAGCGCATCGGGGAGGTGCTGGACACCGAGTCCTCGGTGGTGCCGGCCGAGCGACCGGTGACCGAGGTCGCCGGCCGGGGCGAGTTGGAGCTGCGCGGGGTCGGCTTCCAGTACCCGGGCGCCAGCGCCCCGGTGCTGCACGACATCACCTTCCGCGCCGTACCCGGCCGCACCACCGCGATCATCGGCGCCACCGGCGCCGGCAAGACCACCCTGCTCACGCTGATCCCCCGACTGGTCGACCCGACCGCCGGCGCGGTGCTGGTCGACGGGGTGGACGTCCGGGAACTTGCCCCCGACGAGCTGTGGCGGCGGATCGGTCTGGTGCCGCAGCGGCCGTACCTGTTCAGCGGCACCGTGGCCAGCAACCTCCGGTACGGCAATCCGGACGCCACGGACGCGGACCTGTGGGCGGCGCTGGAGATCGCCCAGGCCCGGGACTTCGTCGCCGAGATGCCGGGCGGGCTGGACGCGCCCATCGCCCAGGGCGGCACCAACGTCTCCGGCGGCCAGCGGCAGCGGCTCGCGATCGCCCGCGCGCTGGTCCGCAAGCCGGAGATCTACCTCTTCGACGACTCGTTCTCCGCGCTCGACCTCGGCACCGACGCCCGGCTGCGGGCGGCGTTGAAGCCGGTCACCGCGGACGCGGCGGTGGTGATCGTGGCCCAGCGGGTCTCCACGATCGTCGACGCCGACCAGATCATCGTGCTCGAGGACGGAGGAGTCGTCGGGATGGGACGACACGGGGAACTGCTCGAAACCTGCCCGACGTACGCCGAGATCGTGGCGTCCCAGCAGACCGCGGAGGTGCCGGCATGACGGCCGTGGAGGAGAAGGAGACGCCGAAGCGGCTGCCACCCGGCGGCCGGCGCGGCGGCCCGCCGCACATGAACATGGGCATGCCCGCCGAGAAGGCGATGAACTTCGGGCCCTCGGCGCGACGGATGCTGCGACGGCTGCGGCCGCACCGACTGGAGCTGGGCGCGGTGCTCGGGCTGGCGCTGCTCAGCGTCGGGCTGAGCGTGACCGGGCCGAAGGTGCTCGGCCACGCCACGGACATCATCTTCAGCGGGGTGATCGGCCGCCGGCTGCCCGCCGGGACCACCGTCGACCAGGCGGTGGCCGCGGCGCGGGCGTCGGGCAACGACCGGTTCGCCGACATGCTGGCCCGGATGGACGTGGTGCCCGGCCTGGGCATCGACTTCGACCGGCTGGGCCGGGTGCTGGCCCTGGCCCTCGCCCTGTACGTGGGCGCCAGCCTGCTGATGTGGGCGCAGGGTTGGCTGCTCAACGGGGTGGTGCAGCGGACCGTGCTGCGGCTGCGCGCCGACGTGGAGGACAAGCTCAACCGGCTGCCGCTGCCGTACTTCGACCGGCAGCCGCGGGGCGAGCTGCTGAGCCGCGTCACCAACGACATCGACAACATCTCGCAGACCCTCCAGCAGACGCTGAGCCAGCTGCTCACCGCGCTGCTCACCGTGGTCGGCGTGCTGGCCATGATGGTCTGGATCTCGCCGCTGCTGGCCGTGGTCGCGCTGGTGGCGGTGCCGATGTCGGTGCTGGTGACCAGCCAGATCGCCAAGCGGTCCCAGCGCAAGTTCATCGCCCAGTGGGCGCACACCGGCGAGCTGAACGGCCAGATCGAGGAGGCGTACACCGGCCACGAGCTGGTCAAGGTCTTCGGCCGGCAGAAGGAGGTGGAGGCCGCCTTCCACGCCAAGAACGAGGAGCTGTTCCAGGCCAGCTTCGGGGCGCAGTTCGTCTCCGGGATCATCATGCCGGCGATGTTCTTCATCGGGAACCTCAGCTACGTGGCGATCGCCGTGGTCGGCGGCCTGCGGGTGGCGTCGGGCTCGATGAGCCTCGGCGACGTGCAGGCCTTCATCCAGTACTCCCGGCAGTTCACCCAGCCGCTCACCCAGGTCGCCTCGATGGCCAACCTGCTCCAGTCCGGGGTGGCCTCCGCCGAGCGGGTCTTCGCGGTGCTGGACGCCGAGGAGCAGAGCCCGGAGCCGGCCCGGCCGGCGCGGAACGCCGAGCCGCACGGCCGGGTCGAGTTCGAGCGCGTCTCCTTCCGGTACACGCCGGACAAGCCGCTGATCGACGACCTCTCGCTGGTGGCCGAGCCCGGCCACACGGTGGCCATCGTCGGCCCCACCGGCGCCGGCAAGACCACCCTGGTCAACCTGATCATGCGGTTCTACGAGCTGGACGCCGGCCGGATCACCCTGGACGGGGTGGACATCACCACCATGCGCCGGGACGAGCTGCGGGGCCGGATCGGCATGGTGCTCCAGGACACCTGGCTCTTCGGCGGCACCATCCGGGACAACATCGCCTACGGGCGGCCGGACGCCACCGAGGAGGAGATCCTCGCCGCGGCCCGGGCCACCTTCGTGGATCGTTTCGTGCGCAGCCTCCCCGACGGGTACGACACCGTGATCGACGAGGAGGGCAGCAACGTCAGCGCCGGCGAGAAGCAGCTGATCACCATCGCCCGGGCGTTCCTCGCCGAGCCGTCGCTGCTGATCCTCGACGAGGCGACCAGCTCGGTGGACACCCGGACCGAGGTGCTGCTGCAGCGGGCGATGGCGGCCCTGCGCTCGGACCGGACCAGCTTCGTGATCGCGCACCGGCTGTCCACCATCCGCGATGCCGACCTGATCCTGATGATGGAGCGGGGCCGGATCGTGGAGCAGGGCACCCACGACGAGCTGCTCGCCGCCGACGGCGCGTACGCCCGGCTCTACCGGTCCCAGTTCACCGGTGCGGTGCTCACCGACGAGGTTCCGGCGGTGCCGGGCGTCACGCCGACCGGCCCCCGCCCCGCCGTCACCCCGGCCCGTCCCTGACCATGCCCCCACCGACCGCCATCCGGGTTTGCGGCATGTCGCGGCCTCCCGCACCGGCGAGACCGCGACATGCCGCAGTCCGCGGCGGCGACGAGAGGTCAGCCCGGGAGCAGGTCGGCCGAGCGGGCGGCCACCACCGCGCCGATCAGCCCCAGCGCGTCGGCCGCCGGCATCGGGTCGAGCCCGCGCCCGTCGCGCAGGCGCAGGGAGACCGAGCCGTCGGCGGCCTCCCGGGCGCCGACCACGCCGACGTACGGCACCCTGCGCCGGGCCGCGTCGCGGATCCGGGCACCCAGCGAACCGGCGTGGTCGACCTCGACCCGCAGCCCGGCCGCCTCGGCCCGGCGGGCCAGCGCGTCGGCGGCGTCCGCCTGGCCGCCGTCGACCGGCAGGAGCACCAGCTGCACCGGGGCGTACCAGGCCGGGAAGGCGCCCGCGTGCACCTCGATCAGGTAGGCGAAGAGCCGTTCCATGCTGCCCACCAGGCTCCGGTGCACCATCACCGGCCGCTTCCGGCTTCCGTCCGCGTCGGTGTACGACAGGTCGAACTTCTCCGGCTTGTCGAAGTCGAGCTGGATGGTGGAGATGGTCGACTCCCGGCCGGCCGCGTCGACGATCTGGATGTCGATCTTCGGGCCGTAGAACGCCGCCTCGCCGGGAGCCTCGGCGAAGTCGACCCCGTCGAGGGCGGCGCGGAGCAGCTCCTCGGCCCGCGCCCACTGGGCGTCGTCGCCGACGTACTTCTCCCCCGGCCCGCGCAGCGACAGCCGGAACCCCGCCGGCCGAACCCCGAGCGCCGCGTGCGCCGCGCGGATCAGCCGGAGGATCTCGCGTACCTCGTCACCGACCTGCTCCAGCGCGCAGAAGTTGTGCGAGTCGTTCAGCGAGATGGCGCGGACCCGGGACAGTCCACCGAGCACCCCGGACCGTTCCGCCCGGTACATTCCGCCGATCTCGGCCACCCGCAGCGGCAGCTCCCGGTAGGAGCGGCCGCGGGCCCGGTAGACCAGCGCGTGGTGCGGGCAGAGCGCCGGACGCAGCACGAACTCGTCGTCGGCGCTCAGTCGCATAGGCGGGAACATGTCGTCGGCGAAGTAGCCGAGATGACCGGAGATCTCGAACAGCTCCCGCTTGCCCAGCGGCGGCGAATAGACGTGCCGGTAGCCGGCCCGGCGCTCCAGGTCCCGCACGTACTCCTCGACGGCGTGCCGGGCGGCGGCGCCGGCCGGCAGCCAGATGGGCAGCCCGGCGCCCGCGAGGGGATCGGAGACGAACAGCTCCAGCTCCCGGCCGAGCCTGCGGTGGTCGATCATGTCGCTCTCCTTGATCGGGTACGACCCGGAGGCGAGCTGGCCCGGAACGCCGCGAGGCCCCGGGGCGGTTCGCCCCGGGGCCTCGTCGACGGATACGTCAGTGCGGCACGCCGGGGATTCCCGGCGTCGTGGTCACCACCGCGCTGCGCATGCGGCGACGGTACGCCCGCCGGCTCGACGGGCGCACCCGGATTTCGGGGAGCGGAGGCACGCCGGCGGAGGTGGCACGCCGGCGGAGAGGGTGCGGGTCGCCGGCTCGGGACCTGCCGGCGACCCGCCGCGACCCGGTCGCCAGGAACGGGGGACCCGGCGTCCACGCGGTCGCGTCCCGCCAACGGTACGCCGCGGATCGATGTTCCGCCGCCCGCCCCGGGGCGTCACATCCGGCGGTCCCGTTTCGTTGTCCATCGGAGGCTCTGCCGTGTCAGCGGTCACCACCGGCCGGGGCTGTCCGCGGTGACGCCGGACACCCGGGCAGGCTCGGAACGGTTCATCGGGGGAATCCGGCGAGGTGGCGGTCATGCCCGAACTCATCTCTGACGTCGCGTCGCCGACGTGGGCGTACCTCGTGCTGCTGGCGCTGCTGGCCGCCGACGCGTTCGTGCCGGTGGTGCCGACCCAGATCGTCATGATCACCAGTGGCGCGCTGACCGTCTACGGCGGACTGAGCCTGCCGCTCACCATCGCGGTCGGCGCGCTCGGCGTGTTCGCCGGCGACCTCGCCTGCTACCTGCTGGGCCGGACCGCCCCGGACCGCCGGCAGGCCCGACACGTCACGCCGAGCCGGGCCCGCCGGGCCGCCGCCCGGGTCACCCGCGGGCTGCGGGAACCGGGACCGCTGGTGATCCTGCTCTGCCGCTTCGTGCCCGGTGGCCGGATGGCCGCCTGCTTCTCGGCCGGCCGCAGCCGCTACCCGTACCGCCTCTTCCTGCTCTACGAGGCCGCCGCCGCCACCGGTTGGGCCAGCTACGGGACGCTGGTCGGCCACCTGGGCGGCACGGCGCTCACCCAGTCGGCGTGGCGGCTCGTGCTGATCGGCGCGGTGGCGGCGGCCGGGTTCGCCGCGGCCGGCTGGGCGATGACCGCGATCAGCGCCCGCAACAGCCGCACCGAGACCCCGGTCAAGGTCCCGGCCGACTGAAGCGCGGAGATCCCGCGCGAAGGGCGCTGATCCGTCGCGTGTCGAGTGAAGCGCGGTATAAGCTCGACTTATATTGACAGCATGTGGGAGATCAGACTGCATCCCGAGGTCGAAAGATGGTTTCTCGACCTGTGCAGAAGTGATCCCGCCTCGGCCGACCTGGTCAGCGAAGCGGTCGACCTGCTCGGGGAACATGGGCCCGCGCTCGGGCGCCCCCCTTGGTCGATCGCCTCAAGGGCAGCACGTTCCACCACATGAAGGAACTACGGCCCGGCTCGGCCGGCTCGACGGAGGTGCGGATGATCTTCGCCTTCGACCCACTGAGGGAGGCCGTCTTCCTGGTGGCAGGAGACAAGGCCGGACAATGGCGAAGTTGGTACCGAACGGCCATACCCTTGGCAGACGCACGGTTTCAGGAGCATCTGATCAGCCTGAAGGAAGCCCAGCAATGACGGACGGAGTGAACTGGCGAGACGTCAAGGCCAAGGCCAGGAAGATCGATCCCGCCTGGGACGACCCCGCCCGCGTGGCTCGACGGGGACGCATGCGGGACCAGATGCTCGCCGCCGTCAGCGGTGCTCAACTCGCCGAGATTCGGAAGCAGCTGGGCATGACCCAGACCCAACTGGCCGAGGCCGCAGGGCTGTCCCAGGCGAGGATCAGTCAAATCGAGAACGGGGAGAGCACCAGCCTGGAGACCCTGAGGGCATACGTGACCGGGCTCGGCGGACACCTCGACGTCGTCGCCCGCATCGGGAACATCCAGCTGAACGTCGCCTGAGAGGGCACCCGGGTCGACTCCGGAAGGAACGGCATCTAGGGGGCTACCCGGGGATCGAAGTGGGTGGCCGGCCCGGATCCGTTTCGGGTGGTTCCGGCAGCAGGCTCAGTCCATGCCCGGAATCCAACGAAGCGGCCTGCTGGCCCTCGGTGGGATCGCCTTGGCGGCGGTGCTCGCCGTGCTCGGTCACCTCGAGGTGAACGACGATCTGAATCCCTGGTCGCTGACCGTCAGCGACTTCGCCGTCTCCGACCGGGGCGGCGTCATCGACGGGGCCATGGTGGTGCTCGCCGCGGCCACCGTCGTACTGCTGGCGCCGCTGCGCCGCGCCGGGGCGCGGGGGCCGGCGCGGGCGCTGCTGCTGGCCTGGTCCGCCGGCCTGCTGGTCGCCGCCCTGGTCCCCACCAACGACCCCGGTACGGCCATGGGCACGGGCGCCTACCTGCACCGGTACGCCTCGGTGGTGGCCTTCCTCGTCCTGCCGGTCGCTGGCTGGCTGCTCGCCGGCCCGCTGGGCGGGCGGGCCGCCGGCTGGCTGCGCGTCCTCGCCCTGACCAGCCTGGTGCTGGCCGGGGCGATGGTCTGGTCGGCGTACCCGGGTGACCGGGTGCTCATCGGCCTGGTCGAACGGCTGCTCATCCTCGCCGAGGTCGCGCTGCTCACCGTGGTCGCGGCAACCCTGGTCCGCCGGCACGGGACCGGCGAGGTGGCGGCCTTCCCGGGCCCGGGACACCGCCAGCTCGCCGAGGTGGCGCCCGGCACCGGCCGGGCGCGGCGGGTCACTCCAGCTCGTGGAGCATGAGCTGGCGGGCGGCCTCGGTGATCGAGCCCGAGAGGCTCGGGTAGATCGTGATGGTCTGCGCCAGCTCGTTGACCGTGAGGTTGTTCTCCACCGCCATGGTGATCGGCAGGATCAGCTCGCTGGCCTTCGGCGCCACCACCACGCCGCCGATCACCTGCCCGCTGGCCGGCCGGCAGAAGAGCTTCACGAAGCCGTCGGCCAAGTCGTCCATCTTCGCCCGGGCGTTGCCGGCGAGCGGCAGCATCACCTGGCGGGCCGGGATCTTGCCGGCGTCCACCTCGTTCTGCGAGACGCCGACGGTGGCCAGCTCGGGGTCGGTGAAGACGTTCGCCGCGACGGTACGCAGCCGCAGCGGCCGGACCGCCTCGCCGAGCGCGTGCCACATCGCGATCCGGCCCTGCATGGCGGCGACGCTGGCCAGGGCCAGGACGCCGGTGCAGTCGCCGGCGGCGTAGATGCCGGGGACGTTGGTCCGGGACACCCGGTCGACGCTGACGTACCCGCCCCGGGCCAGCTCGACGCCGTACTCGGCGAGGCCCAGGCCGGCGGTGTTGGGGATCGAGCCGACGGTGATCAGGGCGTGCGAGCCGACCACCACCCGGCCGTCGGAGAGCACCACCTCGACGCCGTCGCCGATCCGGCGGACCGCCTCGGCCCGGGAGTTGTTGAGGATGGTCATGCCCCGGTTGCGGAACACCCGCTCGATCGCCATCGCGGCGTCGGGGTCCTCGTGCGGCATGACCCGGTCCCGGCTGGAGACCAGGGTGACCTCGATGCCCATCGCCAGGTACGCGCTGGCGAACTCGGCGCCGGTGACGCCGGAGCCGACCACGATCAGGTGCTGGGGCAGCGCGGGCAGGTCGTACACCTGCCGCCAGGTGAGGATGCGCTCGCCGTCCGGCGGGGCGGTGGGGAGCTGCCGCGGGGTGGCGCCGGTGGCGACCAGGACGGTGGACGCGTCGATCCGGTACTCGGGGCGGCCGTCGGCCGGGGTCACGATCACCCGGTGGGTGTGGCCGAGCGTGTCGTCACCCAGCCGGGCGGTGCCCGCGACGAACTCGACCCCGGCCTTGACCAGCTTGTCGTGGATGTCGGCGGACTGGGCCAGGGCGAGCCGCTTCACCCGCTCGTGCACCGCGCGGGCGTCGACGGTCACCGCCTCCAGCCCGTCGGAGTGCACGCCGAACTCCTCGGTGTCCCGGTAGCCGGTGACCACCTGGGAGCTGGCGATGAAGGTCTTGGACGGGACACAGTCGGAGAGCACGCAGGCACCGCCGGCCCCCTCCGCCTCGACCACGGTGACATCAGCGTCCAGCTGGGCGGCGACCAGCGCCGCCTCGTACCCGGCCGGCCCCCCGCCGATGATCACGATCTGGCTCACAGGGCCATCCTTTCGTTCGCGGCTGCGGGGCTCCGCTCCGCCGCACTCCTCGCGCTCACCGTGCTCGCCCCCGACCGATGCTCACAGTGACTTTCTTCTCCCCGGCGCGCTCGACACGCTCCGTCGTATTCTCCCCCACCCGCACACCGGACTATCGTCATCGCCGTGCGTCTGTACGCCGCTTACGGCTCGAACCTGGACCCCGCCCGCATGCGCGCCTACTGCCCGCATTCGCCGATGGTGGGCACCGGCTGGCTGGAGGGGTGGCGCCTCACCTTCGCGGGCGAGGGCGTCATCGGCTGGGAGGGCTCGGTCAGCACCGTGGTCGAGTCCCCGGGCGACCGGGTCTTCGTGGCGCTCTACGACATCGACCCGTACGACGCCGCGCAGCTCGACGAGATCGAAGGCGTGACGGCCGGGACGTACCGGAAGCTCACCGTGCGCGTCTCGACGCTGGACGGGGACGTGACCGCGTGGGTCTACGTCTTCGACGGATACGAGGGCGGCCTGCCGACGTCGTGGTACCTGTCGGAGATCGCCAACGCGGCGGAGAAGGCGGGCGCGCCGGACGACTACGTCACCGAGCTGCGGTCCCGCCCCACCGGCACCGCGTCGGCCTAGCCGCTGTTCCACACCCCAAGTCTCCCCCGGCCGGCTCACCGGCCGGGGGTCGACCCCGGAGCGCGGGTCGCGGGTCACACCGCCGTGGCGGTGACCACCCGCTCGTACATGTCGGTCCAGCGCCCCTCGCGCAGCCCGACGGAGCGGTAGAGGGTCACCGGGACGGTCGGGTTGGCCAGGTCGACCCCGAGCCCGGCACCGCTGCGGCCCTTCGCCGCGAAGACCGCGAAGGCCCGCCGCAGCAGCGCCGCCCCCACCCCGCGCCGCCGGTACGTCGGCAGCACCGAGAGCGTGCGGACCCAGCCCATGTCCTGGTCCACCGCCTGGTCGGAGGATTGCAGGGCACCGGCGGGGACCCCGTCCACCTCGGCGATGAACCACTCGTCCCAGACCTTGCCGTACGACGGGAGCATCTCCCGCCACTGGTCGAAGCCGAGCGGCTCGTAGTCCGGGGTGTCCCGGAACGCGGTGTCGAAGATCCGGTGGAACTCGCGCAGGTCCGCCTCGTCGTCGGGACGCAACGGCCGGACGGTCACCCCGGCCGGGGGCGACGGTTCGGCGGGCAGGTCGGCCAGCGAGCGGGTCATCCGCAGGTACCGCTTGACCAGGGTGAAGCCCGCCTCGGCCAGCTCGCCCGCCCACCGGGTCTCCGGGGCGAAGGCGGCGGTACGGGCGGTGAGCGCGGGCAGGCCACGTTCGGCGGCCCGCTCGGCGACCCGGTCGAGCAGCCGCGCCAGCAGCGGGGCGCGCAGCTCGGCCCCGCGCTCCGGGTCGACGTAGACCTCGACGAACTCCCGGCCCACCCCGGTCGGGTTGCTCAGGATCGTCCAGCCGGCCGCGACCCCGTCCGGGTCGGTGACCAGCCACGAGTCGCGGGTCATGTCGACGAAGGGGGCGGTCAGCGCGTCGCGGACGTCCTCGGCGTCGAAGTCCGGATAGCCGACGGCGAAGGTGTCGGCGGCGTGCACCACCGCCAGGATCGCCGGTACGTCATCGAGGGTGGGGCGGCGGGCGGTCCAGCCGGCGGGAAGCGTCACGTCGGCGATCCTGGCAGGCCGTCCGCGACGGCGCCGCTGATTTATCGGCCGCGCACGTGGAGGCGCGCGGCGGTGAGCAGGTTGAGCAGTTCCGCTCCCTCGCCGGGACCGAGCGCCCGGAACGCGGTCGAGGCGAGCCGGTCGGTCACCGCCTCGGCCCAGAGCCGCCGCCGGACCAGCGGCCCCACCGGCGGGTACGGCGGCGACCAGCCGCAGGCCGCGGCCCCCGCCTCCCCCTCCGGGCCGGCCAGCACCGCCTCCAGCGGGGTCATCCCGGCGGCCCGCACGGCGAGCAGGTGGGCCCCGGCGAAGTGCTCGCGGAGCAGCAGCAGCCCGACCGCCACCCGGGCCCCCGGCGAGCGGTCCGGGACCGGCATGGCCCGCCAGGCCGCGAAGAGCGGCATCCCGCTGCCGTCGGCCGCGTCGACCGTCCGTCCGAGCAGGGCGGCCAGGCGGGGCGCCTCGGGGGCGTCACCGAGCCGTGCGGCACCCCAGCGGCAGCACTCGGCCAGGTTCGCGCCCGCCACCTCCAGGGGCCGGACGGTACGCGCGGCGGCGTCCCAGCCGTCGGCGACCGCGTCGGGGGCGATGAAGCCGAGTGCGGCGGCGGCCGTCTCGGCCCGTACGTCGCCGAGCGCGCCGGCCCGCCCGGTGATGTAGAAGGCCCAACCGGAGATGCCCAGCAGCCGGGCCCGGCGCAGCGTCGCCGGGCAGCGGGCGAACGCCTCCCCCAGCTCCAGCACCAGGGGCTTGCTGGCGGCGGCGACCTGTTCCGGCGTCACCGGCGCGGCCCCGCCGTCCGTCCACCATGGTCGTCCATCACGCTCAGTCTGCCCGGTGACCACCGTCTGCGGCATCCCCCTCTTCGGTGTCCAGCGCCTCCAGCGCGCCCTCCACCTCCCCGGCCCGTCGGCGGGCCGCGGTGACCGCCCGTTCCGCCCCCCGGCGGGCCAGCTTGGCGCGGCTCAGCTCCTGCTCGGCGACGGCCCGGCGGCGCTCCAGCTCCGCCAGCTCGGTCTCGATCCGGTCCAGGGTGGCGGCTCCGTCCTGCTCGGACCGGGTGGCGTCGGTCAGCTCCCGCTCGGCCCGGCCCTGCTCGTCGCGGGCCTTGGCGAGTTCGCGTTCCAGCGCCCGGCGGCGTTTCGCCCGTTCGGCCCGGGCGGCGCGCTCGGCGGCACGCTCGTCGCGCGCCCGCCGGCTCTCGGCCCGCTCGGCCGCCCGGTCCGGTACGGGTGGCTCCTCGCCGCCCCCGGTGACCAGCCGCAGCTGCGGCCGGGGCACCTCGCCGAAGCCGGCGTAGTGCACGGACCGGAGCAGCCGGCCGGCGCGTACCTGCTCGGCCACCTCGGTGTCGGAGAGCGCGGCGTTGAGGGTCGCCTCCACCTCTCCCAGCGGCAGCTTCCCGGCCGGCGGGGCGCCGGGCTCCGCGGCGGCCAGCTTGCGTACCTCGGCGACGAGGGCGCCGACCACGGCCCGGCGCTGCGCGGACAGCTCGCGCAGTCGGGCGCCGCGCAGCTCGCGCTGGGCGGTCCGCAGCGACTCGGCGAGCTGGGCCAGGTCGGCGACCAGCTCGGGGCGACGGATGGCGAGCAGGTTGACCAGCCAGGCGGCGACGGTGGGCCGGCGCAGCCGGCCGATCTCCCGGGCGGCCTTCGGGTCACCGGACCGGCGCGCCTCGGTCACCGCGGCGTCCCGGGCCGCGACGAACCGGTCCGGTGGCGTCGCGTAGAGCCGCTGGACCAGGTCGGGGGTGGGTCCGGGCACGGCGGTCAGGCGTCGATCCGGGTGCCCGGCTCGAGACGGCGGTAGTCGGTGTTGGACATAGCCGTGTACTGCCGGTTCAGCACGCCTAAGCCGTTGGCGTTGAGCAGCCCGTCGTGCAGCGCGTACGCCCGCCGCGGGGCGACCGCCCGGATGAAGTCGACCACCTCGGAGAACTTGTTCCAGGGCGCGTGGATCGGGGCGAAGAGGGTGTCCACCTGGACGTCGTCCGGGACGACCAGCGAGTCGCCCGGGTGATAGACCACGTCGTTGACGAGGTAGCCCAGGTTCGGGATCACCGGGATGTCCGGGTGGATCACCGCGTGCCGGCCGCCGTACGCCCGGACCGGCACGCCGGCCGCGGTGAACGACTCGCCCGGCGCGACCACGGTCAGCGCCTCGGCCGCGTCGCCGAGGACACCGGCGAGCGAGGCCGGGCCGCGGACCGGCATCGGCCGGCGCTCCAGCGCGCGGGTCAGCGCCTCGACGTTCACGTGGTCCGGGTGCTCGTGCGTGATCAGCACCGCGTCCGCCCCGTCCAGCGCCGCCGGCTCGCTGTAGACGCCGGGGTCCACCACGAGCACTCCCCCGTCGTGCTCGATCCGGAGGCAGGAGTGGGCGTACTTGGTGACCTGCATCGTGACTCCTCGATTATCGAATCGTGACGTCCTGAGCGCAGTCTGCCGGAACCGGCGCGATGGCGCGTCGCGTCCGAGGTATCGGCCCCGGCGCGGGGCCGTCGAGGAGCGGAGCGGGGAGATGAGCGAGCGTCACCGAAATCACGGCCCGAGTGGACGGGTGAGACGCCGCCGCGGGGTGCTGCTGGCCGTGCTGGGACTGGCCGCGGTGCTGGTCACGGCGGGTTGCGGCGCCGACGGCGGAAACAGCGCGTCGGATTCCGGGCGGGCGCCGGCCGCGGGTGGCGCCGCGGACGCGGGCGCGGGTGGAGCCCCGGAGAAGGCAGCGCCCGCCGCGACCGGCTCGGGCGGGGCGGACCTGCGGGTGGACCAACGGTCCATCATCTACACCGGGACCATGCAGGTCCGGGTGGAGGATGTGGACCGGGCGGCCCGGGAGGCGACCGACCGGGTGCGGGCGGCCGGCGGATTCGTCGGCGGTGACCAGCGCAGCAGCGAGTCCTCAGACGCCCGGGCCGAGCTGACCCTGCGGGTGCCGGCGGACCGGTTCACCACGGTCATCGACCAGCTGGCCGGGCTCGGCAAACAGGAGCGGCGCGAGATCCACACCCAGGACGTCACCGAGGAGACCGTGGACCTGGACGCCCGGATCGCCACCCAGCGCGCCCGGGTGGACAGCGCCCGGAAGCTGCTGGCCCGGGCCACCACGATCAACGAGCTGGTCTCGCTGGAGAACGAGGTGGGCCGGCGGGAGGCCGACCTGGCGTCGCTGGAGGCGAAGAAGCGCCGGCTGTCCGACCTGACCGCGCTCTCCACGATCACGGTCACCTTCCTCGGCCCGGACCAGACCACCGCCGACGAGGGGCCCGAACTCGGCTTCCTGGTGGGGTTGAAGGGCGGCTGGGACGTCTTCGTCACCACGTTCTTCGTGCTGCTCACCGTGCTGGGCGCGCTGCTGCCGTTCGCGCTGGTGATCGGCGTACCGGTGGTGCTGCTGGTCCGGCGGGCCCGCCGCCGGCGGGCCCGGCGCGGGCCGCCGGCCGGACCGGCCCCGATGGTGCCGGGACCGGCCGGTCCGGTGGGTGGTCCGGCGCCTAGCGGGCCGCCGCCAGTGCCCGCAACGCGGTCTGCACCATGAGGCGTACGCCGACTCCGATGGCGCGCTCGTCCACGTCGAACGAGGCCCGGTGCAGGTCCACGTTGGGCCCGTTCCGGCCGACCCCGAGGCGGGCGAGCGCGCCCGGCACGTGCTCCAGGTACCAGGAGAAGTCCTCGCCGCCCATGCTCTGCGGGGTCTCCGCGATCCCCTCGGGGCCGAGGGCGGCGGCGGTGGCGGCGGTGAGCACACCGATCGCCCGGGCGTCGTTGGTCACCGGCGGCCGGCCACGCAGGTACTCCAGGTCCACGGTGGCCCCGGTCGGCGCGATGACGTCGCGGACCACCTGAGCCACGATCTTCGGGGCCTGGTCCCAGGTGTCGCGGTCCATCACCCGCAGGGTGCCGGCGGCGCACGCCTCGGACGGGATGACGTTGTAGCGGGTGCCGGCCGAGGCGTGGCCGAACACCAGCAGCAGCCCGCTGTTGGCCGGCACCCGGCGGCTGACCAGGGTCGGCACCTCGGTGACCAGCCGGCCGAGCGCGTCGACCAGGTCGACCGTCAGGTGCGGCCGGGCGGTGTGCCCGCCGGGGCCGGTGAGCCGGACGGTCACGTTGTCGGCGGCGGCGGTGATCGGGCCGACCCGCAGGCCGACCTTGCCGACCGGCAGGTTCGGATCGCAGTGCACGGCGAAGATCTGCACGACGTCGTCCAGGCCACCGGCCTCGATGACCTCCAGCGAGCCGCAGGGCAGGATCTCCTCGGCCGGCTGGAAGATGAGCCGGACCCGGCCGTCGAGCTGGCCGAGGTCGGCGAGCTGGGCCAGCAGCATGCCGACCCCGAGCATCACCGTGGTGTGCACGTCGTGCCCGCAGGCGTGGCAGACCCCGTCCACGGTGGACCGGTACGGCACGTCCTTCGGGTCGGTCAGCGGCAGCGCGTCGATGTCGGCGCGAAGCGCGATCACCGGGCCGTCCGGCCGCCCGTCGATGTCGCAGATGACGCCGTTGCCCTTGGGGAGCAGTCGCGGGTTGAGCCCGGCGAGCGAGAGTTCCCGGTGGATCAGGGCGGCCGTCTCGAACTCCTCGCCCGACAGCTCCGGGTGGGAGTGAATGTGACGGCGGGTGGCGATGAGCCCGGGTACCCGGAGGGCGAGCAGGTGGTCCAGCTCGAAGGGCAACGGTTGGGACCCGGATGGCGTCTCCGGCCAGGACGACGCCAGTGTGCTGCCGGAAGGCAGCGTCAACGCACTCGTCACGTCGAATTCTCGATCACTAGAGATGGATGGATCTTCGGGGAGAACAGCAGACAGCCTAGACCTTCGGCGGTGACGCTGTGCAACATCTTTCGCGTAGCGGTCGGAGCGCACAGCGTCACGAATGCCCTGGTGGGAGGGCTCGAATATCTGCGGGACAGCAGGTAGATCGGGGTTGAGCGCCGTCATCTGTCCCACACCTCCTACAACGCGTAACCGATTCAGCGGTCACAAATTTCCGGCCGCCGTTCCGAATTGTCGCATTAGTCGCGGCAATTAACTGCCGCTCCGACAATTGCGCGACAACGGTCCGCCGCCGGGCGACTCCCGACGGTGACATGCCGGACCGAACCGCGACCGCACACGCTGTCCGTCCCGATCACCCGATCGGGTTACCCACATTCCGACCGACCACTCCGGCTCGGCGTGTCTGTCGGCACGCCCCGATCCGCAGCGGTCGTCCGCACCCGTGCCCCGGCGGCGGGCCGCACCGCTGCGACCCGGGGTCGGGCCGGGCGGCGTCGCCCGGGGGTCCGCACCGAAGGTGCCGACGGGCGGGCCGGCCGGCACCCTCGCAGCGCCGCCCGCACGTGGGGAGACCATCGACTGTACGCCCGCGCGGAGCCTCCTGGCGAGAGCATCCGCCCAGCTCAGGGGTCACCCCTAACGACGGCGGCGGCCCGCGCCGGGCACCGGGGAAGGTGCCGGCACGGGCCGCCGCCGGAGCAGGTCAGAACCGGTCGCTCGGCCGGTACGTCCCCCACACGTCGCGTAGCGTCCCGCAGACCTCGCCGACGGTGGCCTTGGCGCGCAGCGCCTCCTTCATCGGGTAGAGCACGTTGGCGTCGCCCTCGGCGGCGGCACGCAGCTCGGCCAGCGCCCGCTCGACCGCGCCGGCGTCCCGCTCGGCACGCAGCTTGGCCAGCCGCTCCGCCTGGGCGGCCTCGATCGCCGGGTCCACCCGCAGCGGCTCGTACGGCTCCTCCTCGTCGATCTGGAACCGGTTGAGCCCGACCACCACCCGCTCGGCGGAGTCGATCTCCTGCGCGATCCGGTACGCGGACTGCTCGATCTCCCGCTTCTGGAAGCCGGCCTCGATCGCGTCCACCGCCGAGCCGTGGTCGAAGACCCGCTGCATCAGCTCGTCGGCGGCCGCCTCGATCTCGGCGGTCATCGCCTCCACCACGTACGACCCGGCGAACGGGTCCACCGTGGCGGTCAGGTCCGTCTCGTACGCCAGCACCTGCTGGGTGCGCAGGGCCAACCGGGCCGCCTTCTCGGTGGGCAGCGCGATCGCCTCGTCGAAGCTGTTGGTGTGCAGCGACTGGGTGCCGCCGAGCACCGCGCCGAGGCCCTGGATCGCCACCCGGACCAGGTTCACCTCCGGCTGCTGGGCGGTGAGCTGCACGCCGGCGGTCTGGGTGTGGAACCGCAGCATCATCGACTTCGGATTCTTCGCGCCGAACTCGTCGCGCATCAGCCGGGCCCAGATCCGCCGGGCCGCCCGGAACTTGGCGACCTCCTCCAGCAGGGTGGTGCGCGCGACGAAGAAGAACGACAGCCGGGGGGCGAAGTCGTCCACGGCCAGCCCGGCCGCCAGCGCCGCGCGGACGTACTCCACGCCGTTGGCCAGGGTGAACGCGATCTCCTGGGCGGGCGTCGCGCCGGCCTCCGCCATGTGGTAGCCGGAGATGGAGATGGTGTTCCACTTCGGCACCTCCTTGCGGCAGTACGCGAAGGTGTCGGCGACCAGCCGCAGCGACGGCTTCGGCGGGAAGATGTACGTCCCCCGGGCGATGTACTCCTTGAGGATGTCGTTCTGGATGGTGCCGTTGAGCGCCGAGCCCGGCACCCCGGCCTCCTCGGCGACGAGCTGGTAGAGCAGCAGCAGCACCGAGCCGGGCGCGTTGATGGTCATCGAGGTGGAGACCTTGTCCAGCGGGATGCCGTCGAACAGCAGCCGCATGTCCTCGATGGAGTCGATGGCGACGCCGACCTTGCCCACCTCGCCGTGCGCGATCGGGTCGTCGGAGTCGTAGCCCATCTGGGTGGGCAGGTCGAACGCGACGGAGAGGCCCATCGTGCCGGCGCGCAGCAGCTGATGGTAGCGCGCGTTGGACTCGGTGGCCGTGCCGAAGCCGGCGTACTGCCGCATGGTCCACGGGCGGGAGGTGTACATCGTCGGGTAGACCCCGCGGGTGTACGGGAACTCGCCCGGGGCACCCAGCCGCTCCGCCAGTTCCCCGGGCAGGTCCTCCCCCGTGTAGACGCCCTTGATCGGGAAACCGGACTCGCTCGACCGCCGTTCGCTCATCCCCGGATGGTAGGACGCGGGAGGACATCGATGAGTGAGGGATTCCGCACATTCGGGGATGGCACCGGGGGCGGCCGGCCGGTGAGTAGCCGGCCACGTACGGTCGAGTAGGTAAAGCTCCGCCGCGTCGGGTTTCGCATCGGCCGTCGGAACCAGCAAGATAGGGGGGTTGTGTCCCAGCCCCCTCGATATCCCCGGTGGCTTTTCTGTGACTCAGATCCCGACGTGGAGCGGCGGACCGGTCAGTCCCCCCACTGGACGCGCGGCACCCGGCACCACCATCGGTGGTCGCTACTCGCTGCGCTCGCCGGTGGGCAACGGCGGCATGGGCACGGTCTGGCGCGCGACAGACACCCTGCTGCGCCGTGACGTGGCGGTGAAGGAGGTCGTCCTCCCGCCCGGCCTGGCGCCCAGCGACCGCGACGCGATGTACGAGCGGACCCTGCGCGAGGCCCGCGCCGCGGCCGCGATCCAGCACCCGGCCGTGGTCCAGGTGTACGACGTGGTGACCGAGGGCGGCCGCCCGTGGATCGTGATGGAGCTGCTGGACGCCCGCAGCCTCGCCGACATGGTGATCGAGGACGGGCCGGTGGCGCCCCGGGCGGTCGCCAAGATCGGCATCGCGCTGCTCGGCGCCCTGGAGGTGGCGCACGCGATCGGCGTGCTGCACCGTGACGTCAAGCCGGCCAACGTGCTGATCTGCACCGACGGCCGCTGCGTGCTGACCGACTTCGGCGTCGCCCGGATGCCGACCGATGTGCAGCTCACCACCCCCGGCATGGTGCTCGGCTCGCCACACTTCATCTCGCCCGAGCGGGCCATGGGCCAGGACTTCGGCCCGCCCAGCGACCTCTTCTCGCTCGGCGTCACCCTCTACACCGCGGTCGAGGGGCGTCCCCCGTTCGACAAGGGCGACCCGATCGAGACCATGCACGCCGTGGTCGAGGACCCGCCGGCCACCCCGCAGCGCAGCGGCCCGCTGACCCGGGTGCTGATGGGCCTGCTGGAGAAGGACCCGGCCCGCCGGCTGGACGTGCACACCGCCCGCGGCATGCTCCGCGAACTCCTCGCCGGCCCGCTGACCAGCAACAACACCGCGGTCAACTCGGTCACCGACCCGTACGCGGTAGTGCCGGTGCAGCGCCCGTCCGCGCCGCCGCCGGCCGCTCCCGAGCCAAAGCCGACCGGGCAGATCGGCGGCCGGGCGATGATCGGCCCCGGTGAGTCGCTGACCGACCGCCTCGCCGCCCTGCGCCGGGGCGAGCGTCCCGCGCCGGCGGGGGCCGCCGGCGCCGCGCTCGACGAGACCAGCGCCGACGCGCTGGCCGGCCCGCTGCACACCCCCACCGGCGCGATGCCGTCCGGCGCGCCGGAGGCGACCCAGCGCATCTCGCCGGACGCCACCCAGCGGCTGGGGGTCGGCGGCGCGCCGGACGCGATCCAGCGGCTCACGCCGGGCGTCCGGCCGGAAGCCACCCAGCGGATCAGCACCGGCCACCCGGATGCGACCCAGCCGGTCTACGGCCGCGGCGTCGAGGCCACCCAAGCGGTGTACGGGGGCAACCAGTGGTCGGTTCCCGGCACCGGGCAACCGTGGGCGGCCCCGGCTCCGGCCGGCCGTCCCGGCAAGGGCAGGGGCCTCGGCCAGCTCGTCGACACGGTCAAGGGCTGGCCGCGCAAGGTCCAGCTCGCGACGGCCGGGGGCGTGGCCGTGCTGCTGCTGGTCGGCGTGATCGCCCTCGCCGGTGGCGGCGACGACAGCCCACCGCCGATCGTGACCTCGCTGCCCACCGGGTCCGCGCCGGCCGCGCCCCCGGTGGACATGGAGGAGCAGTCGGTCAAGGGCGTCACCCTCCAGGTCCCGAAGGGCTGGGACAAGAACACCGGCGGCGTCTTCGTCGACTTCGTCGACCCGAAGCAGGACGGCCGGAAGGTGCGCGTCCTCGCCGAGAAGTGGGGCGGCACCTCGACCAGCTGGGCCGAGTTCGCCTCGCGCAATCTGCGGGACAAGAGCAAGTCCTGCGCCAAGCCGTACGAGCAGCTCGCCATGACCGAGACGAAGCTGGCCGACAAGCCGGCCGCCGAGTTCGAGTACACCTGCGGTGACGGCGACAGCAAGCGGCACGGGGTGTGGCGGGGCGTCGTGCAGGACGGCAAGGTCTACTCGTTCTACCTGACCGCCAACGACGCCGACTTCGCCGCCAGCAGGCCGATCTTCGACGCGATGGCGAGCTCGTTCAAGTTCGGCGAGGACAACTGAGTCGAGGCCGACGGGCAGTGGTGATCCGCCGCCGTGCTATCAAGGGGCAATGGCGGCGGACATCACCGATCTCGACGAACTTCGCGAACAGGCCCGGCGGTGGCTCGACGACGACCCCGACCCGGCCAGCCGCGACGAGCTGCGCGCCGTCCTGGAGGGCCTGCCGGGCAGCGGACCCGAGCTGGCCGACCGGTTCGCCGGGCCGCTGACCTTCGGCACGGCCGGGCTGCGCGGCCCGCTGCGCGCCGGCCCGAACGGCATGAACCTCGCGGTGGTCACCCAGGCCGCCGCCGGACTGGTCGGCTGGCTCGCCGAGCAGGGCGGTGACGGCCCGCTGGTGATCGGGTACGACGCCCGGCACGGCTCCCGGGCCTTCGCCGAGCGCACCGCCCAGGTCGCCACCGGCGCGGGCCGCCCGGCCCTGCTGCTGCCCCGCCCGCTGCCCACCCCGGTGCTCGCGTACGCGGTGCGGCACCTCGGCGCGGTGGCCGGCGTGATGGTCACCGCCAGCCACAACCCTCCCCAGGACAACGGCTACAAGGTCTACCTGGGCGCCGGGCTCGGCGGGGAACTCGGGGCGGGCGCGCAGATCGTGCCGCCGGCCGACGCCGGCATCGAGGCCGCCATCCGGGCGGTCGGGCCGCTGGCCCGGGTGCCGCTCGGCCCGGCCGGCGAGGTGCTCGGCGACGACCTGGTGGCCGCGTACGTGGACCGGGCCGCCGAGGTGGTCGACCCGACCGGCCCGCGCGACCTGAAGGTGGCGTACACCCCGCTGCACGGCGTCGGGGCCGCGGTGCTGACCGCCGCCTTCGCCCGGGCCGGGTTCGCCGTCCCGGGCGTGGTGCCCGAGCAGGCCGAGCCGGATCCGGCCTTCCCGACCGTGAGCTTCCCCAACCCGGAGGAGCCGGGCGCGGTCGACCGGCTCGTCGCGCTCGCCGGTACGACCGGGGCGGACCTCGCCATCGCCAACGACCCGGACGCGGACCGCTGCGCGGTGGCCGTCCCCGACGCGGCGAGCGCCAGCGGCTGGCGGATGCTGCGCGGGGACGAGGTGGGCGCCCTGCTCGCCGACCACCTGATGCGGCGCGGTGTCACCGGCCTGTACGCCACCACCATCGTGTCGTCGTCCCTGCTGCGGGCGATGTGCGCCGCCCGGGGCCTGCCGTACGACGAGACGCTGACCGGATTCAAGTGGATCGTCCGGGCCGGTGGCGGGGCCCAGCCGCTGGTCTTCGGCTACGAGGAGGCGCTCGGCTACTGCGTCGCCCCGGAGCACGTCCGCGACAAGGACGGCATCACGGCGGCGCTGACCGTCGCCGAACTGGCCGCCGGCCTGAAGGCCCAGGGCCGGACGCTCACCGACCGGCTGGACGAGCTGGCCGCCGAGTTCGGCGTGCACCACACCGACCAGCTCTCCGTCCGAGTGGACGACCTGCGGGTGATCGCGGACATGATGGCCCGGATCCGGGCGGCCACCCCCACCTCGCTGCTCGGACACCCGGTGACCGAGGCCGCCGACCTGCTGCCCGGGGCGGACGTGGTGATCCTGCGCACCGACGCCGCCCGGGTGGTGATCCGCCCGTCCGGCACCGAGCCGAAGCTCAAGGCGTACCTCGAGGTGGTGGAGCCGGTCACGGACGGCGACGTCCCCGCCGCCCGCACCCGCGCGGCCGCCGCCGCCTCCACCCTCCGCACCGAGATCGCCCAGGCCCTCGGCCGCTGACCCGACCGGGTGATCATGAGGTTAGCGGCATCGGAAACCGCTCTCCGCACCGCTAACCTCATGATCGATCCTGCTTGGGGCGGGGTCGGGTCGGGTGGGGGGGTGTCAGGGGCGCTTGCCTAGGGCGGCGTCGACGGCCTCGGCGAGGGCGGCGATGACCAGGCTGATGGAGGGGCGGACGACGCTGTCGTCCAGGCTCACCTCGCCGGAGAAGCCGGCGCCGCTGGCGATCTCCGCCAGCCGCGTGCGGGCCTCGTCGGCGGCGTTCCCGGTGAGCCCGAGCGCCGGCTCCATCCGCAGCACCGCCACCAGGGTGGCGAGCGCGGCGGTCCGCTCGTCGGGGAGCTGCCCGCTGGTCAGCGCCTCGGCCAGCCGGCGGCGGATGTCGGCCTCGACGGAGGCGTCGGCGACCGGGTACCGGTGCACGTGGATGAAGCCCAGCTCGGTCTCGTCGACGTCCCGCACCACACCGCGCCCGCACAGGTCACCGAGGATCCGGTCGCGCAGGCCGTGCCGCAGCCGCTGCACCCAGGACGACGGGGTGTGCGGGGTGTCGGCGGCGATCTTGGCAAGGACCGCGTCGGCGACGGGCTCGCCGGTCGGGGCCGGGTCGATCACCGCCAGGGAACCCTCGGCGTACGCGATCCGGCCGGCCAGGGCCAGCTCGACCAGCACCGCGGCGGCCATCCCGAGATCCAGGCTGATCCGCGGCATGGTCGCCTTGCCGGTTTCGTCGTCGTAGGCGAGGAGCAGCAACTCTTCGGCGAGCGCAACACCAGTCATGGCCGCAGACGCTAGCGGGTGCGCGCACCCCACGCACGAACTCCCGACCGATGACGCGCCGACCTGCGGCGCGGGCGGGACAGGCGCCCCGCCCGCGCGGCGTCACCGTCAGCCGAGCGTGTCGGTGCGGCGGCCCTCGAGCAGCAGTCCGTAGTGCAGCACCCGGTGCTGCGGGGCCAGCTCCAGGTACTCGTGGGCGAGCAGCTCACCGGTGGCCGGGTCGAAGACCAGCAACATCTGCGCCCGCTCGGGCCGCTCACCCGCCGGCGGCACGAGGTCGGCGGTGACGCCGACACCGGCGCGGCCGGCCCGGTCGACGACCCGTCCCCGCCACACGAAGCCGCGGATGCCGGCCAGGATGCTGAGGATGTCGGCGCGGGTCCGCCGCGGGACCAGGTGCTCGGAGTAGATGCCGTACACCGTCATGGCCACGTCACCGGCCGGCCGGTCGGTCCCGAGCAGGCGGGCGAGCGCCGCCCGGCCGGAGGCCAGCCGCCGGCCGGGCGCCAGGTCCCGGGGCTCCTCGCGGGGCCCTTCGGCGCGCCGGGACCCCGACGGGGCGGGTCTGGGGGTCTGCCTCGTCCAGTAGTCCCGGGACGCCTCGTCGGGGAACTCGATGTCCAGCACGGTCCGGTCGGACCACCGGCGCCCGTCGGCTGTCGTCCAGGTGCGGCGCTCGTCCACGTAGCTGGCCACGTAGCCTTCGGGCGAAAACACGCTCATGCCGCCCCAGGACTTGCTCCGCTGGTAGGCGTAGCGGCCACCGTCGCGGTCGTAGGACGCGTCGGTGAGCTGCCCGGCGAGCGCCCGCAGGTGCGGGCCGGCCGGTTCGCCGTCGGTGGCGATCTCGTAGCCCACCGGCTGGAGCACGGTCCCGCCGCCGGCCGGCTGCGTCGGTCGGGTGGGTGCCGGGTCGCGCCGGAGGATCGGCACCAGGCCGGCGGACGCGACCGCGGCCGCCGCGACGGCCGCACGGACGAGGACCGCCCGGCGGCTCGCCCGCCGACGGGACGGCAGCGCCGCGGAAGACGCCGAGCTCTCGGCGCGGAGGATCAGGTCGTGCGCGGAGAGGGGCGCCGCCGGCACGTCCACGCCACGGGCCGGATCGGCCGGGCCCAGGAGGTCCCGGACCTGCTGCTGCGGGTGCATGCTGCTCCTTTCGTACGTGAGCGGGCACTCAGACATGGGCCGACGCCGGCCGGGGGTCGTTGCGGGGCGGGCGGGTGGCCAGCGTGAAACGGAGTCGTCGCCGGGCCCGGAACAGCCGCACCGCGGCGGCGGACCGGGTGCAGCCCAGCGCGGCGGCCGCGTCCGCCACGCTGAGGTCCTCCCACCCGACCAGCCGGAGGATCTCCTGGTCGGCCTCGGGCAGCGCGCGCAGCGCCCGGCGCAGGTCGAGCACCGGCGCCAGGGCGTCGGGCCCGGCGGGACCGGCCGGCACCTGGTCGGCCTCGCTGAGCGGAAGCAGGGCGGGCGCGGCGCGCCCGTGCCGCCACCGGTTGGCCACGGTGTGCCGGGCGACGGCGTAGAGCCACGGGAGGGCGTGTTCGGGGACCTCGCCGCGCCGCCGCCAGACGACGACGAAGACGTCCTGGGCGAGCTCGGCGGCCGCGTCGGCGTCCGGCAGCCGCCGCAGGCCGTACCGGACGATGTCCGGGTAGTGCGCGGCGTAGAGGCTGGTGAACCAGGCCTCGCCCCGCTCACCCTCGGGTTTCATCTGATCGCTCTCCCGACCGGAGTTCCTGACAGGGACACCGGGTATGTGTCGCGGGCGGGGCGGTTCGTTACCGGCGGACGCGGGACGGGTCCGGAAACGGCACCGCCCCGGCCACGGGCCGGGGCGGTGGGCACGTCTGGAGGATCAGAAGCGGGGCATGCCGCCGAACTGACGGTCGCCGGCGTCGCCGAGGCCGGGGACGATGAACATCCGGTCGTTGAGGCCCTCGTCGATGGACGCGGTGACCAGGCGCAGCGGCAGGCCGCTCCGCTCCAGCCGCTCGATGCCGACGGGCGCGGCGAGCACGCACAGCACCGTGATGTCGGTGCAGCCGCGGTCGGCGAGCAGCCGGCAGCAGTGCTCCAGCGAGCCGCCGGTGGCCAGCATCGGGTCGAGCACCAGCACCGGCAGGCCGCTCAGGTCCCGGGGCAGCGACTCCATGTACGCGCGCGGCTCGTACGTCTGCTCGTCGCGGGCCAGGCCGACGAAGCCCATCGACGACTCGGGCAGCAGGCCGAGCGCGGCGTCGGCCATGCCCAGACCGGCCCGCAGCACCGGAACCAGCAGCGGCGGGTTCGCCAGCCGGGTGCCCTCGGCGGCGGTGACCGGAGTCTGGATCGGGTACTTCTCGACCGGGAACGAGCGCGCGGCCTCGTACACCAGCATCGTGGTGAGTTCGTGCAGCGCGGCCCGGAAGGTCGCCGAGTCGGTCCGGGCGTCCCGCATGGCGGTCAGCCGGGCCTGGGCGAGCGGGTGGTCAATGACGTGTACGTCCACGATCGCTCAACCTACCGCCCGCCGGCCCGGCGCACTGCGGGTGCCGGCTGACCAGCGACGCCGCTCACGTGTGACGCCCGCGTCCACCCCTGCGTGACCAAGATCACCCGACGCGCGGGTGCGTAGTATTCGGAGCATGACGGCGACAGCGACGTCGGCCCGGTCGGACCTCTCCGAGCTGGGACGATCCGAGACCGCTCTGCGGACCTTCCTGCACGGCCTGCCCGGCGTGGACCAGGTCGGCGCGGAGCAGCGGGCGGCACAGCTCGGCACCCGCTCCATCAAGACCACGGCCAAGGCCCAGGCCATCGACCTGGCGATCCGGATGGTCGACCTGACCACCCTCGAAGGGGCCGACACCCCCGGCAAGGTACGCGCGCTCGCCACCAAGGCGCTGCGCCCCGACCCGGCCGACCCGAGCTGCCCGCACGTCGGCGCGGTCTGCGTCTACCCCGCGATGGTCCCGTACGTGGCCGAGGTGCTCCGCGGGTCCGGCGTCCACCTGGCCAGCGTGGCGACCGCCTTCCCGTCCGGCCAGGCCCCCCTCGACGTCAAGCTCGCCGACACCCGGGCCGCGGTCGAGGCCGGCGCCGACGAGATCGACATGGTGATCAACCGGGGTGCCTTCCTGGCCGGCCGGTACCAGGAGGTCTACGACGAGATCGTGGCCACCAAGGAGGCCTGCGGCGACGCGCACCTCAAGGTGATCCTGGAGACCGGCGAGCTGGCCACCTACGACAACGTGCGCCGGGCCTCCTGGCTGGCCATGCTGGCCGGCGGTGACTTCATCAAGACCTCCACCGGCAAGGTGCCGGTCGCGGCCACCCCGCCGGTGACCCTGGTGATGCTGGAGGCGGTCCGCGACTTCCGCGCCGCCACCGGACGGCAGGTCGGCGTGAAGCCGGCCGGCGGCATCAAGACCACCAAGGACGCGATCAAGTACCTGGTCATGGTCAACGAGACCGTCGGCGCGGACTGGCTGGACCCGGACTGGTTCCGGTTCGGCGCGTCCAGCCTGCTGAACGACCTGCTGATGCAGCGCACCAAGCTGACGACCGGCGTCTACGCCGGCCCCGACTACTTCACCCTGGACTGAGCGCGATGTTCGAATACGCCCCCGCCCCCGAGTCGCGCTCGGTGGTGGACATCAAGCCCTCGTACGGGCTCTTCGTCGACGGCAAGTTCGTCGACCCGGTCGACGGCGGCAGCTTCAAGTCGATCAACCCGGCCTCCGAGGAGGTGCTCGCCGAGATCGCCGAGGCCGGCAGCGAGGACGTGGACCGCGCGGTCCGCGCCGCCCGGCAGGCGTACGAGAAGGTCTGGGGTCCGATGCCGGGCCGCGACCGGGCCAAGTACCTGTTCCGGATCGCCCGGCTGATCCAGGAGCGGTCCCGCGAGCTGGCCGTGCTGGAGTCCCTGGACAACGGCAAGCCGATCAAGGAGTCCCGGGACGTCGACCTGCCCCTGGTCGCCGCGCACTTCTTCTACTACGCCGGCTGGGCCGACAAGCTGGAGCACGCCGGCTTCGGCGGCAATCCGCGCCCGCTCGGCGTCGCGGCGCAGGTCATCCCGTGGAACTTCCCGCTGCTCATGCTGGCCTGGAAGATCGCCCCGGCGCTGGCCGCGGGCAACACGGTGGTGCTCAAGCCGGCCGAGACCACCCCGCTGACCGCGCTGCTCTTCGCCGAGATCTGCCAGCAGGCCGACCTGCCGGCCGGCGTGGTCAACATCGTCACCGGCGCCGGCGACACCGGCCGGGCGCTGGTCGAGCACCCGGGCGTGGACAAGGTCGCGTTCACCGGCTCCACCGAGGTCGGCCGGGCCATCGCCCGCTCGGTCGCCGGCACCCGCAAGAAGCTCACCCTGGAGCTGGGCGGCAAGGCCGCGAACATCGTCTTCGACGACGCCCCGATCGACCAGGCCGTCGAGGGCATCGTCAACGGCATCTTCTTCAACCAGGGGCACGTCTGCTGCGCCGGTTCGCGGCTGCTGGTCCAGGAGTCGGTGGCCGACCGGGTGCTGGAGTCGCTCAAGCGCCGGATGGCCCAGCTCCGGGTCGGCGACCCGCTGGACAAGAACACCGACATCGGCGCGATCAACTCGGCCGAGCAGCTGGCCCGGATCCGGGAGCTGTCCGATGCCGGCTCGGCCGAGGGCGCGGAGCGCTGGTCGCCGCCGTGCGAGCTGCCGGATCGGGGCTTCTGGTTCGCGCCGACCATCTTCACCGGGGTCACCCAGGCGCACCGGATCGCCCGCGAGGAGATCTTCGGCCCGGTGCTGTCCGTGCTGACCTTCCGCACCCCGGCCGAGGCCGTGGAGAAGGCCAACAACACGCCGTACGGGCTGTCGGCCGGGATCTGGACCGACAAGGGCTCCCGGATCCTGTGGGTGGCCGACCGGCTCCGCGCCGGCGTGGTCTGGGCCAACACGTTCAACAAGTTCGACCCCACCTCGCCGTTCGGCGGCTACAAGGAGTCGGGCTACGGCCGCGAGGGCGGCCGGCACGGGCTGGAGGCGTACCTCAATGTCTGAGCGGGTCGCGGTACGCAAGACGTACAAGCTCTTCATCGGCGGGAAGTTCCCGCGCAGCGAGTCGGGACGGTCGTACATCGTGCAGGACTCCAACGTGTCCCTGGCCTCCCGCAAGGACGCGCGGGACGCCGTGGTCGCCGCCCGGGCCGCCGTGAAGGGCTGGGCCGGGGCGACCGCGTACAACCGGGGGCAGATCCTCTACCGGGTCGCCGAGATGCTGGAGGGCCGGCGCGACCAGTTCATCGCGCTCGGCGTGTCCGCCGACGAGGTCGACGCCGCGATCGACCGCTGGGTCTGGTACGCCGGCTGGTCCGACAAGCTCCCCCAGGTGTACGGCGGGGCGAACCCGGTGGCCGGCCCGTACTTCAACCTGTCGGCGCCCGAGCCGACCGGCGTGGTGGCCGTGGTGGCCCCCGCGGCCCCGGCGCTGCTCGGCCTAGTCAGCGTGATCGCCCCGGCGATCGTCACCGGCAACACCGTGGTGGTGGCGGCCTCCCCGGCCGCGCCGCTGGCCGCCGTGACGCTGGCCGAGGTGCTGGCCACCTCCGACCTGCCGGGCGGGGTGGTCAACATCCTCACCGGCAAGCTGACGGAGACGGTGCCGACGCTGGCCGCGCACATGGACGTCAACGCGATCGACCTCACCGGGGTGACCGACGCCGAGCTGGCGGCGGAGCTGGAGGTCAAGGCGGCGGAGAACCTGAAGCGGGTGCTCCGCCCGGCCCCGGCCGACCACGACTGGTACGCCGACCCGGGCGTGACCCGGATGACGGTCCTGCTGGAGACGAAGACGGTCTGGCACCCCAAGGGCGTCTGACCCCCTCCAAGATACGCCCTCCGCGGAAGGGCGGTCGGAGGTGCTGGTGGGGTGGATCTACTACGGGGGGTAGGATTCGAGGGTGACTCGGCTCGGTGATCTCGAACGTGCGGTGATGGACGTGCTGTGGGACTCGGTCCCCGCCACGTCCGACGGGGTGACCGTACGCGAGGTCGCGGACGCCCTGGACGGGCGCGAGCTGGCGTACACGACGGTGATGACCGTGCTCGACCGGCTGGCCGGCAAGGGCATGGTGCAGCGCGAGCGGGAGGGGCGGGCCTGGCGTTACCGGCCGGCGGCCACCCGCGAGGCGCACATCGCCCAGCTCATGCTCGACGCCCTCGACCTCGGCGGCAGCCGGGACGCCGTGCTGGTGCGCTTCGCCCGCTCGGTGACCGGCACCGAGGCGGAGGTGCTGCGCGCCGCGCTCGGCGCCGAGGCGGGCCTGACCGACCGGGTCGACGACCCGCGGGCGGGTGGCCCGGCGCTCGACGAGGCGACGGACCGGTAGGGCGGCCGCCGTGGCGTACGCCGTGCACTTCGCCGCGACCATCCTGGCCTGCTGGCTGACCGCGCAGGTCCTCACCGTCTCGAAGTGGACCTGGCGGGCGCCCCGGGTGGCCATCCTGTGCTGGCAGGCGGTGGGGCTGGCGCTCGGCCTCTCCGCGATGGGCCTGCCGATGGCGGTCGGGCTGGCCGCGTACGACCGGCCGACCGGGAGCGCCCTGCTCGCCCTCGCCGAGGACCTGGCCCACGGCACCCTGCCGGCCGGGGTGGGCGCGGCGCACCTGGGGCTGGTCGGGATCGGCTTCGGGATCGGGGCGGTGCTGCTCACCACGACCGTGCGCAGCATCCACGGCACGGTGCGGGCCCAGCGCCGGCACCGGGAGCTGCTCAGCCTGGTCGCCCGCCGCGATCCGACCGTCCCCGGCGCGCTGGTGCTCGACCACCCGAGCGCGGCGGCGTACTGCCTGCCGGGGGTGCGGCCCCGGGTGGTGGTGAGCGCCGGCACGCTGAGCCTGCTGGACCGCGCCGAGCTGGCGGCCGTGCTCACCCACGAGCGGACGCACGCCCAGGAACGGCACGACCTGGTGCTGCTGCCGTTCACCGCGCTGTGCCGGGCACTGCCCTGGTTCGGCTGGGTCCGGGACGCGCACGAGCAGGTCGCGCTGCTGGTCGAGATGCGCGCCGACGACAAGGCCCGGGAGCTGCACGCCGAGGCGCCGCTGGCCGGGGCGCTGCGCCGGTTCGCCGCCGCCGGTCACCGGGTCACCCCCGCCGGCGCTCTCGGCGTCGGCGACCGCGACCTCGACGTACGGGTGCAGCGGCTGTTGGTCGCCGACCGGCCGCCCCGGCTGCTCGGCGGCACCGCGCTGGCGGTGGCGACCACCCTGGTCGCCCTGCCGATCTCGCTCTTCTTGAGCTGACCCCGATCCTGACCCCTAAGGCGCTATAAGTAGGCGCTCTACGTGTAGGCTCGCTACGTCAAGCGAGCCGACCCATGGGAGCCACGGCCATGGACACCCTGTTCCTCGCCCGCCTTCAGTTCGCCGCCACCACGTCGATCCACTTCCTGTTCGTGGCGGTCACCCTCGGGCTGGTCACCCTGCTGGTCGGGGTGCAGACCGCCGGCTTCGTCACCGGCAAGCCGGTGTACGAGCGGCTGACCCGCTTCTGGGGCCAGCTCTACGTGATCAACTACGTGCTCGGCATCGCCACCGGCCTGGTGATGGAGTTCCAGTTCGGGCTGAACTGGAGCGGCCTGTCGCGCTACGTCGGCAACGTCTTCGGCGCGCCGCTGGCCGTCGAGACGCTGGTCGCCTTCGTGCTGGAGTCCACCTTCCTCGGCATGTGGATCTTCGGCTGGCACCGGCTGCGCCGGGGCGTCCACCTCGCCCTGCTGTGGGGCGTCGCGCTCACCGCGTACGCCTCGGCGTTCTGGGTGCTGGTCGGCAACGCCTGGCTGCAGCACCCGGTCGGGTACGAGATCCGCGACGGCGTCGCCCACCTCACCGACTTCGGGGCGCTGCTCACCAACCCCACGCTCGGCTTCGCCTTCGGTCACGTGGTGGCGGCCAGCCTGGTCACCGGCGGGATGCTGATGTCGGCGGTGAGCGCCTTCCACCTGATCCGGCGTACCCCGGACTTCGCGCTGTTCCGCAAGTCCCTGCGGATAGGCCTGCTCACCACGGCGGCCGCGGTGGTCCTCCTGATCGGCTTCGGCTTCGCCCAGTTCGGCCCGGTCGGTCAGGTGCAGCCGACGAAGTTCGGCGGCGGGCCGGACCGGGACGCGCTGGTCGCCGAGTGGACGGCGAAGTTCGGTCCCGGCGACTACGTCCCGCCGACCCTGTCCAACGTCGGCCTCGGCTTCATGATCCTCATCGGCTTCGGCCTCTTCTTCGGCCTGCTGATCGTGCCGCTGCTCTGGCGGGACTGGCTGATCCGGCTCCGCTTCCCGCTCTGGGTGGTGCTGCTCGCCCTGCCGTTCCCCTTCGTCGCGGTGATCCTCGGCTGGATCGCCCGGGAGGTCGGCCGCCAGCCCTGGGCGGTGTACGGCCTGCTCCCCGTCGACCGGGCCGTCTCGCCGGTCGGCTCCGGCCTGATGCTCACCTCGCTGGTCGGCTTCACCCTGCTACTCGGCGCCCTCGCCGTCACGAACTGGGTGCTGCTGGCCCGGCACGCCGCCCGGGGCGCGGCCGACCCCGCCCTCGGCCGGCCACCCGCGCCCGACACCGACACCCACCCGCAACCCGTGTTCGCCTGAGGGAGCCCGCCGTGGAACTCGTCTGGTACGCCCTGCTCGGCCTCTTCCTCGCCACCTACCTCGTTCTCGGCGGCTACGACTACGGCGTCGGGCTGCTGCTGGCCCGGGGCGCCACCGAGGAGCGCCGGCGGGCCGCGCTCACCGCCCTCGGGCCGTTCTTCCTCGGCAACGAGGTCTGGCTGGTGGCCGCCGCCGGCACCCTGCTCGGCGCCTTCCCCACCCTGGAGGGCGAGTTGCTCTCCGGGTTCTACCCGGCCGTGTTCGGCGCCCTCGTCGGGGTGGTGCTGGTGACCGCCGGGGTGCAGCTGCGCAGCCGGCCGCATGGCGCGTCGGCCCGGGCCGCCTGGGACCGGGTGGTGGTGGCCGGCAGCCTGCTCGCCGCGCTCGGCTGGGGCGCCCTGCTCGGCGGGCTGCTCCAGGGCCTGCCGCTGCACGCCGACGGGCACGTCGACGGGGTGGCACACCTGTTCACTCCGTTCGTGGCCGCCGTCGCGCTGGCGATGCTGACCCTGGTCGCCGTGCAGGGTGCGACGTTCCTCACCCTCCGCCTGCCGGCCGCCGGCGCCGCCTCGCTGGCCCGGGTGGCCCGCCGGCTGGTCCCGGTGGCGCTCACCGCGGTCGCCGCGGCCACCGTCCTGGGCCTGCTCTCCGACCGGGTACGCGCCGCCGTGGCGCGACCGGCGGTCGCCGTACTGCTGCCGTTGGCGCTGGTGGTGGCGCTGCTGGTGGCCCGCGCGGCGCTCGGCCAGGGGCGGTCCGGGGTGGCCTTCACGGCGACCAGCGCGGCGCTGGCGCTGCCGGTGGTGCTGGTCGGCGCGGCGCTCTGGCCCCGGGTGCTGTTCTCCACCGTCGACCCGGCCGCCTCGCTGACCGTGGCCGACGGGGCGGCGAGCGAGCCCACCCTGTCACTGCTGGGCTGGCTCGTGCTGCCGCTGGTGCCGGCCCTACTAGGCTTTCAGGCGATGTGCTGGTGGGTGTTCCGGGGACGGACTGACGGCAGGGCACCGGTGTACTGGTGAACCGCCGCCCGTTCGACCCGCGTCTGCTGCGCCGGGTCCCCGCGGCCCGGCGCGACCTCGCCGTGCTCGCGGTGTTGGGCGGGCTGACCGCGCTGCTGGTGGTCGCGCAGGCCACCGCACTGGCCACGCTGCTGGCGACCGCGGTCGACGGGCGGCTGCACCGGCCGGCGTTGGCCGGCTTCGTGGCGGCGGTGGCCGCCCGGGCGCTGGTGAGCTGGGGGCAGGGCACGGTGGCGGCCCGGGCGGCGGCCACCGTCAAGGCGACCCTGCGCGGCGACCTGCTCCGCGCGGTCGGCCGGCACGGGCCCACTTGGGTCGCCGGGCAGCGGGCCGGGCAGCTCGCCACCCTCACCGGGCGCGGCCTGGACGCGCTCGACCCCTACTTCACCGGCTACCTGCCCCAGCTGGTGCTCAGCGTGACCGTGCCGCTGGCGGTGCTGGCCCGGATCGTGCTGGCCGACTGGAGCTCGGCGCTGATCATCGCGCTGACCATCCCGCTCATCCCGGTCTTCGGGGCGCTGCTCGGCTGGCAGGCGCAGGCCGCCACCGAGCGGCAGTGGCGGCGGCTGTCGCTGCTCGGCGGGCACTTCCTCGACATGGTCGCCGGGCTGCCCACGCTGCGCGCGTTCGGCCGGGCCCGGGCCCAGGTCGACGTGGTGCGCCGGATGGCCGACGGGCACCGGCAGGCCACCATGCGGACGCTGCGGATCGCGTTCCTCTCCGCGCTCGTCCTGGAACTGGTCGCCACCCTCTCGGTGGCCCTGGTCGCGGTGCCGGTCGGCATCCGGCTGCTCGGCGGCGGGATCACCCTCGCCACCGCGCTGCTGGTGCTGCTGCTCACCCCGGAGGCGTACCTGCCGCTGCGGGCCGCGGGCAGCCGCTTCCACGCCAGCATGGAGGGGCTCACCGCGCTCGACGAGGCGCTCACCCTCTCGGCGACCCCGGCGGCCGCCGCCACGGCCGCCACCCCGCTGCCGGCCCCGGACGGCCGCGGCGAGATCCGCTTCGAGGGCGTCACCGTCGAGTACGAGCGGACCACCGCCCTGCGGGACGTCACGCTGACCATCCGGCCCGGCGAGCGGGTGGCCGTCATCGGCCCCAGCGGCGCCGGCAAGAGCACGCTGCTCAACCTGCTGCTCGGCTTCGTCGCGCCGACCGCCGGCCGGGTCACCGTCGACGGCGTGGACCTCGCCGAGGTCGACCTGGACGCCTGGCGCCGGCAGCTGGCCTGGGTGCCGCAGCGGGCCCACCTGTTCGCCGGCTCGCTGGCCGACAACATCCGCCTCGGCGTCCCGGACGCCCCGGACACCACGCTCGCCCGGGCGGTCCGCGACGCCGCGCTGGACGAGGTGGTCGCGGCCCTGCCCGACGGGCTGGCCACCGTGCTCGGCGAGCGCGGGCACGGCCTGTCCAGCGGGCAACGGCAGCGGGTGGCCCTGGCTCGGGCGTTCCTCCGGGACGCCCCGCTGGTCCTGCTCGACGAGCCGACCGCCCGGCTGGACAGCGCCAGCGAGGCGGTCGTGCTGGCCGCCACCCGGCGGCTGGTCGCCGGGCGGACCGCGCTGCTGGTCGCGCACCGGCCCGCGCTGCTGGGGGACGCCGACCGGATCCTGCGGGTCGAGGACGGCCGGGTCACCGAGCTGACCCCGACGCCGGCCGGGAAGGCCTCCTGATGAGCGACGCGCTTGACCGGCCCGACGACCAGGGGCGGCCGGACCAGCCGGTCCGGGCCGTGCCCGGCGGCGTCTCCCGGGACGGAACGACCCCGGCCGGTCGCGACCCGGGCGCGCCGACCCCGGCCGAGGCGAACCCGGCCGAACTGCTGCCCGGTGGGCCCGCCCCGACCGCCGCCGTCCCGGCCACCGGGGCCACGACCGGGGCCCGCGCCGAGCGGACGGTGCTCCGGCTGGCCCGGCCGTACCTGGGCCGGCTGGTGGGCGCCGGGCTGCTCGCCGCGGCCACCGAGTTCGCCGGGCTGGCCCTGATGGCGACCGCCACCTGGCTGCTGATGAGCGCCGCCGGGCGGCCGACGCTGGACCGGTTGACCGTGGCCATCGTCGCGGTCCGGGCCCTGGCGGTCAGCCGGGGCGTGTTCCGCTACACCGAGCGGCTCGCCGGGCACGACGCCGTGCTCCGGATGATCACCGACGTCCGGGCCCGGGTCTTCGCCACCCTCGCCGCCCGGCGTGACGGCGCCGCCCAGCGCACCGGGGACGCGCTGAGCCGCCTGGTCTCCGACGTGGAGGCGGTGCAGGACCTGCTGCTGCGGGTGCTCGTACCGGGGGCGGCCGCCGCGCTGGTGAGCCTGCTCGCGGTCGGCGGGGCCGCGCTGATCTCGCCCCCGGCCGCCGGCGTGCTCGCCGTCGGGGTGCTGGTGGCCGGAGTGGCCCTGCCCGCGCTGGCCACCGGGCTCACCCGGCGGGCCGCCGACGAGGTGGCCCCGCTGCGCGGCGCGCTCGCCGTGGACGCGGTCGATCTCACCCACGGCGCCGCCGACCTGGCCGCGTTCGGCGCGGCCAGCGCCGAGGGGCGCGCCCGCCGGCTCGCCCGGCTGGAACGCCGGCTGGCCGCGGCCGGCTTCGCCGTCGACGCGGCCGGGGTGCTGATCAGCGGGCTCACCGCCGCCGCCGTGGTGGCCGTGGCGCTCCGCGCCGGCGTCGGCGCGGTGCTGGTCGGCGTGCTGGCCGTCGGCACGCTGGCCGCCGTCGAAATCGCCCTCGCCCTGGTCGGGGCCGCCCGGCAGCGCGCGCAGCTCCGGGCCGGCCTGGCCCGGGTCGCCGCCCTGCTCACCGGCCCCGGTCCGGCGCCCGCCGGACCGGTCGCCGGGACACCCGCCGCCGGGACGCCGGCCGCCGCCGGGCGAACCGGTGCGGTGGCGGCCGGGCCCGACGTGCGGTTCGACGGGGTGACCGTGCGGTACCGGGCGGGTGCCGCACCGGCCCTGGACGGCGTCGACCTCGACCTGCCCGCCGGCCGCCGGGTCGCCGTGGTCGGGCCCAGCGGCGCCGGGAAGAGCACCCTCGCGGGCGTGCTCACCGGCGCGGTACGCCCCGACGCCGGCCGGGTCACCCTGGACGGCACCGACGTGGCCGGGTACCCGCCCGAGGAGCTGCCCCGGATGATCGGCGGCCTGCTCGCCGAGGCGTACGTCTTCCACGCCTCGGTCCGGGAGAACCTGCTGCTCGGCCGGCCCGGGGCCGACGAGGCGGAGCTGACCGCCGCGACCCGTGCCGCCGGCCTGCTCGACTGGGTACGCGACCAGCCGGCGGGCTGGGACACCGTGGTCGGCGAGCAGGGCGGCCAGCTCTCCGGCGGGCAGCGCCAGCGCCTCGCGCTGGCCCGGGCGCTGCTGGCCGCCCCGGCGGTGCTGGTGCTCGACGAGCCGACCGAGGGCCTCGACCCAGCGGCCGCGGACGCGGTGCTCGCCTCGGCGCTGGCCGCCACCCCCGCCGGGCACTCGGTGCTGCTGATCAGCCACCGGCTGAGCGGCCTGGCGGAGCTGGACGAGATCGTGGTGCTCGACGCCGGGCGGGTGGTCCAGCGCGGCCGGCACGCCGACCTGGTCGCGCAGCCCGGCTGGTACCGCGACCAGTGGCTGCTCCAGGAGGCAGCGGAACGCGGCTACCTCGCCCTCACCCCCACCCCCTGACCCCCTCCCCCTGCCCCTTCCCCCCCTTCCCCCCCACCAGCTGGTCGATCATGAAGTTGGCGGCGACAAATCGGGCAGCCGACGCCGCTAACCTCATGATCACCACCCCACTGGCCGGGCGGTGGGTGGGTGGGGTGGGGTGGGGTGGGTGGTGGGGGGGGGTGGGGGGTCAGGGGAATTCCCGGACGCGGGGGGGGCGGGCGGGATGGCAGGGTGGGTCGCATGCGGGCGTACCAGGACGTGCTCGTCGAGGAGCGGCTGCGCGAGCTGGCCGGCCGGCTGCGTGGTCCGGCCGGCCTCAAGGCCGACCTGCTGACCGAGGCGCGGCACTCGTTGCAGGACGCGGTCGAGGCGTACCGGGAGGGGGGCCTGTCGCGGGCGGAGGCCGAGCGGCGGGCGGTGGCCGAGTTCGGCAGCCCCGCCCAGCTCGCCCCGGGCTACCAGGCCGAGCTGGCGGCCGGCGCGCTGCGCCGGCTGGCGGTGCGGGCGCTCGCCGTGGCGGTGACGCTGATGGCCGGTGGCGACCTGACCTGGCGGGGGGCGAGTTGGACCGAGGGACCCCGACCGCCGGAGGGCTACCGGCTCCTGTCCGCCTCGCTGAACGGGATCTGGGGGCTGGTCGCCGCGCTGGCACTCGCCGGGCTGCTGCTCGGGATCGTCGCCGCCCGCTACCGATCGTCCCGGCTGCCCGTGCTCGGCCGGGCGGTGGGCTACGGGCTGGTCGGCGGCCTGCTGGGTGGGGCGGTCGCCGGGAGCGCCCTGTTCGGCTGGTCGATCAGCCTCTGGGAGGCGGCCCTGACCTGGCCGCCGATGATCATCGGCGGGGTGCTGGTCAGCGTCGGCTGGTTCGCGCTGGCCCGAGCGGCCCGCTGCTGGCTCCAGGCCACCTGCTGACCGCAGCCTCGCGGCCGATCTGATCGAGGCGAGCCGCCGCAGTCCGCCGTCTTCCGGCCCGGGCTGCGGCAACCCGCCGCTCGCGCCGGCCGAGCAGGCCCCGGGCTGCCGCAACCCGCCGCCCCGCCGGCCGCGCCGAGCCCGACCTGCCGCAACCGGCGTGGGTCAACGCCGGCCGGGTGCGGGGGCGGTCAGGCCGGGGTGGCGGGCGGCGGTTCGGTGCCGAGGAAGCGGCCCACCGTCGCGCTGAACTCGCGCCAGCCGGCCCGTTCGCCGGCGAGTGCCCGGCCGCCGGCCTCGGTCACCCGGTAGGTACGCCGTTCCCGGCCGTTGACGGTGCTCCAGGAGCTGGCCACGTAGCCGGCCCGTTCCAGCCGGCGCAGCGCCGGATAGATGGTGCCGGTGGGCAGGTCGAGGGCGCCGCCGCTGCGGGCCCGGAGCGCCTCGATGATCGCGTAACCGTGCAGCTCGCCCTGCTCCAGCACCGCCAGCAGCAGCGCGTCCAGATGCCCGTGCAGCGCCTGCGCCTTCATACGTAGCAACGCTACTTGTCCGCCGGTCGGGACGCCACCGGGGTGCGGCTCCCGACGTCGGCGGGACGCCCACTAGGGTATGTGCGCAGAGTCACTCGGCGGCCGGAGGCGTCGCCGGGTGGGCAACCGACAGCACACGGAGGTCAGCGTGGCCCGCCAGTCGCCCCAACGGCCCGACGCCGACGAGCCCGAGCTCGACGACACCACGGCGTCGAACGCAGATGACGAGGTAGAGGCCAGCCGCCCGGCGGCGGACCGGGCCCTCTGGGACGAGCTGCGGATCGACCCGGTCGAGATCGCCTTGCCGGCCGGCACCGGCTTCACCCTGCGGGCGTACCGGCCGGCCCGGGAGCTGGCCCCGACCGACGTCGCCGACCGCGACCAGGACGACCCCTTCCTGGCCCGTCGTCAGGTCGTCGAGACCGAGGACGACGAGGAGGTGGTGATCCTCGACGAGGAGTTCGCCGCCCTCACCGCCGAGGAAGAGGACGAGGACGAGGACGAGCGGCCCGCGAGGCGTCGGCGCGGCAAGACCGACGTGACCGACGAGGCGGCGGACGCCGACGAGGACGAGGCCAACGAGGCCGACGAGGACGAGGCCGACGAGGACGACGAGGACGAGGACGAGGCGGACGACGCCGCGGGCGACGAGGAGGTGCCCGCCTTCCTCACCCACCGGGGCAAGCTGCTGCTGTTCAAGACCCCGGAGTCGTTGGTCAGCTTCGTCCGTTCCGGCGCGCCCAACGACCTGTCTCAACTGGACAGCTGGAATGAACTGTCCGAACGGGTGGAACCGGCCGACATCGCCCCGCTGGACGAGGACACCTACGAGCTCGACCTGGTCGTCGAGAACCTCCGCGGTGGCCACGACGCGTGGGATCCCACGCTCCTGATCGAGGCCGGCGAGGTCGCCCGTGACCTGGCGTACGCCCTGCGGCTACCGGCCGTGCTGGACATGCTCTCGGCGGGTTCCAGCCTGGACGACCTGGACGAGGCGCTGCGGGCATCTGTCAACGGCGGAATCGGTGGTTTCCTGGGTCGCCGCCGGCTGAAGAAAATCGGGGCACAAACCGCAAGTTTGGGTTGGCGCACCATTGTCGGCAAGATCTCTGCCGTTGTGGACTGGCGCGACTGACCCCGACCGGGGAGCATCAGTCTCTGGCAGAGAAAGACCTGTGTCCCGGGAGGAGGACGACGCCGTGGCGCTCGTGCGCGTGTACTGCGGTCTGGCCTCGGCGGATCCGGCCGACCGGCCGGCCTCGGTCGGTTCGATGCTGACGTCCGCAGTGGTCGACGACGCAGGCCGTCTGCTGCATGTCTGCGAGATCAGTGACGACCCGGCCGGTTACGCCCAGCTGGTCGCGCTGCTCGTGGAGCGGTCGGGCGGGCCGAGCGGTGCGGCCATCGCCGCCGACAGCGACGACCACTCGGTCACCTCGCTGCTCAGCGCGGCCGGACGGCCGCTGGCGATCGCGGACGACGACTCGGTCGACGACTTCGCCGAGCGGTTCGCCGACGACGACTCGCTGGAGGAGATGCAGTCGCCGCCGGTCGAGCGCCGGGCGGTCGGGCTGGCGCGGGCGCTCCAGGCCGGCGCGCTCTCGGCGGTCACCCTGCCGGCACCGCGCGATCTCACGGGCTACAAGCAGGTCCTCGCCGCGCACGCCGCGCTGACCAGCGGGCGGCACTCCGCCGCGGTCGCCCTGCGCGAGGTGCTCCGCGAGCTCTACCCGGCCGCGCTCCGGGCGTACCCGGACCCGGCCGAGCCGGTCTCCCTGGCCGTGCTGGACGCGCTCCCGGAGCCCGGGATGCTGGCCGGCACGGTGGCCGGCGGCCGCGAGGTCGCGGTCGCCGCGGACGCCGTCGCCGCCCACCTGGCGGCCGAGGGCGTCGCCGACCCCGACACGGTCAACGAGGCGGTGACCGCCCTGCGCGTCGCCATCTCCGAGACGCCGCGCCGCGCCACCGTCAACCGGGCGCTCACCGCCGCCGTCGCCGAGACCGTACGGCAGGCGGTCGCCTCCGTCCGGGCCTGCGACGCCGGCTGCGACGCACTGGTGGGCGCGCTCAGCGCACGGATCGCCACGCCGGCCCCGGGCCGGCGGGCCGCCGCCCGGCGCGGCGAGCCGGTCGGTGACCTGACCGACCTGCGCAACACCGGCACCGGCCTGCGACCGGTCCGGCCGGTCGAGCCGGAACCGGTGGGCCGGCGCAGCCGCCCGGAGCCGGTCTCCGGACCCGCCGCGCCGGCGTCACCCCGACCCCTC
>NZ_RJLN01000039.1 GCF_003725545.1 Micromonospora solifontis | reverse complement strand
AGCTTGGTCCGTTCCGGGTGCATCCCGTCGACCATCTTGTTCCCCGGCGTATTGAGGCAGTGCGACCCTGGCTGGGCTGCGCACACCGGACACGGCCGCCACTCCTGCACCGGGCCGGCGTCGTGGCCCAAGGTCATGGCGATCTCGCTGATCTCGTCGGCCAGCTCGTGCAGCCTCGGGTCGCGGTGCCGGACAGCGGCCCTGTGGATCTCTTGAACCGACTGTCGCGCCCGCTCCAGGTTGCGCCTTGCCGATGCGCCCGGATCAGAGGACATGCGCTGCGCCTTCCCGGGAGGGGTGGGATGAAACCGGCCAAGCCGCGACCGCGGCCGCAAGCTCCCGGTCAGCGAGCAGCAGGCACGGTCGATGTCGGGAATGGCAGGTTTATTGCCTCCCGCCGCGGATACTCCGCCTCGTGTTCGGTGGCTCGAGGTGTCGGATTGCCGGGGCAGGCAGACGCCGTGCGCGCCTACCGCGGCCAACCAGACTGATGACGGATGGTTGAGCCGGGCAGCGATCGGCGCGTACGGGAGAAGAAGAGCTGGCACCGGGCGACCGTCCTCGAGCTGTTCTTCGATCTCGTCTTCGTCTTCGCGCTCAATCGGATCAGCTTTCGGCTCCTCGAGGACTTTCACTCCGGGGGGCTCGGGTTCAAGGGGTTCGCCGAGACCCTGCTGCTGTTCCTGGGGCTGTGGTTCATGTGGCAGACCACTGCCGCGTTGGCCAGCCGGGTACACCCGGATTCGCTGCCGGGTCAGTTCATCGTGTTCTCCTCGATGGCTGGTGCCACCGTGATGGCGGTCGCCGTGCCGCAGGGGTTCGAGCAGCGGGCGTTGGTCTTCGCCGGTGCCTGGGTTGCGGTCCGGGTCAGCCGTCTGTTGCTCTATTTGCTGGCCAGGCAGGTGAGAACCGGCGGGTCCCCGCTACCGGGGCTGCTGTCGCTCGCCGGCAGCAGCGTGCCGTGGATCGCCGGGGCCTTGGTGAACGACCCGCTGTTGCGGGGCGGGTTCTGGGCAGTTGCGCTGGCGATCGAGTTCCCCGGGTTCGTGGTCGGCTTCCGTCAGTGGGCCGGCGGACAGGTCGCCGGCGAGCACCTGGCCGAGCGGTTGCAGCAGATCTTCTTGATCAGCCTGGGTGAGGCGGTCTTCGTGTCCGGCCGGGCGTTCTCCGACAGCGATCTCGCCCTCCCGCACGCGATGGGGTTCGCGCTCGCCTTCGTCGGCATCGTGCAGCTCTGGCGCATCTACTTCTACCGGGCCGGCCTGGTGCTGCCCGCGGCCATCACCGCCGCCCGGGACCCGACCCGTCAGTCCGTGGCGGCCGCCATGGCTCATCTGATCATGATCTCCGGGGTTGTTCTCGCCGGTGTCGGCTTCGAGCTGTACATCTTCGAGCCCGCCGGCCGGCCGGAGCCGAACTGGCTGGTGGCCATTCTCGGCGGTCCCGCCCTGTTCCTGCTCGGGCGCGCTCCCTTCGAACTGCAGGTCTTCGGCCGGATCTCCCGATCACGGCTGTTCGGGCTCCTCGCGCTCGGCGTGCTGATCCCGGCGGCGTGGGAGACTCCTCCGCTGGTCGCCGGTGCCGGCTCCACGGCTGTGCTGGTGGCAGTCGCCGTCGCGGACGCGGTGCGCGCCCGCAGCCGGGGATTAGAGCCACCCGCCACGCTGTTGTAGCGGAGGTGCGCCGGCCCACCGCGGGACGGGCCTGGCCTATCGGACGGTCACCTCCGGGTGAGGTCGAGTGCGATGTCGAGGATCATGTCCTCCTGCCCGCCGATGAGCGCGCGCCGGCCGACCTCGAGCAGGATGTCCCGGGCGTCGAGGCCGTACTGCCGGGCGGCGGTTTCGGCGTGGCGCAGGAAGCTGGAGTAGACGCCGGCATATCCGAGAGTGAGGGTCTCCCGATCGACCCGGACAGGTCGGTCCTGCAGCGGGCGGACGAGGTCGTCGGCGGCGTCCTGGAGGGCGAACAGGTCGCAGCCGTGCTGCCAGCCCTGCACAGTGGCCACGGCGATGAACGGCTCGATCGGGCAGTTGCCGGCGCCGGCCCCGTGCCCGGCGAGGGACGCGTCGACGCGAGTGGTGCCCTCCTCGACGGCGACGAGGCTGTTGGCCACGGAGAGGGACAGGTTCTCGTGGGCGTGAATGCCGATCTCGGTGGCGGGGTCGAGGACGTCCCGGTAGGCGCGGACCCGGTCGCGGACGCCGTCGAGGGTGAGCCGGCCGCCCGAGTCGGTGACGTAGACGCAGTGGGCGCCGTAGGACTCCATGAGCTTGGCCTGGGCGGCGAGCTGTTTGGGCTCGGCGAGGTGGCTCATCATGAGGAAGCCCGACACGTCCATGCCCAGTTCCCGGGCGGTGGCGACGTGCTGCGCGGCGATGTCGGCCTCGGTGCAGTGGGTGGCGACGCGGACCGACCGTACGCCGAGGGCGTGGGCCTGCTTGAGGTCGTGGATGGTGCCGATACCGGGCAGCAGCAGGGTGGTGAGGCGGGCACGGGTGACCGCAGCCGCGGCGGCTTCGATCCACTGCCGGTCGGTGTGGCTGCCGGGGCCGTAGGTGAGGCTGCCGCCGGCGAGCCCGTCACCGTGGGCGACCTCGATGCCGTCGACGCCGGCGGCGTCGAGGGCGGTGACGATGCGGGTGACGTCGGCCGGGCTGATGCGGTGCCGGGTGGCGTGCATGCCGTCGCGCAGGGTGACGTCCTGGATGAACAGGCGGCGCCGAGCGGGTGTGATGGCGTTCATCGGAGCGCTCCTTGTGCTGCGGCGAGGCGTTCGGCGACGCGGAGTGCCGCGGAGGTCATGATGTCGAGGTTGCCGGCGTAGGCCGGGAGGTAGTGGGCGGCGCCTTCGACCTCCAGCAGGACGCTCACCTTGGTGGTGACCGGTGTCGTGTCGTCGGGCAGCAGGGTGTGCACCGGTTCGTCCGGGGCCAGCGGGGTGAACTGCACGGGCTGCTTGAGCCGGTAGCCGGGGACGTACGCGGCGACGTCCGTGATCATCTGGTCGATGCTGGCGCGGACGGCGTCGTGGTCGGCGGGGCCGATGAGACACTGCACGGTGTCCCGCATGATCATCGGCGGCTCGGCGGGGTTGAGGATGATGATCGCCTTGCCGCGCCGGGCGCCGCCGACCTGTGCGATGGCGGCCGCCGTGGTCTCGGTGAACTCATCGATGTTGGCCCGGGTGCCGGGACCGGCGGACCGGGAGGCGATGGACGCGACGATCTCGGCGTACGGCACGGGCGTCACTCGGGAGACGGCCGCGACGACGGGGATGGTGGCCTGTCCCCCGCAGGTGACCATGTTGACGTTGCCGGCGTCGAGGTGCGCGTCGAGGTTGACGGCCGGTACGACGTACGGCCCGATGGCGGCGGGGGTGAGGTCGACGAGCGCCTTGCCGTACGGGGCGAGGGCGGCGGCGTTGGTCCGGTGCGCGCTCGCCGACGTGGCGTCGAAGACCACGGCGATGTCGGCGAAGTCGGGCATCGCGACAAGTCCGGCGACGCCGTCGGCGGTGGTCGGCACGCGCAGGCGCCGGGCGCGCGCGAGGCCGTCGGAGGCCGGGTCGATGCCGACCATCGCGGCCATCTCCAGCGTGTCCGACAGTCGCAAAACTTTGATCATCAGGTCGGTGCCAATGTTGCCGGATCCAAGGACGGCGACCTTCGTACGCGGCATCGACTGCCACCTTTCGTCAGGGGGTGGTGAAGGTGGCCTCGACGCTGCCGAGGCCGGTGAGGTGTGCGCGGACGTGCATGCCGGGGGTGACCGGGACCATCGGCCCGAGCGCCCCGGAGAGCACGACCTCGCCGGCGCGCAGCGGGTCGCCGTGCGCCAGGGCCGTGCGCGCGAGCCAGGCGAGAGCCGCCAGCGGGTCGCCGAGGCACGCCGCGCCGGCGCCGGCCGAGGCGGGGACGCCGTTCACGGTCATGGTCATCTGCACCGCCGCCGGTTCGACGGCGCCGAGGGGAACACGGTCGGCGCCGAGGACGAACAGCCCGCTGGATCCGTTGTCGGCCACGGTGTCGGCGAAGCTGATGTCCCACCTGGCGATGCGGCTGTCCACGATCTCCAGGGCGGCCACCGCGTAGGCGACCCGCTGTCGCACCGTGGCAGCGGTGATGCCCGCGTCGGTGACGTCGTCGGCGAGGACGAAGGCGACCTCGGCCTCGATGCGGGGTTGCAGCAGCCGGTCAAGGCTGATCGCCTCGGCCTGCGAGCAGGCCATGTCCTCGAAGAGCATGCCGAAGTCGGGCCGGTCGACCCCGAGTTGACGCTGCACGGCCGTGGAGGTGAGACCGACCTTGCGCCCGACCGCCCGCCCGCCGTCCCGGATCCGGGCCTCGGTCAACCGACGCTGGACGGCGTAGGCGAGGGTCTCGTCGTCGGGGCCGATGAGGTCACGGACCGGCGGGCACGGCGTGCGGGTCCGGGCGGCGGTACGCAGCCTGCGGTAGGCGGCGGCGACAGGATCGGCGGTGCCGGTGGTCATGAGATCTCCGTGGCCTGACCGCCGGCGGTCAGGCGGGTGAGGGCGTCGTGGAGGGCGCGGGCGTGCAGGTCGAACAGCGGCCTGAGGTCGACGCTGTCGCCGCCGATCTCCTTGGCGATGAAGAGTCCGTCGGCGCCGGCGATGGCGTACGTGGCGACCAGGTCGATCGCGTCGCGGTCGGCGTCCGGGGCGAGCATGGCGAGCACGGCGGCGAGCCGGGCGCGGGCGACATCCCGGACCTGTAGGAACATGCGCCGGGCGCTGGGCTCCTCCGGGCGGCGCTCAAGGGTGAGCATGAGCCCGAGGCGGAGGAAGTCGGGCGAGTCCAGCAGGGTCTTGGCGACCTGACCCGCCAGCGCCGTAACGCGTTCCCGCGCCGGGTCGGTGTCGTCGCCGGGAAGGGTGAGCGCGTCGGCCCAGATGTCGAAGCTGCGCTCGATGACCGCGGCGATGAGGTCGTCCTTGTTCTTGAAATGCCAGTAGATCGAACTGGCGGGCAGGCCGCACTTCTCGCTGACCAGCGCGATGCTGGTGCCGTCGTAGCCACGCACGCCGGCGACCTCGGCGGCCGCATCGAGGATGCGGCGGCGGGACTCCTCGCCGTTGGCCCGCCGTTTGCGTTCGCTGCGAGATTCCGTCATCGCACCCTTCCCAGGTTTCCGGCTGATGTCTTGACGATGTCAGCAGTGAAGCTTACCGTAGCGGTCACTACAACTGTAACGCTCATTACATTAATGCCATCGGGCTGCGGGAGGTCACGTGAGCGTCGAGGAAATCACCGCAGATCAGCGCGTGGTGCGCGTCGGCGCGCGAGACATCGCCGTCACCGAGCGGGGAGCCGGCCAAGCGGTGGTGCTGCTGCACGGCGGCGGGCCGGGAGCGTCGGGGATGTCTAACTACGCCCGTAACGTCGAGGCCCTAGCACAGCGGTTCCGAGTGGTCGTGCCGGACCTGCCCGGCTACGGCCGGTCCAGCAAGAGCATCGACCAGTCCGACCCGTTCGGCGACCTCGCCGGCGCGGTTGGCGGCCTGCTCGACGCGCTCGGCATCGACCGGGCCCACCTCGTCGGCAACTCCTACGGCGGTGCCGCCGCGCTGCGGCTGGCGCTCGACCGGCCCGACCGGGTCGGACGCCTGATCCTCATGGGCCCGGGCGGGATCGGCACGACCCGGCGTCCGCCGACGCCCGGCTTGAGGCGGCTGTTCGCCTACTACGGCGGCGAGGGCCCGACCCGGGCCAAGCTGGAACGGTTCATCCGCGAGGACCTGGTCTACGACGGCAGGGCCGTCCCCGCCGAGATGATCGAGGAGCGGTACCGGGCGAGCATCGACCCGGAGGTCGTCGCCGACCCGCCGCTGCGGCGCCCAGCCTCGCTCCGCACCCTGCTGCGGATGGATCTGCTGCGGGACAGGCGGCTGTCCCGGGCCGCCACGCGCGCGCTCGTGCTGTGGGGCGCCGACGACAAGGTCAACCGGCCGTCCGGCGGCCGGCTGCTCGCCGAGCGGATGCCGCACTGCGACCTGTACCTGGTCGCCAGGACCGGCCACTGGGTGCAGTGGGAACGCCCGGAGCTGTTCAACTCCCTCACCGCCGCCTTCCTCTCCGAGGAGTCCACATGAACGTGTTCGGCAAGGTCCACCTGGGCTACCTGTGCATCGAGACCACCCGGTTCGGAGACTGGCGCCGCTTCGGCGCCGACGGCGTCGGCCTGCACGTCGACGAACTCGACCGCGACCGGATGCGCTTCCGGCTGGACGACCACGAGTGCCGGCTGCTGCTGCAACGGGGTCCCGCCGAGGACGTGACCACGGTCGGCTGGCACGTCGACGACCACGAGGCGTTCGATGACATCGTCGCCCGCATCACCGCCTGTGGCGTCACGCCGGAACACGGCCACGGCGAGGAGGCGGCGCTGCGCGGCGTGCAACGGCTGGTGCGCTTCCCCGGCCCCAAGGGCCTGGTCCAAGAGCTGTACACCACCTCGATCACCACCACCGCGCCGCTGCGCATGCAGGCGAGCGGCTTCGTCACCGGCGACGCCGGCATGGGCCACATCGCCATCACCTCGCGGCAGCCGGACGCCATCCACCGCTACTACGACAACCTGCTCGACGCCAGGCTGAGCGACTTCATCGTCGAGACGATCAGCCGGGTCCGCTTCCGGATCCGGTTCCTGCGGGTCAACGGCCGCCACCACACCATCGCCGTGGCCAACACCGAGGGTCTGCGGATCGACCCGATCCGCACCGCGGTCCAGCACCTCAACACCCAGGTGGCCACGTTGCACGACGTGACCGCCTCCTACCAGCGCCTCAAGCAACTCGGCTTCACCATGGCCCTGGGCATCGGGCAGCACACCAACGACAAGGAGCTGTCCTACTACGTCCGGACGCCGTCGGGATTCGAGTGGGAGGTCGGCTGGAATCCGATCGTCGTCGACGAGGCCACCTGGGAACCCACCACCCACCAGGGGATCAGCATCTGGGGGCACACCCCCGAAGGCCAGACCGTCATCGACAAGCTCAACCAGTTCCGCCACGGCGCGGCCTCGCTGCGCCGCGCGGAGATCACCGTCCCGGCACTGAGCGGAGCCACCCCATGAACACCAGTCAGCACGAATATGACGTGATCATCGTCGGATACGGCCCGGTCGGCGTGACCGCCGCCAATCTGCTCGGCGGCATGGGCGTACGGGTCGCCGTGGTCGAGCGCGACGCCGCGATCTACCCCCGCGCCCGGGCGATCTCCACCGACGAGGAGACCATCCGGATCTGGCAGGCGATCGGCCTCGCGGAGCAGCTCAAGGAGAACATGCTCGCCGGCCGACCGATCGACTTCGTCGACGCCCGCGGCCGGTCGTTCCTCAGCCTCGCACCGGCCCCCCGGGGCAACGGGCACCCGCCGCAGCTGTTCATCTACCAGCCGGCCACGGAGCAGGTCCTCCGCGACGGCGTGGCCCGCTACCCGAACGTCGAAGTCCTGCTCGGCCACGACTGTGCGGCCGTCGAGCAGGACGGCACCGGCGTCACCGTCACCGCACGTGACCTGGCCGACGACACGGTGCGTACCCTGCGGGGCGCGTACCTGATCGCCGCCGACGGCGGCTCCAGCCCGATCCGGACCCGGCTGGGCGTCGGCTTCGACGGCCGTACCTACCACGACCGGTGGGTCGTCATCGACACCAAGGTCAAGCGGGACTGGGACACCGTCGACCGACTGCGCTTCCACTGCGACCCCGCCCGGCCCGCCGTGGACTGCCCGACCCCGCTCGGCCACCACCGCTGGGAATTCCCCGTCCTGCCCGGCGAGGACGAACAGGATCTGGTCAGCCACGACCACATCTGGCGGCTGCTGCGCCGCTACGGCCGGACGCCCGACGACGTCGAGATCCAACGGGCGGTCATCTACAGCCACCACGTCCGCTTCGCCGCCCGGTGGCGCATCGGGCGGATCTTCCTCGCCGGCGACGCGGCACACGCGATGCCACCGTGGATCGGCGAGGGCATGTCCTCCGGCGTACGCGACGCGGGCAACCTGTGCTGGAAGCTGGCCGCGGTCCTGCGCGGCGAGCTAACCGATGAGGTGCTGGACAGCTACGAGGTTGAGCGCAAACCACACGTGCGGGACATGACCGCGCAGGCGGTCCGCTTCGGGCGCATCATCACCGAGCGGCGCCCCGGCCTCACGGCTCTGCGCAACATCGCGTTCCGCCTCGTCATGCGGGTCCCCGCCATCCGCGCCTACATGCAGGAGGCGAAGTGGTTCCCGGACACCGTCTACCGGAAGGGCCTGCTGGACCACAGCGGTGGCAACGCAGCGGTGGGCAAGCAGCTCCCGCAGCCCTGGGTCCAGACCGACGCCGGTGACCCGGCTCGTCTCGACGACGTGCTCGCCGGTCGGTGGGTGCTGCTGCACACAGGCCCGGCACGGCCTTGGCCGGCCTGGGCGGCCGGCGGCATCAGGTGCCTGCAGGTCACACCGGCGGGCTCAGCCCCCGCGCCCGGCACCATCGTGGACGACGAGGACGTGCTCGTCCCCTGGATGCGCCGGCACCACGCCACCGTGCTGGCCTTGCGCCCCGACGTGGTTGTCTACGCCGCTGCCGCCGGTGACGCCGACCTGCCCCGCCCGCCGTTCGTCACTGCGTCGCCGATGCCGGTCGGCGAACCGGCGCCCCCGCCCGCCGCGACGACGATGTCCTGACGCACCCTTTCCCAAGCCACCAAGGAGAGCCGCATGCTCAACCTCGCGCTCATGCTCGAAGGCACCGCCGAACGGCTGCCGGGCCGGGACGCCGTCGTCCTCGGTGACACCCGCCTGTCGTACGCCCAACTCGACGGTGCGGCGAACCAGGTCGCGAACCTGCTCGCCGAGAGCGGCATCCGGCCGGGCGACCGGGTCGCGCTGTCGTGCCCGAACCTCCCCTACTTCCCCGTGGTCTACTACGGCATTCTGAAGGCGGGTGCTGTCGTCGTACCACTGAACGTCCTCCTCAAGGCCGGTGAGATCGCCTACCACCTGCAGGACTCGGGCGCCAAGGCGTACTTCTGCTTCGAGGGCACCCCGGAACTACCGATGGGGGTCGAGGGCTGGCAGGGGTTCGGCGGTGCCAACGGGTGCGACCATTTCTTCCTCATCACCGCGGACCTCCAGGCGGCGAGCCCGATCGAGGATGCCCGCACACTGGGCGCCGCGCTCGCCGGAAAGTCTCCCCGATTCGAGACCGTGGTCACCGAGGCCACCGACACCGCGGTGATCCTCTATACCAGCGGGACCACGGGACAGCCCAAGGGCGCCGAACTCACCCACGCCAACATGGTCATGAACGCCCTCACCTGCTGGCGCCTCTTCGGCGCCGTCGAGGAGGACGTCCACCTGGTGACGCTGCCGCTGTTCCACTCGTTCGGGCAGACGGTGCAGATGAACGCGGGCCTGTACGGCGGCGCCACGCTGGTCCTCCTGCCCCGGTTCGACGCCGCAACCGCACTGGCGCTGATGGAGCGGGAGCGGGTGACCTTCTTCGCCGGCGTGCCGACGATGTACTGGGGCCTGCTCTCCGTGGTCGGCAAGCACGGCAGCGCTCCGACGATCGCGGCCAAGCTGCGGATGGCGATCTCCGGCGGCGCCCCTTTGCCGGTGGAGATCCTCGAGCAGGTGGAGAAGGTCTACGGCGTTCGGATCCGGGAGGGCTACGGCCTCTCCGAGACCAGCCCCGTCGCCTCGTTCAACCACCCCGGGCGAAAGGCCAAGCCCGGTTCGATCGGGCAGCCGATCTGGGGGGTGCAGATGAAACTCGTCGACACGGACTGGAACGAGGTCCCGGAGGGCGAGTCCGGCGAGATCGCGATCCGGGGGCACAACGTCATGAAGGGCTACCACGGCCGTCCCGACGCGACCGCGGAGGTGATCCGGGACGGGTGGTTCCGCACGGGTGACGTCGCCCGCCGCGACGAGGACGGGTACTACTTCATCGTCGACCGGGCGAAGGACATGATCGTCCGCGGTGGCTTCAACGTGTACCCACGGGAGATCGAGGAGATCATCCTGGCTCACCCCGACGTCAGCCTCGTGGCCGTGGTCGGCGTGCCGCACGAGTCGCACGGCGAGGAGGTGAAGGCCTTCGTGATTCGCGACCCCGGATCACGGCTGACCGAGGGCGAGTTGGTGAGCTGGTGCAAGGAGCGGATGGCGAGCTACAAGTACCCCCGCCTGGTCGAGTTCCGAGACGAACTGCCCATGACCTCCACCGGCAAGATCCTCAAGCGCAGGCTTCGCGACCAGGCGTGAGCTTGATCAATCAACCTGAACAGGTCGCAGGTTTGTGAAGGTTAGGCGGGGTAACCCGCGCCATGACCGCTGACCGGAGCCCCCTGCCCCGACCTGAGGAGGTGATGGAGCAGTCAAGAGACCTGGCGGCGCTGGCTCGACGCCGCGGTGGTGCGGCTGGCAGGCTGCGGCTACGTCAGGTGGAGATCATCCTGGTCATCGCGGCGCAGTGCGGGCTCGCCGCCACCCTCGCCTGGGGGCTCGCGCACGAGGTGGCGGGGCGACCATCGCCGGTCTTCGCACCCAGCGCGGCCGTCGGCACAATCGTCGCCGCACTCGGACAGCGCGCCCGACGTACCGTCGAACTCATGCTCGGCGTCGGTCTGGGCCTGCTCATCAGCGACCTTCTGCTGCGTTATATGGGGTTCGGAGCCTGGCAGATCGGCGTGGTGGTGGCCCTGGCCATCGCCCTCGCCCTGCTGATGACGGGGCGCAGCGGGGCGCTTGTCGCCCAAGCCGGCAGTACCGCCGTCCTGCTCGCCACGCTGTCACCGGTCCAGCAGGGTCTGGAGTGGGCGCGGCTCGTCGAAGCTGGGTCGGGGGCCGTCGTCGGGTTGGTGGTGGTCGCGTTGCTGGTGCCGATCAACCCTATGCGCACTCTTGACCGCGCCGCCGCGCCGCTGGTCGAGGCCCTCTCCGCGCAGCTTCGGGAAGTCGCGGAGGCAATGAGAGCGCGAGACCCGGACCGCGCGGTACGGGCGCTCGACCAGTTTCGCGGCATGGATGCCGATCTCGAGCGGATGCACGAGGCGCTGGGTGGCGCCGAGGAGGTGACAACAATCGCGCCGGTGCGCTGGCCCCGCCGACGCGACGTCCAGCGCTACCAGCGCGGCATCCGGCACATGGATCGGGTGACCTTCGAGTGCCGGGAGATTGCCCGCTGGACCTCGACCTTGCTGCAGTACGACGAGCCGGTGCCGGAGGAACTGGTCGCGGCTGTGGAAAGGCTCGCCGAGACGGTTCGGGTGCTGCAGCGGGAGGCGCGAAAGGCTGGACCGTTCGAGCAGACCCGCGGCGCGGTGCTGGATGTCGCCCGGCTGGTCGGCCAGGCATGCCGCAAAGGCCTGAAGTCGTACGGGCAGGCTGTCGTGATTCAACTCCGCACGGCGTTGAGTGACCTACTTCGGGCGACCGGGTACGAGCCGGACACGGCCAACCGTATGGTGCGGGAGGCGGTCAATCTCTAGCGTCCGTCGGACCCGGGACCAACGCTGGCCTACGGACGAGTGTCGAGGTCGGGCAGCGGGCGGTGGCAGATCTCGTGGGCCTCCTCGGGCGGCAGGCCGAGCATGCGCAGCACGTCCTCAGTGACCTGGTCGGCGGCTGCGGCGTCGTCACGCTCCGGGTGGTCGTGCAGCAGCTGCCCCAGGCACAGCGCCGCGCCGGCCACGATCACCATCGCCAGCTCGGGGTCGCGCACGCGGAACCGTCCGGCGCGGGCGCCATCCTCGATGTCGCGCCGGGCTCGCGGCGCGAGGCCCTTGTCCGAGCCGGCGAGGGCCAGGCCGGTGCTGAGCAGGACCCTGCTCAGCTCGGGCTGTCGGCGGTGGAGGCGCCCGGTCAGCCGGAAGCTCTGTGCGAACACCTGGGCCGGGTCGTCCAGGCCCACGGTCAGCTCGTCGAGCAGGGCGCCGTAGCGATCGAGGGCGTCCTCGACGGCGGCCTCGATGAGCTGCTCGCGGCTGTCGAAGTGGTTGTAGAACGACCCCATCCCCACGTCGGCGGCCTGGGTGAGCTCCAGGATCGGCACGTTTGGCTTGCCGGCCGCGATGAAGGTCTGGGCGGCGCGTACGAGCGCCGACCGGGTGTGCGCCTTCCGCCGTTCCAGCCGGTTGGGTGCGTGCCTGGTCTGCTGGGCCATACCTGCGTGCTCACCTCTCCCGAGCCGGTCTGCGAGACCACCTTAACCCAGCCGGAACTCAGATCTGACGAAATCGTCATCCACCCTTGACTGACGCTACTCTCGTAAGTGACGATTTCGTCAACTTGGAGGGAGCGGGACATGATCGAGCACCACGACCCGCACACCGGTCTGCACAGTGAGCACGGCGCGTTGCGGGGCGAGCACCCGGGGCGGGCAAGGAACCCGATCGTCAAGGCGCACGACCTGGCCTGGCTGGAGTTCGAGAAGCCTGATCTGGGGCGGGCCGAGCTGTTCGCCCAGGCGTTCGGCTTCCGCACGTCGCTGCGTACCCCGGACGAGCTGCACCTGCGGGGCACCGACCCGGGTTCCCCCTGCGCGCTCATCCGCCGGGGTCCACGCTCGCGGTTCATCGGACCCGCCTTTCAGGCAGCCGACGCCAAGGACGTGCTGCGGCTCGCGGAGGCGATCGGCGCGAGGGTCGCCCCGCTGCCGGAGAGCCTGGGCGGGGTGACCGTGGACCTGGCGGACCCGAGCGGGGTGCAGGTACGGGTGGTCGCGGACACGCACCAGCTACCCGCGCTGCCCACCCAGCAGCCACTGGCCTTCAACATCGGGCACGACGTCGCACGCGTGAACGCCACCCAGCGGCCGCCACGGGAGCCGGCCACGGTCCAGCGCCTCGGTCACGTCGTACTGCAGACGACCCGGTACCTGGAGACACTCAACTGGTACCTCGAACACCTGGGTCTGATCGTCAGCGACTTTCTCTACCATCCGGGGCAGCGCGAGCGCGGCCCGGTCATGAGCTTCATCCGCTGCGACCGCGGCAGCACACCCACCGACCACCACACCCTCGCGATGACCCTCGGCCCGGCCAACCGGTACGTGCACTCCGCCTACCAGGTCTCCGACCTCGACTCGCTGGCCGCCGGCGGGGAGCACCTGCTCGACCGGGGCTACCGGCGGTCCTGGGGAATCGGCCGGCACATCCAGGGCAGCCAGATCTTCGACTACTGGCGCGACCCGGACGGCTTCCTGGTCGAGCACTTCACCGACGGCGACCTGTTCGACTGCACGCTCGAGCCGGGCTGGGCGCCGATGACGGCCTCCGGGCTGGCCCAGTGGGGTCCGCCCGCCACCAAGGACTTTCTCGGCATGAGACCCGGCCGGGAAGCGCTTCGCGAGCTGCACGCGGTCATCGGCGCGCTGCGCGAGGACAACGAATTCGACCTGCACCGCCTGCGCGGCCTGATGAAAGCGTTTGCCTTATGAGCACCTCCGTCCTGCGCACCGCCGACGCCTGGTGGGTGCTCACCCCCACCGGCGCCGCCAAGGTGCACACCAGCGCCACCACCACCGCGGAACTGCTGGCCGACCGGCCGGCGCTCGCCGCGGCCGCGACGAGCCGCGACACCGTCCCGGTCGAGGACCTCGCGCTGGTCTCCCCGGTGACGGCGCCCTGCCGCGTCGTCGCCCAGATGACCAACTTCGCCTCGCACGTCAAGGACAGTGGTGGCGATCCCGCAACCGTTCCCCTGACCTTTTTCCGTAAGGCCTCCGGCTCGATCAGCGGGCCGTACGCCGACGTGGTCCGCCCCGCGCATGTGCGGCTGCTGGACTACGAGGTGGAGATCGGACTGGTCTTCGGCCGCGAGCTGCCGGTCGGCACCACCATCACCGACGACAACCTCACCGACTACGTCGCCGGCCTGGTGGTCACCAACGACATCTCGGCGCGTGACGTCCAGCTGCCCAAGACCCAGTTCTACGAGGCCAAGTCCTACCCGAGCTTCACCCCGGTCGGCCCCGCGCTGGTGCTGCTCGACGCCGACGAACTCAAGCGGTTCACCGACCTGCGGCTGCGGCTGTGGGTCAACGGCGAGCTCCGGCAGGACATGACCGTCGCCGACATGATCTACCGGCCGGTCCAGGCGCTGCAGGCGCTGACCCGCTTCCAGCGGGTCGACCCCGGCGACCTGCTGCTGACCGGCACACCCATCGGAACCGCGCTAAGCGCGCCGCCGAAGCCGGTCATGTTCCTCGTCTCGCTGCTGCCGCCCGCGGTGAAGTGGAGGATGTTCTTCAAGGGTCAGACGCGCAACCCCAGGTACCTCAAGGACGGCGACGTCGTCGAGGCCACCATCGCCACCGACGACGGCGCGATCGACCTGGGTCGCCAGCGCACGGTCGTCAGGTACGCCCCATGACCGGGCCGCTGCTGTGGCCGGACTACGCCACGCCCGCCGACCTCGCCGCGATCGAGGCCGTTCCGCTCGAGGCGCGGGGCCTGCCGGAATCGACGTACGCGTTGCTCGCGCGAGCGGCCACGCGCTGGCCGGACCGTACGGCGCTCAACGTCCTGCCGGACGCCACGCGCTGGAATGAGCCGCAGCGCCGTACCTTCGCCGAACTCCTGGCCGACGTGCACCGGGTGGCGAACCTGCTCCACGGCCTCGGGGTGCGGCGGGGTGACGCGGTCGCCCTGATGTCCCCCAACTGCGCCGAGCTGATCACCGCGACGCTGGCCGCCCAGCTCGCCGGGATCGCGGCGCCCCTCGGCGGCGGCCTGTCCCGGCAACACCTCGCCGAGCTCCTCCGGCGCTCCGGTGCCCGCGTCCTGGTCACGGCCGGACCCGAACTCGCACCCGCCACCTGGAACACCGCGCAGGCGCTCGCCGGCGACGGCCTGCTCGACGTGATCCTGGTGCTGCGGCCCACCGGCGCCGACGGCGAGCCCGAGCCGCTGCCCGCCATCGACGGGGTGCGGGTCGGCTACCTCGGCGAGCTTGCCGCGGCCCAGGACGCCGCGGCTTTCGACGGCGAGCTGCCCCGATCCGTCGACCTGGCCGCGATGTTCCATACCGGCGGCACCACCGGCGCCCCGAAACTGGCCGCGCACACCCACGCCAACGAGGTTGCCGACGCGTGGATGCTGGCCGCCAGCAACCTGTTCGACCAGGAGACGGTGGTCTTCGCGGCGCTTCCGCTGTTCCACGTCAACGCACTCGTGGTCACCCTGCTCGCACCGCTGTTCAAGGGACAGACCGTCGTGTGGGCCGGCCCGCTCGGCTACCGCGACCCCGCGCTCTTCGGGACATTCTGGAAGGTCACCGAGCACTACCGGATCGCCGCGATGAGCGCCGTGCCGACCGTGTACGCCACGCTGGCCCAGGTCCCGGTCGACGCCGACATCAGCAGCCTGCGATTTCCCATGGTGGGGGCCTCGCCGCTGCCCGCCGCGGTCCGGGACAGCTTCCAGGCCCACACCGGAGTCGCGTTGACCGAGGGCTACGGGCTGACCGAGGCGACCTGCGCCAGCGCGCGTACCTTCCCCGACGCGCCGCGGCCAGGCTCGGTCGGGCAACGCCTGCCATACCAGCGGGTGCGAGTGGTCGCCGTGGACGGGACGTGGGACGAGCAGCCCGTCGGTGAGACCGGGATCCTGGCGATCAGCGGTCCGACCGTGTTTCCCGGCTACGTCATCGACCGGGACGAGAACGGCCCCGTCCTGGACGGACTCGGCAAGCTGGTCGACGGCTGGCTGGACACCGGCGACCTCGGCCGCGTCGACGAGGATGGGTTCGTCCATCTCGCCGGGCGGGCCAAGGACCTCATCATCCGCGGCGGACACAACATCGACCCCGCCACCATCGAGGACACGTTGCTGACCCACCCGCAGGTCACCGCGGCCAGCGCGGTCGGGCGCCCGGACGTGCACGCCGGCGAGGTACCCGTCGCCTACGTCACCCTCACTCCCGGCGCAACGGTCGCCGAGGAGGAACTGGGCGCGTGGGCGCGCGAGCGGGTGCCCGACCGCGCCGCCGCGCCCAGGACCGTCACGGTCCTCGACGAACTGCCCCTCACCGCCGTCGGCAAGCTCTACAAGCTCGGGTTGCGGGCGGATGCCGTCCGCCGGGAACTGCACGAGGCGCTCGACGGGATCGACGGCGTGCAGGACATCGAGGCCACGATCGAGGGCAGCTCCATCGTGGCCACCGTCAACACTTCTCCCTCCGCCGAGGACGCCGTCAAGGCGACGCTCGGCCGCTATGCCATCGATTGGCGATTGGTGGTTACCTCATGACCCTCGCTGCGTCCATCCTCGCGGCGCTGCTCGCGCTGGTCTTCCTCGCCCTGGGCACGGCGAAGATTCTGGCCCTGCAAGCGATGCGGGAGCTGGCCGGGGAGGCCGGTTTCACCGTGGGCGCCTATCGGCGTATCGGCCTGCTCGAGGTCGCCGGTGCGGTCGGACTGCTCATCGGCCTGTTCCAGCCGCTGCTCGGCGTGCTCGCCGGCGCCGGGCTGCTGCTCCTGCTCGCCGGGGCCCTCGTGGTGCACCTGCGCAAGGGAGACGGCCCGCAGAAGTACGCACCCGCCCTCGTCTGCGGGCTCCTTGTCGCCGCCTACCTCGTGCTTCAGTTCCTGACGTGGTGACATCGGTTCCAGTGGTCATCGTCGGGGCGGGCCCCACCGGGCTCACCGCCGCGACGCTGCTCGCCCAGTACGGCGTCGAGTGCCTCGTCCTCGAGCGCTGGGAGTCGATCTATCCCCAGCCCCGGGCCGTGGCCCTCGACGACGAGGTCCACCGCATCCTGGCCCGCCTCGGGCTCCGCGAGGAGTTCGCCGCGATCTCCCGGCCGCATCGCGGCCTGCGGCTGCTGGACCGGAACATGCGCGTGCTGGCCGAGTTCCGGCGCGACCTCGCGCAGGGCCGGCACGGCTACCCCGAGGGAAGCCTGTTCGACCAGCCGGAGCTCGAGGCGATCCTCCGCCGGAATCTCGGCCGGTATGGCACCGCCACCCTCCACGGCGGCGCCGAGGTCACCGCGTTGACCCAGGACGCCAGCGGGGTTCGGGTCGACTTCACCGACCCGGCCACGGGCGAGCCCGACTCCGTCCGCGCGGCGTACGTCCTTGGGTGCGACGGCGCCAACAGCCTCACCAGAGCCGCCATCGGCACGACCATGCGGGAGCTGGGTTTCACCCAACGCTGGCTCGTCATCGACGTGGTCACCGAGGCCGACCTCGGCCAGTGGGAAGGGGTGCACCAGCTCTGCGACCCAACCCGCGCCGGCACCTACATGCAGGTCGGAAAGACTCGCCACCGGTGGGAGTTCCGGCTGGCACCGGGGGAAACCGCCGCCGACTTCCACGACATGGGTCGGCTCCATCCGCTGATCTCCGCCTGGACCGGGACCGTTCCCGTCGCGGAGCTGGAGATCGTCCGCGCGGCCGAGTACACCTTCCGCGCGCAGGTCGCCGACCGGTGGCGCGACCGCCGGATGTTCCTGCTCGGCGACGCCGCCCACCTCACCCCACCGTTCATCGGCCAGGGCATGTGTGCCGGGCTGCGCGACGCGATGAACCTCGCCTGGAAACTCGCCGGCGTGCTTGGCGGGACCCTGCCCGAGACCGTGCTCGACACGTACGAGATCGAACGCACGCACCACGCGCAGGCCATGATCAAACTGGCGAAGCTGATCGGCACGGCGATGACGGCCGGCGGCGAGCTGGGCAGCATCATCCGCCGCGCGGTCGCGCCGCGCCTGCACCTCGTGCCCGGCCTCACGGAGGTGGCCACGGACAGCCAGACACCCCCGCTGCACCGCTCCGACCTGGTGATGCGGCCACGGCTGCGCCGCAGCCTCGCCGGCCGACTGTGCCCCAACGCGATCATCGATGGCGACCGCCGCTTCGACGACGTGGCCGCCGGCCGGTTCGCGATCGTCACGACCACCGAGCCGTCCGCCGCACAACGAGCCGACATCCACCGGCGGGGAGCCGTGCTCATCACCGCCCGACCGGGCAGCGAACTGCACCGATGGCTCCGGACAGGGAACGCTCGCGCAGCCGTCGTGCGCCCCGACGGCGCTGTGCTCAGTGCCAGCCGCCGGCCGCTCCCCCACTCGATCGACACGCTGCGGTCGGTGGGCGGATGATCCCGGCCCCGGGGCGCCCTGCGGTTGCTGGGCAGAGCTCCCCGGCCGGCCCGGCCGGACAACACACCGCGGCATCGGTCTCCCGAACGTCGCCCGGCCACGCCGCCGCGGGCCGCGGGCGCGGACGGCGCGGCGGATGCGGACCCGCCCCGGGTCAGACCGCGAGGGCCGCCCGCACCTCCCGCTCCGCCGTGGCTCCCCCGTCGCCGTGCGAGGTGATCCGGCCGGATTCGAGGACGTGGTAGCGGTTCGCCACCCGCAGCGCGAACCCGAGGTGCTGCTCGACGAGCAGCAGGCTGAAGCCGGAATGCCGGGTCAGCTCGACGATCCGCTCCTGGATCTCGGCGACCACCGACGGCTGGATGCCCTCGGTCGGCTCGTCGAGCATGAGCAGCCGCGGCCGGGTGATCAACGCCCGGGCGATGGCGAGTTGCTGACGCTGACCACCGGAGAGCAGCCCGGCCCGCCGCCGCAGCAGCGGACGCAGCGCCGGGAACAGGTCCAGCACCTCCGCCGTCGCCACCGCGCCGTCGCGCCGGCCGTCGGCGACGAGGCGCAGGTTCTCCGCCGCCGTCAGCTGCGGGAAGCACTGCTGGCCCTGCGGGACGTACGCCATGCCGCGCGCCACCCGCTCGTGCGGCGCGAGACGGGTGACGTCCTCGCCGTCCAGCTCGACGGTGCCGGCGGTCGGGCGCAGCAGGCCCGCCGCGACCCGCAGCAGGGTGCTCTTGCCGGCGCCGTTGTGCCCGAGCACCGCGGCCACCCCGTCGGGCGGGACGGCGAGGTCCACGCCGTGCAGCACCCGGGACCGCCCATATCCGGCGTGCACCCCACGCAGGGTCAGCATCATGCCTCCAGACCGCTGGGGACCGACCCGGCGTCGACCGGGTGGCCGAGGTAGACCTCCTGCACGCGCGGGTCCGCCTGGACCTGCGCCACCGTGCCCTCGCTGAGCACCCTCCCCGCGTGCAGCACGGTGACGCTGCGCGCGAAGCGACGCAGGAAGTCCATGTCGTGCTCGATCACCACCACCGTGCGATCCCGGCTCACCGTCTCCAGCAGGGCGCCCGTGGCGTCGCGCTCCTCGTGGCTCATCCCGGCGACCGGCTCGTCGAGCAGCAGCAGCCGCGCGTTCTGCACCAGCAGCATGCCGATCTCCAACCATTGCTTCTGGCCGTGCGCGAGCGTGCCGGCGAGCTGGTCGGCCCGGCCGGTCAGCCCGATGGTCTCCAGCGCGGCGGCCACCTCGTCGGGGATCCCCCGCCGACGCCGGGCCAGGGTGGCCCAGCTGCGGCGGCCGCCCGCCGCGATGTCGAGGTTCTGCACGACCGACAGCTCCTCGAAGATCGTCGACGTCTGGAACGTCCGGCCGATGCCGAGCCGGCTGATCCGGTGCACCGGGCGACCCAGCAGCTCCTGGTCGCCGAAGCACACCGAGCCGGTGGCCCGCACCAGACCGGTGATCGCGTCGACCAGGGTGGTCTTGCCGGCACCGTTCGGGCCGATCAGGAACCGGATGTCACCGGCGGGCACCTCCAGCGAGACGCCGTCGACTGCGGTGAAGCCGTCGAAGCTGACCCGCACGTCACGGACGGACAGCCCGTCCAGTCGGTCGTCACTCATGCCGTGCCGGCTGGGCATGCGCTCACGGCCCTCACTGCGCTCGGTGCGTTCACTCATGCCGTGCTGGCCGGGCATGCGCCCACGGCCCTCGCTACGCTCGGTGCGTTCACTCATGCCGTCGGCACCTCCGCCCGCTCGGCGCGTCGTCGGCCCAGCGCTGACCAGCCGCGCCGGCTCTGCTCCTCGCCGACGTCGCGGCGGCGGGCCAGCGCCCACAGCGCCGCAAGGCCGCCGGGAAGGAACGCCACCACCACCACGAAGAGCAGACCCTGCAGGTACGTCCAGGTGCCCGGGAAACGTTCGGAAAGGGCGGTACGCGCCCAGGCGACCGCCACCGCGCCGAGCACCGGCCCGAGCAGCGTGGCCCGGCCGCCCACCGCCACACCGATGACGAACTCGATCGACGGGACGATGCCGATGAGGGCGGGCGAGATGATGCCCACCGCCGGCACGAACAGCGCCCCGGCGAGGCCCGCCATGCCCGCCGCCACCACGTAGGCGACGAGCTTGACCGACGCCGGGTCGTAGCCGAGGAAACGGACCCGCTCCTCGCTGTCCCGCACCGCCACCAGCAATTCCCCGTAGCGGCTGTGGATGAGCTGGCGGGCCAGCGCGAGCAGCGCGAGCAGGACGCCGGCGATGATGAAGTAGACCGTCCGCTGGTTGACCGGGTCGTCCAGGTCGTAACCGAAGAAGCCCTGGATGTCGGTGAGCCCGTTGGTGCCGCCCGTGGTCCCCTGCTGGCCGATCAACAGGATCACCAGGGCGGCGGCGAGGGCCTGGCTGAGAATGGCGAAGTACGCGCCCCGCACGCGGCGGCGGAACACCAGTGAGCCGAGCCCGAAGGCGAAGGCCATCGGCAGCAGCACCGTGGCCGGCAGCGCGAACCACGGGCTGGCGAACGGCCGCCACCAGACGGGCAGTTCGTCGAGCTGCCCGTACAGCTGCATGAAGTCGGGCATCCCACCGGGACCCGCGTCGGCGAGCTTGAGGTGCATGGCCATCGCGTAGCCGCCCAGGCCGAAGAAGACGCCCTGGCCGAGGGTGAGCATGCCGCCGCGCCCCCAGGCGATGCCGATGCCGACGGCAACCATGGCGACGCAGAGGTACTTGGCGAGCAGGGCCAGCCGGAAGTCCGACAGCGCCAGCGGCGCGACGGCGAACAGCAGCGCCGCGCCGAACGCGAACCCCACCGCCGCGCGCAGCCGGGACCGGCCACCGGACCGGCTCGGAGGCGCGCTGTCGGCCGGGGCCGGTGCGCTGGCGGTGCTCGGCGGCGCGGGTGTCACGGCGGTCATGCGAGGCTCCTGGTCCGCAGGGTGAACAGGCCCTGTGGCCGCCACTGGAGGAACGCGACGATCGCCACGAAGACGATCACCTTGGCGACGCTGAGGGTCGTGAGGTACTCGCCGGTGGCCTGGAGGATCCCGAGGGCGAAGGCGACGATCACGCTGCCCTTGAGCTGGCCGATCCCGCCGACCACGACGACCAGGAAGGCGTCGATGATCAGGTTGGTGCCCATGGTCGGGCCGATCGGGCCGAGCAGGGTGAGCGCCACCCCGGCGAGCCCGGCCAGGCCCGAGCCGAGGAAGAAGGTCGCCCGGTCGACCCGGGCGGTGGGGATGCCGGACACCGCGGCGAGGTCGCGGTTCTGCACGACCGCGCGGATCCGACGGCCCAGCGGGGTGAGCCGCAGCGCCAGGGTGAGGGCGACGACGGCGGCCAGGGCGAGGGCCAGGATGAACAGCCGGTTGTTGGCGACCGTCAGCCCGCCGGGCACCGCCACGTTGCCGGTGAGCAGGTCCGGAGCGCGGGTCTGCACGTTCGGACTGCCGAAGATGTCCCGGGCGAGCTGTTGCAGCATCAGGGACACGCCCCAGGTGACCAGCAGGGTGTCCAGGGGGCGGGCGTAGAGCCGGCGGATCAGCAGGATCTCCAGCAGCACCCCCATCGTGCCGGCGACCACGAACGCCACCGGCAGCGCGACCAGCAGCGACAGGCCGGCGCCGGTGATGCTCTGTTGCAGCACGTACGTGGTGTAGGCGCCGGCCATGATGAACTCGCCGTGCGCCATGTTGATGACGTTCATCTGGCCGAAGGTCAGCGCCAGCCCGAGCGCGATGAGCAGCAGCACCGCGCCGATGCTGATGCCGGTGCAGAGTTGACCGAAGAGGACTGTCACGGTGGGTACTCCCGTACTGCTGGTCGGGGGCCCGGGCGGGGCGCGTCGTCGCGGTGCCCGCCCGGGGCCGGCGTCGTCAGCTCAGGCCGCTCGCCCACGGATAGGTCTTGAGGTACGGGTCCGGCGCGACCGGCTTGCCGGAGTTCCACACCTCGGTGATCAGGCCGTCAGCGCCGATCTTGCCGATGCGGGCGGTCTTGGCGATGTGCTGGGTCTTGCCGTCGACCGTGACCAGGCCCTCCGGCGCGTCGAAGGTGATTCCGTCGGAGGCGCCGCGGACCTTCTCGACGTCGAACGAGCCGGCCTTCTCGACCATCGCCTTCCACAGGTAGACGCTGACGTAGGCGGCCTCCATCGGGTCGCTCGTCGGCTTGTCCGCGCCGTACTTCGCCTTGTACGCGGCGACGAACTTGCTGTTCGCCGCGCCGGGCGTGGTCTGGTAGTAGTTCCAGGCGGTCAGTTGACCCTCCAGGTACTGGGTGCCGATGCTCTTGACCTCCTCCTCGGCGATGGACACCGACACCACCGGCATCGCGGCGGCGGTCAGCCCGGCCGACTTGTACTCCTTGAAGAAGGCCACGTTGCTGTCGCCGTTGAGGGTGTTAAAGACCGCGTTCGCGCCGGACGACTTGACCTTGTTGACGATGGTGCCGAATTCGGTGGACCCGAGCGGCGCGTAGTCCTCGCCGACCACGGTCATCCCGTTCGCCGCCGCGTACGCCTTGATGATTTTGTTGGCCGTCCGTGGGAAGACGTAGTCGCTGCCGACCAGGTAGATGGATTTCGTTCCCTGGGCCTTGAGGTAGTCGAGCCCGGGGACGATCTGCTGGTTGGTCGTCGCGCCCGTGTAGAAGATGTAGGGCGACTGTTCCAGACCCTCGTACTGCACCGGGTAGAACAGCAGCGCCTTGTTCTTCTCGAACACCGGTTTGACCGCCTTGCGGCTGGCCGACGTCCAGCAGCCGAAAACGGCGGCCACCCGGTCCTCGGAGAGGAGCTTCTCGGCCTTCTCCGCGAAGGTGGGCCAGTCCGAGGCCCCGTCCTCCCCGACCGGCTGGATCTTCTTGCCGAGGACGCCGCCGGCGGCGTTGATCTCCTCGACGGCGAGCATGATGGAGTCGCGGACGGTGACCTCGCTGATCGCCATGGTGCCGGAGAGCGAGTTGAGCAGGCCCACCTTGACGGTGTCGCCGGAGACGTCGGCGGTGACGCCGGCCGTGCCGCCCTCGTCACTGGTCTTGCTGCCGCACGCGGTCATGGCCGCCGCGGCGACGAGGGTCATGGCGCCCGCCAGGATGCGGCGGCCCCAAAGAAGTGACATCTAATCTCCCTGCGGTGGGCTCAAGTAGCGAAAGGACGGTCGGTGCGGTCCGGTGAAGTTGGCGATGCCGAGGTCGACGGGTGGACGTCGCCTGTGGTCATCGCATCGGCTACGGGCACGCAAAGCGTCGACCGGCATGATTGCGTGCGTGTTTCCCAGTCCTTAATTGACTGTTTCCCACGCACGTGGAGAGAGCGCATGCCACAACGACTGACACCGTCCCACGCGGGATGGTTTCAGCCGTGATTAGTTCGAAGAGAATTGCCACCACAATGGTCGGCGGACAGATTCCGCCGACGGTGGACAGACATTCGTGGTATCCGCCCCCTGGACGGATACTTCACGCAGGAAGTATCTTAGGGCCGGGCCGGGTGGACGTGTCAAGGGTCTGTACCGGGCGGTCAGATCTGGGCGAGCACGGTGAATTCGAGACCGTCGGCCTCGGCGAGGTAGATCCGCTGACGCACGTGCCGTCGACGCAGCCGCAGCCGACCGCGCGGCCCGTGGTACGCCACCGTGTCGGCAGCCGTCTCGATCGCCCGTACGTCGAGGGTGCGGGCCTGCCCGATCAGGGCGGCGAGCAGCATCACCCCCTCGTAGCAGGACTCCCCCAGGCTGCCCAGCGGCGGCGCCTCCACCCCGAACCGGCGGGCGAACTCGCCGTGGAAGTCGAGGTTCTCCTGCGTCACGAGGCCGGCGAAGAAGCCCGCCGTGCTGTAGAGCCGACGCGTCGCGCCCGCCCCGCTGGCCAGCAGCATGTTCTCGTCCATCAGGGTGCTCAGCCGCAGGCAACGCTGGTCCATCGCGGCACGCGCGAACGCCCGGTTGAACCGCACTGCGTCCGCGCCGACGAGCAGCATCACCACGGCGTCGGCCTCGCTGCGCTCGATCCGGCGTAACACGTCGTCGAAGTCGTGCGTCTCCAGCGGTAGGAACGCCTGCCCCACCACGCGACCACCGTCGCGCAGCGCGTACCGCTGGGCCGCCCGCGCGGTGCGCCGGGGCCACACGTAGTCGTTGCCGACCACGAACCAGCGGCGCACGCCCTGCTCCCCCGCGAGCAGCCGCATCGCGGGCCACAGTTGGGCGTCCGGAGTCTCGCTGGTCAGATAGACCCCCTCGGTACGCTCACCGCCCTCGTACAGGGCGGTGTAGACGTACGGCACGCGGTGCGCGACCCGGGGCGCGAGCGCCTGCCGCACCGAGGAGATGTGCCAACCGGTGACGCCCTGCACGGCACCCACCGACACCAGCGCCTCCACCTGGGCGGCCACCTCAGCCGGCGGGGCGCCACCGTCGACCGGCACCAGCCGCACCTCGCGGCCCAACACCCCGCCACCGGCGTTGATCTCCTCGACCGCGAGTTGGGCGCAGAGTTCGCAGGTCGGGCCGAACATTCCCGCCGGCCCGCGCATCGGGTACACCAGCGCGATGCTGACCACGGCCCGATCGACGGTGAGCCACGGCGGTGCCGGCGCGGACATGAGCCCATGATTGCCCGGCCGAGGTGGGAAAACCATAGCTCACCACGGACCGGGACGAGTCGCTACCATGACAGCCACCGGCCCAGGGAGTTCCATGTCAGACATGCCCGGGGCGCCAGCCGATCTGCTGCGCTCGCTCACCCGCGCCGAACGGCTGCTCTCCCGCCGGTTGGCCGCCGTTCTGGCCGATGACGACCTGACCACCGAGGCGTGGCGGGTGCTCTGCCTGCTCGCTGACGGTCTAGGCCATCCGATGAGCGAGGTGTCCGCCGAGGCGTCGTTGCCGCCGGGGACCCTCACCAAGTTGGTCGACCAGCTCGTCGACCGTAACCTGGTGTTTCGGCGGATCGACCCGCTGGACCGCCGGCGGATCCGGGCCTACCTGACCGCCCGGGGCCGCCGCGAGCACGCCCGCCTCGACGAGCGGGTCCGGACCAACCTCCTCGAGGCGGGCGTGCCGGCCGACACGGCCCTGCTCGACCACCTCGCCGACCTGATCGCCCGACTGGACCCGGCGGGTCGCCGCGACCACGCCGAGGCGGCCGGCCTTCGCCGCTGACCCCCGCTTCACTCCACCTTGGTGAGCAGCGGCTTGCCCTTCTCGACGACGTACGTGGCCAGCTCGACGGCCACCCCGTCACCGACGTTGCGGGCCTGGTGGTGGACGCCGTACGGCACGGTCAGGGCGTCACCGACGGTGCACACCACCGGCGGCTGACCTTCGAGGGTGTACTCCAGCGACCCCTGAAGCACACAGATGATCTCCTCGCCGGGGTGGAAGTGCTTGAATGGTGGCGAGTCCGGCTCGAACTCGACCCGACTCTGGATGACCTCACGGCCCTCGATGCTGAGATCGTGCCGCTGGAGGTCGACGCGCCACAGCCCGGGAGCGCCCTGCACGGCTGTCGGACTGATGGCCTCGGGTCGAGCCTTGCCACTCATCACGGCCTCCTGTGGGCGATCCGGCGACCGGCGATCGCACGCTTTCCGAGGATAGGAGCGTCCCGACCGCCGGGGGCCGAGATGCCGCACAACGGCGTACCGGATCAGGCGGTGACCTCGGCGAGGGCCGCATCGCCGAGGTGCGCGCGCAGCGTGTGCGCATCGGGCGCGGTGGCGCTCCAGAGCGTCGCCGGACCACCGGCCAGGGGCAGCCGGGCGAGGGTGCCCTCGACCGTCGCGGGCTCGGCGGGGCGCGACGGGTCCACCACCAGCAGCGACCCGGTGGCCGGCGCGCCGCCGAGCACCGCGGGGCCGGCCCAGCCGGGCGCGCCCGGTCCCACGGCCAGCGACTGGCGCAGCAGCGGCCGGCCGTCGTAGTCGACCCGGGTGTGTACGACGGCGGCTCCGGGGGCCTCGCCGTACCGGCCGCAGATCACCTCGTCACGCCAAGTCAGCCTCGCCCCCGCGGCCAGCTCGACCCGGGACTCGGCGACGTGGGCGCAGCCGGCCGCCACGACCAGTTGCTCGGGCAGCCAGTGCAGGACGCCGCCGTCGTGCACCACGGCGTCGACCGTCATCCGCGACACGACGTCGGGCCGGCCGGGCAGGGCGACCGAGGCGGCGACGGTGTGCACCCGCACCGCCGCCCCCGGTCCCACGTCGATCTCCAGGCGCAGGTCGTCGCCGGCGAGCGGGCCGGCCGCCCCGCCGACGACGTACACGGTCACGACTCGACCGTCCCCGGGCGTCTGTCGCAGCAGCAGCGGCGTCTCGCCGCGCAGCTCGGCGAGGACCGTGCCGCCCCGGCCGTCGGCCCGGGCCACCAGCCGGGCGTGCGCGCGCATCAGGCCGGGCCGACCCGCGCGGCGATCGGGTGCAGGGCCGCGTGGTGGGCCAGTTCGTGGCGGATCCAGTCGGCGACCCGCCCCGCCGTCGGGTCGCCGACGATCGACAGGAACACGGTCGGCAGGTCGCCGCGCCGGGCCCGCGCGTCCCGGTCCATGACGGCCAGGTCCGCGCCCACCATGGGGGCCAGGTCGGTCTTGTTGATCACGAGCAGGTCGGCGGAGGTCACCCCGGGTCCGCCCTTGCGCGGCACCTTGTCCCCGCCGGCCACGTCGACCACGAATATCTGCCGGTCCACCAGGCCCCGGCTGAACGTGGCGGTCAGGTTGTCCCCGCCGCTCTCGACCAGCACCAGGTCCAGCGGGCCGACCGCCTCGGCCAACTCGTCCACGGCGTCGAGGTTGGCCCCGATGTCGTCCCGGATGGCGGTGTGCGGGCAGCAGCCGGTCTCCACGGCGCGGATCCGGGTCGGGTCCAGCACGCCGGCCCGCTTGAGGAAGTCGGCGTCCTCGGTCGTGTAGATGTCGTTGGTGACCACGCCGAGTCGCAGCTCGCCGGCGAACGCCCGGCACAGGGCTGCGACCAGGGCGGTCTTGCCGGACCCGACCGGCCCGCCGATGCCGACGCGCAGCGCCCGGCCGGGGAGTGCCAGCGGCGGATGCGGGTCCACCCCCGGTTCGGGATGGGTGTGCGGAACGGTCTCGTCGTGCGGGGCAGGATTCGGGTCGGCAGTGGGCGCAGCGGTCGGCACAACGGTGTCAGGACGCAAAGAGACGCACCTCCCAGGTGGCATGAGCTTCGGCATGGATGTCGGCAAGGGGAGCGGCTGCCGCGGGCAGCCGCTCGGGTGGGTCGTCGGCGGCCCGGGCCGCCTCGGCGGCGGTGCCGTCGCACCGGGAGGCGAGACCGACCAGCAGGGCCTGGACCTGGTACGGGTCGAGGCCGAGCAGGCGTACGCCCGCACTGGCCGCACCGGTCACCGTCCCGTGGGCGGCGACCGTGGCGGTCTCGGCGCGGCTCAGGCCGGCGGCGGCGCAGAGCAGCCCGAGCACCAACGGCTGGTGCGCTCCGCCAGGTGTGCAGGGCAGGTCGTCGAAGGACGCCGCCGGCCAGATGGCCCGGCCGGCGCGCAGCAGGGCCCGTCCCTGGCGACGGGACACCGTGCGCAGCGCCGGTGCCGCCGTCCGGGCGTCCAGCTCCGCGTCGAGCAACGCCAGCGTGGACCCGCGTACGGCGGGACCGGCCGAGGTCATCGCCCGGTGTGCCGCCGCCGCGAACGCCGCGCCGACCAGCCCGGCGGTGGCCAGCCGGCCGGCCAGGAACGCCTCCAACGAGGCCAGGTCGGTGACCCGGCCGGCGGCGACGGCGGCCTCCAGGCCGCCGGAGTGGGCGTGCGCGCCGGCCGGGAAGCGGCCGTCGGCCAGGAGCAGCAGCAGGCTCGACGTCGCCATCAGAACAGGAAGTACCGCTGGGCCATCGGCAGGCGTGACACCGGGTCCGGCTCCACCACCTGACCGTCGATCCGCACGGTGAAGGTGTCCGGGTCCACCTCGATCCGGAGCATCGCGTCGTTCTCCGGCAGGTCGGCCTTGCCCCGCGAGCGCACGTCGGCGACGGGCACCACCCGTCGCCGCACGTCGAGGCGCAGCCCGGCGTCGAGGGCGGCCGGCGCGACGAACGCCAGGCTGGTGGCCGACGCCGCGGCGCCGTACGCCCCGAACATCGGGCGCGGCAGCATCGGCTGCGGCGTGGGGATGGACGCGTTGGCGTCACCCATCTGCGCGTAGGCGATCATGCCGCCCTTGAGCACCAGGTGCGGTCGTACGCCGAAGAACGCCGGATCCCACAACACCAGGTCGGCCAGCTTGCCCGGCTCGACCGAGCCGATCTCGGCGTCCAGCCCGTTCGCCATCGCCGCGCAGATCGTGTACTTCGCCACGTACCGGCGGGCCCGGTGGTTGTCGGCCGCGCCGTCGCCGGGCAGCGCGCCGACCCGCTCCTTCATGACGTGCGCGCTCTGCCAGGTGCGCATGATCACCTCCCCCACCCGGCCCATCGCCTGGGCGTCGGAGCCGATGATGGAGATCGCGCCGAGGTCGTGCAGCAGATCCTCGGCGGCCATGGTGGACGGTCGGATGCGGCTCTCGGCGAAGGCCAGGTCCTCCGGCACGGACGGGTTGAGATGGTGGCAGACCATCAGCATGTCCAGGTGCTCGGCGAGGGTGTTGGCGGTGTACGGGCGGGTCGGGTTGGTCGACGACGGCAGCACGTTGGGCTCGCCGGCCACCGTGATGATGTCCGGCGCGTGCCCGCCTCCCGCGCCCTCGGTGTGGTACGAGTGGATGGCCCGTCCGGCGATCGCCCGCAGCGTGTCGGCCACGAAACCGGCCTCGTTGAGGGTGTCGGTGTGGATGGACACCTGCACCCCGGAGGCGTCCGCCACCCGCAGGCAGGCGTCGATCGCCGCCGGTGTGGTGCCCCAGTCCTCGTGCAGCTTGAAACCGCCCGCGCCGGCGCGTAACTGCTCCCACAGCGCCTCTTGCGAGACGGTGTTGCCCTTGCCGAGCAGCAGCACGTTGACCGGCAGCATGTCCAGCGCCTCGTGCATGCGGGCCAGGTGCCAGGCGTTCGGGGTGACGGTCGTGGCCCGGGTGCCCTCGGCGGGGCCGGTGCCGCCGCCGACGAGTGTGGTGATGCCGCTGGCCAGCGCCTCGGTGACGATCTCCGGGCAGATGAAGTGCACGTGGGTGTCGACGGCGCCGGCCGTGAGGATCCGGCCGTTGCCGGCGATGACCTCGGTGGCCGGGCCGATGACCAGCTCGGGGTGGACGCCGGGCATGGTGTCCGGGTTGCCGGCCCGGCCGAGGGCGACGATCCGCCCGTCGCGCAGACCCACGTCGGCCTTGACCACGCCCCAGTGGTCGAGCACCACCGCGCCGGTGATGACGGTGTCGAGGGCGCCCTCGGCGCGGGTCGCCCGCGACTGGCCCATCGACTCGCGGATCACCTTCCCGCCGCCGAAGACCGCCTCGTCGCCGCCCACGCAGTGGTCGGTCTCCACCTCGATCAGCAGGCTCGTGTCGGCCAGCCGGATGCGGTCGCCGGTGGTCGGCCCGTACAGGTCGATGTAGCGGTCCCGCCGCACGGCGCTCACCGCAGCGGCCCGTCGGTCGTCGGCGCCCCGCTCGTCGGCGCGTCCGTTCCCGGTGCCGTCGGCGACGCTTGGTCCAACGGCCCGGCGCACTCGCCGCGGAGGCCGGGCACGACGCGTGCGCCGCCGAGCGGGACCAGCTCGACGTTGCGGCTCACGCCCGGCTCGAACCGGACCGAGGTACCCGCCGCAACGGCGAGACGCTGGCCCCAGGCGGCGGCCCGGTCGAACATCAGGGCCGGGTTGGCCTCGGCGAAGTGGTAGTGCGAGCCGACCTGCACCGGACGGTCGGCGGTGTTGACCACGACCAGGGTGGTCACCGGCCGACCCACGTTGATCTCGACCGGGCTGGCCGCCGGCAGGATCTCCCCGGGGATCACGGGATCGGGTGGTGCACCGTCACGAGCTTGGTACCGTCCGGGAACGTCGCCTCCACCTGCACCTCCCTCAGCAGCTCGGGGATGCCGTCCTGGACGTCCTCGCGGCCGAGCACCGTCCGGCCGGCGGACATGAGTTCGACCACCGACCGCCCGTCGCGGGCCCCTTCGAGCAGGAAGGCGGTGATGATCGCGACGGCTTCGGGATAGTTGAGTCGCAGGCCGCGCTCGCGGCGGCGGCGAGCAACGTCGGCCGCGACGTGGACAAGCAGGCGGTCCTGCTCGTGCGGGCTGAGGAACACGGGATTCTCCGGTGGGGATCGGCGTGGCCCGCTCGCCGTCGGCTCCGCACGGAGCCGCGCCGGGCAGCACCACCCGGAGAACGAGCTGGAGTCACACGACCGCCGCGACGACCGCCGACGGGGTGGCCCGGGACTCCACCATCCCGGCCCGCGCGACGGGCATCCGGCGGTGTCGGTCGGATGCGGACCGCACCGCCCACCGCTTCAGCAGACCGTAGAGGATCGCCACCGGCGGGGGCAACAGTGTGCTCGGGATGAGGGGATCGAGCCGTGCCGGCGTCGGCGTCGGATGACCGGGGGCGGCCTGCCCATCGCCACGCGCGTCTATTTACAGTGGATAGGTTCAAGGCTTCATAGAAGAGGCGCACGGACACCGGGTCGTGCGGGCCGTCGATCGTCTGCTCGGCAACGCACAGGTCCCACTCCTCGTTCGGGCCGAACGGCGCCTTCCAAAGGTTCGTGACGTCCTCGGGGACGTCCGGGAACTGCGCGTACCCCTCGATGAGGTGCCGGCGCGCTTCGAGCTCGGGCACGAGCAGTCTGGTCATGGCCTCATCCTGCCTGGCTCGTCGCCCCCCGATCCGGGCGCCGGCCGCCGGGGAGCGTCGGCGCGACCGAGGCGACCGCCCAGGCGGGCAGCGTGAGGTCGATGTCGAGGACGCCGTCGTCGCCGACGGTCAGCGTGCTGCGGTGGAGGCCGTCGGCGACGTGGCGCAACTCGGCGGTCTGTTCCCGCGTGATGTTGAGCGGGGCGCCCATCTGGTACCAGGCCTCGGCGACGTTCCCGTGCTCCCAGTCGAGGATCTCCACGGTGAGCTCGGTGCCCGGGCGCAGCCCCTCGACCCGGTGCCGGACGCGGCGCTCGGGGCCCATCTCGGCGAGGGCTCGCGTCTCGGCGTAGCTGTTGCGGGACGCGAGCCCCGTCGTGCCCATCTCGGCGGGGTAGTTGTAGAAGATGGCCGACACGTCACCCGTCGCGGACGAGCGGGTGATGGCGCCGTCGGGCAGCTCGGCCAGGAGGCGGTCACCGAGGCGGTGGAGCATGGCCATCGCGTGGAACGTCGGCTTGTGCAGGCCGTTCTCGTTGACGAACCCGAAGCCTCCGTGGAAGGGGCCGATGCCGCCGCCGCCCTCCTCGAACACGTCGGTGAAGGTCCAGTAGGAGATCGAGTCGGCCAGCGGCGCGCCCTTGAGGAACGCCCGGACGATGTACGCGGCGGCGAAGAGCGTGTCGTGGATCGCGTCGCGGCTCGACGGCGAGGTCGACCACTCGGTGATGTGCACCTCGGCGTCCGGGTACGGGCTGTTCTCGATGATCGTGCGCAGGACCTGCAGGTCGACGTACGTGGCGTCCTTCTGGCGCGTGATCGCGCTGACGTTGCCCAGGGAGTCCGCCGCGTAGTCGGTCGGGTACAGGTGGGTGGAGAGGAAGTCGACCGGCAGCCCGCGCTGCGCGCAGTACTCGATCAGCTCGTGGATCCACACCGGCTGCCAGTCGAGCTCGTCGGGGTCGGTGGCCACCGCGGTCTCGACCTCGAGCGACGGGTCGTGGGTCTCTCCGGAGTAACGGGCGTCGGGCACGAACACGCTCGTCGCCGGGCCGCCGACCCGCAGCCGGGGGTCGATGGCTTTGATCGCGCGCGCCGTGGCCTCGTACAGCTCGAAGTACTCGGTGCGCGTCCCGGTCCAGAAGTTCGGCACGAGGTTCGGCTCGTTCCACACCTCGAACGGCCACTGCCGCACCTCGTCGATGCCGTACCGCTCGATCCAGTGCCGCACAGTGGCGTCGACCAGCGCGACCCAGCGGCCCATCTCCTTCGGCGGGCTGCAGTGCGCCTTCCACCAGAACAGCGTCTCGGTCTGGGTGGCGAGCTGGCGCGGCATGAACCCGAGCTCCACGAACGGGCGGGCGCCCGCGTCGAGGATCGCGTCGAACACCTTGTCGACATACGCGAACGTGTAGACCGGCTCGGGCAGCGGCTGGTTCGGGCCGAAGCCGCCGCCGTTGTCCGTCCGGTAGACGAACATGTCGTCGTGGAACAGGCCGTGGAAGCGCACGTGCCGGGCGCCCAGCACCTGGACGGCCTCGCGGAAGTGCGCCTGCCAGTCCGCCCGCAACGCCTCGTTCGCGCGGCCAGCACCGACGCACTCGTTCCACACGTGATGCAGCGGCACCTCGGCGGGTGCCTGCCCGTCGATCAGCAGGGCTGACGTCGCCTGCTCAGTCATGGACAGCTCCTTCGCTCTGTCGGCGAGTAGGGTTTGCGAGCCCGGTGGTGTCGCTGACACGGAACCAGTCCACGTCGACGTATCCCCCGGGCTCGGCAGTGGCGTAGTTGAAGAGGGCGAACCGGTACCCGGTGAAGTGCGCGAGGTCGTACTGCATCTGCATGGTGTCGCCCAGCCACGTCCAGTTGCTGCCGTCGTACGAGTACGCGAACGACGCCGTATCGACGGCATCCCGGAAGTCGACGTCCGCGCGCAGGTAGACGACGTCCGCCCGCAGCGGCACCGGTGCGCTGGTGAAGGCGATGACGCCGTCGCCGCCTGCCCGGCGCATCACCAGGCTCTTGGTCCCGGCCTCCATCGTCACGGCGATGTATCCGTACTTGCGCTGGTAGGCGGAGATGCCCGCGACGTCCCCGTCCTTCATGTGCGAGACGTCCAGCGAGATGGCGCCGGAGCTCGTGGGTCCGAGCGTGCGTTGGGTGAGCGTGTTGCGCGCATCGAGGATGCTCGAGGCGACGCTGCCCGTGGTCAGCCGCAGGTGTCCGGGCCGCTCGGTGAGCGACCAGAACCGGTTGTCCGGGTTGTGGTTCCACTGCCACTGGAGCCCCAGGTCCGACCCGTTCCATGCGTTCTCGGCGGACTCTGCCAGGAGGTCCGCGTTGGCCGTGTTCCAGTGGCCCGCACGCTCAAGGAGGTTGTCGAAGTCGTCCGAGGCGACGACGGCGGCCCCGTCACCGGCTGTCCGTGCGGCGGCGGCGGGCGCTTCCGGATTGAGAGCGAACACCGGCCACCCGTCGTCATCCCAGGTCACGCCAACGAGCTGAGGCGAACGACCCAGCGGGCCCTCGTCCTGGAACAGCATGGCGTACCACTGCCCGTCGGGCGTCTGGACGACTCCACCCTGGGCCACGCCGGTTCCGGGTCGGCCCCCGACCGTCACGCCCTGGCTGAGCACGACCCGGCCCTCCCACACGCCGCCCGCCGACTGCGGCGTCAGTGACGTCGACCGCCACAGCACCTCTTGGCGGATGCCACCCGACGGCCACTCGATCATGAAGACGTAGTAGTAGTCCCCGATCTTGTACGCGTGAGCGCCCTCGGCATTCAGACCGCTGGTCTGGTCGACGTTGGCGTCCTCGACGAGCCGCGTCGCCGGGCCGTCCCAGGCAAGGGTCCCGTCCTCGTGTCGCCGCAGCCTGCGCAGGTCGATCGACCCGCCACCGTAGACAAGCCAGACGTCGTCGCCGTCGAACAGCAGCGACTGATCGTGGGCGTACCCGTCGAGCACCGACCTGCTCCACGGCCCGCGCTCGATGTTGGGAGTCGAGTAGATGTACGTCCGCTGCGTGGTGAGGCTGCCGACCGACACGTAGTAGGTCCCGTCATGGAACCTGATGCTCGCTGCCCAGCTGCCCTGGGCGTACGCGTCCTGGCCGTTGCGCAGCGCCAGCGCGTCCGTGTCGTCGAGGATCGCCGCTGTATACCCAGCGATGGACCAGTGCACCAGGTCGCTCGAGCGCATGATCGGGACGCTCGGCGCGAAGTACATCGTCGTGCTGACCATGTAGTAGTACCGGCCGTCGAAGACGACGTCCGGATCGGGCACGTCCGCGAAGATGACAGGGTTGGTGAAGCCTGCCCCCGCCCCGCCGTCGCGGATGTTCAGGTTCGGTCGGTCCATCAACGCAGCTCGAGCGCCACGGTGACGTAGGAGTGGGCGGGCAGGTCGACCTCGAGCCCTCGGGGGTGGGGGCGCACCCCGGCATGGTCGGTGGGGGCGACGGCGTCGGGCTGCTCGGGGGTGTTGTGCGCGTCGAGCGCGGTGGCGGTCAGCACCCGCGCGGTGTGCCCGACGACGTCGCGGCCGCGCAGGTCCAGGACGAGGATGCGGTCCGTCTCGGCGTCGAGGTTGGACAGCGAGACCAGGGCGGTGTCGCCCTTGACCGACGCGGACGCCGAGACCAGCGGCAGCTCGGTCGCGTCGACAGCGCGGGTCTCGACGTCGCGCAGGTGCACCGCGAGGGCGGCGGCGTCGTGGTGGCCGGTGTTCATGGCGAAGACGTGGTACGTCGGGGTGAGCACGAGCGCCCCGGTGTCGGGGTCGGTGAGGATCATGGCCTGTAGCACGTTGACGGTCTGGGCGATGTTCGCCATGACCACGCGCTCGGCGTGACGGTGGAACGCGTCGAGGTGCACGGAGGCGACCAGGGCGTCGCGCAGCGTGTTCTGCTGGTACAGGAACCCGGGGTTGGTGCCCTTCTCCACGTTCCACCACGTGCCCCACTCGTCCACGACCAGGCCGACCTTGCGGTGCGGGTCGTAGCGGTCCATGACCGTGGAGTGCCGGGTGAGCAGCTCCTCCATGCGCCGGGCGCGGGCCATGGTCACGTACCACTGGTCGGTGCTGAACCCGGTGGCGTCGCCCTTGTCCGACCACGACCCGGCCATCGTGTAGTAGTGCAGCGACACGGCCTGGAACGGGCCCGCCGGCTCGGCCGGATCCGCCGCCAGGTCGTCGAACGAGCGCAGGAGCGTCTCGGTCCAGTGCAGGTCGGCCTCGTTCGCGCCCGCCGCGATCCGGTACAGCCGGTTGCCGCCGTGGTTGCGGGTGTAGGTCGCGTACTGCCGGGCCAGCGAGGCGAACTGCTCGGCGCGCAGGTTGCCGCCGCAGCCCCACGCCTCGTTGCCCAAGCCCCAGAACGGCACCCGCCACGGCTGCTCGCGCCCGTTCGCCCGCCGCAGCGCCGCCATCGGTGAGTCGTCCGCCCGGGTCAGGTACTCCACCCAGTCCGACATCTCCGCCACCGACCCGGACCCCACGTTCCCCGACACGTACGGGTCCGCACCGAGCAGCTCGCACAGGTCCATGAACTCGTGCGTGCCGAACGCGTTGTCCTCCACCACGTCGCCCCAGTGCGAGTTGACCATCCGCGGGCGGCTCTCGCGCGGGCCGATGCCGTCCCGCCAGTGGTAGTCGTCGGCGAAGCAGCCGCCCGGCCAGCGCAGGTTCGGAATCGAGATCGCCCGCAACGCCTCGACCACGTCCGAGCGGATGCCCCGCACGTTCGCGACCGGCGAGTCCTCACCCACCCAGAACCCGCCGTAGATGCACCGCCCCAGGTGCTCGGCGAAGTGCCCGTACACGTGCCGGCTGATCGTGGCGCCGGGCAGGTCGAGGTCGATCACTGCGGTCGTGGTCGTCGTCATTGTCTTCCCATCAGTTGCGTGTTCCGTCATTGCAGGCCTCCGCGAGGAGCTCGCGGAAGCCAGACGCGCATCGGGCCGGGGGCGCGGTTGCCCCAGGTCGAGAACGGGATCGCTGTCACCGCGTGCTCGTCGCCGAACTCGGTGGCGGTGTCGGGGCCGTAGAGGCCGTCCGCGGCGTTGATCACGCGGCACCTCAGGACGAGCGTGTCGCGCTCGCCGACGGTGATCGGCGCGGGCAGGACCGCGAGGTCGTCGACGTCGAACGGTGCATCCAGGTCCGCCTGCTCGACGCAGTACACAACTGGTCCCCGTTCGACGGCCACCGCTCCGCGCAGCGCGTCGACGCGGTGATGGGCGGTGGTCAGCCGCGGCGTCAGGTCGAGGTCGAGCACGTAGCGGGCACCCGGCTCCAGCGGCGCCCGGGCGTACCCGTCGCCACCGCACTCGCGAGGGCCGTCGGGGCCCACCAGGGTGGAGCGCGGCGACCATCCGGGGATGCGCACGGACAGCTCGGCGCCGGGGACGACGTCACCCTCGACGCGGATCTCGACCCGTCCGTCGGCGGGATAGCCCGTGACCATCCGGACCGTGCCCGTCCCGAGTTCGGCGGGCAGGTCGATCTCCGCGTCCGCGAGCTGGTGGAGCCAGAGCGCGCCGTCGGTGACGGTGGCGACGTAGGCGCTCAGCTGAGCGACGGTGCGGGCGATGTTCGGTGGGCAGCAGGCGCACACGTACCAGGGCGCCCGCTCGCGGGGCGCGTTCTCCTCCGAGTGGTGGTCGCGCCGCTGCTGCAGCGGGTTGGCGTAGAAGAACCGGGTGCCGGTCGCGTCCACGGCGGCCGCGAGCGCGTTGTGAACTTCTCGCTCGATGGTCTCCGCGTACCGGGCGGTGCCGGCGCCGCCGTCGGCCAGGAGCATCCGCCAGGTCCACAGCAGGTCGGCGACGGTGGCGCACGTCTCGGCGTAAGCGCGCTCGGACGGCAGCTCGTAGTCGTCGCCGAACGCCTCGTCTCGGTGGCGGGATCCGAACGCGCCCGAGAGGTACATCTTGCGGTCGTGCGCGCTGTTCCACTGGGCGTCCATGGCCCGCAGCAGGGAGTCGTCGCCGGTCTCGACGAACACGTCGGTCACGCCGGCGTTCAGGTAGAGCTGCCGGACGGCGTGTCCGACGGCGGCCGTCGACTCGCGCACCGGGCGGTGGTCCTGGAAGTAGTGGGCTCCGAGCGACCCGGCGGGCAGCAGTCCGTGGCCGCGCAGGTCGATCATTCTGGATGCGAGGTCAAGGTACGTGCGCTCCCCCGTCAGCCGGTACAGCTCCACCAGCGCCGTCTCGATCTCGGGGTGTCCGCAGATCCGGTCCTCGCCCCCGGGACCGAACCGCTCGACGAGCAGGTCGGCGAGACGGCGGGCGACGTCGAGCAGGTCGGTGCGTCCGGCGGCGCGCACCAGTGCGACGGCCGCCTGGATGAGGTGCCCGGCGACGTACATCTCGTGCGTCCACTCGAGCGCCGCGAACTTCTTCTCCGGTGCGACGCCCTGAATCCACGTGTCCACGTACCCGGAGGGCTCTTGCACGCGCGCCACCAGGGCGATGACGTCGTCGAGCCATGAGTCGAACGCGCGCGTGCGGGTGCGGGCGATCTCCCACGCGACGGCCTCGATCACCTTGTAGAGGTCGGAATCGGCGAACACGAGGCCGCGGAACTCCGCGTCCGACTCCCCGAGGAGCCGGCGGAAGTTGTCGAGGACACCGGAGACATCCAACTGCTCGATGCAGTGCGGGATGGTGGCCTCGCCGTTCCGCTGCTGCCAGGCTGCCAGCGGACCACCGACAAGGCGCACGGACGGGATCGGCAGCGGCCGGTGCCGCGTCCCGGCGATCGGGGATGCGGGGACGGCGCGCACGGCGAAAGTGCGCGCAGGGGCGCTCACAGCATGGTCTCCTTCGACCGGAACGGGCTAGCGGGGCGCGCGGCGTTCCGCGCATGAGTGCACGGCCCTACGCGCCACCGCGGGTGGAGCCACGCACCACGAGACGGACGGGCGCGACGACGTGCTCGGCCGGGCCGGTCCAGCCCGCCATTTGCCGGTGCAGCAGACCCACCGCGGTCTCGGCGACACCTTCATGGTTCGCATCGACGGAGGTGAGGCCGGGCGGGACGAAGCTCGCCATGTCGAGGTTGTCGAACCCGGCGAGCTGGACGTCGACGGGCACACGAAGCCCGCTCTCCGCCAGGGCCGCGACGGCGCCGAGCGCGATGACGTCGGTGACGGCGAAGACGCCGTCGAAGGGCAGACCGGACGCGACGACATCGAGCAGGGCATCGCGTGCGGCCGCCGGCGTGTAGGTGGAGATGGGCACGACATAGCGTGCGTCGACGTCGAGGCCGGCATCGCGAAGTGCGCGCTCCCAGCCAATGCGGCGGTCCGACGTCATCATGTGCGCGGTGTCGAACGTGCAGCCCAGCGCAAGGATGCGCCGCGAGCCGTGCTCGATCATGTGCGCCGTTGCGAGGCGGGCGCCCTCTTCGTTCGCCAGCCGCACGTGGCTGAACCGGTCGGGCACGTCACGCTCGCCGAGCAGCACGATGGGCTTGGAGGTGCGCACGCGGTCCAGCTGGTCGCGGTCGAGGCCGGCGACGGACAGCAGGACGCCGTCGTAGAGCTGGAGTCGCGCGACGCTCAGCGCCGCCATCTCATGCTCCGGGCTGCCGCTCGTCCGCTCGAGGACGAGGTGCCGGCCCTCGGCCTCGATCAGCGGCGCGATCTTGTCGGCAACCTCCCCGAAGTAGTCGTGGAAGCTGGGCACGATGAAGGCGACGGTGTCGGTCCGTCCCGCGCGTAGGTGTCGCGCGGTCAGGTTGACCTCGTACCCCAGAGCCTCGACGGCGGCCATGACACGGGCACGGGTCGGCTCGCCGACCGGGAGGCGCTCGTTGAGAACGTTCGACACGGTCATGGCCGACACGCCCGCCTCACGGGCGACGTCCGCCATCGTGACCATGGGTATTCTCCTTTCCGCGAGGTTCTGCCAGCCCAGCAGCCCCTGACGAGACGCTCGCCGCCCGGCCACAGCACGGGGTGCCGTCATATTATCGATAAAATACTGCTTGGCAAGTGCGTCCAACGAGCCTGATGGGGCGAACTTCTGGTGACCCGGTGACGCGGTCGGGCACCCGACACGCCTACGGCGCCACCATGGTCACCATCTCGCCGGCCTGCACCGACACCCTGCGCCTGATGCGCACCTGCCCGTCTCCGGGCACGTCGATGACCACCTCACGCGTCGCCAAGGCGTGGAGCACCACGCTCGACAGCACCCCGTCGCGCCACTCGAGATCGACGGCGCGACCGCACCGAGGTTCCCGTCGATCTGGAAGACCGCTCCGCCGGGCCATCCCTCGAGCGGGTGCAGGTCGAGCAGCGAGCGGGACGACAGCGGGCCCAGCAGCGTCTCGATCGCGCGCTCGGCGCGCACCCCGTCACGCAGCCGCGCGGCCAGACACAACACCCACGCCTGGCTCCACCCGGTGTAGCCGGAGCCCTCGGCAAGACGAAGCGAGAGCGCGGCGCGTGACGCCTCGACCTCCTCGTCCGGCTCGATGGCGGCCCACCGGCTGCCGGGAAAGACTCCGTAGAGGTGAGACAGGTGCCGATGCCCGAGCTCCTGCGGCTCGAGGTCGTCCGCCCACTCTCCCCGGACGCCGCCGAACGTCGCGGGCGCACGCAGCCTTCCCAGCGCGGCGCGCGCCTCGCACACGAGGTCGGCATCTTCCGTGTCCCGGCCGTGGCCGCCGAGATCTTGCCGCTCTGGGCCCGATCGTGCTCCCACTCGATCCATCCGAGGGGCTGGAACGCCTGCACCCAGCGGTCCGGCTGCAGCGCCCGGGCGACTTCGTCGGCTCGCCGGTGATCGCCTGCGGCCACGGCCGCACGCAGCGGCGCGACGTCTCCCGGGTCGCACCAGACCCCGGGGGCGGCGGGCCCCCCGGACCAGAGCGTGTCGAGGTTGAGGTCGAGACGCTCAGTGCCCGGGCGGCCGTGAACGGCGGCGGCCCAGGGCACCGTTACCGAGCAGGTAGCAGTCGGCAAACCCGTCGGCGGGGGCGTCGTTTCTGGAGGGTGTGGCGCATGCGGCTCCTTGCGTGTGGACCGGGACGTCACGGCGGAGTCTCGGTTCGTGCGCGGGGCTTGACGGAAGCCGATCGCCTCTCTACTTTATCGCTAAAATTACGCCGGGATTAAGACACGAGGCCGAATTCGTGTCCGCAGCGCACAGCTTCCGGTCAACATCGCCCGGACAGTTGCCCCACAGCAGAGACGTCCGGACAATTCCCGTAAGGAGACACATGAAGCGCACCCCAAGACTCGGCGGCCTGCGCTGGACCGGGCGGCGGCTCACCGTGGCCGCCACGGCCATGGCACTGATCGCCCTGCCTGCCTGCTCGCCGGACAAAAAAACGGACGACTCAGCAACGCTGAGCCCCAGCAACCCGACGACGCTCACGGTCTGGATCACGACGGCCCAGCAGGCCCCGGCAGACGACAACAAGATCACCAAGCTGCTCAAGGACAAGCTCGGTGTCACCCTCAAGTACGAGATCGTCACGCCGGACAACGAGGACCAGAAGATTGGTGTCACGCTCGCGGGCGGTCAGTACCCCGACCTCATCGGCACCGGCGACCTGAAGCAGCGTTTCCTGGAGGGCGGCGCTCTCCTGCGCCTGGACGACATGCTGAAGTCGGGGAACTACCCCAACCTCGCCGCGCACGTCAAGGACGACATCAAGAAGATGAGCTACTCGGGCGACGAGGTGGACAAGGGCCTGTACATCTTCCCGAACTACAACCGCTTCTACGGCGACGTCACCGGCGGCATCTACTACGGTCCCGCGTTCTGGATCCAGAAGCGTGTGCTCGCGGACGCCGGCTACCCGGACCTCAGCAACATGACGCTCGACCGCTACTTCCAGCTCATCTCGGACTACAAGGCGAAGCATCCCCAGACCAACGGCGCCCCGACCGTCGGCTTCGAGATTCTGGCGTCCAAGGGCAAAGAGTGGGGCATGACCAACCCGCCGGCGCTGCTGGCAGGCTCCCCGAACAACGGTGGCGTCATCGTCGACAGCAACAACCAGGCGTCGATCTACGCCGACAAGGACGTCGCGAAGAACTTCTACAAGGTCCTCAACCAGCAGTACAGCTCGGGTCTCGTCGACCGCGAGTCCTTCACCCTGACGTACGACCAGTACACCGCGAAGCTGGCCACCGGCACCGTCCTCGGCATGCACGACCAGGGCTGGGACTTCACGACCGCCACCCAGTCGCTGCAGAGCGCCGGCAAGGACGAGTACACCTACGTGCCCCTCATGCCCGTCTACCCCGGGGCGAAGCCCTACTACGCCGACCGCCCCGTCATGAACATCAACCAGGGGTTCGGCGTCTCGGTCTCCAGCAAGCAGCCGAAGAAGGCACTGAAGTTCCTCGACACCATGCTCAGCGAGGAGTGGCAGAAGATCCTCTCCTGGGGCATCGCTGGCGAGGACTACCAGGTCGGCGCCGACGGCGTCTTCACCCGCACGGACGAGCAGCGCAAGAACTACAAGGACATCACCTGGCGTTCCCACAACCGTCTCGACGCGCTGCTCGACATGCTGCCCAAGCACAACGGCAAGTTCTCCGACGGCAACGCCTACAGCCCCGACGACCAGCCCGCCGAGTTCTACGCGACGCTGAGCGACTACGACAAGAACTTCATGGCGAAGTACGGCAACAAGAAGACCTGGCTTGACTTCATGAACAAGGTGCCGGAGAACCCCAAGTACTACCCGGCGTGGAACATCAAGCTCTCCGACGAGGCCAACCAGGTCAACCAGCAGCTGACCGACACCAGCGTGCAGAACCTGCCGAAGATCATCGCCGGCAAGCCCGCCGACTTCGAAAAGAACTGGCAGGCCTACCTCGACGCCATCCACAAGGTCGACGTCAAGGTGTACGAGGACCAAGTCAACGCTGGCATCAAGGACCGTCTGGCCAACTGGTAACAGTCCGCGAGCAGTCGTGGTGGGCGGCGTGCGCCCCCCACCACGACTGGGTTCTCGATTACCACCCACTGCTCCTGACGACGAGGTTGGTCAGATGACGGACGCCACGGTCAGCACCCTTGTGACCGCCACCGGGCTCGAACCGGCCCTGGAGCCCGCGAGCAGCTCGCGCGCCCAGAAGCGCAAGGCCCGAAAGAATGCAGCGAAGGATCCCAAGCGCAAGATCACCTGGGACAGGGTCTGGGCGCAGCGAGCCCTGCTCGCGATGTCCGTCCCGCTGCTGCTGTACCAGATCCTGTTCAAGTACGTTCCGGTCTACGGCTGGGCGATCGCCTTCCAGCACTACAAGCCGGGTCGCGGCAGCATCTGGAACCAGCAGTGGGTGGGCCTCGATAACTTCCACAACCTGTTCACCGGTGTCAACGGTGAGCGGTTCCGCCGGGTCGTGGTCAACACGATGGGACAGTCGGTCCTGACCCTGATCGTCGGGACCCTCGGGGCCATCGTCCTAGCGCTGCTGCTGAACGAGGTCAAGAACCTGCCGTTCAAGCGGATCCTGCAGAACATCACGTACATGCCCCACTTCCTCAGCTGGGTGATCGTGGCGAGCCTGGCATCGGTGGCGCTCTCGCTGCCCTCCTCCGGCGGGTTCATCAACCAGGGCCTCATGAACCTGCACCTCGTCGACCATCCGGTACTGTTCCTGACCCAGCCGAACTACTTCTGGGAGATCGTCGCCGGGACGAACCTGTGGAAGGAGCTGGGCTGGAACACGATCCTCTACCTGGCCGCGATCACTGCGATCGACCCGGGCCTGTACGAGGCCGCCGAGGTCGACGGAGCAGGCCGCTATCGCAAGATGTTCAGCATCACGCTCCCGAGCATCAGGCCCACGATCGTCGTGCTGCTCATCATCAACAGCGGCTGGATCCTGTCCACGAACTTCGAGCTGCCGTACTTCCTCGGCAACGGCCTGGTGTCCGACAAGTCCGAGACCATCGACGTCTTCGTGCTGCGCTATGGCTACCAGCTGGGCAACTACAGCCTCGCCGTCGTCGCGGGCATCTTCAAGACCATCGTCGCCATCATCCTGGTGGGCTCAGCGAACCTAGCGGCCAAGCGCCTCAACCAAGAGACGCTGGTCTAGGAGGACTTCATGTCAAGCACCCCTGTCGCGAAGCCTCTGGCGCGGCTCGCATCACCAAACAGGTCACCGCGTCACAGGTGGACGACCGAGCGGATCATCTTCACGACGCTCAACACGACCTTCCTGCTGGCCCTCGCGGCGCTCATGATCTACCCGCTGCTGAACACGCTCGCCATCTCCCTGAACGACGGCAACGACGCCGTCCGTGGCGGGATCGGCATCTGGCCTCGGGTCTTCTCGCTGCAGAACTACGACGTCGTGTTCAACATGACCACGATCTACCAGGCGTTCTTCATGAGCGTCCTGAAGACGGTCGTGGTGGTGGCGACAAACCTGCTGTTCACCTCGATGCTCGCCTACGCGCTCAGCCGCAAAGAGTTCATCTTCCGCCGCCCGATCACCCTGATCTTCGTGCTGACGATGTACTTCGACGCCGGGCTGATCCCCAACTACCTGCTCATCAAGGACCTGGGCATGCTGAACAGCTTCCAGGCCTACTGGGTGCCGACGATCATCAGCGCGTTCAACCTGATCATCCTGCGCACGTACATGAAGTCGATCCCCGACGAGATCATCGAGTCGGCACGGATCGACGGCGCGGGCGACTTCCGCATGTGGTGGCAGATCGTGATGCCGCTGTGCAAGCCCACGCTGGCCGTGGTGGGTCTGTTCGTGGCCGTGGGCAGCTGGAACTCCTGGCTGGACACCCTGCTCTACAACTCGGGCGATCCGGCGTTGACCACGCTGCAGTACGAGTTGCAGAAGCTGCTGGCGAGCTCGATGAACGCCGGCATGAACTCCGTGGCCGCCACGGGCAGCGCGGCCTCTGGCGGGCAGGTCACCACACCGATCGCGCTGCGGTCGGCGATCACCATGGTGGCGGCCGTCCCCATCCTGTTCGTCTACCCGTTCCTGCAGAAGCACTTCGTGTCCGGTCTCATGATCGGCTCCGTGAAGGGCTGATGGCGTCGGCCTCCCGCCCACCGCGGCAGGCCGACCCCGTCCTAGGGCCCGCAACTCCGCACACTGAAAGGCCCCGACCATCTTCCGTTACAACCCCGCGTCGCGACTGTGGCGCATCCTGGACTCGCTCGGCTCCGTCATCGTGATCAGCCTGTTCTGGCTCGTGAGCCTCGGCCTTGTCGTGACGGCGGGAGCGGGAACGGTGGTCGCCTACGAGGTGTGCCGCCGGTACGTCCTGGGCAAGGACGCAGGCCTCTGGGCCATCGCCACGAAGGCCTTGCGGCAGAGCTGGAGGCAGGCGACCCTCGTCGGCCTGCTGGCCGTCCCGGTCGCGGCCGTCGGCATCCTCACGCTCTCCTACCTGCCCACTCTCGGGCTGGCCGAGGTCTGGGTGCCGCTCCTCGTCATCGGACTTTTCCTCCTGCTCCTGGTCTTCTGGTGCCTCCCCCTCGTAGCCCGCTTCACCAACCCCACCTGGCGCCAGGTGCGCAACGGGCTCACCTTGGGGCTGACGACGCCCAGCCTGACGTTCCTGCTCGGGATCGCCGTGGTCCTCGGGAGCGTCGCCATCTGGAACTTCATGCCCGCGGTGTTCGTGGTACCCGGCCTGATCCTCCTGTGGTGGTGCTACCTGCTCGAGCGGTTCTTCGTCGCCCGGGGGTACGTGCCACCGGAGCCGGAGGAGGCGGAGGTTTGACGCTCTCCAGCCGTGGACCTGAGTTGTCTCGGGGTGCGGCTCCGTCAAGGCTGAGCATGCCCGGCGATGTCGGTCAGTGGCGTGGACCGCCGATCGCCGCGGGTCCACGCCGCCGAAGTCGTTCTTCGAGAGCCTGCCACGCGAGCTCGAGGAGGCCGCTCAGATCGACGGGCTCGGCTGGTTCGGCATCTTCGTCCGGATCGTGCTGCCGCTGTCGAAGGCCGTCTTGGCCAGGGTCTTTGAAAGGAGTAGTTGTGGAGGTCATGAAGGACTACGTCCTCGGGGACACGATCGCCCGCTACCTGCAGCCTGGTCCGGGCGGGCCGGTGGGAATGATGCTCTTCCCGGCCGCAATGGCAGGCCAGATCGCCGAGAAGTCGTCTGCCATCGACTCGCTCGTCCAGATCAAGACCGTCGGTGACACATACCCGGGCGGTTCGGCTGGTCGTTCGTTGCGGAACGGCGGCACTGTCGCCACGCTCACCCTCGTGTCGCAGCGCGAGGTCACGACCGACGCCGGTGTCACGGTCGTGACGCTTTTGCGCACGCACCAAGGGTGCCTCGTCGAACACCATCTGCGGTGGCAGTCGGGCGAGGCCGCGCTGGACTCATTTGCTGTCCTTCGCAACGAGGGACCGGACACGGTGACGCTGGAGCTGCTCTCGTCGTTCTCGCTCACTGGTCTGACGCCCTTCGCCGGGGGCGACGCCCCCGGCGATCTGATTCTGCACAGGCTGCGCAGCGCCTGGTCGGGCGAGGGGCGTCTGGTGTCTGACCACGTCGAGGACCTGGGCCTGGAGCCGGCCTGGGCCAGCTGGGGTCGGTGTCTGCGCTTCGGTCAGGTCGGATCTTGGCCGGTGCAGGGGTTCTTCCCGACGGCGTTCGTCGAGGACAGCCGCGCTGGTGTCTGCTGGGGCGTGCAGATTGCCCACCCGGCCTCGTGGCAGATCGAGCTGGGCCGCACGGACGCCGCCCTCAACCTGTCGGGCGGGCTGGCGGACCGTGAGCTGGGCCACTGGACGAAGAGCGTGGCTCCCGGGGAGGAGTTCCGTACCCCCGTCGCGTACCTGACGGTCACGCAGGGTGGAGTGGACGACGCCGCCCACCGGTTGACGGCTCGCCACCGGCTCTTCCTGGATGTGCCCGCGGTCGAAGAGGCTCTGCCCGTCATCTTCAACGAATACTGCACCACCTGGGGTTCGCCGTCGCCGCAGAACCTTGGGGCGATCGTCGACCGGCTTGCGGGCAAAGGGATCCGGTATCTCGTCATCGACAGCGGCTGGTACAAGGCCGAGGGCAGTGAATGGTTCAACGGTCACGGCGACTGGGAACTGGACCGCCGAACGTTCCCCGACGGGCTGACCGAGGCGCTTGATCACGTGCGGTCCGCCGGGATGATCCCCGGCATCTGGTTCGAGTTCGAGACGGTCGGCTCCCGGGCCACGTCATTCACGCTAACCGACCACCTGCTCAAGCGCGACGGCGTCCCCGTCACCGTAGGCGACCGGCGCTTCTGGGACTTCCGCGACCCGTTCGTGATCGGGTACCTCAAAGAGCGGATGATCGACTTCCTCAAGGCCAACGGCTTCGGCTATCTCAAAGTCGACTACAACAACAGCATCGGAATCGGGTGCGACGGAGCAGAATCCCTCGGTGAGGGGTTGCGACAGCAGATGGCCGCAGTCCAGGGCTTCTTCCGGACGATCCGCGAGGAGATGCCGGAGCTCGTGATTGAGAACTGCGCGTCCGGCGGCCACCGGCTGGAGCCCTCGATGCTGGCCCTCACTAGCATGTCGTCCTTCTCGGACGCCCACGAGTGCGCGGAGATCCCCATCATCGCCGCCAACGTGCAACGCGCACTGCTCCCGCGGCAGAGCCAGATCTGGGCAGTGCTGCGCAAGCAGGACTCCCCACAGCGGCTTGCGTACTCGCTCACCGCGACCATGCTCGGCCGGATGTGCCTATCGGGCGAGGTCCACGAACTGAGTGACGAGCAGTGGGCTGTGGTCTCCCGGGCAATCTCCTTCTACAGGTCGGCGGCCCCTGTGATCAAGAACGGTGTCAGTCACCGGTTCGGACCGAAGGTGAGGAGCTATCGGCACCCCGAAGGGTGGCAGGCGGTCCGGCGATTGTCCAACGACGGCGCCCAGATCCTGGTCGCAGCCCACCGGTTCGGAGCCGCTGAGCGAACTCCGATCGAGGTTCCTTTGCCACCGGGGAGGTACGAGGTCAGCGACCTCTACTCCCACCGCGAGAGCGTGGTCAAGCTGACCGAGGAACTAGTAGCCGTGGAGCTGGATGAGCCGTTCTCTGCCGCGGCATTGGTGCTCACGCAGATCGAGTGAGATATGCCGGGAATCCCGGTCCGCGCCGGCCGCCGTACGGTTGGCCGCGCAACGTCGCAGTCGGGTGCCGCGGCCCCCAGGTGGGGTGGCGACGGCAGTTTCTGATCGCTAGGCGCTCTGCGAGCACTTCAGAGTGAGCCGTAGGTCTCTCACGGATCCCAGAAAGTCGTTGGCGGCATTGGACTCGCCATCGTCTCGCAACACTCAGACGCAGACATCCAGGTATCGATAGAAACTCTAGGAATTGAGATCGTCAATGGCCAGCAGCGCTCTTACTTTCCCTGTCCCTGAGGCCGAGGTTCCCGGCGTGGAGCTGCACGTCGCGAAGTCTGGTTCCGACACCGCCGCCGGAACCGCGGAGGCCCCCCTGCTCACGATCGGTGCCGCCGCGGCGCTGGCTCAGCCGGGGGACACGGTCGTCGTGCACGAAGGCGTGTACCGCGAGTGGGTGAACCCGCCGCGCGGCGGTACGGCTGCTGCGCCGATTACCTACCAGGCTGCGCTGGGCGCGGACGGCCTGTTCGAGACGGTGACGATCTCGGGTGCTGAGGTGATCGCCGACTGGCATCCGCACGCGGACTCGGCGGGCCGGGTCTGGGTGGCGACGGTGCCGAACTCCCTGTTCGGGTCGCGCAACCCGTACCTCGAGCGCATCGGTGGGGACTGGTTCTTCGACCAGGTCAACGCCTGGCACACGGGCGAGGTGTATCTCGACGGCAAGTCGTTGTACGAGTCGCTGACCATGGCCGGCGTCGAACACCCCGAGGCCACCGTGGACTCGTTCGACCAGGCGGGCTCGCTGCTGACCTGGTACTGCGAGGTGGGCGACGACGTCACCACGATCTGGGCGAACTTCGGGGGCGCCGACCCGGCGGAGCACGAGATCGAGATCAACGCGCGCACGTTCGTGTTCTGGCCCGCCGCCACGGGCATCGACTACATCACCGTGCGCGGCTTCACCCTGACGAAGGCCGCCACGCAGTGGGCCCCGCCCACCGCGCTGCAGGAGGGCCTGATCGGCCCGCACTGGTCGAAGGGCTGGGTGATCGAGGACAACACCATCACCGACTCGAAGAACGTCGGCGTGTCCCTGGGCAAGGAGGCGAGCACCGGGCAGAACGAGGCCACCGCGGGCCCGAAGGGAGCCAAGGGCGGCACCCAGCGCGAGCGCGAGGTGATCCAGCGGGCGCTCGCCCTGCGCGGGCCCGACGCCGGCGAGCCGCACCCGTGGCACCGGGACCACGTCGGCTCCCACACGGTGCGCCGCAACACGATCCGGGACTGCGAGCAGGCTGGCATCGTCGGGCACCTGGGTGCGGCGTTCTCGACCATCAGCGACAACCACATCTTCCGCATCCACGTGAAGCGCCAGTGGCACGGCGCCGAGGTGGCCGGCATCAAGCTGCATGCCGCCATCGACACCGTGATCAGCGGAAACACCATCCATCACACGCACCGAGCCCTGTGGCTCGACTGGCAGGCCCAGGGCACCTTGGTGCGGCGCAACGTCTTCTACGCCTCCACCGCCGAAGACTTCATGGTCGAGGTCTGCCACGGCCCGTACCTCGTGGACTCGAACCTCTTCCTGTCCCCGTGGGCGGTCAAGGACATGTCCAGCGGCGGCGCCTACGTCCACAACTACATCGCCGGTCGCATCGCGAACTGCACCGAGCACCAGCGGTACACCCCGTACCATCTCCCGCACTCCACGGCCGTCTACGGAGTCTCGAACATCCTCGGTGGAGACAACCGGTTTTACAACAACGTTTTCGTCGGCGACCACGCGCGCGCCGAGCACACCGAACCGCAGTCGGAGCCGACGCTCGCGAGCTTCTGGTCCGGCGCGATCGACATGGACGGCGTGCCCGGGCAGGCCACCTTCGTGCCCACCCCGGTGGGCACCTCGCAGTACGACGCCTATCCGACGGCGCAGGAGTACCCGAACGAGGACGGCAGCGCGCTGGCCGGGCCGCGCCTCCCGGTCTGGGTCGAGGGCAACCTCTACGCGGAGGGCGCCGAGCCGTTCCGCGCGGAATCCACGGCCATCATCACAGGTGCATCACCCGTGCGAGTCGAGGTGCTCGACACCGCAGCCGGCACCCTTCGCGTCGAGGTGACCCACCCGGGCGGCACGCACGTGGTCGCCCCGGTGACCACCGAGCGCCTCGGGACCAGCTACCAAGCCGAGTCGGGCTACACCAACCCCGACGGGTCTGACCTGGACCTGGGCGCCGACCTCTGTGGGATCCTCCGGGGTGAGGTTGTGCCCGGGCCGTTCGCCGCATCGGCGCCCGTCACCCGGATACTCACCGCGCCAGAACCGGCGGGCCGGCGAGCCCTCGCAGCAGCCCCGGCCCGGGCTCGCTGACGATCCCGGGCGTCTTGCTCCAAGATCGCCCTCAGCGGAACCACCGGGAGACGGAGCGGACGCCGCCTCGCCGTCCTGTTCGGCGTCGGCGACCGCATCGCGAGGTACTACGCCGGCTGCTGCTCACCGACGGCCCGGTTCCAGATGCCGCCCCTTAAACAGGGCTCTTCGAAGTTAGCGGGGGTCCGGCTCGCACCGTCAAGGGGATCCGCGCTGTTCTCCGCTCGGCGCTCTCACCGGCCGTGGTGGAGGAGCTGGTCGTCAAGAACGTGGCGGCTCTCGCGAAGCTCCCACCGATTCGCGCTCGGAAGGGAAGCCGTGGAGCAGCGAGGAAGCACGGGCGTTCCTCGAATCATCCCGCGATGGCGACGATTACCCGTACGCCGCCTACGTCCTGGTCCTCGTGCTCGGCCCACACAAGGTGAAGTCCTCGGCCTCACCTGGGACCACATCGAGTGGAACGGCTGGGACGAGCCTTGCACCCCGCACGGCGAGGAATTCTGCGAGCACTGTCGGGAGCAGTACGACATCGGGCTCGTCATCGACAGGCAACTCCAGCGGGTACGCGGTCAGCTCCTGCACCGAGCTACCAAGACCGAGGAATCGGACGCCCCCCTCCCGCTACCGGCCATCTGCGTCACCGCGCTGCGGCGGCGCCACCGCCAACAGGAGGCGGCAAGACAGAAAACCGGCGAGGCGTGGCACGACATCCTGGGTTCCACAGATGTTGGGCGGTCTAGGCACATGGATCACGGGAAGATGCAGGTCAGAGCGTTGCCGGATAGCGGGACGGCCGGATACGCCTAGTGACACGGTTCCCGGAATCAGGCCTTGCTGA
>NZ_RJLN01000038.1 GCF_003725545.1 Micromonospora solifontis | reverse complement strand
GCGGGCCGGCGTGTCCGGAGCGGGCCGGCGTGCCCGGCGCGGCGTCAGCGGGTGCGGCGGCGGACCAGCAGCGCGATGCCGGCGAGCCCGGCCGTGATGACCACCATCACGCCGACGTTGAGCAGCAGCAGCCGCTGCAGCTCGCCCATCGCCGAGTCGATGTCCTGCACCGGGTCCAGCGCCTCCTCGGGGATGACCCGGTCGCCGCCGCCGATGCCGCCGCTGATCGTGTCGTACTGCCGCTCCAGCGGCACCCCGGCGGTCCGCAGCACCTCGGACATGGTCAGCCGGCCGTAGAACCAGCCGGCCCGGGTCTTGCTCAGGTCGGGCTGCTTGGCCGGCCGGTAGACCCGGGGACCGCCCTTGGCGAGCGGGTAGAGGTCGTAGGTCTTGGTCGGTGTGCCCCCGTAGAGCAGCACCACCGTGTACTTGGGACCGAGGTCGTCCGCCTTGGGGCCACGCTGCTGGCCGGCGGGTCCCAGCCACTTCACCTGGTCGACGACGGCGTTCACCTCGGCCGGGTGGGTGTCGGCGCGCAGTTGCAGCGGCTGGTCGAGTTTGTCGCCGCTGATGTCCACTCCGGCCGGTGCGAGCTTGGGCTTGGGCGCCGCCTGGGCGGCCGTCGGGCCGGCCAGGGCGAACCCGCACGCCGTCGCGATCACCGCACCTGCCAGCAGCCGCCTCACCTGTCGGACCATCGCCGCCTCCTCGCCCCGTTCGATGGGTGGCTTCCGCTGCAGGTCACGCTGGATCGGCCGACGGCGGTGGCCGGGCCCGAACATCGGGTGCCCACCTTGAAAAGACTCCGCAGAACGTCGCTCGGTTGCAGCTGCTGGCACAGTTATTGGAACTATCTGCGATCTGAGACCGACTAACCGAGCGGTCGTTGATCAGCGGCCGGATAGTACCCGGACGGAGGGGCTCATGGGGGGACGGACGGCCCGCGCGGTGCGTGCCTGGTCGGTGGTGCTCGGTGCGGCGTGCGGGGTGTCGACGCTGCTGCCGGCCGCCCCGGCCGCCGCCCACAACTCGTTGACCGGCAGCGATCCGAAGGACGGGGCCCGGGTGGCGACCGCGCCGGAGCGGATCGAGCTGCGCTTCCTGGCCACGCCGGCCCGGGACACGACGAAGATCACAGTCACCGGGCCGGATCACGCGGCGGCCTCGTCCGGCGCGCCCGCCTTCTCCGGCAAGCGGGTGAGCGTGCCGTTCACCCCGGGCCCGGCCGGCGTGTACACGGTCGCGTACCAGGTCGGCTCGACGGACGGCCACCCGGTCAAGGGACAGCTCAGCTTCACCCTGACCGCTGGCGCCCCGGCCGCGCCGACGAGCGCCCCGGCCACCGCCGGACCGGCCGCCGCGCCGACGAGCGCCCCGGCCAGCCCGGCGCCGGCCGCCTCGCCCGCCGACAGTAGCGGCGGCGCGGGCTGGTGGTGGGCGGGCGGGGCGGTGGTGGTGCTCCTCGCGCTGGGTGGCGGGCTGCTGATGCGCCGCCGTACCACCGGCCGCTGAACCAGGGTCGCCGCCGGCTCGGCACGGTTCGGCCGCGCGCCGCTGTCCGGTGCGCTCGGCATGCCGAACACGGACGCCGCTGGGCGGCGGCAGGCCGCACCCGAGACGGACATGTCGCTGCGACATGTTCCTGTCTCACGGACATGTCCATCCTGGGCGTACCGCCGACGGGCGCGACCCGCCGGCGGCAACCCGGAGCGGGGCTCAGACCAGGCGCACCCGGGCGGCGCGCAGCCGGGTCAGGGTGCGCTCGCGGCCGAGTACTTCGAGGGACTCGAAGAGCGGCAGCCCGACCGTACGCCCGGTGACCGCGACCCGGACCGGGGCCTGGGCCTTGCCCAGCTTCAGGCCGCGCTCCGCGCCGACCGCCTCCAGCGTGGACTTGAGCGACTCGGCGTCCCAGGACTCCAGCGCCTCGAACGCGGCGACGGCCGCGTCCAGCAGCTCCGCCGCGCCCTCCTTCATCGCCTTCGCCCACGCCGCCTCGTCGATCAGCGGGTCGGCCAGGAAGAGGAAGTCGACGTTCGGCACGATCTCGCTGAGCACCGCGATCCGGGTCTGCGCCAGCGGGGCCACCGCGGCGAAGGCGGCCGGATCGAACTCCTCCGGCTGCCAGGGCGGCGGCACGATGGTGTCGGTGCCGGTCAGCCACGGCTGGCACTCGGTGATGAAGTCCTCGACCGGCAGCGCCCGGATGTACTCGCCGTTGAACGCGCGCAGCTTCTTCTCGTCGAAGAACGCGGGGGAGGGGTTCACCTCCTCCAGCCGGAACGCCTCCTCGATCACCGACCAGGGCACGATCTCCCGGTCCCCGGAGGGCGCCCAGCCGAGCAGCATCAGGTAGTTGCGCATCGCGGCGGCGAGGTAGCCCTCGTCCCGGTACGCCTCCAGGGCGACCTTGTCGCGCCGCTTGGACAGCTTCTGCCGCTTCTCGTTGACCACCACGGGCACGTGCGCCCAGACCGGCGGCTTGACCCCGAGGGCGTCCCAGAGCAGCTGCTGCTTCGGGGTGTTGGGCAGGTGCTCCTCGGCCCGGATCACGTGGGTGATCCCCATGGTCATGTCGTCGACCACGTTGGCGAGCAGGAAGACCGGGGAGCCGTCGCCGCGGGCGATCACGAAGTCCTCGATCAGCTTGTTCTCGAAGGTCGGCTCGCCCCGGATCAGGTCGACCACCACGGTCGCGCCCTCGTCCGGCGTACGGAAGCGCAGTGCCCGCCCCTCGCCCGGGCCGAGCCCGCGGTCCCGGCAGTAGCCGTCGTAGCCCTGATACTGCGAGCCGGTCCGCGCCTGCACGTCCTCGCGGGTGCAGTCGCAGTAGTACGCCCGGCCGCCGTCGTAGAGCCGCTGCGCGGCGGCGCGGTGCTCGCCGGCGTACGACGACTGGAAGTACGGGCCCTCGTAGCTGCCCCGCGCGATGCCGATCCAGTCCAGCGCGGACAGGATGCCCTCGGTCCACTCGGGCTTGTTGCGGGCCGCGTCGGTGTCCTCGATGCGGAGCACGAACACCCCGCCCTGCTGCTTGGCGTAGATCCAGTTCTGCAGGGCCGAGCGGGCACCGCCGACGTGGAACATACCGGTCGGGGAAGGGGCGAAGCGTACACGTACCGTCACGTCCCCCAGCCTACGGCGGGCCGCGACCGCTTTCCGGCAGGGGGCCGGTTCAGGGCACCGCCTTGATCTTCAGAACCAGGACGCTGCCGACCAGGGTGACCGCCGCGGTGACCGCGTACAGGGTGGGATAGCCGCCCAGGTGGACCACGATCGGGGCGGACAACGCCGGGCCGAGCACCTGCGGCGCGGAGTTGGCGATGTTGATCACCCCGAGGTCCTTGGCCCGGTCGGTCGCGGCCGGCAGCACCTGGGTGATCAGCGCCGCGTCCACCGCCAGGTAGACGCCGTAACCGGCACCGAGCAGCAACGCGGCGACGATCGCCATCGGCCAGGTCGGCGCCATCGCGAGCAGCACCGCCGCCACCGCCATGATCAGTCCGGAGACGATCACGAACACCTTCCGCCGGCCGGACCGGTCGGAGAGCCGGCCGGCCACCACGGCGGTGAGCATCATGCCGAGCGTGTAGAGCAGGATCAGCACCAGCAGCGCGCCCTCGGGGTCGGCCACCCGGACCCCGTCGCTGAGGAAGTACAGCAGGTAGAGCGTGCCGAGGGCGTTGCCGGTCTGGACCAGGAAGCGGGTGAACCAGGCCCAGGCGAAGTCCGGGTGCCGGCGCGGGCTGATCCACATGGAGGCCAGCAGCGCGCGCAGCCGCAGCGCCGACCGGTGCTCGCGGGGCAGCGGGTCGTCCTCGGTGAGCAGCGCGAACGGCAGCGACAGCAGCAGCACCGCCAGCGCGATCGCCGCGTACCCGGCGGCGTTGCCGGTGACCGCGGCGGTGACCAGCACCGCCCCGACCACCAGGCCGAGCGCCTGCGGGATGCCCACCCAGCCGGAGACGCCGCCGCGCTGGGCGACCGGCACCCGGTCCGGGATGGCGGCGGTGAGGCTGGCCAGCATCGCGTTGAAGCAGACCTGGGCGGCGACCCAACCCACCGCCACCCCGGCGATGGTGTCCTGCCGGGCGAGCAGCACCAGGGCCAGCGCGCCGAGCACCGCCCCGGCGGCGGTCCAGACGTGCCGCCGGCCGAAGTGCCGGTTCGCCAGCCGCAGCGAGGTCCGGTCGGAGAGCGCGCCGGCGAGCGGATTGGCGAGCACCGCGGCGAGCGCGCCCAGGCCGGTCACCACCGCGAGCATCGCCTCCTTGTCGCCCGGGGCGATCCGCTCGATCTGCTGCGGCAGCAGCACCTGGATCGGGGTGAAGAAGGCCATCCAGACGCCCAGGTTGGCCGCGAAGATGAGCGCGATCCAGCTCCGCCGCACCGGCACGGTCGGTTCGGCGAGCGCCGCCGGCAGCGAGGCCGGCGTCGGGTTCACCGTGGTCACGGCTTGACCACCCGGTCCCGGAACCAGGCGTACGAGGACTTCGGGGTACGCCGCTGGGTGGCGTAGTCCACGTGCACCAGGCCGAACCGCTTGGTGAAGCCCTCGGCCCACTCCCAGTTGTCCAGCAGCGACCAGACGAAGTACCCGGTCACCGGGACCCCGGCGTCGATCGCCTCGCGGACCGCGCGCAGGTGCCCGTCCAGGTACGCGATCCGGTCCGGGTCGTCCACCCGGCCGTCGGCGTCCGGCACGTCGTCGTAGGCGCACCCGCTCTCGGTCACCTGGATCGGCGGCAGCGCGTCGCCGTACCGGTCACGCAGTTGGACCAGCAGTTCGCGGAGGCCGTCCGGGGCCACCGGCCAGTCGAACGCGGTCCGGGGGTACCCGTCCAGCGGGACGATCTCGAACGGCAGCGGCGAATCCTCCTCGGCGGCCCGGATGCCGGTCGGGTTGTAGTAGTTCACCCCGAGCACGTCGATCGGGGCGGCGATCACGTCGAGGTCACCGTCCCGGACCAGGGTCGGGTCGAAGCCGGGCTTGTCGGGGTAGCCCAGGCCGAGCAGCGGGTCGGTGAAGAGCCGGTTGTGCAGCGCGTCGTACACCGCCCCGGCGGCCCGGTCGGCGTCGGTGCCGCCGGCCAGGCGGACCGGGGAGTAGTTGTTCGCGATGGCCACCGGACTGCCGCTGCGGGCGCGCAGCGCGGAGACCGCGAGGCCATGTCCGAGCAACTGGTGGTGGGCCACCGGGAAGGCGTCGAAGAGCAGCGTCCGGCCGGGGGCGTGCACCCCCATCCCGTGCCCGAGGCTCATGTGGATGAACGGCTCGTTGAGCGTGATCCAGAGCTTCACCCGGTCGCCGAGGCGGGCGGCGACCAGGTCGGCGTACTCGGCGAAGCGGGCGGCGGTGTCCCGGTTGAGCCAGCCGCCGGCGTCCTCCAGGGCCTGCGGCAGGTCCCAGTGGAACAGCGTGGCGACCGGATCGACGTCGTGCCCGAGCAGTTCGTCCACCAGCCGGTCGTAGAAGTCCAGCCCGGCCTGGTTGGCCGGGCCGGCGCCCGTGGGCTGCACCCGGGGCCAGGCGATCGAGAACCGGTACGCGGAAACCCCGAGGCCGGCCAGCAGCGCGACGTCCTCGGCGTACCGGTGGTAGTGGTCGCACGCCTCGTCGCCGGTGCTGCCGTCGACGATCCGCCCCGGCGAGTGGGCGAAGGTGTCCCAGATGGACGGCCCTCGACCGTCGGCGGTCGCCGCCCCCTCGATCTGGTACGCCGAGGTGGACACCCCCCAGCGGAAGCCGGCGGGAAACTCGGGCATCGGCGGGTACGTCATGCGCCCTCCCCTGAAACGCGAAGCGTGCTCGCGACTCTAGGGCGCGGAGCGCCGCCGGTCCATAGGCCCGGGAAGGCGGGCGGCGCAAGGGCTTTCGGCGTGTCTTTTCCGAACCCGTCCGGGTAAGTCCGATTTACACATAGAGTGCCGAATATCGCGGATGTGTTTTAAGTGGGGGAAAGACAAGATGATCCTCGTGGAACGCAGTGCGCACGTGATGGCGCCGGTGGAAGCGGTCTGGGACGTCGTGCAGCGGGCCGAGCAGTTGCCGGCCTGGCTGGCGGGGGTCCGCGCGGCCGAGGTCCTCTCGGGGGAGGGCTTCGGCCGGCGACAACTGGTCCAGGCCGGGCGCGGCGCGGCGCACGAGGCCGAGGTGATCGCCTACCAGGAGCCGACCCTGATCGGGTGGCGCGAACGGGCCAAGGGCGCCGGAGCCCGGGCCGAGGCGCGCACCGAGATCTACGTACAGCTGACCCCGGATGAGGAGGAGGGCGGGACGATCGTGCGGCTCATCGTCGTACGGTGGCCCGCCGGGCCGGTCAAGGCCGCCCTGCTCCGGCTCGGCCTGCGGCGGGTCGGCGCCGACCTGGAGGACTCGCTGGCCCGGCTCACCGATCTGGCCGCCGTCGGCTGACCGGAGCCGGTCCCGGCGCCGCCCGCGATGGTGATGGTCCGGCGTTCCCGCCAGGGACGCCGGACCATCGTCGAATCCGCCACCGTCAGCCGGCGCGCAGCTCCGCGATCGCGCTTCGGAGCCACGAGCGCTCGGCCCGGCTGATGTCCCGGGCCATCACCAGCATTCCCCGCCGGAAGAGGTCCGTCTGCTCGGCGGCCCGCTGCGGTCGCTCGCCGGTGTGGAAGAAGCTCGCCGGCTGGTCGAGGAAGGCCAGCCGGCGTTCGAGCACCGTGGCCTGCGCCGCCGGATCGTCGAGCTGGCCGAGGAAGGCCAGCAGGGTGAAGAACCGGTTCTGGTCGGTGACGTCGAGGTCGGCCGGCTCGCGCAGCCGCCGCGACAGCTCCGCCCGCCCGGCGTCGGTGAGCGAGAGGGTGTGTCGGGGCGCCGCGGCAGCCCCGGGTTCCTGTTGCCGGCTGACCAGTCCGGCCCGCTCCAGCCGGTTGATCGCCGGATAGAGGCTGCCGTCGCTGACCGGCCGGGCGTAGCCGGCCAGGCGCGCGATGCGGACCTTCAGCTCGTAGCCGTGCAGCGGCCCCTCGCCCAGGAAACCGAGGATCGACACGCCCGCTGCCCGGCGCCCGGCGTCAAGATCGTGCTCGATCCGGCTTGTAGGGGCATCCGGTCCGATCCGAGGCCACTACATCCCGGATCGAGCGCGACAGCGGGCTGGGCACGAAACGGCGAAGGGGCCCGGCGCGGAGCGCCGGGCCCCTTCGTTCGGATCAGTCAGCTGTCGCCGCCGGTCTCGCCGACCGGGGCCGCGTTGACGTCCTCCAGCGCGTACTTCTTGGCGGCCTCGGCCGGCACGTGGGCCGGCACCGCACCGCGGAGGGCGAGCTGCCGCAGCGCCGCGACCGCCACCGACTCGGCGTCGACGTGGAAGTGCCGGCGCAGCGCGTGCCGGGTGTCCGACAGGCCGAAGCCGTCGGTGCCGAGCGAGGTGTAGTCGCCGGGTACCCAGCGGGCGATCAGGTCCGGTACCGCGCGCATCCAGTCGCTGACCGCGACCTTCGGCCCGTCGGCGTCGGCCAGCTTCCGCTGGATGTACGGCACCCGCTGCTCGCCGCCCGGGTTGAGCAGGTTGTGCTCCTCGCACTCCACCGCGTCCCGGCGCAGCTCGGTCCAGGAGGTCACCGACCAGACGTCGGCGGCCACGCCCCAGTCCTCGGCGAGCAGCTTCTGCGCCTTGAGCGCCCACTGCATGCCCGTGCCGGAGGCCAGGATGTTGGCCTTCGGCGCGTCCCCGTCCACCTGGGGGGCCGGCGAGTAGCGGTAGATGCCCTTGACGATGCCCTCGACGTCCACGCCCTCCGGCTCGGCCGGCTGGAAGATCGGCTCGTTGTAGACGGTGAGGTAGTAGAAGATGTTCTCCTGCGCCTCGCCGTACATCCGGTGCAGGCCGCTCTCCATGATGTGCGAGATCTCGAAGGCGAACGCCGGGTCGTAGGCGGCCACCGCCGGGTTCGTGGCGGCGAGCAGCAGCGAGTGGCCGTCCTCGTGCTGCAGGCCCTCACCGTTGAGCGTGGTCCGGCCGGCGGTCGCGCCGAGCAGGAAGCCCCGCGCCATCTGGTCGGCCGCGGCCCACAGCCCGTCGCCGGTCCGCTGGAACCCGAACATCGAGTAGAAGATGTAGAGCGGGATCATCGGCTCGTCGTGCGTGGCGTACGACGTGCCGGCCGCGGTGAACGAGGCGACCGAGCCGGCCTCGTTGATCCCCTCGTGCAGGATCTGGCCGGTGGTGGCCTCCTTGTACGACAGGAACAGCTCCCGGTCCACCGAGGTGTACCGCTGGCCGTGCGGCGAGTAGATCTTCGCCGTCGGGAAGAGCGAGTCCATGCCGAAGGTGCGGGCCTCGTCCGGGATGATCGGCACCCAGCGCTTGCCGAACTCCTTGTCCTTCATCAGGTCCTTGAGCAGGCGGACGAAGGCCATGGTGGTGGCCACCTTCTGCTTGCCCGAGCCGCGCTTGACGTCGGCGAACCGCTCGGGGCCGGGGATCTGGAGGGTCTTGCCGGTGGTCCGGCGGGTCGGCAGGTAGCCGCCGAGCTGCTTGCGCCGCTCGTGCAGGTACTCCATCTCCTCGGATTTCTCGCCCGGGTGGAAGTACGGCGGGAGGTAGGGGTTGTCCTCCAGCTGCTTGTCCGGGATGTCCAGGTAGAGCCGGTCGCGGAAGAGCTTGAGGTCCTCCAGCGTCAGCTTCTTCATCTGGTGGGTGGCGTTGCGGGCCTCGAAGTGCGAGCCCAGCGTCCAGCCCTTGATGGTCTTGGCCAGGATCACCGTCGGCTGGCCGGTGTGCTCCATGGCCGCCTTGTAGGCCGCGTAGAGCTTGCGGTAGTCGTGGCCACCCCGCTTGAGGTTCCAGATCTCGTCGTCGCTCAGGTGCTCGACCATCTTGCGGGTGCGCGGGTCGCGGCCGAAGAAGTGCTCCCGCACGTACGCCCCGGACTCCGCCTTGTAGGTCTGGTAGTCACCGTCGGGCGTGGTGTTCATCAGGTTGACCAGCGCGCCGTCGGTGTCCGCGGCGAGCAGCGGGTCCCACTCCCGGCCCCAGACCACCTTGATGACGTTCCAGCCGGCGCCCCGGAAGAACGCCTCCAGCTCCTGCATGACCTTGCCGTTGCCCCGCACCGGGCCGTCGAGCCGCTGCAGGTTGCAGTTGATCACGAAGGTGAGGTTGTCCAGCTCCTCGCGGGCGGCCACGCCGATCGCGCCGAGCGACTCGACCTCGTCCATCTCACCATCGCCCAGGAACGCCCAGACGTGCTGCTGCGAGGTGTCCTTGATACCCCGGTGGTGCAGGTAGCGGTTGAACCGCGCCTGGTAGATCGCGTTCATCGGGCCCAGGCCCATGGACACGGTGGGAAACTCCCAGAAGTCCGGCATCAACCGCGGGTGCGGGTACGACGGCAGGCCGCCACCCGGGTGGGACAGCTCCTGCCGGAAACCGTCGAGCAGGTCGGCGCTGAGCCGCCCCTCCAGGAAGGCCCGCGCGTACATGCCGGGAGAGGCGTGACCCTGGTAGAAGATGTGGTCGCCACCGCCCGGGTGGTCCTTGCCCCGGAAGAAGTGATTGAAGCCCACCTCGTAGAGCGAAGCGGAGCTGGCGAACGTGGAGATGTGCCCACCCACGCCGATCTCCGGCCGCTGCGCCCGGTGCACCAGCATCGCCGCGTTCCACCGGATGTACGCCCGGATCCGCCGCTCGATGTGCTCGTCACCCGGGAACCACGGCTCGCGCTCCGGCGGGATGGTGTTGATGTAGTCGGTGGTGGTCAGGGACGGCACCCCGACCTGACGCTCGCGGGCCCGCTCCAGCAGGCGCAGCATCACGTAGCGGGCACGCTTTGTCCCGCGCTCGTCGATGACACCGTCGAGCGACTCGACCCATTCGCTGGTCTCTTCAGGGTCGATGTCCGGAAGCTGGCTCGGCAGACCAGCGGTGATCACCGGGCGCTTGCGTTCCGTAGCCACAGGCGTTCCCTCGGTTCTGTGTGGGATAGGTCTCTAGCGCCATCCTGCCCCCTCGTGGCGCTCGTCGTCACGTCTCCCTCCCCCAGACGCGACGCTGAACACAGGTACTCACCAGTAACTTTGTGCGATCACCGTGCGCGCCGACCCGGGGGCCGCTGGACCCGCCCGGCTACCCTGCCGCCATGCGCGGGCGACCGGTACTGGTGGGTGTGGCGTTGACGGGCGTGGGCCTGGCGGTCCTGGCGGTCTCCGCCGCGACTCTCGTGCCCGCGATCTCCAGTGCCCGGGACTGGGGTCCGGCGCCGCTGCTCGGCGCCGGCGTCGGTGTGCTGCTGATGCTGGGCGGTGCGGGGAAGGTCCGCGAGCGGCGGTCCGTTCCGGTCCGTCCGGGCGGCCCCTCGGCGGGCTTCCTCGGTGCGTCGACCCAATCCGGCGCCGCCGGCGCGGACTTCACGTTCGACTGGAGCGGCGGCGGTGACTGCGGTGGCGGCGGAAGCAGCGGGGGCGGCGGCGGTGGTGACTGTGGCGGCGGCGGGGGCGGCTCCTAAGCCGTTGGGGCAGAATGCGCCGTATGCGCAGTGAGGTGATCAGCGTCCAGACCGGGTCCCGGCCGACCGTCCGGGACATCACCGCCGAGGCCGAACGCTTCGTCTCCGGCCAGGGGGACGGGCTGCTGCACGTCTTCGTGCCGCACGCCACCGCCGGGCTGGCGATCATCGAGACCGGGTCCGGCTCCGACGACGACCTGCTGCGGGCGATCGACGACCTGCTCCCCGCCGACGACCGGTGGCGGCACCGGCACGGCTCGCCCGGGCACGGCCGGGACCATGTGCTGCCGGCCTTCGTCCCCCCGTACGCGACCCTGCCGGTGCTCGGCGGCCGCCTCCAGCTCGGCACCTGGCAGTCGATCTGCCTGGTCGACACCAACGGCGACAACCCCACCCGCAAGGTCCGCCTCTCCTTCCTCCCCGCCTGACGCCCCCGGCACCCGCCCGACGAGCGGCCTCGTTCACGGAAAGAGTGGCCATCCCGCGTCGGATGACCACTCTTTCCGAGAATCAGCGCGCACCGCGGGAGGGGCGCGCCCCGCGGGAGGGGCGCACCCCGCGGGAGGGGACTGTCAGGGGCGGACGGTCTCGGCGTCGACCGTCTGCTGGCCGAGGTCGGCGGGGGAGTCCGGAGCGGCGGTCCGGGCGGCGGCCGGCGGGCGGTCGTACGTCTGGTGCAGCCCGGGGACCCGGTCCTCGATCACGAACGTGGCCCGGGTGTACGCGGGCGCGTCCGGCCGGCGCACGTACGGCAGCACGTCGAAGTTCGCGGCGAGCTGGGCCGGGGTGATCGTGGTGCGGACGTACCCGCGCAGGTTGTTGTGGAAGCGCAGGTGCGGGTTGAACTTCAGCCACGGGTGCGAGCCGGTGGGCGAGTCGGCGCCGTCGCCGGTGGAGGTGATCGACGAGCAGACCAGCTCGCTGCCGACCGTCCGGGAGGTCGGATCGGCGTAGTCGAGCTTCAGGTCGCTGGCCCAGTGCGCGTGCACGTCGCCGGTGAGCACCACCGGGTTGCGCACCCCGGCGGCCACCCAGCCGCGGGTGATCCGGTCCCGGGAGGCGACGTACCCGTCCCAGGCGTCCATGCTGGTCACCGTCAGCGGGCCGGAGTTGTTGTCCCGCTGGGCGAAGAAGACCTGCTGGCCGAGGATGTCCCAGCGGGCCTCGGAGCGGCGGAAGCCGTCCAGCAGCCACGCCTCCTGCTCGGGCCCGGTGATCGACCGCGCCGGGTCGTACGCGGCCGCGCAGCTCTGGTATCCGTCGCCGCACGCCTGGTCGTCCCGGTACTGGCGGGTGTCGAGCATGTGGAAGGTGGCCAGCCGGCCCCACCGGACCCGGCGGTAGAGCTGCATGTCGATGCCACGCGGGATCGAGGTGCGGCGCAGCGGCATGTTCTCGTAGTAGGCCTGGAACGCCGCCGCCCGGCGGGCCAGGAAGTCCGGGTCCGGCGCCTCGGGCACCTCGTCGGCCCAGTTGTTCTCCACCTCGTGGTCGTCGAAGACCACCACCCACGGCGCCACCGCGTGCGCCGCCTGCAGGTCGGCGTCGGTCTTGTACTGGGCGTGCCGCTGCCGGTAGTTGGCCAGCGTCCGGGTCTCCGGCCCCTCGTGGTCGCGCGGGTTGCCGCCCGGCACCGTGTAGGTGTCCCGGGCGTACTCGTACTGGTAGTCGCCCAGGTGCAGGATCAGCTCCGGCTCGGTCTCGGCCAGCCGCCGGTAGGCGGTGAAGTAGCCGTGCTCGTACTGCGAGCAGGAGACGAAGCCCATGGCCAGGGCGGACGGCATGGCCCACGGCGCGGGCGCGGTGCGGGTGCGGCCGATGGGGGAGGCGTACCCCTCGACCCGGAACCGGTAGAAGTACTCCCGGGCGGGGGAGAGGCCGGCCAGCTCGACATGCACGCTGTGCGCCGACTCCGGCCGGGCCAGCTCGGTGCCGCGCCGGACCACGTACCGGAAGTTCTCGTCGGCGGCCAGTTCCCAGTGCACCGGGACGATCCGCGCCGGCATGCCGCCGAGACCGTCCTCGGCCAGCGGCTCCGGGCCAGCCGGGTCCACAGCACGAAACCCTCGTGGTCCGGGTCGCCCGAGGCGACACCGAGGGTGAACGGGTCGCGGCGCAGCGGGCCGGCCGCGGCCGCCGCGGCGGGCAGGCCGGTGACGGCGCCGGCGGCGCCGAGCGCCGCGCCGCTGAGCAGGATGGTACGTCGGGACAGTGCCACGGTTTCCTCCCCGGAGCCCGGTTCTCTCGGCTGCGGGGAGCGTCGCGACCGGGCATGGCCGGCAGGTGACCGGCAGGCGGCCGGCGGTGGCACTTCTTGCCGAACACTGTCCGACGAATGGCGCTTTCAGCCGAGCAGCCGCCGCAACTGGCCCGGGGTGTGCCCGAGCTGCGCGCGGACCGTGCGGGTGAGGTGCGCCTGATCGGCGAAGCCCAGCTCGGCGGCGAGCGCGGCGAGGCTGTCCACCCCGTCCTCCAGCCGGTCCAGCGCCCGCCCCACCCGCAGCCGGTTGCGGTAACGGGTCAGCGGCACCCCGACCAGCGCCTGGAACTCCCGGCTCAACCGGTACGGCGAGACGCCGAGCGACCGGGCCAGCGGGAGCAGCCCCGCCGCGTCGGGGTGGTCGTCGCGCAGCGCGGCCCGGGCCCGCTCCACCAGCCGCCGGCTGTGCCCGACGCTCCCGGCCGCCGGCCCGGTGGCGGCCGCGAGCAGCCGGACCAGCCGCTCGGCGGCGGCGTACTCCGGGTCGGCGCCGGCCCGCAGCAGCAGCCGGTGGGCCAGGTCGACCCGGGCGTCCACGTGCACCACGCCGGGCAGCGGCCGGTCGGCGAACAGGTCCCGCCACAGGCGCTCGGACAGGTGCACGGCGGTGCAGTCGTCCCCGCCCGCCGGGTGGGCGTACCGCTCCTCCTCGCCCGGCACGGTCAGGTAGGCGATGGTCGGCTCGACGAACTCCTCGCCGGCCCGCCCGGCCCGCCGGAAGCCGCCCCGCCGGGTCAGCACCATCCCGTACCCGGTGGCCTGCTCGGGTGGGGACCAGCCGGTGTGGTCGTCCCGGCAGCGCACCGCGGTGACCCGGAAGTCCGGGTGCCGGAGCAGCGGCGTCGCGGTACGCACCCGGTGAGCGTAGGCCGCCGGGGTGACGGAAACGTCGGCGGCGGGCGCCGCAAGGATCGACAAGACCGGGGGTGGGCGCCGCGGGCAGCGTGGCGGACGTGACCGACTCGACGCCGCGGCCCGCCGCGCTGCTCGCCGTCCTGCTGACCGGACAGACGATGGCCTCCATGGACACCTCGATCGCGGCCGTCGCGGCGCCGGCGATCCGGGCGGACCTGGCCGGGCCGCCGGCCGTGCAGCAGCTGGTGCTCGCCGGCTACACCCTGACCTTCGCCGTGCTCGTGGTGACCGGGGCGCGGCTCGGCGCCCGGCACGGGTACGCCCGGATGTTCCGGCTCGGCCTGGCCGGGTTCACGGTCGCCTCGCTGGCCTGCGGGCTGGCACCGGGACCGGTCGCGCTGGTGCTCGCCCGCGCGGTGCAGGGGGCCGCCGGCGCAGTGCTGGTGCCGCAGGTGCTGTCGCTGATCCAGGCGCGCTTCGCCGGCGCGGCGCGGGGCCGCGCGATCGGGGCGTACTCGATGGTGCTGGCGCTCGGGGTGGCCGCCGGCCAGGTCGCCGGCGGGCTGCTGGTCACGCTCGACCTGGCCGGCCTCACCTGGCGCAGCGCCTTCCTGGTCAACGTGCCGGTCGGGCTGGTGCTGTGGCTCGTCGCCCGCCGCGTGCTCGCCGGGCCGCCGGTCGCGCCGTCCGGGGAGGGCCTGGACGTCCCCGGCGTGGCGCTGTTGTCGGCCGCGATGCTGGCCCTGGTGCTGCCCCTGGTGTTGGGTCGGGACCTGGGCTGGCCCGGTGCGGCCCAGGCCGTCGCGGTCGCCGCCGGCGCCGTCGGGCTCGGGCTCTTCGTCGGGTACGAGACCCGCCGCGCCCGGCGGGGGCGGGATCCGCTGCTGGACGTGGCGGTGCTGCGCCGGCCCGGGGTGGCGGCCGGGCTGCTCGCCTGCTGCGTGGTGATGGGCTGCTACGCCGGGTTCCTCTTCGTGCTCACCCTGCGCCTGCAGGACGGGCTGGGCTTCACCGCGCTGGCGGCGGGGCTGGCCTTCCTCCCGTACGCCTCGGGTTTCGCGCTCTGCGGCCTGGCGGTGCCGCGCCTGCCGGAGCGGATCCGGGGCCTCCTGCCGGTGGTCGGGCCGCTGGTGCTGGCGGCGGTGGTGGCGGTGCTCGCCTGGACGTCGCGGGACGGCTGGCCATGGCCGGCGGGCAGCGGGCTGCTGCTGGCCGGCGGCGCGGCGCACGCGGCCGCGTTCAGCCCGCTGGTCGGCCGGCTCACCGGGATCGTGCCCGTCGCCTCGGCCGCCGCGCTCTCCGCGCTGGTCTCCACCGGCACCCTGCTCGCCGCCGTCCTCGGGGTGACCGCGATCGGCGGTCTCCACCTGGCCCTGGCCGCCGCCGGCCGGTCCGCCGCCGCCCTGTCGGTGCCGCCGGCCGCCCTCACCGCCGCCCTGCTCGTCACGGGTGCCCTGGCCGCCCACCGCGCCCTCCGCCCGCCTCCGGCCCCACCCCGCGTCGAGCACCAACCGGTCGCCGCGCCACGGGTCAGCGGTTGACGGCTGCCGCCCCGCACGCGGGTGGCGCTCAACCGTGGAGGCGCTCAACTACTTGCCCGGAAAGTAGGATGTGCGGTATGGCGCAGCCGAACGCCCCGACCAGCCGTGACCGCGCCGACCTGGCGGGCGACACGGTGCGCCGGATCATGCACATCGCGGCCGCGATGCGGCACTACCAGGACGTGGGGATCGGCGAGCTGGGCCTCACCCCGGCGGCCGCCCGCGCCCTGCACGAGCTGGACCCGGACCGCCCGCTCCCGGCCCGGGACCTCGCCGCGCGGCTGGGCTGCGACCGGTCCAACGTCACGGCTCTGGTCGACAAGCTGGAGCAGGCCGGGCTGGTGGAGCGGCGCGGCGACCCGGCCGACCGGCGGCAGAAGACGCTCGTGGTGACCGACGCCGGCCGGCGGGTCCGGGAGCGGGTGCGGCAGGTGATGTCGGACTCCCGACTCCTCGACGGGCTCGGCGCCGACGAGCTCGCCAGCCTGCGTGAGCTGGTCTGGAAGGTGTCCGACGGAGGCTGCCCCGAGCGGTGCGGGGAGGACTGAGCCGCCCCGGGCGGAACGTGTCCGGGTGGGCGACCTGGCCCCTCGTCGGTAATGCTGTCCGACGTGACCACCCCGCACGATCTCGACGACCGGGTCCGGGCGGCCCTGAGCGGACTCGGCGCCCCCGCCCAGCGGCGTGACCTCGGCGAACTGCTGTCCGACGGCGCGCCGCTGACCGGCGCGCAGGCGCTGGCCCTCTTCGACGCCCAGGTGACCAGCCGGCTGCTGGACCTGGCCGGACGGTGGCTGCGCAGCTTCGGCGAGGGGTACTACACCATCGGCTCGGCGGGGCACGAGGGCAACGCCGCCGTGGCCGCCGCGCTGCGCCCCACCGACCCCGCCCTGCTGCACTACCGCTCCGGGGCGTTCTACTGCCTGCGGGCCGCCCAGGCGGCCGACGACTACCCGGCCGGCCAGGCTCCCGGGGCGTCGGCCGCCCGCGGCACCGAAGCGCCCGGCGACCCCGGCCGAGAGGCGTCCACCGGCGCTCCGGCCGGCACCGCCCCTGATCCGGCCCCGGCGGACCCGGATGGCCCGGCGGGCGACGACCCGGCGGGCGCCGGCCCGGCCGGAGCGGCCGCGCCGGCGATCGAGCCGGACCCGGACGCCTCTGACGCGGCGCGACTGCCGATCGGCGCCGCCGTCGTGGTCGACGCCGCCGGCGAGGCCACCGTCGACGCGCCGCCGCTGCCCGCACCCGACCCCGACGACGGGTACGCGGCGGCGGCGCGGGACGTGCTGCGCGGGATGGTCGCCTCGGCGCGGGAGCCGATCGCCGGGGGCCGGCACAAGGTGTTCGGCCGGGCCGACCTGGCCGTCATCCCCACCACCTCCACCATCGCCTCCCACCTGCCCCGGGCGGTCGGCATGGGACTCGCCCTGGAACGGCTGCGCCGGGTGGGCAACCCCCGGCGCGCCGACGGGGACGACACCCCCGGCTCGCCCTGGCCGCCGGACGCGATCGTGGTCTGCTCGTTCGGCGACGCCTCGGTGAACCACGCCACGGCCACCGCCGCGTTCAACACCGCCGGCTGGTACGACCACACCGGCCTGCGCATCCCGGTCCTGTTCGTCTGCGAGGACAACGGGCTCGGGATCAGCGTCCGCTCGCCGGAGGGCTGGGTCGAGGCGACCCTGCGCGCCAAGCCGGGGATCCGCTACTTCGCCGCCGACGGCACCGACCCGGTCGAGGCGTACCGGGTGGCGGCGGAGGCGGCGGGCTGGGTGCGCCGGCACCGGCGCCCCGCCGTGCTGCACCTGCGCACCGTACGGCTGATGGGGCATGCCGGGGCGGACGCCGAGACCGCGTACCGGAGCCCGGCCGAACTCGCCGCGGACGCCGCGCGGGACCCGCTGCTGGCCACCGCGCGGACGCTGGTCGAGGCGGGTTTCGCCGCCGGGGCGGAACTGCTCGCCCGGTACGACGAACGCGGCTGGCAGATCCGCCGGATCGCCGAGGAGGTGCTCGACGAGCCGAAGCTGGCCTCCCCGGCCGAGGTGCTCGCCGAACTGGCCCCGCGCCGGCCGGCCCGGGTCGCCCGGGCGGTGGCCGAGGCGGCGGAACGCGCGGCCGGGCCGGGCGCGGGCGCGCGGGCCGAGGCGTTCGGCGGCAAGCCGCCGGAGCTGGCCGGCCCGCTGACCCTGGCGCAGAGCATCAACGCGGCGCTCGCGGACGGGATGCTGGACCACCCGGGGATGGCCGTCTTCGGCGAGGACGTCGCCGCCAAGGGCGGGGTGTACGGGGTGACCAAGGGGCTGCGGGACCGGTTCGGCGCGGCCCGGGTCTTCGACACGCTGCTGGACGAGACGTCGATCGTCGGGCTCGGGCTGGGCGCCGGCGTGGCCGGGATGCTGCCGGTGCCGGAGATCCAGTACCTGGCGTACCTGCACAACGCCGAGGACCAGCTGCGGGGCGAGGCCGCCACCATGCGGTTCTTCTCCCGCGGCGCGTTCCGCAACCCGATGGTGCTGCGGGTCGCCGGGCTGGCGTACCAGGAGGGGTTCGGCGGCCACTTCCACAACGACAACTCCCTGGCGGTGCTCCGGGACGTGCCGGGGCTGGTCATCGCCGTGCCGGCCCGGCCGGACGACGCCGCGCCCATGCTGCGCACCTGCCTCGCCGCGGCGGCGGTGGACGGCACCGTCTCCGTCTTCCTGGAGCCGATCGCGCTCTACCACACCCGCGACCTCTACACCGAGGGCGACGGCGAATGGCTGGCCGAGTACGCCGAGCCGGGGGCCTGGGCCGCCCGGCACGTCCCGGTCGGCCGGGCCCGGGTGTACGGGGTCGGCTCCGCCGAGGACGTCACGATCATCACGTTCGGCAACGGCATACCCATGTCGCTGCGCGCGGCGGCCACCCTCGCCGACGAGGGGATCGGCACCCGGGTGGTGGATCTGCGCTGGATCGCGCCGCTGCCGGTGGCGGACGTCATCCGGGAGGCCTCGGCCACCGGTCGGGTGCTGGTCGTCGACGAGACCCGCCGGTCCGGCGGGGTGGGCGAGGGGGTGATCGCCGCGCTGGTGGACGCGGGTTACGTCGGCGCGGCGCGCCGAGTGGCCGGACTTGACTCGTTTGTACCATTAGGCCCGGCGGCGCGTCAGGTTCTGGTCTCTCCGGAAGCCATTACCCAGGGTGCCCGTACGCTGCTGGCACGGTAAATTCCGTTCCACCCGGTGCGCCACTTGCGCGGGGAGCCACAACTGTGTGGACTTGGCCCGACGGTGTCGGACGACGCCGCGAGCAGGGATGAGATGAGGAGGCACGCGACAGTGAGCGCGACCGCTGGTCAGGCCGCCGACGGGGTACGCAGCCTGGCGGACCGGTTCGGGATCGAGCCGGGGATGGTCGTCATGGAGATGGGGTACGACGAGGACGTCGACCAGGATCTCCGGGACGCCCTGACCGACCGCTGTGGAGAACTGGTCGACGAGGACACCGACGAGGTGGTCGACGCGGTTCTGGTCTGGTACCGCGACGGCGACGGCGACCTCTTCGAGCTCCTCGTCGACGCCCTCGGACCGCTCGCCGACGCCGGCGTGGTCTGGGTGCTGACGCCGAAAGCCGGCCGGGACGGTCACGTCGAGCCGAGCGAGGTCGCGGAGAGCGCGCAGACCGCCGGCCTCCAGCAGACCTCCACGATCAACGCGGGCCGTGACTGGAGCGGCGCGCGTCTCGTGCTCCGGCGCGGGTCGAAGAGCAAGAAGTAGCCCGGCCCACCGTGCCCGGCGGCCGCCGTCGCCGGGTGTGGCAGGCTGATGATCTCCAGACCCGACCCGAGGAGTACGCATGCCCATCGAGGTTGGCGCCGAGGCGCCCGACTTCGTGCTCAAGGACCAGAACAACCAGGAGGTCCGGCTCGCCGACTTCCGCGGCCGGCGCACCGTGCTGCTGGTGTTCTACCCGCTCGCCTTCACCGGCATCTGCCAGGGCGAGCTGTGCGAGGTCCGGGACAACCTCAACGAGTACGTCAACGACGACGTGCAGGTGCTGACCGTCAGCGTCGACTCGGTCTACGCGCACAAGATCTGGGCCGACCGGGAGGGCTACCAGTTCCCGCTGCTGGCCGACTTCTGGCCGCACGGCGCGGTGGCCCAGGCGTACGGCGTCTTCAACGACGTCGCGGGCATCGCCAACCGGGGCACGTTCGTGATCGACAAGGCCGGCGTGGTCCGGTTCGCCGAGATGAACATGCCCGGCGAGCCCCGCGACCAGCAGGGCTGGCGCAAGGCCCTCGCCGAGGCCGTCGCCGCCTGATCCCACCCCAGGCACGCCGTGTTCGACCGGGTCGGAGGCCGGCAGGTAAGCTTGCCGAACTCCGGCCCGCCGTACGGGCGTTCCGGGCGCGTAGCTCAGTGGGAGAGCACTCGCCTTACAAGCGAGGGGTCGCAGGTTCGAAACCTGCCGCGCCCACCAACACCACCAGCGAAAACCGGCCCGATCGTGGCTGCGCGAACAGCGGCCCGGCCGTGTTCTCGACGGTCAGACGGCGGCGTCCTGGGCGGGCCGAGCGCTGGTGGCGGCCATTCCCGCGGTGACCGGGGCGGCCCTGAAGCCTTTGACGATCAGGTAGACGCCCAGCGAGAACTCCCACATCGCGATGGGAATGGCCGCGATCGCCGCCACCGGAGACAGCCGGTCCCAGAGGCCGAACAGTATGCCGGCGTCCGAAACGACGAGCAGGGGCGCCCCGACGAGTCCGAGCACGGGAAGAACCCGCGGCACGAGGCGCGACTGGTACAGCAGGGAACCCAGCAACAGGGCGTTCACGGCCGGGATGAAGCCCTGGCTGAGAAGGAAGATCGAGTCATAGATGGCGACCAGCGCTTGGCCGGTGACCAGGGCGTCAGCTCCGGCCGGCCGCAGGGCCACGACCGTCAGGAGGCTCGCGACGCCGACGAGGATGCCGGCGGCTTCGAGGACCCGGGCACCGACGAAGCCCAGCGCTCGGGCTTCGCCCTGCCGCTTGACCACCGGATAGAGGACGACGGCGGTGCCGATGACGGCGAGGGCGACGATCACTTCAAGGACGCCGCCGATGACGACCGGGGTTTCCGACGTGGTGCCGGCGATGTAGTCCGGATCGTGCACCGGACCGTACAGGGCGAGGGTCGGAATCGAGACGAAGGTCATCACGTAGAACCCGCCCGCGGCCAGCGAGGTCCTCCTCAGTACGTCCATCGGGACTCCTTTCCCGGTCGTTCCATCGATGACGGTCCTGCCGTCACCCTCATGCGGACCGGTGTGATGGCGAATCGGCCGCTCGGGCAATCCTCGCGGCGTCAATGGAAACGCGGACGAGCCGCACCGGCTCGCACCGGTACCCGCCGACCGGCCCGATCAGGAGGCGGCCGGCTCCCAGAACAGGAGCTGACGGTGCTGGCTGAAGCCGTTGCGCAGGTAGAAGTCGACCGCGCGGCGGCCGGAGTGGACGGTCACGTGCAGCAGCCCCCTGGTCCGGGCCTCGGCCAGGATCGCGGCCATCAGCGCGGCGCCGATACCCCGGTTGCGGTACTCCTCGCGGACCATGACCGACTGGATGTCGCCGTACCACCGGTCCGGCGACCCGTTGCCGGGCACCCGTTCCGCGACGAGCAGCCAGGCGGCGCCGACCACGTACCCGTCGACCTCGGCGACGAACGGCAGGTGCGTCTCCGCATGGGCGGCCACCCAGTCGGCGTACGCCCCGAGCTGGTCCCCGTCGATGCCGCGCAGTTCCGCCAGCACCGCCACATCCGCCACGCCGGCCCGCCGCACGATCATCCGGCGGAGTCTAGGCGAGCCCGTCGCCGGCGGTGCCCCTCACCTCACCGGAATTCGCGGTCTCCGTCGTCCCGGCCGCGTCGGCGTGCGCCCGGTCCACGATCAGCCGGGCGGTCGCCCGGGCCTCCGACAGGATCCGTTCGGCCTCGCGCTCGGCGGTGGCCCGGTGGTCGTCAGCCTGCCGCTCGGCCAGGCGAAGGATCTGCTCGACCCGGGTACCCAGCCCGGAGAGCGTCGGCCGCCCATCCGTCGACTGCGCCGCCGTCTCGTCGCTGACCGCATCCGGCGACGAGCGGAAGAAGGCCAGCGCCACCCCCGCCACGCCGACGGCGACGCCGGGCCAGACGGCGGCTGCGCCGATCTGAGCGCCGCCCACGGCGCCGACGCCGAGCCCGACCAGCAGCGCCGAGAGCGAGGTGGCAGGTCTGTTCATCGGCCCTCCCCGGCAGCACCGCGCATGCGATCCGCTCCACGGTCGCACGCCACGTCAAGCCCCCTGCCTCGCCGGTCACCTGCGGCTCGCGGCGGCGACGGGACTCGCCCCGGTCCGGCATCCTGGAAGCCATGCCCGGTCGGACCTGTGCCGACAGCGCGGGGACCGGTCGGTCCCGGCCGGCGCACCGAGGCGGCACGGGTGGTGGGGAGCTCATGATGAGTCGGGCGGCTGGGCCGTCGGGACCGGCGCAGCCGGTGGCGTTGCGGCTTCCGTTCCGCGGCACCTGGATTGTCCGCAACAGTCCGGCCCGGCGCGTCCCGAGCCACGGCACGCACGCCTTCGGGGCGAGCCACGCCATCGACTTCGTCGCCGTCCGTGCCGGGCGGACGGCAGCGGTGCGGGACTGGCGGACCGTCCTGGCGGTCGAACCGGTGGACCGGTTCCACGCCTTCGAGCAGCCGATCCTCGCGCCTGCCGGTGGGCGGGTCGTGTCGGCGCAGGACGGTGAGCCGGACCTGGTCGCCCGCCGCTCACCCCTCGCCGGCATCGGGTACGCGCTGAGCCAGGCGTCGCGGGCGCGGCGGGGCGCCCGTGGGCTGGCGGGCAACCACGTCGTCCTCGACCTGGCGGACGGCGGGCCGTACCTGGTGGTCGCGCACCTGCGGCAGGGCACGGTGGCGGTGCGCCCCGGGGAGACGGTGGTCGTCGGCCAGGCCCTGGGCCGGTGCGGCAATTCGGGCAACTCCACCCAGCCGCACGTGCACCTTCAGGTGATGGACGACGCCGACCCGTTCACCGCCACCGGCGTGCCGATCGTCTTCCGCGACTACCACGTCCGCCGCCGCGACGGCGCCGAGGAGTTGGTGCGGCGCGGCGTGCCGGACAACGGCGACGTCGTCGAGGCCGTCGAGCCGGGCACACCTGCGGCCGGTCATGCCGGCTCCGGGCCGCCCGGCATCGGGTAGCGGGCGGCCACGGCGATGGCGTCGTCCGTGCGCCCGGCCGCCACGTACGCCAGGATCACCGGCTCCAGCAGGCTGACCCGGTCCCGCTCCCGGCCGAGGTCACCGTACGCGGAGGCGAGCTCGACCCGGGCGACCCGGGTGTCGAGGGTGTCCGGCCGGGTCAGCGCTAGCCTGCGATCGTGCGGCGACACCTTTGCGCGCTCGTCACCGGCCCGGCACGGACGGCGGTGCAGCGGTGGCGGTGCACCTGGGACCCGGTGATGGCCGCCGTCGTGCCGGCCCACATCACGGTCACCTACCCCGAGGAGACCGTGGACGAGGCGCTGCTGCTGCGCCGCGCGGAGCGTCTGTCCGGCGTCGCGGCGCCCTTCCGGCTGCGGATGGGCGAGGTGTTCGCCGAGGACGGCGGTCGGGGCGGGGTCTTTGTCGCCGTGGACGACGTCGACGGCGGCTGGTCCCGCCTTGCGGTGGGAGTTCGCGGTGCGGGAGGTGCTCTACACCGAGACCACGGCCCGCACCTTCACCGTGCTGCGCCGGTTCCCGCTGGCCGGGGGCCGCCAGCCCTGATCACGGGCGGCGGGGAAGACCGGGGCGGCCACCGTCGTGATCATGCCCCGGTTGTCGGCGCACCCCGGATACCGTCCGGCCCCGGCACCGGCGGCCGGCCGACGCCCTCGACGCCGACCGGCTCGCCCGCCACCGGTCCCGGACGTGACCTTGGCCACGCCCCCCTCGGACGGGGGCTCAGGAGCAGGTCAACCGCTGGCTAGAGTGGGCGCTGCGAAGTCGCGCCCCGACCAGGGTGCGGCTTCGTAGCGCTTCACGGGATCCGTGAAGCCCAGCCGTTCCGACGTTCTCCGGGCCAACCGAATCGGAGCGGCTGCACCCCCACCGCCCGGCCGGCGCGTCCGGCGGGCCAACCCGGAACGGAGTACGTCCACGCCATGAGCGTGACTACGCAGGATCCTGCTGCCCCGGTCGAGCCGGCGGAACCCGCCGCGCGCGGCCGCCTCGACCGCTACTTCGAGATCACCCGCCGGGGCTCGACGGTCAGGCGCGAGGTGCTCGCCGGGCTCACCACGTTCGCGACGATGGCGTACATCGTCGTGCTCAACCCGCTGATCATCGGCACCGCCCCGGACAAGGACGGCAACCTGCTCGGCATCGCGCCGGTCGCCGGGGTCACCGCCCTCGTCGCCGCGGTCATGACGATCATGATGGGCGTGGTCGGCCGGGTGCCGTTCGCCGTGGCGACCGGCCTGGGCCTGAACGCCTTCGTCGCGTACGCCGTCGCCTCGCAGATGACCTGGGCCGAGGCGATGGGCCTGGTGGTGATCGAGGGTCTGATCATCACCGTGCTGGTGCTCACCGGCTTCCGGAAGGCCGTCTTCCAGGCCATCCCGGCCGAGCTGAAGGCCGCCATCGCGGCCGGCATCGGCCTGTTCATCGCGCTGATCGGCTTCGTCGACGGCGGTTTCGTCCGGGGCAGCACCGGCGTGCCGCTGCAGCTCGGCTCCGGTGCCAACGGCACCCTGCACGGCTGGCCCACGGTCGTCTTCGTGGTCGGCCTGCTGGTCACCGGCATCCTGGTCGCCAGGAAGGTGAAGGCCGGCGTGCTGATCGGCATCGTCGCCACCACCGTCATCGCCGTGATCGTCAACGCGTTCGCCAAGCCCGGTGGCGCCTTCACCGCCGACGGCAAGCCCAACCCGGACGGGTGGCGGCTCAACGTCCCGGCCCTGCCGGACCCGCTGGTCAAGGGGCCCGACCTGCACCTGCTCGGCAACGTGTCGTTCGGCGCGTTCGCGCACGTCGGTCTCGTGACCGCGCTGCTGCTGGTCTTCACCCTGGTCCTCGCCGACTTCTTCGACGTGATGGGCACCACCGTCGGCCTGGCCAAGCAGGCCAACCTGGCCACCGAGGACGGCACCGACATGCCGCGTCTGGGCAAGGTGCTCTTCGTCGACGGTGTCGCCGCGGTCGCCGGCGGTGCCGGCAGCGCCTCGTCGGCCACCACCTACGTGGAGTCCTCCTCCGGCATCGCGGACGGTGGCCGTACCGGCCTGACCAGCGTGGTCACCGGCGTGCTCTTCCTCGGCGCGCTGCTGCTCACCCCGCTGGTGTCGCTGGTGCCGAGCGAGGCCGCCGGCCCCGCCCTGGTGATCGTCGGCGCGCTGATGATCCGCCAGGTGAAGGACATCGACTTCACCGACGTGGGCGTCGCCGTCCCGGCGTTCCTGACCATGACGCTCATGCCGTTCACCTACTCGATCACCAACGGCATCGGTGCCGGCTTCGTCAGCTGGGTGGCGATCCGGGTCGCGCAGGGCAAGGCCCGCCAGATCCACCCGCTGATGTGGGCCGTCGCCGCCGCGTTCGTGATCTACTTCGGCATCAACCTGGTCAAGGCCGTCACCGGCGTCAGCTGACCGGTCGTCCGCCGCGCCCCCGCTGCCCCTGGCCCGAGGCAGCGGGGGCGCGGCGTATCCGGATCATGGGTTAGGGTGTCATCGCGCGGACACGCGACCGTCGTGGGCGCAGGGGGAGATGAGGCCATGGATCGCCATGAGCTTCCTCCACCATGCCTTCTTCCGGGTCGCGCGCTGACTGACTGAGACACCGCGGCCCGGGTCGCTCCACGACTTTGGGAGTTTCGCGTTGTCCTTTCCTGACCTGACCACCGACCGTCTCGTGCTGCGCCATTGGCCGGCCGAGGAGGCCGAAGCCGTCGTCGCCGGTGAGCGCCGCCCGCACTGGGCGGCGGACTACCCCTTCGAGGGTGACCGGATGATCGCCGGCCTGCTCTCCCGCGAGCCGGACCGGCCGCACGGGCACTTCCAGATGATCGAACGGGAGACCGGCCTGACCGTCGGCGGGATCGGGCTGAAGCTGCCGGCCGTCGACGGCGCGGTCGAGTTCGGCTACGGCGTCGTGCCGTCCCGGCGCTGCCGGGGCTACACCACCGAGGCCGCCCGGGCGCTGGTCGCCTTCGCCCGCACCCTGCCCGAGGTGGCGGAGGTCCTCGCCACCGTGAACCCGGCCAACGCGCCGTAGGTCCGGGTGCTGGAGAAGGCGGGCCTGCGCCGCACCGGCACCGTGGCGTCGGACGAGGGGCCGCTGTACCGGTACGTCGCCGGGTAGCCCCCGATTCGGGTGCGTTTGTTGTCGCCCCGGCGACAACAAACGCACCCGGAGGGTCACCCCGAGGCGTCCACCCGCAGGTCGGCCCGGTCCCGGGTGCCGTCGGCGGCGAAGAACGCCGCCTCCTCCCGCATCCACCGCTGCCACAGGTCGTGGTGCTCGGCGCCGTCGCGGGCCAGGCCGCGAGCCAGCCGCACGGCCGGATCGGCCTCCACCCAGATCGCGTACGCGAGGCGCCCGACCGTCTCCCGCCGGGTGCAGGTGACCCCCTCCAGGATCACCAGCGGCTGCCACGGCAGCGTCTTCCAGCCGCCCAGCGAGTCGCCCCGCCAGTCGCTGGCCCAGTCGCGCACCTGCCAGTGCGCGTCCCGGCCGGCGAGCAGCGGGGTGAGCACCTGCGCCTCGAAGCGCGGCCACCAGCCGGCGAAGCCGTCCCAGGAGACGAAGTCGTCGATCTCCACGATCGGCGCCCCGGTCAGCGACGCCAGCCGGCCGGCGAAGGTGCTCTTGCCGGCGCCGCTCGGCCCGTCCACCCCCACGATGCGGATGCCGTTGACCGGCTCGCGCCGCAGGATCGCCGCGCGCAGTTCGTCGTCGGAAAGATCGGTCACGCGTCGACTCTGCCAGAACCCCGGTCGTTGTAGGGACATGAGCTACGCCGACGTCAACGGGCTGCACGTCTGGTACGAGGTCCACGGGACCGGCCGCCCGCTGGTGCTGCTGCACGGCGGCTACGGGTCGGTGGAGATGTTCGGCCCGATCCTGCCCGCGCTCGCCGCCCGCCGTCGGGTGATCGCCGTCGACCTGCAGGGCCACGGCCGTACCGTCGACGTGGACCGGCCGCTGCGGTACGAGTCGATGGCCGACGACGTCGCCGCGCTGCTGCGCCACCTCGACCTGCCGGCGGTGGACCTGCTCGGCTACTCGCTCGGCGGCGGGGTGGCCCTGCGTACCGCGATCCAGCATCCGGCGCTGGTCCGCCGGCTGGTGCTGCTCTCCACCCCCTACCGGCGGCGGGGCTGGTATCCGGCGGTGCTGGCCGCGATGGCCGCCCACGGCGCGCAGGTCGCCGAGCAGATGCGCGGCACCCCGCCGCACGAGCTGTACGAGCGGGTGGCGCCGCGCCCGCAGGACTGGCCGACGCTCTGGGTCAAGACCGGTGAGCTGCTGCGCCGCGAGTACGACTGGTCGGCCGAGGTGGCCGCGCTGGCCCTGCCGGTGTTGCTGGTCTACGCCGACGCCGACTCCATCCCGGTGCACCACATGGCCGAGTTCTTCGGGCTGCTCGGTGGCGGGCACCGGGACGCCGGCTGGGACGGCAGCGACCGGCCGGCGTCCCGGCTGGCGGTGCTGCCCGGTCTCACCCACTACGACGTCGTCGGCTCCCCGGCGGTGCCGGGCGTCGTGCTGCCCTTCCTCACCCACGAACTCCGCGCGCCCGAGTGACCACCCGGCGGGCCAGGAGCCCGCCGAGCAGCAGCAGGGCGACCGACCCGGCCCACCACCAGAACCGACCGCCCACCCCCCAGGGCGGGTCGGCGTCGCGGATTCGTCCGGAGTGGACGACGTTGTCCGCCACGTCGATCGCGAGCACCTGCTCCGGCGCGGTGAGCACGGTGGTGGGTGCGGCGGCCCCCGGGACCAGCGCGAGCACCGCCACCGACCGCACCAGGCCGTACGTCGTCCGCTGGTCCATCTCCATCGGCTCGTCGAACCGGGCCGGCGCCGCCGGCTCCGGCCGGTACGCGACCACCAGCGCGGAGCCGTCGGGTCGCCAGCCGAGCAGCCGGATGGTGGTGACCCCGGTGACGGCGGGCAGCTCCAGCGCGCCCAGGTCCCGGCCGGTGGCCGGGTCGGCGCGGCGCAGCCGCCAGCGGTCGGTGCCCGGATCCCGGCCGACCAGGGCCAGGCTGCCGTCCGGCAACCAGGCGCCCTTGCCCGCCAGCCCGGTGTCGGGCGACAGCGGGAACGACGAGATGCGCTGCCCGTCGGTGCCGGCGATCAGCACCTTGTCGCCGATCCGCCAGGCGAGCCGGCTACCGTCGGGCGAGAACGCCACCGGGCTGCCGAAGATCGGCAGCTGCTCGGCCTCGAGCAGGCGGACGGCCCGGCCGCTGTCGAGCCGGACCAGGCTCAGCACGTTCAGGTGGGCGCCGCCTTCGGGGTTGGCCGGAACGGTGTCCCGGACGACCAGCGACGTCCCGTCCGGGGCCCAGCCGGCCGGCTCGGTCAGCGCGCTGCCCGGCACCACGCTGGGCAGGTGTCGCACCACCCCGTCGACGAGGTCCACGAGGTCGACCCGGGGGTGCCCGCTGCTGCCGCCGGGCACGGCGATCCGCCGGCCGTCGGGGGAGAGCAGCACGCTCTCACCGACCGGCGCCTCGTAGCCCACCTCGTAGGTGCGGTAGCGGTCCGTGTCGGCCCCGACGATCCCGATGGTGCCGTTCTCGTCCAGCAGCCCGGTGAGCCCTCGCGCCTGGCCGCTGAAGATCACCGACGCCCGGCCGAGCCGGGGCCGGTCGGTGGCGTGCAGCGCGCCGAACACCGGCAGGCCGATCCGGTCGGGCAGCGCCGGTCCGTCCGCGCCGGCCGGCGCCGGTCCCGGCCCCGGGCCGCCGCCGCGCCCGACCAGTGGCACGAGCGCCACCAGCAGCAGGACCGCCGCGACACCCGCCGCCATCCGCCGCCGCGTCCGGCGCGCCGTCCGCACCGCCCGGTCGTGCACCGGGTACGCCGGCACGTCGGCCGCCGCCTCCCGCAACGCCTCCCGCAGCCGTACGCTCATCGCCCGCTCCTCTCCGCCGTCCGCTCCACCAGGTCCGGGACGAGATCGCGGAGCCGGCGGACGGCGTCGTGGCCGTGCCGCTTGACCGTGCCGAGCGAGCAGCCCAGCGCCTCGGCCACCTGCGCCTCGGTGAGGTCCTCGTAGAACCGGAGCACCACCACCGTCCGCTGCCGGGGCGTGAGCCGGCGCAGCGCGGCCACCACGCTCAGCCGCAGCGCGGTGGCGTCGGCGTGGTCGCCGCCGCCGCGCTCGACCGGCGCCGCATCGAGGCGTTCGGCCACCCGGCGTCGCCGCCACCAGGAGACCTGCTGGTGGTACATGACCCGGCGCACGTACGCCTCCGGGTCGCCGTCGCGGATCCGCCGCCAGTGCCGGTACGTCCGGGCCAGGGCGCTCTGCAACAGGTCCTCGGCGAGCTGGTGGTCCCCGGTGAGCAGGTACGCGGTCCGGGACAGCGCGGGCGAACGCTGCACCACGAACTCGTGGAACGTCTCCGACATGCCCACCCCCTCGCCCACTACAGACGCCATCCACCGGGTGAATGGTTGGGGGACGGGGCGGGCGGGTGCGGAGCCGGGTCCACACCCGCCCGTCGCGGTCAGATGGCGAACCCGCCGTCGGCGTCGATGACCGCCCCGGTGACGTACCCGGCGTCGGGGCCGGCGAGGTGGGCCACCACGGCGGCGATCTCGGCCGGGGCGGCGTACCGGCCGAGGGCGGTGAGGCCGGCGACGGCCTGCGCGTTCGGCCCGTCCGCCGGGTTGGCGTCGGTGTCCGTGGGGCCGGGGTTCACCAGGTTGACGGTGATCCCCCGGGGACCCAGCTCGCGGCCGAGTCCCTTGGTCAGGCCGACCAGCGCGGTCTTGCTCATCGAGTAGAGCGCGAGGCCGGGGAAGGGCGCCCGGCGGGCCACGTTGCTGCCGATGTTGATGATCCGCCCGCCCGCACCCAGGTTCCGGGCCGCCGCCTGCGCCGCCAGGTACGGCGCCCGCACGTTGACCGCGAGCGTCCGGTCCAGCTCGTCCCGGCCCAGCCCGTCGACCGGCCCGACCAGGAACACCGCCGCGTTGTTCACGAGGATGTCCAGCCGGCCCAGCTCGGCGACGGTGCGGTCCACCGCCGCGCGGACCGCCTCCGGGTCCGCGCTGTCGGCCGCGAGCACCAGCGCCCGCCGGCCGGTGGCCTCGATCTGCTTGCCGACCACGGCGGCCCGCTCGGCGTTCGTCTCGTAGGTGAGGGCCACGTCGGCCCCTTCGGCCGCCAGGCGTACCGCGGTAGCCGCGCCGATGCCCCGTCCGCCGCCCGTGACCAGGGCGACCTTTCCGTCCAGTGTCGTCATGGGACCAGCCTCGCCGCCGCGGCAGGTCGGGTCTGGCGGCGATCGGACGACGCGTTGCCCCGGCCCGGCTCACTCGCCGCCGACGGCAGGCTGCCCGGCCGTCGGCCCGCGTGATCGACTCGACGTGCGGCAAGGCGCGGCCTCGCGCGCTGGCTGCCGGGGGCACGGCCGTTGGCCCGCGTGATCGACTCGACCTGCGGCAAGGCGCGGCCTTGCGGCTTGCGGAGGCGCGATTTGCCGCAGGCGGAGTGGATCAGGGCCGGCAGGGCTCCGGGAGGGCGCGACCTGCGGCAGGCGGAGTCGATCAGCGCCAGCGGGCCTCGGGGAGGGCCGACCTGCGGGCATGCGGAGTCCATCAGGGCCGCTGGGGGCCGAGCGCCGGGCCGGTCAGGGCAGGCGGCGGGCGAGCCAGGGCAGCAGCGCGTCGCCCTGAAGGCGCTGGAAGGCGCGGACCGTGGGGATGCCGGGCGGGGGCGGCTGCCGGGCGCCGTCCAGGAAGAAGCCGGCGAATCCGGCCAGCACCCCGGTGACGCCGGCCGGGTCCGCGTCGGCGGTGAGTGGCCGGGCGCACACCAGGGCCTCCGGATCGTGCCCGCCGTGCACCTGGACGTTGACCAGCACCAGCAGGCTGTCCAGCCAGGCCGGTCCCCGGCAGGCCCACGGCCAGTCGACCACGTTGACCGTGCCGTGCGGCCCGAGCAGCAGGTTGTCGGCGCGGATGTCCAGGTGGCACAGGGTGTCCCCGCCGAGCGCGGCGAGTCCGCGCTCGGCGGCGGCGCACAGCTGCGGCAGCCGGTCCCGGGCCCACGGGTCCAGGTCAGCCGGCGGGTCCGCGGCGATCCGCCGCCAGCCGGCGAAGTCGTACCCGAGTTGCTCGGCGGCCGTGGGGGCCGCCGCCACCGGCGCCGGGGTGAGCACGGCGGCCATGGTCTCCAGGGTGGACAGCACGGCGGCCAGCTCGGCGGGCTGCCACGGGGTCACCGGATGCCGGCCCTCGACGTCGGTGAAGACCAGCGCCACCCAGTCGCCGTCGTCGTAGCTGCCGAGCAGCCGGGGCGTCGGGGTGCCGGGTGGCAGCGCGGCGGCGATCAGCGCCTCCGCCCGGTGCATGCCGGGACTGCGGTCGTTCTGCGCCGGGCTGACCGCCTTGACGAAGGCCCGCCCACCACCGGCGGTGCGGACCCGGTCGGCGGTGCCGGGGGAGAAGCCGCCGGGCTGCGACTCCGCCGCCACCACCCGGTCGCCGAGGATCTCCTCGACCGCGCCCCGGACGGGCCCGGGCAGCTCGGCCCAGCGGAGCCGGCTCTTCGTCAGGCTGGTCACCGCCCCACCGTGCGCGACTCCGCCCGCCCGGGGCAAGTGATTACCGCGCTACGGCGGTGTAGCGGAGGACGACCACGCCGGTCTCGAAGGGGCGCGCCTCGACCAGGGTGAACCGGTGCGGGGCGAAACCCCGGTCGACCAGCGGGATGCCGCTGCCGACCACCACCGGGTTCAGCTTGACCACCAGCTCGTCCACCTCGCCGAGCAACTGCCCGGCGAGCTGCCCGCCGCCGCAGAGCCAGATGTCGCCGCCCGGCCGGGACTTCAGGTCGCGGACGAAGGCGACCGGGTCGCCGGCCACGACTTCCAGCCGGGGATCGTCGGACGGGGGCAGCGAGCGGGAGAGGACGTACTGCTTCAGGTGCGCGTACGGGCTGGTGATGCCGGCCTTCAGGGCCGGTTCGTAGGTGCCGCGCCCCATCAGCAGGGTGTCGAAGCGGCCGGCCGGCGGGGAGGCGATGCCGAACTGGGCGTGGGTGAACGTGGGGAAGGTCTGGGGCCATTCGGCGGTCAGGTGGGCCGCCACGTCCGGCTCCAGCGGGAGGAAGTCGTAGGACCCGTCGGGGGCGGCGATGAAGCCGTCGAGGGTGCTGGCGACGTAGTACACGAGCTTGCGCAAACCGGCTCCGATGTCCGAGGTAACCACGACGGCTGTCGTGGTTGCTCATAAACTACAACACCTGTCGTGGTTATTGCTAGGGTGATTTCATGGCCAGGAACCCGGAACGCCGTACGCTGCTCGCCGACGCCGGGCTGCGGGTGCTCGCCGCCGCCGGCGCGCGCGGGCTGACCCACCGCGCGGTCGACGCCGAGGCGAGCGTGCCCACCGGCACCGCCTCCAACTACTTCCCGTCGCGGGCCGCCCTGCTCGCCGGCCTGGCCGAACGGATCTTCGACCGGATGGCCCCGGACCCGGCGGTCCTGGCCGACCTCGGCCGCCGCGAGCCGTCCCTGGCCCTGGTCACCGACTACCTCCGCGACATCGTCGAACGGACCACCCGGGAGCCGGACCTCACCCGCGCGCTGTTCGAGCTGCGCCTGGAGGCCTCCCGGCGGCCGGAGCTGCGCCAGGCCCTCGGCGCGGTGCTCCGCAAGGGGTACGCCGACGACGTCGCCTTCCACGTCGCCGCCGGCCTGCCCGGCGGCGCGTTCGAGGTGGCACTGCTGCACTACGCGGTGGACGGTCTCCTGCTCGACCTGCTCACCACCTCCGTCGACGCCGGATTCGACGCCGAGCAGGTGGTTTCCGCCCTGGTCGCCCGTCTGGTCGGCGCTGCCGCCGGTTGACCGGGCTTCGCCCAGGTATGTCCCCTCGCCCAGCGGGAAAGCGCCGCGGGACGCACCTGGGGAGGAGCGACGGATGACGGATGGCGCCGGACTGACCATCGGTGTGCTCGGCTCGTACGGCGGCCGCAACCTGGGCGACGAGGCGATCCTCTCGGGTCTCCTGGCCGACCTGCGCCGGCAGGAGCCGAAGGCCCGGATCATCGTCTTCTCCCGGAACCCCGCGCACACCGCGCTGGCCCACCCGGACGTGGAGGCGGTGCCCTGGGAGGGGGTCAGCCGCGTCGACTCGTCGATGATCCTGGAACAGCTCGACCTGCTCATCCTGGGCGGCGGCGGCATCCTCTACGACAGGGAGGCCCGCCGCTACCTGCGGGTGGTCCGGGTCGCCCAGGAGCGGGGACTGCCGCTGCTCACGTACGCGGTGGGCGTCGGTCCGCTCACCGAAGGGGTGGACACCGGCATGGTGCGGGAGACCCTGGCCGGGGCGATCGAGGTGACCGTGCGGGACCAGGAGTCCCGGATGGTGCTGGAGGAGACCGGGCTGCTGAACCCGATCACGGTCACCGCCGACCCGGCGTTCCTGCTGGAGCCGGAGGACTTCCCGGCGAGCTGGCTGCGCGAGGAGGGCGTCCCCTCCGGCACCCGGCTGGTCGGGCTGAGCGTCCGTGAGCCGGGCCGGGCGGCGGAACGCCTCGACGTGGACGGCTACCACCGGCTGCTCGCCCAGATCAGCGACTTCCTGGTGCACCGGATCGACGCGTACGTGCTGTTCGTGCCCATGGAACGGGACGACATCCGGCACTCGCACGGGGTGATGTCGCACATGGTCGCTGCCGAGCGGGGCCGGATCCTGCACAACGACTACTCGCCCCGGCAGGTGCTCGGCCTGATGAAACACTTCGACCTCGCGGTCGGCATGCGGCTGCACTTTCTGATCTTCGCGGCCATGATGGGCACGCCCTTCCTGCCCCTGCCGTACGCCGGGAAGGTCTTCGACCTGGCCCAGCGGCTCGGGGTGCCGGCGCTGCGCGGCGTGGAACGCGAGGTGGAGGGCCCGCTGCTGGCCGAGGTGGACCGGCTGTGGGACGAGCGGGAGGCCCGGGCCGAGGAGACCGCCCGGCGGGTGGCCGAGGTGTGCGAGCAGGCGCGCGGCACCTCGCAGGTCACCCGGGGCGTGCTGGAGAGCATCCGGTCCCGCAGCCTGACCCGGGCCGGCGCGGGCTGAGCGGCGGTCAGACCGCCGGGCCCCGCCAGGTGTAGATCCAGGGGCGGCCGTGCGGCTCGTCCGATTCCAGCTCGTAGATCTGCGCCTCGGCCAACCCCTCCGGACCGAGGTGGTGGTGGGTCAGCGGCGGGCGGCCGTTGCTGTCCAGCTCGACGGTGACCGTGTCACCGTCGGCCGCGCCGCCCACCAGCGGGATCTGCACCGTGGATGCCATGCGCCCATCCTGCCCCGGAGACCGCCGGCCCGCAGCGGGATGGCGGGGCAGCGGGCGGCCCCGCCCCGGGACTAGGGTCCGAGGATGGCGGACACGACGATCGACCCCACGCTCGGTCCGGTCCTCGCCCGTACCGGCGACGAGCGGGCCGTGCTCGAGGCGTTCCTGGACTTCCACCGGGCCATCGTGCTGCGCAAGGTCGGCGGCCTCTCCGACGCCGACGCCGGCCGGCGCCTGGTTCCGCAGGTAACCGGTCGAGGTACGGCCGATGATGACCTCCAGGCCGTCACGTCCCTCACCACCCTGGCCGGCCTGCTCAAACACCTGGCGCTGGTGGAGCGGAACTGGTTCCCCTGCCTGTTCGCCCCCGAGCCGGGGGACGTCTACCTCACCTCCGAGGAGGAGGCCGAGGCGAGCTTCACCCTGGACCCCGGCGAGACGGTGGAGAGCCTCGCGGCGGGGTACGAGGCGGCCTGCGCCCGGTCCCGGGCGGTCGCCGCGCGGTTCGACCTGGACCACGTGGTGCCGCACCCGCAGCTCGGTGAGGTGTCGCTGCGCTGGGTGCTGGTCCATCTGATCGAGGAGACCGCCCGGCACGCCGGGCACGCGGACATCCTCCGCGAACTGACCGACGGCTCGACCGGGGCGCTCTGAGCCCGGCTCAGTCCCGGGGCAGCAGGCCGGCCGGATACTCCATCCCGTCCAGGGTGCAGGCGGTGGCCGCCACCCGGGCGGCGTAGCGGGCCGCGTCGTGCGGGCCCGCGCCGCGCAGCCGGGCGGCGATCAGGCCGGCGGCGAACGCGTCGCCCGCGCCGTTGGTGTCCACCACCGGGGCGGGCGGCGTGGTGGCGGGCACCCGCACCGGCGGGGTGTCCGGGGCGTGCAGGGTCGAGCCGGCCGCCCCGGAGGTCACCAGCACCGTCCGGGGCGCCAGCCCCGCGGCCACCTTGCCGGCCCGGTCGCCGAGCCGGACGTCGCTGACGAAGACCAGGTCGGCCGCGTCCGCGAACGGCCGGTGGTAGTCGTTCTCGCCGTCCCAGTCGTGCAGGTCGGTGGAGAGCGACACCCCGTCGGCGAGACCCGCGCGCAGGGCCGGCAGCGCCGCCCGGGCCCAGTCCATGATCGACACGTGCACGTGCGCCGCCTCCCGGACCAGCGCGGTCAGCTCCGCCTCGGCGAACGGCGGCGGCCCCGACCAGGGCCGCGGGTCGTAGAGCGACATCCGGCGGCCGGCCGGATCCACCATGTTCACCGACCGGCGGGTGCCGGCCGGGGCGTCGACCAGCACCGTGCGTACCGAGGTGCGGGCCAGCGCCGCCCGGACCACGTCGCCGGCCGGGTCCGCGCCCAGCACGTCGACCAGGCCCACCCGCAGGCCCAGGGCGTGCGCGGCGAGCGCCACGCCCGCGCCGGTGTTGCCGATCCGCAGTTCGATCGGGGGTACGGCCAGCGAGTCGGCGGCCGGCAGGGGCAGGACGGGCACCTGGGCGCGGATGTCGACGCCGAGACCGCCGATCACGAGAAGATCGAGCACGACGCCGACGCTAACCGGGTCCGGCGGGACCCGCCGAACCGGGTCCACCCCGTCCCACCCCCGGACGCGGCTATCCTCGACAGTCGTCACGAGGAGGGCACAGGTGCTGGTCATCCACGGGTCGTGGCTGGTCGGCACCGGTCTCGCCGTCTGGGCGGAGGACAGCGCCCGCCCGGCCGCCCCACCCCGCCGCCCCGGCCGGGCACCTCGCGAGCGCCCCCACCCGTTCGCCGCCGACCACGCCGGGCTGGCCGCCGCGCTCGGCGATCACCCGGGCGAGGCCACCACCGTCCTGCTCACCCTCCCCACCCGGGCCGGCGCGCCGCTGGACTCGCCCGAACTCGTCCGGCCTGCCGTCGCCGACCGGGTCCGCGGCCGGGTCACCCTGGCCGGCTGGCGGGCCCCCGCCCTGGTGTACGCCCCGGACGCCGCGCTGCCCCTGCTGCGCGCCCTGGACCAGCTCGACGGGGTGCCCGGGGCCGGCCTGCGGCACCTGGCCGAGCTGGCCGACTTCGCCGTCGACCTGGTCGTCCGCGGGCGGCTGCTGCCCGGCGTGGCCGACCTCCCGGCGTCGCCCGACGCGGCCCCGGTCAGATCGTCCGGTTCCGGAGTCGGCGTCACCCCGCCCGGTCCGGGTGCCGGTGTCCGGCCCGGCAGGGCCGCCCCGGTCCGGCGGGGTCCCCGGCCGGTCGACGCCAGCGACGCGGTGACCGCCCGGGCCGTGTGGCGGCCGCTGCTCACCGGGTCGGACGCGGCCTGGGCGCGCTCGCTCGCCCTGGCCCTGCCGCCGTCCGCCCGGGCGGCGACCTCGCCCGCCTCCGGCGCCGTGCCGCCCGCCTCCGGCGCCGTGCCGCCGGCCTCCGGTGCCGTGCCGCCCGTTCCTGGTGCGGCCCCGGTCGTCCCCGGCGCCGATCCGGACGGCGCGGCCACCGTCCTCGGGGCCGCGCCCGGTACGCCCGGCGCGGCCGTCACCTCCGGTGCGCTGTCCGCTGCCCCCGCTGGCGGCACGGCCACGCCGACGGCCACGGGAGAAGCCGGGCTGCCGGAGCCGGGGCCGCTGGCCGCCGACGCGCTGGACGCGCTGACCGACGCCGCCGCCCGCGCGGCGCTCGCGGAGACGGCGCTGCACCGGGGGATGCGGCCGGGGCCGGTGCCCCGCTGGCTGGCCGCGCTCACCGGGCCGGATCCGGCGTTCACAGTGCCGCCGGCCGCCCTGGACACCCTCCGCACCGAGCTGGACGCCTGGCAGCGGGACGCCGCCGGTGGCGCGGTACGCGCCGCCTTCCGCCTGGTCGAGCCGGCCGCCGATCCCGTGGCCGAGCTGGTCGAGGGCGGCACCTGGTGGGTCGAGTTCGGGCTGCACCCGGCCGACGAGCCGGGCCTGGTGGTCGATGCGGCCGACGTCTGGCGCGGACCGGCGCGGGCGCTCGCCGGCCGGGGAGTCGACCCGCAGGAGACCCTGCTGGCCGAGCTGGGCCGGGCCAGTCGGCTCTGGCCGGAGCTGGACGACGCGCTGCGTACCGCCACGCCGGAGGGGATGGAGCTGGACGCGGAGGGGGCGCACCGGTTTCTCCGGGAGGGCGCGCCGGTGCTGCACGCGGCCGGCTTCGGGGTGCTGCTGCCCTCCTGGTGGCGGCGCTCGTCGGCGCGGCTGGGCGCCCGACTGCGGGCGCGCGGACGGACCGCCCCCGGCACGGTGGCCGCCGCCTCCGGCGGGCTCGGGCTGGACGCGCTGGTGGACTACCGGTGGGAGGTGGCCCTCGGCGACCAGCCGCTGACCGCCGACGAGCTGGCCTCGCTGGCCGAGCTGAAGTCCCCGCTGGTCCGGCTGCGGGGCCGCTGGGTGGAGCTGGACCCGAAGCGCCTCGAAGCCGGCCTGCGGCTGCTCCGCTCGGCCGGCGAGCTGACCGTGGCCGACCTGCTGCGGCTGGGCCTGGCCGAGGGCGACCGCCCGGACGGGCTGCCGGTGCTGGAGGTGACCGCGGACGGGGCGCTCGGCGAGCTGCTGGCCGGGGAGGCGGAGCGCCGGCTGACCCCGGCCGACCCGCCGTCCGGGTTCGCCGGCACGCTGCGGCCGTACCAGCGGCGCGGGTTGGCCTGGCTGGCCTTCCTCCAGTCGCTCGGACTCGGCGGGATCCTCGCCGACGACATGGGGCTGGGCAAGACCGTGCAGCTGCTCGCGCTGCTCGCCGGGGACCCGCCGGAGGCCGGGCCGACGCTGCTGGTCTGTCCGATGTCACTCGTCGGCAACTGGCAGCGGGAGGCGGCCCGGTTCACCCCGGGGCTGCGCGTGCACGTCCACCACGGGGCCGAGCGCGCCCGGGGCGAGGAGTTCAACGCCGCCGTGCACGCCGCCGACCTGGTCCTCACCACCTATTCGGTGGCGGCGCGGGACGCGTACGAGCTGGCCGGTGTGGACTGGCACCGGGTGGTGGTGGACGAGGCGCAGGCGATCAAGAACGCGGCCACCCGGCAGGCCGAGGCGGTGCGGTCGCTGCCCGCCCGGCACCGGATCGCGGTCACCGGCACGCCGGTGGAGAACCGGCTCGCCGACCTCTGGTCCATCATGCAGTTCGCCAACCCGGGGCTGCTCGGTCCGGCCGCGACGTTCCGCAAGCGGTTCGCCGAGCCGATCGAGCGGCACGGCGACGCCGAGGTGGCCGGGCGGCTGCGCCGGATCACCGGCCCGTTCGTGCTGCGCCGGCTCAAGACCGACGCGTCGATCATCGCCGACCTGCCGGAGAAGCTGGAGATGGAGGTGCTCTGCAACCTCACCGCCGAGCAGGCGGCGCTCTACCGCGCGGTGGTCGACGACATGATGGCGAAGATCGAGTCCAGCGACGGAATGGAGCGCCGTGGCCTGGTGCTGGCCACCATGACCCGCCTCAAGCAGGTCTGCAACCACCCGGCGCAGTTGCTGCACGACGGCTCGGCCCTGCCGGGCCGCTCCGGCAAGCTGGAACGGCTCGAGGAGATCGTCGACGAGGTGCTCGCGGCGGGGGAGAAGGCCCTGCTCTTCACCCAGTACGCCGAGTTCGGCGGCATGCTGCGCGGCCACCTGTCGGCCCGTACCGGCCGGGAGGTGCTGCTGCTGCACGGCGGCGTCGGCAAGGCCGACCGGGACGCGATGGTGACCCGCTTCCAGTCCCCGGACGGCCCGCCGCTGTTCGTCCTCTCCCTCAAGGCCGGCGGCACCGGGCTCACCCTGACCGCCGCGAACCACGTGGTGCACGTGGACCGGTGGTGGAACCCGGCCGTGGAGGACCAGGCCACCGACCGGGCGTTCCGGATCGGCCAGCGCCGCCGGGTGCAGGTCCGCAAGTTCGTCTGCGCCGGCACCGTGGAGGAGAAGGTGGCCGCGATGATCGCGGACAAGCGCAGCCTGGCGCAGCGGGTGGTGGGCACCGGCGAGCAGTGGGTCACCGAGCTGTCCACCGACACGCTGCGCGAGCTGTTCGCGCTGGAGTCCGGGGCGGTGGTCGAGTGAGCCCGGCACCGGAGCGCCCCCGGTTCGCGGAGTTCGGCCCGCCCCGGCGGGTCGACGGTGGGCTGAAGGCCCGCAGCACCCGCGGCGCGATCGGGCGTTCCTGGTGGTCGCGGCGGTTCCTGGAGGTGCTGGAGTCGTTCGCGCTCGGCACCCGGCTCACCCGGGGCCGGGCGTACGCGCGCAAGGGCCAGGTGCTCCGGCTCGACGTCGCCCCCGGGCTGGTCACCGCCGACGTGCAGGGCTCGCGGCCGGCGCCGTACCCGGTGCGGATCCGGCTGGCCGCGTACCCGCCGGAGGTGTGGGACCGGATCGAGGCGGAACTGGCCGGGCAGGCGTTCTTCAGCGCCCGGCTGCTCGCCGGCGACCTGCCCCCCGAGCTGGAGGAGCTGTTCGCCGCGGCGGGCGCGCCGCTGTTCCCGGTGGACGTCGACCAGCTGGACCAGCACTGTGGCTGCCCCGACTTCGCGGTGCCGTGCAAGCACCTGGCAGCCACGTTCTACCTGCTGGCCGAGGCGTTCGACGCCGACCCGTTCCGGCTGCTGCACTGGCGCGGCCGGGGCCGGGCCGAGTTGCTCGACCGGCTGCGTACCCTGCGGGGCGGCGACGCCACCGCGAGTGGCGCGGTGGTCGGCCCGGCGGCGGCGCCGGACGGGGTGGCGTGGCCCGAGCCGGTAGCCGGTGCCGGGCGGGTGCTCGCCGGCCTGCCGGCGGTCCCGCCGGCCGACGAGGTGGAGCGGTTCTGGCTGCCCCCGGTGCCGCTGCCCGACCGGCCGCCCACCCTGGCGGCCGGACCGGAGCTGCTGCTCCGCCAGCTCGCCCCGCCCGGGCCCGAACTCGGCGGCCCCGGCCTGGTCGAGCGGCTGCGCCGGGCGTACCGGGAGTTCGGCCGTCCCCGGCCGGCGGCGGAGCCGGGCGCTCCGCCGGCTTGCGACGGGTCATAGCCAGCGCCGCCGGAAGTGCCACATGAGCCCGGCGTTGGCCACCAGCACCAGCGCGCAGATGGCGCCGGCCAGTCGCCCGGCGAGTACCGTCATCGCCGGCAGCGAGGCCCACAGCACGATCGTCAACAGCATCAGGTACCGGCCACGGCGGCCCTTGGCCCGGTTGTCCAGCCGGGCGAAGAACTGCGGGTCACTCTCCCGCAGCTGGCGGGTGATCTGCTCAAACCTGCGCTGATCCTCTTTGCTGAGCATGGCGGTGCCTTCCCCTCACGGCTTCAGCGGTTCGGCGGCATACCCGCAACGGCGGCGGGTCACGCGCCGCTCCTGCTGCCACTTTCGCCGTCCGGCCGGTGGTGCGGACCTCCCGGCCGGAGGACCTCAGGGCGGGCTTATCCGGGCCTTAAGTTTCGCTGAGCGGTCGAACGGCGCGAACAGCGCCGGGACGGGCGCAAACGTTACGTCCGGGCGCTCGCCGGCCGGGTCGGCCCAGCTCCGGACGCCGCGGTGGTTACCGGTGCGTACGGTGCCGCGCGGGGGGGCGGGCTGAGCGGTGTCTTAAGTGCCCTCCCGGGGGCCGCCGGCGCGCCTTGAGCGGCCGGGAACGCCTGGCTACCTTCCCGTGACAACTCCTCGGCAACCGCCGCCGCCTCCGCCTCACCTGCTCGCGGGGCGTGCCGGCGCTCGAAGAAAACGGGACAGGTACATGGCCGACCGCAACGTGCCACCGCGTCGATCCCGGGACGACCGCGGCTGGGACGGATACCAGAACCCCCTCCCGGACCGGTACCACGTGGACACCGCCTCGCCGTACGCCGCCCCCTACGCCGGGCCCGGCGGCTACGCTCCACCGGCGCCGCCCGCCCCCGGGCCGCAGTGGGTCGGGCCGGACGGCCTCGGCGCCGCCGGGTACGCCCCGCCGCCCGGCACCGGACTGCCCGATCTGGACGATGACGACGAGCCGCGTACCGGCCGGCGCCGGGCCCTCGCCGCGCTCGGCGCCGCCGCGGTCGTCGCCGGCGGCGCCGCCCTCGCCATGTCCCCGCAGGTGCGGGGGCTGTTCGGCGACGACCCGGTGGGCGACGCGACCGGCACGGTGACCACCGACGGCACCGCCGCCCGCCCGAGCGGGCAGCAGCCGAGCACCGTGCGCACCTACACCGAGCAGAACGAGAGCTACATGGGCTCCCGGGCCGGCGCGGCGCTGAAGCGCAACTCGCCGTCCGGCGGCCGGCTCTTCGCCAGCCCGGCGGCCGCCGCGTCGGCCACCCCGGTGACCGTGAAGACGGTGCTGGCCAAGGACCCGATCCGGCACCTGGCCAGCCGGGCCACCTTCGGGGCCACGCCGAAGGTCCTCGCCGACATCCGGCGGCTGGGCATCGACGACTGGCTGCGCGAGCAGTTGGCGCCGGAGAAGATCGCCCCGACGAAGGCGGAGCTGAAGCTGGCCGAGCTGCCCTCGCTAAAGCTGACCCCGCAGCAGCTGCGCGACCAGCGGGACCAGCTCAACGAGCGGGGTGTGGACCCGGCGCGGGAGACGATCGACGCCACCATCGCCCGGCAGATCTGGTCCGACCGCCAGCTCTTCGAGGTGATGGTCGACTTCTGGAACGACTTCCTGCACGTCGCCGCCGACTTCGACGGCGGCGAGATCTACCGCAACGCGTTCGACCGGGACGTCATCCGCAAGCACGCCCTGGGCAGCTACCCGGACATGCTGGTGGCCGCCAACAAGCACCCGGCGCTGCTGCTCTACCTGAACCAGAACGACTCCCGCAAGGACGCGGTCAACGAGAACCTGGCCCGGGAGAACCTGGAGCTGTACTCGGTCGGCGTGGACGGTGGCTACACCGAGAAGGACGTCCGCCAGGCCGCCCTGCTGCAGACCGGCCGGGGTGTCGAGAACACCCGGTACGTGTTCCGCGCCGACCGGCACTACCTGGGCAAGGTGAAGATCCTCGGCTTCAGCCACGCCAACAACTCGGCCGACCCGAAGGCCGCCGACAAGGTCATCGACCAGTACATCCGGTACCTCGCGCTGCACCCGTCCACCGCCGCGTACGTGGCCCGCAACCTGGCCACCCGGTTCGTCTCGGACACCCCGCCGAAGTCGCTGGTGGACCGGCTGGCCAAGGCGTACACCACCAACCGCGGCCAGATCGGGCCGGTGCTGGCGACGATGTTCCGCTCGTCGGAGTTCTGGGCGGCGGTCGGCCAGAAGGTACGCCGGCCGATGGAGTACCTGGTGGCCACGTACCGCACCCTCGGGGTGGGGCCGAACGCCTCGCCCGGGTTCAAGGGCGACGGCCGGCGGACCGCGTTCGCCCAGGGGCTGCGGCAGGTCCAGGACAAGCTGCGTCAGCTGGGCCAGTACCCGATGGGCAAGCCCACCCCGGACGGGTACGCGGACGTCTACGTCGCCTGGACCTCGGCCGGGACCATGGTGGACGGCTGGAACGAGGCCGGCGACCTGCTCGCCGGCTGGCGCACCGAGTTCACCTACGCCAAGCCGGAGCGGCTGGTCGCCAAGCCGCCGGCCACCGCCGGGGCGTACGTGGACGCGCTGGCCCTGCGGCTGGTGCACCAGAAGCTGAGCGCCCGGGAGAAGGCGCTCGTGCTCGGCGTCGCCGGTGTAACGGCGGGCACCAAGGTCGACGCCACGTTAAACGGGGCCATCGCCGCGGTCGCGCGGACGATCCTCGCGTCCCCCCAGCACCACCTCCGGTGAGGCATTCGATGGAGATGAGCGTGAACCCCTACCCCCTGCACCCCGAATGCCCCGACCTGCGGCGGCTGGCCGACAACCCGGCCGAGGCGCTGCTGCGCGCGGAGGCGGACATCGTCGCGGCCGAGAACGCCGCCGAGGCGGACCGGTACCGCCGGCTCGAAGAGCTGGAGGAGGCCCAGCAGGACGGCCGGGGCGTCACCCGGCGGACCTTCGTGGCGGGCGCCGCGGCCACCGCCACCGCCCTGGCCACCGCCCAGTTCGTCACCACCTCGGCGTCGTTCGCCGCGACGAAGACCGGCACGCTGATCCACGTCTTCCTCTACGGCGGGCTGGACGGGCTGAGCCTGGTCGCCCCGGCCGACGACCCGGTGCTGAGCAAGGCCCGCCCCGACCTGCTGCTCGGCGACGACTCGCTGGCGATCGGCCGTGGCTTCAAGTTGACCAGCGCCTTCGCCCCGCTGGAGAAGTGGCTCAAGGCCGGGCAGCTGGGCTTCGTCCCGGCGGTCTCCGACCCCCGGCTGTCGCGCAGCCACTTCCAGGCCGCCGACGCCTGCAATCTGGGCGGGCTGCCCGGCGAGACCGGCGGCCGGGGCTGGCTGGACAGCCTGGTCGACGCCCTCGGCAAGGGCACCGCCTTCCGCAGCGTCGGCATCGGCAGCACACTGCCACGCTCCCTGGTCGGGGTGAACGGCGCGCTGTCCCTCAACAGCGTCGGCGAGCTGCGGCTCAACGGCGACGACCGGTACCGGGCGGCGACCGAGAAGGCGATCCGGGGCCTGTTCACCGGGATCAACCACCCGGTCGAGGACGCGGTGCGGGAGGGGATGGGCGCGTTGGCCACCGCGCAGAAGCTGGCGGCCAAGCCGTACCAGCCGGCCGCCGGGGTGAAGTATGAGGGCGTGGGCCGCGCCTTCCAGCAGCTCGCCCAGCTCATCAAGGGCGGGGCGAACGTCCGGGTGGCCACCGTGGGGATGGGCGGCTACGACACCCACGAGAACCAGGGCACCCGCGACGGCGGGCAGCTCTGGCGTCGGCTCAACGAGCTGGCTGGCGCGATGGCGGCCTTCTTCACCGACCTCGGGGACCGGGCCGCCGACGTGACGATCATGGTGTCCAGCGAGTTCGGCCGCCGGGTCGCCTCGAACCAGGGCGGCACCGACCACGGGCACGGGGGTGTCATCACCCTGCTCAGCGGGCGTAAGCTCGCCGGATCGCTGCTCGGGTCGTGGCAGGGATTGAACGATCTGGACAGCGGGGACGTACCCGAATACAACAACATGTTCAACGTCTACGGATCCGTCGCGCAGGGCCGGTTCGGCCTCACGACGGCACAGGTGGACAAGATCTTCCCCCGACAGAAATTCGCCCCCATGAAGTTGTACGCGTGACTTACCACGACATTTACGACACATCTGTCGCCGGCCGCCATACGAGGATCGACCCCTCGTACGGCGGCCGGGTCGCGCCCCGACAGCAGGCCGCCCCGGCCCCGGCGCCGCCCGAGCCCGCCGTACCCGTGCACCTGGGCCTGCCCCGGCGCGGGCCGGGCGCCCGGCGCGCCCTCGCCGCGCTCTTCTGGGCCGGCCTGGCGCTCAGCGTGCTGCCCTGGTGGCTGAACACCCCGGCGGGCGGGCTGGCCACCACCGGCGACGTGCTGCTGGCCGTCGGCCGGATCACCGGCCTGATCGGCGGCTACCTGCTGCTGGTGCAGGTGCTGATGATGAGCCGGCTGGCCGTGCTGGAGCGCTCCCTCGGCGGCGAGCGGATCTCCCGCCTGCACCGCGACCTCGGCGCCACCCTGCTGGTCGCCATGCTCGCCCACCTGGCCACCCTGGTGGTCGCCTACGCCGAGGCCGAGCGGCACTCGATCCTCGGCGAGGTCGGGGTGATGCTCAGCGACTACCAGGACATGCTCTCCGCGTTCGTCGCGGCCGGCGTCCTGGTCGTGGTCGCGTTCACCGCGATCCGGGCCATCCGCACCCGGCTGCCGTACGAGCTCTGGTACGTGCTGCACCTGGCCAGCTACGCGGTGCTGGTGCTCGGCTACGCCCACCAGTTCAGCAACGGCGCCGAGCTCTACCCGCAGGGCCCGGTGCGCACCGGCTGGTACGGCGCGTACCTGCTGGTGATCGCCGCGCTGGTGTGGGGCCGGCTGCTCGCCCCGCTGCACTTCAACCTGAAGCACCGGCTGCGGGTGGCCGAGGTGGTGGCGGAGAGCCCGGACACCATCTCCATCTACCTGACCGGCCGCGATCTCGCCTCCCTGCCGATGCTCGGCGGCCAGTACTTCCGCTGGCGCTTCTTCGCCCGCGGCTGCTGGTGGCAGTCCCACCCGTTCTCGCTCTCCGCCGCCGCCAACGGCCGCTGGCTACGGCTCACCGTCAAGGTGGTCGGCGCGCACACCGCCGACCTGCGCGACCTGGACCCGGGCACCCGGGTCTGGGCGGAGGGCCCGTCGGGCACGTTCACCGCCGCGCACCGCAGACGGCACCGGGCGCTGCTGATCGCCGGCGGCAGCGGCATCGCCCCGCTGCGGGCCCTGCTGGAGGAACTGCCGCCCGGCGCGGCGGTGATCTACCGCGCCCGCACCCCGCAGGACGTGCTGTTGCACCACGAACTCGACTGGTTCGCCCGGGCCCGCCAGACCTCGGTCTGGTACGTCATCGGCTCCCGGCACGAGCCCGGCCCTCGACAGGTGATGAGCCCGGAGGGGCTGCGCCGGCTGGTGCCCGACGTCACCCGGCGCGACGTCTACCTCTGCGGCCCGTCCGGCCTGATCGACGAGGCCGTCCGGGTGCTGCGGCAGGCCGGGGTGCCCCGACGGCAGATCCACCAGGCCACGTTCGAACTTTAGGAAGGGTCCCCATGCGTCGCGCGCTCCTCGCGATCACCGGCCTGGCCGCCAGCACCACCGCCCTGGTGGTGCTGAAGGGCTCACCCGGCGCCGGCCAGGTCACCCAGGCGCTCCCCGGCGACCAGCCGCCGGCCGTGCCGGGCGGGCTCGACCCGGCCGCCACCGGCGGTCCCTCGGCCGCCGCGCCGGCCCCGTCCGCCCCGTCCGCCGGGGTGAAACCGTCGGCCCGGCCGAGCGCGAGCGGCAGCCGGAGCACGGCCGCCAAGCCCACCGCGCCGAAGACCACCGCGGCACCGAAGACCACCACCGCCGCGCCGAAGCCGGCGACCCGGACCCTGTACGGCCCGACGGTGAGCTACCGGTACGGCTCGCTGCGGGTGCAGATCACCGTCTCCGGCACGAAGATCGTCAACGCGACGGCGACCGGGATGCCGAGCAGCGGCGAGTCCGGCCGCAAGAGCGACGACGTGCAGGCCGCCTACAGCGGCACCTCCGGCCAGGTGGTGCAGAAGCAGAGCGCCAACCTGAACACCGTCTCCGACGCCACCTACACCAGCGACGCGTACCGGCAGTCGTTGCAGAGCGCGATCAGCCAGATCTGAATTGGCGGCATCGGCGCGGCCCGGGCTCACCCGGGTGGAGGACGTGATGGGTACGGCGATCAGCCTCGACCTCGCCGACGACCTGCCACCCGCCCGCCTCGCCGAGTTGGCCGACCGGACCTTCGACTGGCTGCGCGAGGTCGACGCCCGGTTCAGCACCTACCGGGACGACAGCGAGGTGTGCCGGCTCGACCGGGGTGAGCTGCGGCTCGCCGACGCCTCCGCCGACCTGCGGCTGGTGCTGGAGCGCTGCGCCGACCTGTGGGCCGCCACGGACGGCTGGTTCGACGCGTACGCCACCGGGCGGCTCGACCCGTCCGGCTACGTGAAGGGCTGGTCCGCGCAGGTCGCCTCGGACCGGCTGGTCGCCGCGGGCGCGCCGAACCACTGCCTCAACGCCGGTGGTGACGTGGTGGTCCGGGGGCTCGCCCCGACCGGGGAGCCGTGGCGGATCGGCGTACGCCATCCCGACGACTGGTCGGCGGTCTGCCTGGTGCTCGCCGGCACCGACCTCGCGGTCGCCACCTCCGGGGTGCACCACCGCGGCCACCACGTGATCGACCCGCGCCGGGGCGAGCCGGCGCACGGGCTACGGCTGGTCACCGTGGTCGGGCCGGACCTGGGGTACGCCGACGCGTACGCCACCGCCGCGCTGGCCATGGGGGAGTCCGGGATCGGCTGGCTCGACCGCCTCGACGGCCACCTGCACGCCGTGATCACCGACGACAACCGCCTGCTGCACTCCACCCGACTACCGCTGGTCGACTGAGCTGAGCGGGCCAGGCTGGGCCGGGCGGTTCGGGCGGGGCGGTCAGCGCGGGGGGCGGTGGAGGATGGCCGGGCGGGAGCCGGTGGGGCGGGGGCGGCCGGGCCGGCTGCCCCAGGGGCGGGTGCCGCCCCAGCGGTACGGGCGGCGGTGGTGCCGTGAAGGTTCGGTGCCGCCGGTGTGGCGGGCCGCGTCGTCCCTGGACATGCTCAACCCCCGCTCTGGCGCGTACGCGCTGTCACCGGTTCAACGAGCGCGCCGACGGGAAGGACGCTGTCGGGAGGTCGTCGGTCAACCGCCGCGCCGGGGGAGCGGGAGCTGGCCGGGGAGCAGGTCGGAGGTGAGCGTGACCCCGGCCGACCGGAACGCCTCGATCAGCGCGTTCTGCACCAGGTACGAGTCGGGGAGCTGCCAGCGGGCCTGTTCCGGGGCGACCGCCCAGCGGACCGTGCCCTCCGGCAGCCGGGTCGGCGGCGCCGCGATCCACGAGCCGGGGCCGTGCCGGACGACGTGAAAGCAGTGCTCCAGCTCCGGCCGGAGCGGGTCGCCGGGACGGACCAGGAACATCCAGCGCCCGGTCGGGGTGACCAGCACCGGCCCGCGGACCCCGAAACCGGCCGGGTGGGTGGCGACCGCGTCCAGCACCCGGCGGCCGAAGTGCGCGGCGACCTCCAGCACGTCGAACGCCCGCCCGGTGGGCAGCAGCACCCCGTGCGGGCGCTCCCGCCACCAGGTGGCCACCCGGGCCGGGTCGGCGCTCGCCGCGTGCTCCCAGTTCTCCAGCGCGGGGTGACAGCCGACGGTGGGGCAGCCGGCCCGCCCGCAGACGAATCGGCGGTTCGCGAGGCAGGCGCCCGGGGTCACCGGCCAGCCGTGCAGCGCGTACCGGACGGCCACCCGGCGCAGCCGGACGCGTTCCAAAGGCGACAGGTGAGCCACGCGCGGTCCGACATTCCCCCACATGTGTGCCCCATCCCCTCTATGTCCTGATTGGGCGCTCCGATGTAACGCGTCGAACGCCGTCACTGCTGTATTTCACAGTCGTTGAGCGGTCGAACGGCTGATGCAACTTGCACGGAAACTACGAGGAATGGCCGTACGGCCGACGTACAGAGTGTGCGACCAGCGAAAACCTGAATACCGACGGACCGTTGCGATGATCGACCGGGGGAGATCAGCCGGACGCGGGCAGGGGGAGGGATGGAGAGATGGATGAGTTGCCCATAGGCCGTCGGGTGGCGTACTGGCGCAGCCGGCGCAAGATGTCCCAACAGGTCTTCGCCGACCGCCTCGGCAAGTCCAAGAGCTGGGTGGACAAGGTGGAGCGCGGCGTCCGGCGGCTGGACAAGTTCTCCGTCGTCTACGAGATCGCCGACATCCTCCAGGTCGATGTGCAGCTGCTGCTCGGCAAGGACCCGGAACGGCGTACCGACGCTCTCAACTGCATCGACCAGGTCGAGGTCGAGGAGATCCGGGCCGCCCTGGAGCGGTACGACTCGATGAGCGCCTACTTCGACGCGGCGCCCTACCCCCCGCCGCTGGCCGACATGCGCAAGGCGGTCAACCACGCCTGGCTCACCTACCAGTACGGCCGCTACGGCATGCTCACCCGCGCCCTGCCCAAGCTGCTGCGCGACGCCCAGGCCGCCGACGCCGGCCACGAGGGCGACCAGGCCCGGGAGGCCGCCCACCTGCTCGGGCAGGTCTACCAGATCGCCTCCTCGGTGCTGCGCAAGCTCGGTGAGTGCGACCTGTCCTGGCTGGCCGCCGACCGCTCGATGGCGGTCGCCCAGCGGGCCGACGACCCGCTGCTCGCCGGCATCGCCACCACCCGGGTCTGCAACGCTCTCGTCGCCATGGGTCGACCCCGCCCGGCGCTCGAACTCAACGTCCGGATCGCCAACCGGCTCGCCCCCGGCGGTGGCAACGACGCCAGCCCGGAACGCCTCTCCGTCTACGGCATGCTGCTGCTCCAGGGCGCGATGGCCGCCGCCCGGATCGGCGACTCGGCCACCGTCGACGACCTGCTCGCCGGCGCCAACGAGGCGGCCATCCTGCTCGGTGGCGACCAGAACCACTACTGGACCTCCTTCGGCCCGACCAACCTGCTGCTGCACCGGGCCGCCGCCGCCGTCGAGCTGGGCGACGGCGGCCGCGCCGTGGAGACCCACCACGGCATCCCCGAGCCGTCGTTCAACGCCCTCCTGCCCGAGCGTCGCGCCCACCACCTGCTCGACCTGGCCCGCGGCTACGCCCAGATCGGCGACGTCGCCAACGCCGGCGAGATGCTGCTGCGCGGCGACCGGCTCGCGCCGTCCGAGATCCGCTGCCGGCCGATCGCCCACGAGGTGATGTCGGACGTGCTCCGTCGCACACGGGGTACGCCGCCTCCGCCGATCGCGGAGTTGGCTGAGCACATGGGAGTCGGAGTATGAGCGGATGAACGATCCGCACACCGCCAACGGGCACCGTCCGGTGCTCTACGTCATCGCCTGCGGTTCGCCGCTGGCCCGCGACGTCGTCAAGCTGGTCGATCTGGCGCAGCGGGACGGCTGGGACGTCTGCGTCGTGACCACGCCGGACGGCGCGAAGTTCGTCGACCGGGCGGCGCTGGCCCGGCAGACCGGTCATCCGGTGCGCAGCCACTACAAGAACCCGGGCGACCTGGACGTCCTGCCCCCGGCGGACGCGATGCTGGTCTGCCCGGCGACGGTCAACACGGTCAACAAGTGGGCGGCCGGCATCACCGACACGCTCGCCCTCGGCCTGCTGGTCGAGGCGCAGGGGCTCGGGGTGCCGATCGCGGCCGTCCCGTACACCAACACCGCGATGGCCGCGCACCCGGCGTTCCGCGCCGGCCTGGCCCGGCTGCGCGAGTGGGGCGTCCAGGTGGTCTTCGGCGACCACGTCGTACCGCTGCACCCGCCGGGTACCGGCGAGCAGCACCTGGACGCCTTTCCGTGGGCGGCCGGCCTCGCCGCGTTGCCCGGCGCCCGGCGCCCGGTCGCCCCGGTCGGCTGAGGTGTGAGCAGGGGCCCCTTGTCAACGCATTCCGCGGTACAGGGGGCCCCTCCTGGCCGCCTCGGCCGTACCTCCGCCCGAACGCCGGTAAGCTGGCCGGCCGTGAGCACAACCGGATCCGCACCCACGGTCGCCGACGTGGTGGCCGCGCTGGACCGCCGCTACCCGCCCGCCTGGGCCGAGGAGTGGGACCGGGTCGGTCTCGTGCTCGGCGAGCCCACCACCGGCGTAAGCCGGGTCGCCTGCGTGGTCGACGTGGTCCCGGAGACGGTGGAGGAGGCACTCGACGCCGGCGCCGACATGATCGTCGCGCACCACCCGCTGCTGCTGCGCGGCGTCTCCTCGGTCGCCGCGACGACGTACAAGGGGCGGATCGTCCACCGCCTGATCAAGGCGGACGTCGCGCTGTACGTGGCGCACACCAACGCTGACGTGGCCGACCCCGGCGTCTCCGACGCCCTCGCCGCCCGGTTCGGGCTGACCGGGCTGCGCCCGCTGCACCGTCCCCGTCCCGGCTCCCCGCCCGACGGGCCGGGGCGGGGCATCGGCCGGATCGGCGAGTTGCCCACCCCGATGACCCTCGCCGAGCTGACCCGGCACGCCGCCGCCGTGCTGCCCGCCACCGCCTGGGGAGTTCGCGCCGCCGGGGATCCCGGGCGTATGGTTCGTACCCTCGCGGTCAGCGGTGGCTCGGGGGACGGTTTCCTCGCCGAGGCGACCGCCGCCGGGGTGGACGCGTTCCTCACCGCCGATCTGCGCCACCACCCCGCCGGTGAGCACCTCGCCGCCGGTGGCCCGGCCCTGCTGGACGCCGCCCACTGGGCGACCGAACGACCCTGGCTGGACGACCTGGCCGCCCACCTGCGGGACGAGCTGGGCGTCGAGACCGTGGTTTCCGACCTGGACACCGACCCGTGGACCGTGCACGCCGCCGCGCCCCGACCGGACGACAAGGAGCCCCGACCGTGAAGGCTGACCCGAAGGTGCAGCGCCGCCTGCTCGACCTGCAGGCGATCGACACCGCCCTCGCCCAGCTCGCCCACCGGCGCCGCACCCTGCCGGAGCTGGCCGAGCTGGAGGCCCTCGCCCGGCAGCTCTCCGCGCTGGAGGACGAGCGGGCCCGCGCCCAGGTGGCCGTCGACGACCTGGACCGGGACATCGCCCGGCTGGAGAAGGACATCGACCAGGTCCGCGCCCGCAAGAGCAAGGACGAGGCCCGGCTCGCCGCCGGCAGCGGCCCGGCCCGGGAGCTGGAGGCGCTCCAGCACGAGCTGGCCTCGCTGAACCGCCGGCAGGGCGACCTGGAGGACGCCGAGCTGGAGCTGATGGAGCAGCGGGAGACCGCGCAGGGCGTGCTCGACGGCGTGGAGCGGCGGATCGCCGAGGCCCGGGACCGGCGAGCGGCCGCCGAGCAGCGCCGCACGGAGAGCCTCGCCGAGATCGCCAAGGAGGAGGAGTTCAAGCGCGGCGCCCGGCAGCCGCTCGCCGGCGACCTCCCGAGCGACCTGGTCGCCCTCTACGACCGAATCCGCGAGGACACCGGGCTCGGCGCGGCGCTGCTCACCGGCGCCCGCTGCGGCGGCTGCCGGCTGGAGCTCTCCGGCGCCGACCTGGCCCGGATCCGCAAGGCCGATCCGGACGACGTGGTCCGCTGCGAGGAGTGCCGGCGGATCATGGTCCGGACCGCCGAGTCGGGGCTGTAGTCGCCGTGGCGGTGCGCGCGGTGGTGGTGGAGGCCGACGGCGGGTCCCGGGGCAACCCGGGGCCGGCCGGCTACGGTGCGGTGGTGCGGGACCCGGAGACCGGCGAGGTGCTGGCCGAACGCTCCGAGGCGATCGGCACCGCCACCAACAACGTGGCCGAGTACCGCGGCCTGATCGCCGGGCTGGAGGCCGCCGCCGAGCTGGGCGCGGCCGAGGTCGAGGCGCGGATGGACTCGAAGCTGGTGGTCGAGCAGATGTGCGGCCGCTGGCAGATCAAGCACCCGGGGCTGCGCCCGCTCGCCGCGCAGGCCGCCGGCCTGGTCGGCCGGTTCGACAGCGTCCGGTTCAGCTGGGTGCCCCGGGAGCGCAACAAGCACGCGGACGCCCTGGCCAACGCGGCGATGGACGCCGCCGCGGGCAAGGCGCCGGCCCGCCCGGCGGTGGCGTCGCCG
>NZ_RJLN01000037.1 GCF_003725545.1 Micromonospora solifontis | reverse complement strand
TTCCAGTCGAGGGCCGCCCCAGTAGGGTCGGCCCTCGACTGCGTTAGCGTTCTTGGGGACGCATTCAGGAAGGATGTACCTGTGAGTTCAGGACCGCAGGGCGGGGATCGCCCCCGCCGTTACGAGGACCGCGCCGACCGCCGGCCGGGGCGCGACGACGCCCGCCGCGACGACCGTCCGTCGTACCGGGGGGACCGCGACGACCGCTCGGGCGGCTCGCGGGGCGGCTTCGGCGGTGACCGCCGAGAGGGCGGTTCCCGATCCGGTCCGCGCGACGGCGGTTTCCGTGGTGGGGACCGTCGTGAGGGTGGCTTCCGCTCCGGTTCGCGCGAGGGCGGCTTCCGCGGCGGCGACCGCGAGGGCGGCTTCCGCGGCGGCGAGCGCCGCGAGGGCGGCTTCCGTCGCGACGACAGCCGTGAGGGTGGCTTCCGCCGGGGTGACCGGCAGGATGGCGCCGGCGCCGGCGAGCGCAGGGACAGCTTCCGCGGTGGCGACCGCCGCGAGGGTGGCTTCCGTGGCGGCGACCGCCGCGAGGGCTTCCGCTCCGCGCCCCGGGAAGGTGGTGCCCGTGAGGGCGGCGTCGGCGGTGAGCGCCGTGAGGGTGGCTTCCGCCGCGACGACCGACAGGGCGGCTTCCGGGGTGACCGTCGTGAGGGCGGCTTCGGCGGCGGTGACCGCCGTGAGGGCGGTTTCCGTGGCGGCGAGCGTCGTGAGGGCGGTTTCCGTGGTGGTGACCGCGAGGGTGGTTTCCGTGGTGGTGACCGCGAGGGCGGTTTCCGTGGCGGCGAGCGTCGTGAGGGCGGTTTCCGTGGTGGTGACCGCGAGGGTGGCTTCCGTGGCGGTGAGCGCCGTGAGGGTGGCTTCCGTGGTGGTGACCGCGAGGGTGGCTTCCGTGGCGGTGAGCGCCGTGAGGGTGGCTTCCGTGGTGGTGACCGCGAGGGTGGCTTCCGTGGCGGTGAGCGCCGTGAGGGCGGTTTCCGTGGCGGTGACCGCGAAGGTGGCTTCCGCCGTGAAGGTGTAACCGGCGAGCGCCGCGAAGGTGGCTTCCGTAGCGGTGACCGCGAGGGCGGTTTCCGCGGCGGTGAGCGCCGCGAGGGTGGCTTCCGCCGGGATGACCGCGAGGGCGGCTTCCGTGGTGGTGACCGCGAGGGCGGCTTCCGTGGCGGTGACCGCCGTGAGGGCGGTTTCCGTGGCGGTGAGCGCCGTGAGGGCGGTTTCCGTGGCGGTGAGCGCCGTGAGGGCGGTTTCCGTGGCGGTGAGCGCCGCGAGGGTGGCTTCCGTGGCGGTGAGCGCCGTGAGGGCGGTTTCCGTGGCGGTGAGCGCCGTGAGGGCGGTTTCCGTGGCGGCGAACGGCGTGAGGGTGGCTTCCGCGGTGGCGACCGCCGTGAGGGTGGCTTCCGCCGTGAGGAGCGCGAAGGCGGCTACCGGGGTGGCCGGGAGCGTGCCGAGCGGGACGGTGAGCGCCGTGGATACGGTGACCGCCCCCGCCGGGAGGACGGCCGGACGGGCGGCTACGGGCCGGACCGCGAGCGGCGGGACGACCGGCGGGAGCACGCCGGAGGCCGGGAGGGTGAGCGGGCCGCTGCGCCGGCGCTGCCGGACGACGTGGTGGCGAGCGACCTCGACTCCAGCGTCCGGGCCGAGTTGCTGTCGCTGGCCAAGCCGGTGGCGGAGACCGTCGCCCGGCACCTGGTGGCGACCGGCCTGCTGATCGACGACGACCCGGCGGAGGCGCTGGCGCACGCCATGGCGGCGCGCCGGCTCGCCTCGCGGATCGCCGCGGTGCGGGAGGCCGTCGGGCTGGCCGCGTACCACGCGGGGGAGTGGCAGACGGCGATCGCCGAGCTGCGGACGTACCACCGGATGACCGGGCTGCAGAGCCACCTGGCCGTGCTGGCCGACTGCGAGCGGGCGCTGGGCCGGCCGGAGCGGGCGATCGACCTGTTCCGGGGCGCGGACCGGGAGAAGCTCGACCAGTCCGTGGCGACCGAGCTGCTCATCGTGGCCGCCGGCGCCCGCGGTGACCTCGGGCAGAAGGACGCGGCCGTGGCGATGCTGCAGGTCCCCGAGCTGACCGCCGACTCGTCCGAGCCGTGGGCGGCGCGGCTGCGGTACGCGTACGCGGACGCGCTGCTCGCGGTGGGTCGGCGCGAGGAGGCCAGGGAGTGGTTCTCCCGGGCCGCCGACGTCGACGCCGAGGGGGAGACCGACGCCGCCGAGCGGCTGCTGGAGCTCGACGGCGTCGTCATCGAGGGCGACGACGAGGAGGACGAGGAGTTCGTGGCCGGACCGGGCGCGCCGGGGGCCGTGCCGGCCCGACCGGGCGCCGAGCTGGCCGGCGGCCCCGACTCCGACGCGGACGACGACCTCGACACTGACGCGGACGACAACCCGGACGCGGACGACCTCGACGCCCGCTACGACGATGACGAGGACGATGACGACCTCGACACCGACGAGGATGAGGACGACGAGGACGAGGACGACGACGACCTGGACGCCGACGACGACCTGGACGCCGACGCGCGGCTGGGCGACGACGAGGACCGGGGCGGCGAGGCGGCCGGGTACCGGGACCGCGACGGCGCGGACCTCGGCGACGACGAGCTGACCGACGCCGCGGCGGGGTCCCTCGCCGACGACACCCGCTCCGCCCCGGCCACCGGTGACGCGGTGACCGACGGCGGGGACCGGGCGGCGGAGGCGGACCGGCGGTGACCGGTAGCGCCGGGGACGCGCGGGCCGGGACGTCCGGAACGCGGCTGGTCGACGGGTACTCCCTGGTCGTCTTCGACCTGGACGGGGTGATCTACCTGATCGACCGGCCGATCCCCGGCGCCGTCGAGGCGGTGGGCCGGCTGCGCGCCGAGGGCAGGTCGGTGGCGTACGCCACCAACAACGCCTCCCGGCGCTCCAGCGAGGTGGCCGACCTGCTCACCGGCATGGGCGTGGCGGCCCGGCCGGAGGAGGTGCTGACCTCCGCGGCCGCCACCGCCGAGCTGCTGCGGGACCGGCTGCCCGCCGGCGCGCCGGTGCTGGTGGTCGGTGCGGAGGCGCTCCGGGCCGAGCTGCGCGCGGTCGGCCTGCGGCCGGTGGTGACGGCCGACGAGAACCCGGCCGCGGTCGCCCAGGGGTACGGCCCGGACGTCGGCTGGGCCGACCTGGCCGAGGCGTCGCTGGCGGTCCGCGCGGGTGCCCCCTGGTACGCGACGAACACCGACCGCACCCTGCCCAGCCCGCGCGGCCCGCTGCCGGGCAACGGTTCCCTGGTGGCCGTGCTGCGTACCGCGCTGGGCCGGGATCCGGACGTGGTGGTGGGCAAGCCGGAGCCGGCGCTCTTCGCCACCGCGGCCCGTCGGGCCGGCGCGGGGCGGACCCTGGTGGTCGGCGACCGGCTGGACACCGACATCGAGGGCGCCCGCCGGGCCGGGCTGGACTGCCTGTTGGTGCTCACCGGGGTCAGCGACGTACCGGAGCTGCTGGCCGCACCAGAGGAGCGCCGGCCGACGTACGTCTCGTTGGACCTGGCGGGGCTCTTCGACCCGGCGGCGGTGGTGCGGGTGCCCGGCGCGCCCGACGCCGGTGGCTGGTCGGCGACGGTGGCCGACGACGGGCTGCTCCTCGACGGCGCGGGACGCCCGCTCGACGCCCTCGCCGCGCTCTGCGCGGTCGCCTGGTCGGCCGGGGCCGGCGCGCGGGTGCGGGCGGCGTCCCCGGCCGCGGAGCGGGCCTGCTCCGCGCTGGGCCTCGCGGACTGACCGTCAGAGCAGCTTGCGGAGCTTCATCAGGTCGAACGGGTTGGCCTTGATGGACACCCGGCGGGAACCGACCGCCTGCATGATGTCGAGCTGACCGTGCACCAGCGCGACCAGGTCGTCGCTGTTGGCGCTGAGCGCGATCTTCGCCTTCGGGTCGTCGCCGTCGCTCAGGTCGACCAGCCGGCCGCCCTCGAGGCGGCCGTGGAAGGCGGTGTCCAGGTCGGTGATCCGGCAGGCCAGGGTGCGGTCCAGGTCGATCCGGCCCTGCGTCGTGGTGTGCCGGTCCAGCCGGGCGGCCAGGTCCTGCAACGCCTGCCGGCACTCGTCCACGCTGGCCACATCGTCTCCTCACCACACGCCACGCCGTTCCCCGGCACCGTACCGCAATGGGGCGTCCCAGGCGCCCGGTAGCGTGACACCTGCACACCCCGCCCCGTGGAAGGACTCAGGCATGCAGGACGCGTGGCGCGCCTACCTCGAGCTGGCCATGGGCCTGACCGAGGCGCCCCGGAAGAAGGCCCAGGACGCGGTGCGGCGGGTGGTCGGGCAGGGCGGTGCGAGCGCCGCCCAGCTCCAGTCGCTCGCCGAGGAACTCGTCTCCACCGGGATGGCCAACCGCGAGGCGCTGACCAAGCTGATCCGCTTCGAGGTGGACCGCGCGTTGGGTGCGGTCGGACTGGCCACCGCCGACGAGGTGGCTGAGCTGACCCGCCGGGTCCGCGAGCTGGAGCGGCAGCTGCGTGAGGCGAAGGCCGTCCCGGCCGGGCCCGCCCCCGAGCCCCGACCCGCGCCGACCGGGCCGGCCGGCGCCGAGCCGACCGGCGCCGAGCCGGCCCAGACCGAGCCGGCGGCCCCCGCCGCGGCCACCCCGGCCGCCGCCCCCGCCGAGGCGGTGGCGAAGAAGGCGATCGCGAAGAAGGCCGTGGCGAAGAAGGCCATCGCGAAGAAGCCGGCGGCCACGGTGGCGCGTACCCCGGCGGCGGAGTCACCCGCCACGCCGGTCCGGCCGGCGAAGAAGGCCACCGGCCGCCGGCAGCCGGGAGGTGCCGCGTCGTGACCGCCCCGTACCGCCCCGGCCCGCCGCCAGGTCCGCGTCCCGGTCCGCCGCCCGGCGGCGCCCGTCCGGGGCCGCCGCCCGGGGTGCGGCCCGCGCCGGTGGAGGAGGTCGGCGAGGCCCGGCACCCGGCGGTGGACGCCGCCGTGCAGGCCATGATCAACGCCGAGGCGCTCTCCCCGGCCGACCAGATCGCCCAGTACGAGGCGGCGTACGAAACGCTGCGCGAGACCCTGGCCAGCATCGACCAGGCCTGACCCACCGGAGAAGAACCACCCATGGCACGTCGTACCCGGCTGGATGCCGAACTCGTCCGCCGCGGCCTGGCCCGCTCCCGCGAGCAGGCCGCCGCGCTGGTGGCGGCCGGCCGCGTCCAGCTGCGCGGGGTGCCGGCCCGCAAGCCCGCCGCGATGGTCGACCCCGCCGACCCGCTGCTGGTCACCGGCGAGGATCCGGGCACGGAGTACGTCTCCCGGGGCGGGCACAAGCTGGCCGGCGCCCTGGCCGCGTTCGCCCGCGGTGGGCTGGCCGTCGCCGGCCGGCGCTGCCTGGACGCGGGCGCCTCCACCGGCGGGTTCACCGACGTGCTGCTGCGCGCCGACGCCGCCGAGGTGGTGGCCGTCGACGTCGGGTACGGGCAGCTCGCCTGGACCCTGCGGAACGACCCCCGGGTACGGGTCTTCGAGCGCACCAACGTGCGTACCCTCACGCCGGAGGCCATCGGCGGCGAAGTCGACCTCACGGTGGCCGACCTGTCGTTCATCTCGCTGCGCCTGGTGCTGCCGGCCCTCGCCGGCTGCACCGGCCCGGACGGCGACCTGGCGCTGATGGTGAAGCCGCAGTTCGAGGTCGGCAGGGAGCGGGTCGGCGCGGGCGGCGTGGTCCGTGACCCGCAGCTGCGCGCGGAGGCGGTGCTCGACGTGGCCGCCGCGGCCGGGCGGCTCGGCCTGGGGTTGGCGGACGTGGCGGCGAGCCCGCTGCCGGGGCCGAGCGGCAACGTCGAGTTCTTCGTATGGTTACGCCGGGACGCGCCCGCCGCGGACCCGGAGCGGGTCCGCGCGGTGGTGGCGGCCGGCCCGCAGGGATTCCCGACGGAGCCCACGAACGAGGAGGTGTCCGGGTGAGCCGGACCGCTCTGCTGGTGACGCACACCGGCCGTCGACGCAGCACCGAGCACGCGCGGGCGGTGGCGGCGGACCTCATCGCGGCCGGCTTCGAGGTGCGGGTGGTGGCCGAGGAGGCCGACGACCTGGACCTGCCCGGGGTGGTGCCGGTGACCGGGCCGGAGGCCGCCGAGGGCGCCGAGATCGTCTTCGCGTTGGGCGGGGACGGCACCTTCCTGCGCGCCGCCGAGCTGGCCCGCCCGGCGAAGGCCCCGCTGCTCGGCATCAACCTCGGCAAGGTCGGCTTCCTCGCCGAGGCGGAGATCGACGACCTGGACAGCGCGGTACGCGACGTGGTCGGGCGCAACTACACGGTGGACGAACGGCTCACCCTCGACGTGACCGCCGAGTTCGACGGCGGCCCGACCATCGAGTCGTGGGCGCTCAACGAGATCAGCGTGGAGAAGGGCGAGCGGGCCCAGATGCTGGAGCTGCTCGTCGACGTCGACGGCCGGCCGCTGTCCCGGTACGGCTGCGACGGGGTGGTCTGCGCGACCCCGACCGGCTCCACCGCGTACGCCTTCTCCGGTGGCGGACCGGTGGTGTGGCCGGAGGTGGAGGCGCTGCTGCTGGTGCCGATCAGCGCGCACGCGCTGTTCAGCCGGCCGCTGGTGACCGCGCCGACGTCCACCTTCGCGATCACCGTGGACCCGTTCACCACCCTCGCCGTGCTCTGCTGCGACGGGCGCCGGGTCTACGACCTCCCGCCGGGCGCCCGGGTCACCGTCCGTCGGGGCGCGCTGCCGGTCCGCATCGTCCGGCTCAAGGACCGCCCGTTCACCGACCGGCTGGTCGCCAAGTTCGACCTGCCGGTACAGGGCTGGCGGGGCAACCGCCGCTGACCTGCCGTACCGCCGCCCGCCGCGCGATCGGCGCGGCGTGGCCGCCGCACGGCCGATGCGGCGCCACCGGATCGGCGTACCCGATCGGCGGTTCGGGCGGATACGGTAGGAGCCTCCCTCGACGGCGGCGCGCGGGCGCCGGGTCACGGCGACCATTCGCGGACCGGCACGGGGTGAGCCGTCCCGCCCGTCGCGGGCCCGGCTCCCCGGGCGCGGGCCGGCGTCGAGGCCGGTGGAACCGTCCAGCGGACGGTCAGGAGCGTGCGGGCTGCGCTGAGGTGGAGTCCGGGCGGGGCGGTGAGGCCCGTGTCCGCCCGGGCGCGCGGTCCGGCGGTCGTGGCTTCCGACCAGGGGGTGGTCGGGACCACGACGGTCGGGGTGCCGGAGGAGTCGTGGCCGGCCGCGGCGGGCGGTCCGGCCAGCCGGACCCGGCCGGGTTTCGACCCCGGCCGCTGGTCAGGTCGGTGGGCCGTCGTCGGAGGAAACGGCGGCCCGCCAGCTGAGCGGCGCGACTCGGTCCGGCACCCCGACCATCACCCACCCGACTCCGTACGCCGTCGTTCGGCGGCCGCTTCCCGGGCCTCCGGTGGTCCGACCGCGGTCGTCCCGTGTCCACCTGGCGACATGTCGCCGGTAGGGCGGGCCGTAACCGGTGACCGACCGATGATCTTCGGCGCAGACTCCGGACGGCCGACCTCCACCGAGGCGGCTCTGGAGTAGAGGAGCGCATCGCATGCACCGGTCCCCACGCTGGCTCGCCGCCGGCGCGGTCGGCGCGTTGCTGGTCGGGCTCGCCGCACCGGCGTCCGCCGACCCGCCCGCCCCGCCCGCCGCCCCGAGCCCGGCCACCGCCGGCCCGGACCCGGCACCCGCCCGGGTCACCCTGATCACCGGCGACCGGGTCGAGCTCGTCCGGGCCGCCCCCGGCCGGGTCGCCGCCACGGTCCACCCCGGCCCCGGCCGGGAGCGGATCACCTTCCAGACCGTGCAGGCCGACGGCGGGCTACGGGTGCTGCCCAGCGACGCCGTCCCGTACCTGGCGGCCGGGGTGCTCGACCCGGACCTGTTCGACGTGCAGGAGCTGGTCGCCGACGGGTACGGCGACGTCGAGCGGGACGCGCTGCCGCTGATCGTGCGCTACCAGGAGCCGGCCGCGGGCCGGGTGCGGACGCTGGCCGGGGCCACCGCCGTCCGCCCGCTGGAGAGCATCAACGGCGCCGCCCTGCGGGTCGGCCGGGACGACCTCGGTGGGTTGTGGACGGCGCTGCGCGGCACCTCCGTGGCGCGTACCGCGGCCGGCTCGCCGGCCCGCTTCGGCGCCGGCGTGGCCCGGGTCTGGCTGGACGGGCGGGTGCACGTGGCGTTGGAGCGCAGCGTGCCGCAGATCGGCGCGCCGGCGGCCTGGGCGGCCGGCCGGGACGGCGCGGGCGTCGAGGTCGCGGTGCTCGACACCGGCGTCGACGCGGGCCACCCGGACCTGGCCGGCCGGATCGCCGAGGCGCGGGACTTCACCGGCGGCGGCAGCGCCCGGGACGGGCACGGTCACGGCACGCACGTGGCCGCCACCATCGCCGGCAGCGGCGCGGCCGCTGACGGGCTGCGTAAGGGCGTCGCGCCGGGCGCGCGGCTGCTGGTCGGCAAGGTGCTCGACGACTCGGGCGCCGGGTACGACTCGTCGATCATCGCCGGCATGGAGTGGGCCGCCCACTCCGGCGCGAGGGTGGTCAGCATGAGCCTCGGCGGCCCGCCGACCGACGGCACCGACCCGATGAGCGAGGCGGTCGACGACCTGACCGCGGAGACCGGCACCCTGTTCGTGATCGCCGCCGGCAACGAGGGCGCGGCGAGCAGCGTCGGCACCCCGGGCGCGGCCACCGCGGCGCTGACCGTCGGCGCCGTCGACCGCGACGACGAGCTGGCGCCGTTCTCCAGCCGGGGCCCGCGCGCCGGGGACAACGGCCTGAAGCCGGAGATCACCGCCCCGGGCGTCGGCATCGTCGCCGCCCGGGCCGCCGGCACCACCATGGGTACGCCGGTGGACGACCTGTACACGCGGGCGTCCGGGACGTCGATGGCCACCCCGCACGTCGCCGGCGCGGCCGCCATCCTCGCCCAGGAACACCCCGACTGGACCGCCGGGAAGCTGAAGGACGCGCTGGTCAGCACGGCGAAGGCGAATCCCGCGCTGACGGTCTTCGAGCAGGGCGGCGGCCGCGTCGACGTGGCCCGGGCGCTGACCCAGCGGGTGTACGGCTCGGCCACCGCCGACTTCGGCCGGGTGGCCACCGGCGGCGTGCCGGTGACGCGGACCGTGACCTACACCAACGGCACCGCCGCGGCGCAGACCCTGCGCCTGGCGCTCGACCTGCGCAACCTGGACAGCGGCACGGTCGAGCCGGACGGGGTGTCGCTCGACGCCACCGAGGTGACCGTGCCGGCCGGCGGCAGCGTGGCCGTCCCGCTGCACGCCGACCCGGCGAAGCTGGATCGGGGGGTGCACGGCGGCTGGCTGGTGGCCACCGGGGCGGACGGTGTCGCGGTGCGGACCGCCGTCGGGCTCACCCTCAGCGGCCCCCTGCACACCGTCACCCTCAGCGCGCTGGACCTGCGGGGGCAGTCGGGTACGGCGTCGGTGGTGACCCTGTTCGGCGAGCACGCGGAGTCCGACCGGCTCGGCTTCCTCCTCCCCGGCATGGAGTGGCAGGTGTCGGTGGAGGAGGGCCCGTACCTGCTCGAAGGGTTGATCGAGCACGGCGCCCCGCTGGACGAGCAGCTCACCCTGGTCACCGATCCGGAGCTGACCGTCGACCGGGACCTGACCGTGGTGCTCGACCCGCGGCAGGGCACCCCGGTGCGGATCGAGACGCCGAAGCCCACCGAGCAGCGGGACACGATCAGCTTCTACGAGCACCGGGTCTTCGGCAACGGCCGGCAGGTCGACCACGGCGTGATGGCGTTCAGCACGGTCCAGCAGGTGAACGTCACGCCGACCCGGCCGGTGCGCCGGGGCGAGTTCGAGTTCGCCTCCCGCTGGCAGCTCGTCGCGCCCATGGTGACCGCCCAGGTCAGCAACGTCACCGGCCCGCTGGACATCAACCTGCTGGGCCAGTCGCCGGCACCGGCCGGCCGGCGGAAGCTGCCGCTGGTCTGGGCCGGCGACGGCACTCCCGCCGAGCTGGCCCGGGCCGGCGTCCGAGGGGCGGCCGCGCTGGTCGCCGGCAGCTACGACCGCGCCGAGGAGGACCAGATCGCCGACGCCACGGCGGCCGGTGCCGCGACCGTGCTCATCGTCCGCCCGGCGGACCGGAGCGCGTGGACGGTCTGGCGCCCGGACGGGGACCGGTTGCCGATCCCGTCGCTCGTGGTCGCGTACGACGACGGACAGCCGATGATCGCGGCGGCGAAGCGCGGCCGCGCCACCCTGGACCTGACGCTGACCGTGGACAGCCCCTACCTGTACGACGTGTGGCAGGTGTCGAAGGGGCGGGTGCCCGAGCGGATCCTGCACCGGGTCACCGCGGACAACACCGCCGAGGTGACCGCCCGCTACGCCGACACCGGCGGCTTCGACTGGGCCGCCGAGCAGCGGTTCGGGTGGCGGCCCTGGCAGGAGTACTCCTGGAACGACGACCAGCGGATGGTGCGTACCGGCACGGTGCGGCAGGAGTTCGTCAGCGCCGGGGACTCCTGGTGGCAGCAGCGGGTGCTGCACCGACTGTCCTGGTCGGACTGGGGTCCGCTGATCGGCGGGCTGGCCGGGCGGCCCCGCCGGTACGCGGCCGACGACCGGGTCACCGAGACGTGGCACGCGCCGGTGGTCCGGCCGGCCGTGCCGGTCGGCGGCGGGGCGCCGCTGCCCACCCGTACCGGGGACATCCTGGACCTGCGGGTCGCCGAGTTCGTCGACGCCGACGGCCACTACGCCCCGGCCGGGTTCGGTGAGGAACAGGACACGGTGCAGGCCCGGCTCAGCCGGGACGGGCAGCAGATCGCCGACCTCTCCGGCGGCTGGGCACCGGTGCCGACGGTGCCCGGGGCGGCCCGTTACCGGCTGGACCTGACCACCCGGCGCTCGTCGGACGAGTGGCGTTGGGCCACCCGGACCGAGACGGCGTGGGAGTTCAGCTCGGCCCGTCCGACCGGGGACGCCGCCCAGCCGCTGCCGCTGCTGCAGGTGGACTACCGGGTCCCGGCCGACCTGCGCGGCGAGGTGGCCGGCGGCCACCCGCACCCGGTGGGGCTGACGCTGCGCCAGCCGGCCGGCGTGCCGGCGCCGACCGGTGCGGCCGTCCGGGTCGAGGTGTCCTTCGACGGCGGCTCGAGCTGGCGGGCGGTGCCGGTGCGCGGCTCCGGCACCCGGTTCACCGCGCAGGTGCCGGCCGGGCACGGCACGGTGTCGCTGCGGGTGCACGCCCGCGACGGGGCCGGCAACACCGTCGAGCAGACCGTGCTCGACGCGTACGGGCTGCGCTGAGCCGACGTCCGCGCGGGGCGAACCCCCCTCACCCGCGCGGACGTCCTCCTCGGCCGTCCGGGGTGACCGCCAGGGGGTGTGGGCACCCCGGACGGCCGCGGCCGTCGCCGCCGCCGGCACCGCACTCGGGAAGCGGGGCCGGCGGCGGTGCCGGTCGGGTCAGATCCAGCCCCGGCGGGCGACCTGGAAGGCCAGCCCGGGCCGGGTGTCCACCCCGGCGATCGCCATCAGGTCGGCCAGCCGGCGTTGGACGGTACGCCGGCTCACCCCGAGCTGTGAGGCGATGGACTTGTCCGGCACGCCGGCCACGAAGAGCGACAGCAGCCGGGACTCCTCGGCGTCGGGCAGGTAGCCGTCCCGGCCCCGGTCGGTGGGCGGGTCGGCCGAGCGCAGCGGGGTCGCCATCAGCCAGTGGCTCTCGAAGAGCGCGAGCAACGCGTCCAGCAGTTGACTGCGGCCGATCACCGCGGCCGTCGGTTCACCGCTGTCCCGCTCGCCGACGAGCGGGCAGATCGCCGTCCGGCCGTCGACGATGGCCAGCCGGACCGGCAGCCGGTCCAGGACCCGGGCCTGCTCCCCGGCGCGTACGCCCTGCTCGACGTCCGCCAGCGCGCCCGGTTCCAGGAGCATCTCCCGTTCGTAGATGGCCCGGTAGCGGACGCCGCGGGCCAGCGCGTCGAACTCCTCGACGTTCTCCTGGCCGGGCATGGCCAGCGGGTTGGCCCGGCAGAACCAGAGCACCTCGTCGCGGGCGCCGTTCTGCATGTCCCGCAGGCGCTCGCGTAGCGCCCGCGCGCCGGTGATCACCTCGACCAGGTGGTCGGCGTCGTGCCGGCGCATCCCGGCCCGGTACTCCTCGGTGAGCTGGGTGACCGACGCGCGGGCCGCTTCAAGGGCCTCCTGGCGGCGCAGCAGCGCCGCGCCGAGCGGGACGTCGGGCGGCAGCGGCCGCAGCGGCGCGTCCGGCTCCGGCCCGGTGGCCAGCACCAGTCCCTGCCCGCGCAGGGCGTCGAGCTGCGCGCGGACGACCGCCGTCGGGCGGCCCAGCCGTTCGGCCAGTTCCGCCGCCCGGGCGGTGGTGAGCCGTACCAGGCAGCGGTAGAGCTGCTCCTCGTCCGGGGTCAGCCCGATCACGTCCAGCACGGGGCAGAACTGTACGACGCGGCCGTACGCGGGCCACAGCCAAGCCCGCGCCGGCTGGCCAACTGTCGCAGGGCGCGTCTACTGTCGGGTGCTGTGCTGGAAGAGCTGCGCATCACCGGACTGGGCGTCATCGAGGACACCACGCTCCCGTTGACGGGCGGGATGAACGTCATCACCGGCGAGACCGGCGCCGGCAAGACCATGGTGGTGACCGGCCTCGGGCTGCTCTTCGGCGGCCGGGCCGACGCCGGCCGGGTCCGGGCGCAACCGGGCCGCGCGGTGGTGGAGGGGCGGCTGCGCCTGCACGACCGGGTGGCCGAGACGGTGCACGCCCGGATCACCGACGCCGGTGGTGAGCCCGACGAGGACGGGTCGCTGCTGCTGAGCCGCACGGTCACCGTGGAGGGCCGGTCCCGGGCGCACCTGGGCGGCCGCAGCATGCCGGTGTCGATGCTGGGCGAGGTCGGCGAGCAGGTGGTGGCCGTGCACGGCCAGTCCGACCAGCTCCGGCTGCTGCGCCCGGCGGAGCAGCGGGCGTCGCTGGACCGGTTCGCCGGGCCGGAGCACGAGAAGCTGCTCGACGCCCTGCGCGAGACGTACACCCGGTGGCGGGCGGTGGTCGACGACCTGGCCGACCGGCGGCGCAACGCCCGCGCCCGCAATCAGGAGGCCGACCTGCTCCGGCTCGGCCTCGACGAGATCACCCGGGTCGACCCGCAGCCCGGCGAGGACGACGAGCTGAAGGCGGAGGCGCAGCGCCTGGAGCACGCCGAGGGGCTGCGCACCGCGGCCCAGCTCGCCCAGCAGTGCGTGGCCGGCGGGGTGGAGGCGACCGACGAGACGCCCGACGCCGGCGCGCTGCTCGGCACCGCCCGGCGCACGCTGGAGGCGCAGGCCGGCACCGACCCGGCGCTGGGCGAGCTGGCCCTGCGGCTGGAGGAGGCGGCCACCCTGGTCAGCGACGTGGCCGCGGAGCTGTCGGCCTACCTGGCCGGGCTGGACGCCGACCCGGCCCGCCTGCAGGCGGTCTACGAGCGGCGGGCCGCGCTGCGCGCGTTGACCCGCAAGTACGCCGACGACGTCGACGGGGTGATCGCCTGGGCGGAGCGGGCCCGGACCCGACTGTCCGACCTGGACACCTCCGACGATCTCCTGGACGAGCTGGACAAGGAGGCGGCCCGGCTGGCGGGCGAGGTGGCCGAGCTGGCCGGGCGGGTCTCCACCTCCCGGCAGGAGGCGGCGGTCCGCTTCGCCGAGCAGGTCACCGTCGAGCTGGCCGGGCTCGCCATGCCGCACGCCCGGATCGAGGTGGCGGTGCTGCCCCGGCCCGCAGGCCGGGCGGAGCCCAGCCTGACCGTCAACGGCGTCGAGGCGGGCGTCGGCCCGGACGGCGCCGACGAGGTGGAGCTGCGGCTGCTGGCCCACCCGGGCGCGCCGGCGCTGCCGTTGCAGCGGGGCGCCTCCGGCGGCGAGCTGTCCCGGGTGATGCTCGCCATCGAGGTGGTCTTCGCCGGTTCCGGCGGGCCGCCCACCCTGGTCTTCGACGAGGTCGACGCGGGCGTCGGCGGGCAGGCCGCGGTGGAGATCGGCCGGCGGCTGGCCCGGCTGGCCCGCAGCCACCAGGTCCTGGTGGTCACCCACCTGCCGCAGGTGGCCGCGTTCGCCGACCGCCATCTGGTGGTGGCGAAGGACACCGGGGGAGCGGTGACCACCAGCGGGGTGCGGGTGGTGGAGGACACGGAACGGGCCCGGGAGCTGGCCCGGATGCTGGCGGGTTTGCCGGATTCGGATCTGGGTATCGCGCACGCCGAGGAACTCCTGGCCGTGGCGGCCAAGGAAAGGCGTCCGTGACCCCGGGATTGTGAGCGCAAGCACACCGGCATGCGCTCCGGTGTGCTTCCCTGGGTAGGCGGCCCTGCTCAGGCATGTCGCGACAGCAAAACCTGCCTCACATGCCAGGATGGTCACGATGCGTCTACCCACGTTGCGCCGGAACCGGAACGCGGAACCGGGCTCGATCCTCGGCACCGCGCGCCTCGACCGCCGGACGAAACGGCTGGTCGGCCGGCTCCGGCCCGGCGACATCGCGGTCATCGACCACGTCGACCTGGACCGGGTGGCCGCCGACTCGCTGGTCGCCGTCGGTGTCGGCGCCGTGCTCAACGCCAAGCCCTCGGTTTCGGGGCGGTACCCGAACCTCGGCCCCGAGGTGCTGATCTCCGCCGGCATCCCGCTCCTGGACGACCTGGGCGAGAGCGTCTTCGAGCAGATCCGCGAGGGCGACGTGGTGCGGATCGAGGGCAACACGGTCTTCGTCGGCGAGGAGCCGGTCGCGCACGGCGCGCTGCAGGACGCCGAGACCGTGGCCAAGTCGATGGCGGACGCCCGCGAGGGGCTGTCGGTCCAGTTGGAGGCGTTCGCCGCCAACACCATGGACTACCTCAAGCAGGAGCGCGATCTGCTGCTCGACGGGGTCGGCGTGCCGGAGATCCAGACCCAGATCCAGGGCCGGCACTGCCTGATCGTGGTCCGGGGCTACGACTACAAGGCCGACCTGGACGTGCTGCGCCCGTACATCCGGGAGTTCAAGCCGGTGCTGATCGGGGTGGACGGCGGCGCGGACGCGCTGGTCGAGGCGGGGTACACGCCTGACATGATCATCGGTGACATGGACTCGGTCACCGACGACGTGCTGCGCTGCGGCGCCGAGGTGATCGTGCACGCGTACCCGGACGGCCGGGCGCCGGGCCTGGCCCGGGTCAACGGGCTGGGCGTGCCGGCGGTCACCTTCCCGGCCGCCGCGACCAGCGAGGACCTGGCCATGCTGCTGGCCGACGAGAAGGGCGCCTCGCTGCTCGTCGCCGTCGGCACCCACGCCACCCTGGTGGAGTTCCTGGACAAGGGCCGCGGCGGGATGGCCTCGACCTTCCTGACCCGGTTGAAGGTGGGCGGCAAGCTGGTCGACGCCAAGGGGGTGAGCCGGCTCTACCGGCAGAGCATCTCGGGGTCGTCGCTGCTGCTGCTGGTCCTGTCGGCGGTGGCCGCGATGGCCTCGGCAGTGGCGGTCTCCACCGTGGGGAAGGCGTATTTGGGCGTGGTCTCCGAATGGTGGGACAATTTCGTGTTCCAGCTCGGCCAGCTCTTCTAAGCTCCCCGACGATCAAGAGGCTGCAAGCGTGATCAACTTCCGCTACCACGTGGTGTCCCTGACCGCGGTCTTCCTGGCGTTGGCGATCGGCCTGGTGGTCGGCACGGCCGCCCTCAACGGGCCGGTCGCCGACTCGCTGAAGGAGAACGTCAACGCGCTGCGCAAGGACAACTCGCAGATGCGCCAGTCGGTCAACAGCCTGCAGAAGGAACTGGACATGGAGGAGGACTTCGCCGCCGAGATGGCGCAGGTCGTCCTCCCCGGCAAGCTGGCCGGCCACCGGGTGCTGGTGCTCAGCCTGCCCAGCGGGCGCGACCACACCGAGGGCGTGGTGAAGATGCTCCAGCTCGCCGGGGCCAACATCACCGGCCGGATCGACATCCAGGACAAGTTCATCAACCCGGACAGCAACAACAACCTGCTGGAGCTGGCCAACGGCGTCCAGGTGTCCGGCCTGCCCGGCAACGGGCACGGCGTGGAGACCTCCAGCGCCCTGCTCGCCAGCGTGCTGCTGGACCGGCCGCAGGGCAGCCCGGCGACCCCCGACGCCGAACGCCGGTCGGTGCTGCAGTCCTACGCGACCGCCGGCTACCTCACCCCGGAGGACAAGATCAACGGGGCCGCCGAGGCGGTGGTGCTGGTCAGCGGCCAGCCGTACGTCGACAAGGACTCGGCGAAGAAGGACGAGTCGGTGGTGAAGATCGCCGAGCAGTTCGACCGGACCGGCGCGATCGTGGTCGGCGGGATGGGCTCGGCCGGCGGCAACGTCGTCTCCGTGGTCCGCGGCGACCCGGTGCTCTCCCAGACCATCTCGACCGTCGACAACGCCAACACCGTGCAGGGCCAGCTCGTCACCAGCCTCGCGCTGGTGCAGCAGCTGACCGAGAAGAAGGCCGGCCAGTACGGCGTCGGTGACAACGCCGCGTCGCTGCTGCCTAAACTGCCCCAGTGACCGCGGGGCCGGTGTCCGGTCCGTACCGCGTCGCGCTGGGATTCCGGATCGGAGGGTTCGCGTGAGACTGGGTCGGCTGCTGGCCGTCGGCGCCGGGGCGGTCGCCGCCCGCTACGTGCTACGGGAGGTGCGGACCTCCCCGGCCGCGCCGGCCCTGGAGCGGACCAACTTCCGGGGCCGCACGGTCACCCTGGCCGCCGGGCCGGCCCTGGCCGTCGGGGCCGCCACCGCCGGCGCGCTCGGCGCGGGTAGCGCCCCGGCCGGCGCCGCCGCGCTGCTCGCCGGGGTGGGCGCCGGCACCGTCGGGCTCTACGACGACATCGTCGGAGCGCGTCCCGAGCAGAAGGCCGCCAAGGGCTTCGCCGGGCACCTCGCCGCGCTGCGCGAGGGGCGGGTCACCGCCGGCCTCGTCAAGATCGCCGGGGTGGGTGCGGCCGGCCTCGGCGCGGCCGCGCTGCTCGCCGCCGACCGGCGGGTCGCCGCCCACCCGCGCCGGCAGCGCGCCGGCGTGCTCGGCCGCGGGATCGACGTGCTGCTCGGCGCCGGCGTGGTGGCCGGCACCGCCAACCTGCTCAACCTGCTCGACCTGCGTCCCGGCCGGGCGCTCAAGTCCGGCCTGCTGCTCGGCGCGCCGCTGACCGGCGGCCCGTACGGCGGCATCGCCGCGGGCGCGGTCGGGGCCGCCGCGGCGCTGGTCGGCGAGGACCTCGACGAGCGGGTGATGCTCGGCGACAGCGGCGCCAACGCCCTCGGCGCGCTGCTCGGCGTCAGCCTGGCCGCGCGCACCGGCCCGCTCGGCCGGGCCGGCGTGCTGGCCGTGGTCGCCGCGCTCACCGCCGCCAGCGAGAAGGTCAGCTTCACCCAGGTGATCCAGCAAACCCCGGGGCTGCGGGAACTCGACGCGCTGGGCCGGCTCGCGGACTGACGTGACAAAACCGGCACCCCTCGCCGGCACCGGCCGTGTGGCCGGAGCAGCCGCCCTCATCGCCGTCCTCACCGTGGTCAGCCGGCTCGCCGGCTTCGGCCGGACCGCCGCCTTCACCTGGACGCTCGCCCCCACCGATCTGGGCGGCGCGTACCTGATCGCGAACAACGTCCCCAACTTCATCTTCGAGATCGTGGCCGGCGGCGCGCTGGCCAGCCTCGTCGTCCCGCTGCTCGCGGCGGCTGCCGAGCGGGGCGACCGGCGGGCCGTGGCCGCCACCACGGGCGCCCTGCTCACCTGGGTGCTCGCCCTGCTGGTGCCGCTCGCCGTGCTGGTCGCGCTCCTCGCCGACCCGCTGATCGCGCTGCAGGGGTCCGGCCTCAGCGAGGTCCAGCAGCAGGTCGGGGCGCGGATGCTCCGGGTGTTCGCCCCCCAGCTGCCGCTCTACGGGGTCGGCATCGTGCTCACCGGGGTGCTGCAGGCGCACCGCCGGTTCGCCTGGCCGGTGCTCGCCCCGCTGCTGTCCAGCGTCACCGTCATCGCCGTCTACCTCGGCTTCACCGCCGTCGAGGGGCGCCTGGCCACGGTGGGGGAGGTGAGCCCGGGTGGCGAGCTGCTGCTCTCCGGCGGCACCACGCTCGGGGTGGTGGTGCTCTCGCTCTCCCTGCTGATCCCGCTGCGCCGGCTGCGGCTGCCGCTGCGGCCGGGTTTCCGGTTTCCCGCCGAGGCCCGGGCCCGGGTGGGCGGGTTGGCCGTCGCCGGGCTGGTGACCGTCGCCGCCCAGCAGGTCGCCCTGATCGTGACCCTCAACCAGGTCTCCTACGGGGCGAAGGCCAACCTGGGCAGCTACAACCTCGCGCAGACCATCTACTTCCTGCCCTGGTCGGTGCTCGCGGTGCCGCTCGCGGTGGCCGCCTACCCGACCCTGGCGGCGGCGCGCTCGGCCGGCGACGAGGCCACCTACCGGCGCACTCTCGCCCCGGCGGTCCGCGGCGTGGTGCTGTTCAGCCTGCTCGGCGCCGCCGCCCTGGTCGGCACGGCGGTCCCGGTCGGGCACTTCTTCTTCACCGGGGAAGCGGCCCGCACGGCGGCGGCCGGCATCGCCGGCTTCGCCCCCGGCCTGCTCGGCTACGGCCTGTTCGCGGTGCTCACCCGGGCGCTCTACGCCCGCGGCGAGACCCGGGCGGCGACCTTCGCCACCGCGGTCGGCTGGCTGACCGTGCCGGCCCTGGCGGTCCTGCTCGGGCACGCCCTGCCGCTGGCCGACCGGTTGCTCGCGGTGACCCTCGCCACCTCCGCCGGCATGCTGGTGCTCGGCGCCCTGCTGGTGGCCGCCGTGCTGCGCTCCGCGGGGCGGGCCGCGCTGGCCGGCGTGGGCCGGGCCGGGGCCGGCGGCCTGCTCGCCGCCGCCGTCGCCGGGCTCGGTGGCGCGGCCACCTCCCGCTGGCTCGCCAGCGGGACCCCGACGACGGCGCAGGCCCTGGTGCAGGGCATGCTGTCCGGGGCCGTGGTCGGCGCCCTGTTCCTCGCCGTAGCCTGGCTGACCGACGCACGCGACGTCCGGCCGCTGCTCGCCGCCGTGGCCCGCCGGCTCCGGCGGCACCGCCCGACGGGCGGATCGGACGACACGCCGACCGACCACGCTTCGGGACGGGGCGACGGGAAGGAGAGCATGTCCTCATGACGGACGCCTCGTCGACGCCGCGCTGGCCCGGCTCGGTCGCCCTGGTACTCGCCTCCAGCACCGGTGGCGTGGGGCAGCACGTCCGCTCGCTGGCCCGGGGGCTCACCGAGGGCGGCGCGTCGGTGCTGGTCTGCGGCCCGGCCGCCACCCAGGACCAGTTCGATTTCACCGCGACCGGCGCGCGGTTCACCCCGGTGGAGATCCCGGCCAGCCCCACCCCGGCCGACGCCCGGGCGGTCGCCGCGCTGCGCAAGGCCCTGGCCGACACCCCGGTGGACGTGGTGCACGCGCACGGGCTGCGGGCCGGCCTGGTCGCCGTCCTCGCCCGGCCGGCCGCGCCGGTCGTGGTGACCTGGCACAACGCCGTCCTCGCCCGAGGGGTGCGCGGCGGGCTGTCCCGGCTCGTCGAACGGATCGTCGCCCGCAACGTCCGGATCGCCCTGGGCGCCTCCGCCGACCTGGTGGAGCGGACCGCCGCGCTGGGCGCCGCCGACGCCCGACTCGCCCCGGTCGCCGCGCCGGCGCTGCCCGCACCGCGCCGCCGCCGGGCCGCCGTCCGCGCCGAGTTCGGGGTCGGCCCGGACCGGCCGCTGATCCTCTCGGTGGGCCGGCTGCACCCGCAGAAGCGGTACGACATCCTGGTCGACGCTGCCGCCCGCTGGCGTACCCGGAATCCGGCGCCGGCCGTGGTGATCGCCGGCAGCGGGCCCGCGTACCTTCAGCTCGCCGCGCGGATCTCGGCGGCCCGGGCCCCGGTGACCCTGCTCGGGCACCGCACCGACGTGGCCGACCTGCTCGCCGGGGCCGACCTGGCCGTGGTCACCAGCGACTGGGAGGCCCGGCAGCTCTTCGCCCAGGAGGCGCTGCGCGCCGGCGTACCCCTGGTGGCGACCGCCGTGGGCGGCCTGCCGGAGCTGATCGGCGACGATGCGCTGCTGATCCCACCGGGCGACGTCGACGCGGTCGACGTGGCCGTCCGCGACCTGCTGGACGACGACGCCCGCCGGGCCGAGCTGGCCCGCCGGGGCGCCGCCCGGGCCGCGACCTGGCCGACCGAGGCGGACACCGTGGCCGCCCTGGTCGACGTCTACGCCGAGCTGGCGCCCGAGCCGTCATCGAGGACCCGCTGATGCTGCGCAGACTCACGCCGGTCCTGCTGACCCTCGTCGTGGTGGCGCTCGGCGTCACCGCGCTGGCCGCCCGCCCGGACAACGGCGGCCCGAAGCGCAGCGCCGACTTCGTGGTGCTGGCCGGCGTCGCCGGGCTGCGCTGGGAGGACGTGGACCCGCAGCACACCCCGACGCTGTGGCGGATGGCCGAGCAGGGGTCGATCGGCTCGCTCTCGGTGCGTTCGGCGCACCGGCCCACCTGCCCGGTCGACGGCTGGCTCACCCTCGGCGCGGGCAACTTCGCCGCCTGGCAGGGCAGCAACCGGGTGGGTGGCTGCCCGGCCACCGGGGTGACCGTGGAGCAGCCCGACGGGATCGGCGCGAACCTGCCCGACCAGCAGAGCGTCGTCGCCTACAACCAGGACAAGCTGGCCTGGGGCGCCACGCCCGGCGCGCTGTCGGAATCCGTGCGCTGCTCGGTCGCGGTCGGCCCGGGCGCGGCGGTGGCCGCCGCCCGGCCCTTCGGCCGGGTCGACCGGTACGCGCCGGTCCTGCCCGCCGACCCGGCCGCACTGCTCGGCTCGTGCGTGCTCAGCATCGTCGACCTGGGCACCGTCGACGCCGACGACCCGACGGTACGGGCGGCGCAGGCGCGGCAGGCCGACGCGCAGCTCGCCCGGGTGCTCGCCGCCCGGCCGCCCCGCTCGCTGGTGCTGGTCGCCGGGGTCTCCGACACCGAGACGCCGTCCCGGCTGCACGTGGCGGTCGCCGACGGTCCCGGCTGGGAGCGCGGCTGGCTGACCTCGCCGAGCACCGCGCGGGAGGGCTATCTGCAACTGGTCGACCTGGCCCCCACCGCCCTGGAGGCGCTGGGCCGGCCGATGCCCGAGCGGCTCTTCCTCGGCCGTCCCGCGGTCTCCGTCGGCGGCCGCCCGGCCGACCTGCGCACGGCGATCGACCAGCCGGCCGACGCCGACCGGGAGGCCGGCGCCCAGCGTCGGGTGGCCGGCTGGTTCTTCACCCTCCTCGCCGCCGCCCAGGTGGCCCTCGCCGTCGCGGTGCTGCCGCTGCTGCGCCGGGCCCGCCGGCACGCCGGCCCGTACGGCCCCGAGCCGGTGTCCCGGCGGGTGGTGGCGGTGGTCGAGCTGCTGCTGGTCGCCGCCGCGTTGGCGGTGCCGGCGGCCCTGCTCGCCGACGCGGTGCCCTGGTGGCGGGGATCGCAGGCCGGCTGGTGGTTCGGGGTGGTCACCGCGCTGCTGATCGTCGGCGGCACGGCCGCGGTCCGGTTCAGTCCCGGGCACGGCAGCACCCTCGGCCCGCTCGGCGCGGTCGCCGGCCTGGCCACCCTGGTGGTCGGCGTGGACGTGCTCACCGGCTCCCGACTGCAGCTCAACGGGGTGGTCGGCTACTCGGCGCTGGAGGGCGGCCGCTACTCGGGCCTGGGCACCATCGGGCTGGGCGTGTTCATCGCCGGGTCGCTGCTCTGCGGCGGCTGGCTCGCCCAGCGGGTCCGCCGGCCCTGGCGGCCGATGGTGATGGTGCTGGTCGGCGGGGCCGCCGTGGTGATCGTCGGCAGCCCGTACCTCGGCGCGGACTCGGTCGGCGCGATCGCGCTCACCGCCGGGGTCAGTGTCGCGGCCGCGATCTGCTCCGGGGGCTGGTTGACGATCAGCCGGCTGGCCTGGGCCACCATGGCCGGCCTGGCGGTGATGATCGGCTTCGCGGTGGTGGACCTGCGCCGTCCGGCGGCCGAGCGGGGCAGCGTCGGCCGGTTCCTCGCCGCCGTGGGCGACGGCACGGGCGGCCTCACCGTCCACCGGGCCAGCAGCGCGAACGTGGAGACCCTGGTGAACAGCCCGCTCACCGTGCTGGCCCTGGCCGGGGCGGCGCTGGTCTGGCTCGCGCTCTACCAGCCCTGGGGCGGGCTGATGCGGCTGTTCGGCATCTACCCGGCGATCCGGGCCGCGATGGCCGGCACCGCCGTGGCGGCCGCCCTCGGCGGCCTGCTGGGCGGCTCGGCGCTGGACGTGGCCGGCGCGGCGGGCGCCCTGGTGGTGCCGATGGCGGCGCTCGCCGCGCTGCGGGTGCTGGACCACTCCACCGACCGCACCCTGCCGGGCGGCGGGCGGCCGGGGGAGGAGGGCCCGGCCGGCGGACCCAGCGGCGGCGGGGACCACCCGGACGGCGGCCGCGCCGGGCGCCCCGCCGATCCGGAGGGCGCCGCCCGGCCGGACGGCGACGACGACCCGTCCGATCCGGTGCCGGGGCGCGCCGCCGAGGATGACGGGGAGGCCGGGACGGCGGGCGGGACCGCCGGGGCGCAGGTGCCCACCCAGGCCCGCCCGGCATCGACGCGGATGCGTGCCGGCTGAGCCAAAACCGGATTCACGTGCGGCGACGGCGGGTGCGACACCGGCCAGGGCCGGAAGAGGTGTTACCGTGGAATCCCGTGGATCGCGTGATCACTTGGCTGATCGGCACGGCGGTTCGCACGACCGCTACGGACGACACGGGAGCAGGCCTTGGCCCCTTCAGCACGGACGACCAGGCACATTTTCGTCACCGGGGGCGTCGCCTCCTCGCTGGGTAAGGGCCTCACCGCCTCCAGCCTCGGCAATCTGCTGACCGCGCGCGGGCTGCGCGTGGTGATGCAGAAGCTCGACCCGTACCTCAACGTCGACCCCGGGACGATGAACCCGTTCCAGCACGGCGAGGTCTTCGTCACCGAGGACGGCGCCGAAACCGACCTGGACGTCGGCCACTACGAGCGCTTCCTCGACCGGGACCTGTCCGGCAAGGCGAACGTCACCACCGGGCAGATCTACTCGGCCGTGATCGCCAAGGAGCGGCGCGGCGAGTACCTCGGCGACACCGTCCAGGTCATCCCGCACATCACCAACGAGATCAAGGCCCGGATCCTCGGCATGGGGGAGCCGGACGCCGAGGGCCAGGTGCCCGACATCGTGATCACCGAGGTCGGCGGCACGGTCGGCGACATCGAGTCGCTGCCGTTCCTGGAGGCGATCCGCCAGGTCCGCCACGACCTGGGCCGGGACAACTGCTTCTACCTGCACGTCTCGCTGGTGCCGTACCTGGCGCCGTCGGGCGAGCTGAAGACCAAGCCGACCCAGCACTCGGTGGCGCAGCTGCGCAGCATCGGCATCCAGCCGGACGCCCTGGTGCTGCGCTGCGACCGGGAGATCCCGGACAAGGTCAAGGAGAAGCTCTCCCTCTACTGCGACGTGGACCGGGAGGCGGTCACCGCCGCCCCGGACGCGCCGAGCATCTACGACATCCCGAAGGTGCTGCACCGGGAGGGCCTGGACGCGTACGTGGTGCGCCGGCTCGGCGTCTCCTTCCGGGACGTGGACTGGACCAGCTGGGACGACCTGCTGGACCGGGTGCACCAGCCCCGCCACACGGTGACCGTGGCGCTGGTCGGCAAGTACGTCGACCTGCCCGACGCGTACCTGTCGGTGAGCGAGGCGATCCGGGCGGCCGGCTTCGGCCACCGGGCCCGGGTCCAGCTGCGTTGGGTGCCCAGCGACGACTGCGTCACCCCGGCCGGCGCGGCGGCCGCCCTGGCCGGCGTGGACGGCATCGTCATCCCCGGCGGCTTCGGCGTGCGCGGCATCGAGGGCAAGATCGGCACCGCCCGGTACGCCCGGGAGAACGGCATCCCGCTGCTCGGCCTCTGCCTCGGCCTGCAGTGCATGACCATCGAGGTGGCCCGCCACCTGGCCGGCCTGGACGGGGCGAACTCGCTGGAGTTCGACGAGGAGGCCACGCACCCGGTCATCGCGACCATGGCCGACCAGGAGGACATCGTCGCCGGCAAGGGCGACCTGGGCGGCACCATGCGGCTCGGGGCGTACCCGGCGAAGCTGGCCGAGGGGTCGCTGGTCGCCGAGGCGTACGGCAGCACCGAGGTCAGCGAGCGGCACCGGCACCGGTACGAGGTGAACAACGCCTACCGGGACCAGCTCACCAAGGCGGGCCTGCACATCTCCGGCACCTCGCCGGACGGCCGGCTGGTCGAGTTCGTCGAGCTGGACCGCGACCTGCATCCGTTCTTCGTGGCCACCCAGGCGCACCCGGAGCTGAAGAGCCGGCCGACCCGGCCGCACCCGCTGTTCGCCGCGTTCGTCAAGGCCGCCGTCGCGTACTCGGAGGCCGACCAGCTCCCGGTCGACCTGCCTGACACGGCCGGGGTCCCGGCGGCGAAGAAGGCGAGCCGCAACGGCACCGCCGCCGCGGCGAAGGCGGCGTCGGCGTCGTGAGCGGTGTCGAGCACCGCTACGAGGTGACCGGCCACCGGGAGATCTGGTCCGGCCGGATCTTCTCCGTGGTCAGCGACGACGTCACCATGCCGGGCGGCGGCACCGCCACCCGGGACTACGTGACGCACGTCGGCGCGGTGGCCGTGGTGGCGCTGGACGACGCCGGTCAGGTGGTGCTGATCCGGCAGTACCGGCACCCGGTCGGCCGGCACCTGTGGGAGCTGCCCGCCGGGCTGATGGACGTGCGCGGCGAGGACCTCGCCGAGGCCGCGCGGCGGGAGCTGGCCGAAGAGGCCGACCTCACCGCCGGCGCCGTGGACGTCCTGGTCGACCTGCACAGCTCGCCGGGCTTCACCAACGAGGTGGTCCGGGTCTTCCTGGCCCGGGACCTCGCCGACGTCCCCGCCGACCAGCGGCACGACCGCCGCGACGAGGAGGCCGACCTCCAGGTCGTCCGGGTCGACCTGGACGAGGCGGTGCGGATGGTGCTGGCCGGCGAGATCACCAACGCCTCCTGCGTGGCCGGGCTGCTCGCCGCCGCCCGCGCCCGGGAGACCGGATTCACGGAGCTGCGCCGCCCGGAGGCGCCGCTGCCCCGCTGAGCGGGACCGGACCACGGAGGGGCCGCGCGGTGCTGAGCACCGCGCGGCCCCTCCCCGTCTGCCCGCGCTCAGTCGCGCAGCGGGCGGCCCTGGCCGTCGACACCGCCGTTGACCAGGATCAGGATGCCGTCGATCAGGCCCCAGATGCCGCCGAGACCGCAGGTCACGATGGTCACCACGAGCTGGATCACGCCGGTCTTGGTGTCGCCCATGTAGAACCGGCCGACACCGAACCCGCCAAGGAGGATCTGCAGGATGCCCGCGACGACCTTGCTCTTGTCGGAGACGCCCTGGGGATACTGCTGGTAAGGAGGAGTGGTCATGAGCGGACACCTTAGTGATCCACTGCCGTCCTGTCCGCACCGCCGCTCCGACGGTGGGACGATATTTACCGAACATTGTCCTGACGGCTGAGGTGGTCTCCACCGCCCAGCCCGGTTCACGCCTGACACATCGTCAGGACGACCGGGCACCGGATGTCACTGTGCTGGCCTCCGGGCAGTTCCCACGCGCCTAGACTGCCGCCGGCGGGACCGGTGGACCGCGTCGGCAAAGGGGCCGCCGCGGCGCCGAGCGTTCGGGGGTGAGCTACCCCGAAGGAAGGTGTCTGCATCGTGAAGGTCGGAATCCCCCGCGAGGTCAAGAACCACGAGTATCGCGTGGCGATCACCCCCGCGGGCGTCAACGAGTTCACCCGCCACGGCCACGAGGTGTTCGTCGAGTCCGGCGCGGGCGTCGGGTCCAGCATCACCGACGACGAGTTCGCCGCCGCCGGCGCGAAGATCCTCGGCACCGCCGACGAGGTCTGGGACGCCGCCGAGCTGGTGCTCAAGGTCAAGGAGCCGATCGCCGAGGAGTACCATCGCATGCGCGAGGGGCAGGTGCTCTTCACCTACCTGCACCTGGCCGCCTCCAAGGAGTGCACCGACGCGCTGATCGACCGCAAGGTCACCGGCATCGCGTACGAGACCGTCGAACTGCCCGACCGTTCGCTGCCGCTGCTCGCCCCGATGTCCGAGGTGGCCGGCCGGCTCGCCCCGCAGGTGGGCGCCTTCTACATGATGCGTACCGGCGGCGGCCGGGGCGTGCTGCCCGGCGGCGTCTCCGGCGTGTACGCGGCCAAGACCGTGGTCATCGGCGCCGGCGTCTCCGGCATGAACGCCGCCGCCATCGCCCTGGGCCTGCAGTCCGAGGTGCTGCTGCTGGACAAGAACGTGGCCCGGCTGCGCCAGGCCGACGCCATCTACCGCGGCCACCTGCAGACCGTGGCCTCCAACGCGTACGAGATCGAGCGGGCCGTGCTCGACGCCGACCTGGTCATCGGCGCGGTGCTGGTCCCGGGCGCGAAGGCCCCGAAGCTCATCTCCAACGAGCTGGTCTCCCGGATGAAGCCGGGCAGCGTGCTCGTCGACATCGCCATCGACCAGGGCGGCTGCTTCGAGGACTCGCGCCCCACCACGCACGCCGACCCGGTCTACAAGGTGCACGAGTCGATCTTCTACTGCGTGGCGAACATGCCCGGCGCGGTGCCGAACACCAGCACCCACGCGCTGACCAACGTCACCCTCCCGTACGCCCTGGAGCTGGCCAACCAGGGCTGGCGGCAGGCGCTGCGCAACGACGCCGCCCTCGCCCTGGGCCTGAACACCCACGCCGGCCAGGTCGTCTACGGCCCGGTCGCCGAGGCGCACGGCATGGACGTGCTGCCGCTGGCCGAGGTGCTGGGCTGACCACATCCACGGAACGGGCCGGCGCGGGCGTGGAGCCCGCGCCGGCCCTGCGCCGTGCCGTCCGGGGCTATCTGGACCACCTCACCGTCGAGCGTGGACTCGCCGCGAACACCCTCGCGTCGTACCGCCGGGACCTGGACCGCTACCTCGCCACCCTGGCCGCCGCCGGGGTGACCGACCTGGCCGCCGTCGGCACCGCGGAGATCGAGGGACACCTGGCCCGGCTGCGCGCCGGCGACGCCGAGCACCCGCCGCTCGCGGTCTCCTCCGCCGCCCGGGCCGCCAGCGCCGTGCGCGGCCTGCACCGGTTCGCGGTGCGCGAGGGGCTGGCCGGCGGCGACCCCGCCCGCGACGTCCGCCCGCCCACCCCGGCGCGTCGGCTGCCCCGGGCGCTCCCCGTCGACGACGTGCTCCGGCTGCTGGAGGCCGCCGGCCCGGTCACCGCCACCGGCGACACCGCGCCCCGCGCGCTGCGCGACCGGGCGCTGCTGGAGTTCCTGTACGGCACCGGCGCGCGCATCTCCGAGGCGGTCGGCGCCGCCGTGGACGACCTGGACCTCGACGAGGGCGCGGCGCTGCTGCGCGGCAAGGGCGGCCGCACCCGCCTGGTCCCGATCGGCGGGTACGCCGTGGCGGCGGTGCGCGCCTGGCTGGTCCGCGGCCGCCCGGCGCTGCTCGCCGCCGGCCGGGGCACCCCGGCGGTCTTCGTCAACGCCCGGGGTGGCCCGCTGACCCGGCAGGGCGCGTGGGCCGTGCTGCGCGGCGCGGCCGAGCGGGCCGGCCTGCCGGTGACCGGCCCCGGCGCGGTCTCCCCGCACACCCTGCGCCACTCGTACGCCACCCACCTGCTCGACGGCGGGGCCGACGTCCGGGTGGTGCAGGAACTGCTCGGCCACGCCTCGGTCACCACCACCCAGGTGTACACGTTGGTCACTGTGGAACGGCTGCGTGAGGTGTACGCGACGGCCCACCCGCGGGCCCGCGACTGACCTCGTCGGACCCGGCGGCCACCGGAGGGCCGCCGACACGCCGACCCGGTACCGAACGCGCTGCTGGCAGGTGGCGTACAGTCGGCATCGGCGCGGATCTCCAGGGGCGACGGACCGGGGGTGCGCAACGGCGCCGCGAGGGACGTCGGACGGCTCCGACGCCGGGTGGTCGTCGGGAGGGGGCAACGAGGACATGGCAGGCAACGAGGACCGTGCCGAGACCTGGACGTCGGAGCTCCGGGAGCAGCAGGCCTCGCTCGGCGCCGACCTCGGCCCGGCGGACCCGGCCGCCTACACCATGCGCAAGCCGATCCCCGAGCCCATGCCGACCGACCGGCACGGTCCGGCCCGGATCATCGCGATGGCCAACCAGAAGGGCGGCGTGGGCAAGACCACGACCACCATCAACCTCGGCGCCGCGCTCGCCGAGTACGGCCGCAAGGTGCTGCTCGTCGACTTCGACCCGCAGGGCGCGCTCTCCGTCGGCCTCGGGGTCAACCCGCACAACCTCGACCTGTCGGTCTACAACCTGCTCATGCAGGACGACGTCACCGCCGAGGACGTCCTGATCAAGACCGACGTGGCCGGCCTGCACCTGCTGCCGGCCAACATCGACCTCTCCGCCGCCGAGATACAGCTGGTCAACGAGGTCGCCCGGGAGATGGCCCTGGCCCGGGTGCTCCGGACCATCCGCAAGGAGTACGACTTCATCCTGATCGACTGCCAGCCCTCGCTCGGGCTGCTGGCGATCAACGCGCTCACCGTCGCGCACGGCGTGCTCATCCCGCTGGAGTGCGAGTTCTTCAGCCTGCGCGGCGTCGCGCTGCTGCTGGACACCATCGACAAGGTGCGCGAGCGGCTCAACTTCGACCTGGAGCTCGAGGGCATCCTCGCCACCATGTACGACTCCCGCACCACGCACTGCCGGCAGGTGCTGCAGCGGGTGGTGGAGGCGTTCGGCGACAAGGTCTACCAGACCGTGATCACCAAGACCGTCAAGTTCCCCGAGTCGACCGTGGCCGGCTCCCCGATCACCACCCTCGACCCGGCCTCCTCCGGCGCGCGCAACTACCGGCAGCTGGCCCGCGAGGTCATCGCCGCCCAGGCCGACCGGTAGGCCCGACGCCGGGGGCCCGGACCGTGGACTACGGTTTGCCGGTGACCGCACCGCCCCTCGACCCGCCCGCGCCGCACGGCGCCGGCGACCCCGTGGCCGCCGCCGAACTGGCCGCGGAGGTCGACGCCGTGGTGCCCGCCGACCCGGCCACCCTCGAGGAGGCCAGCGGCTTCACCGTCCGGCTGGACAACTTCACCGGCCCGTTCGACCTGCTGCTCCAGCTGATCAGCAAGCACAAGCTCGACGTGACCGAGGTGGCCCTGCACAAGGTCACCGACGAGTTCATCGCGTACATCCGGGCCATGGGCGACCAGTGGGACCTCGACGAGACCAGCGAGTTCCTGCTGATCGCCGCCACCCTGCTCGACCTCAAGGCGGCCCGGCTGCTGCCCTCGGCCGAGGTCGAGGACGAGGAGGACCTGGCCCTGCTGGAGGCGCGGGACCTGCTCTTCGCCCGGCTGCTGCAGTACAAGGCGTACAAGGAGGCGGCGGCGCACCTGGCCGAGCTGGAGTCGGTCGGCGGCCGCCGCTACCCCCGCGCGGTCACCCTGGAGCCCCGGTACGCCGAGGCCCTGCCCGACCTGGTGCTGGGGATCGGCCCGCAGCGCCTGCTCAAGCTCGCCCTGAAGGCGATGACCCCGAAGCCGGTGCCCGAGGTGTCGATCGCCCACGTGCACATGGTCCGGGTCAGCGTCCGGGAGCACGCCGGGATCATCACCGAGCGGCTGCGCGGCGCCGGCACCGCCACCTTCTCGCTGCTCTGCGCCGACTGCGAGATCACCCTGGAGGTGGTGGCCCGCTTCCTCGCCCTGCTGGAGCTCTACCGGCAAGGGCTGGTCGCCTTCGTCCAGGAGCAGGCGCTGGAGGAGCTGACCGTCCGGTGGACCGGCCCGGCCGAGGGCGACACCGAGCTGACCATCGACGAGTACGCCGGCTCCCCGGAGCCGGCCACCCCGCCCGCCCCGGCTGCCCCGGCTGATCCACCGCCCGCCCCGGCGGATGTTCCGCCCGCCGTGGCGGCGGACGAGTCCGCACCGACGCAGGAGTGACCCGATGAGCGACGAGGAGCGCACCGACTCCCTGGCCGACCAGGCCGCCGCCTGGGTCCCGCCGTGGGAGCGTCCCGCCCCGCCGAAGCCCGCCGCCCCCACCGAGCCACCCAGCGCGGCCGGCGTCGCCGCCGCTTCCGAGCCCGCCGCGCCGGAGGTCGCTGCCGTGCCGGAGGTCGCCGCCGAGCCCGCCGCCGCCGTGCCGGAGGTCGCCGTCGCCACCGGAGAGCAGACGGCGACCGTGGACAGTCACCGTGCGGCCGGAACGGAAACGGTCCAAGATCCGACGGGGGAGAGCGCGGCGGAGCCGGTGAGCGACCTCGACGCGCCGCCCACCGGCCTGCCGGCGGGGGAGGGGGAGGCCGGGGGCGTACCCGGGAAGCGGGGGCGGCGGCGGGCGGCGCCCGCGCCGGAGTCCGCGCCCGAGCTGGATGACGCCGAGCTGCGCGGTGCGCTGGAGGCGATCCTGCTGGTGGTGGACCAGCCGGTCAGCGAGCTGACCCTGGCCGAGGTCCTCGAACAGTCCCCGGAGCGGATCGGCCCGATGCTTGACGAGATCGCCGCCGGCTACACCGCCGCCGGGCACGGTTTCGAGCTGCGCCGGGCCGCGGGTGGCTGGCGTCTCTACACCCGGCCGGAATACGCCACCTACGTCGAGCGGTTCGTGCTGGACGGGCAGTCGGTACGGCTGACCCAGGCCGCACTGGAGACCCTGGCCGTGATCGCCTACAAGCAGCCGGTGACCCGGTCGAGGATCTCCGCCATCCGGGGTGTCAACTGCGACGGGGTGATCCGTACCCTGGTCGGTCGCGGCCTGGTCGAGGAGTGCGGCACCGAAGCGGACAGCGGGGCGTTCCTCTACCGGACCACCACGATGTTCCTGGAAAAGCTGGGGCTGAACTCGGTGGACGACCTGCCGCCCCTGGCCCCCTTCCTGCCCGACGACGTAGAAGAGCTTGCCGATGCGACGCGATGACCGTGCCCCGAAGCCCGACGCCCCCGTGTACGAGGGCGCCGAGCGCCTGCAGAAGGTGCTCGCCGCCGCCGGGGTGGGATCGCGGCGCGCCTGCGAGGACCTGATCTTCCGGCGCCGGGTCACCGTCAACGGGCGCGTCGCGCAGCTCGGCGACAAGGCCGACCCGACCCGCGACGTGATCCACGTCGACGGTGAGCGGTTGCCGGCCGACGTCCGCCTGGTCTACGTGGCGATGAACAAGCCGCGCGGGGTGGTCACCACCATGGCCGACGAGAAGGGCCGCACCGAGCTGGCCGACTTCATCGGCGCGCGGCTGGAGCAGCGGGTCTACCACGTCGGGCGGCTCGACGCCGACAGCGAGGGCCTGCTCCTGCTCACCAACGACGGCAACCTCGCCCACAAGCTCATGCACCCGTCGTACGAGGTGCTCAAGACCTACCTCGCCGAGGTGGCCGGGCCGATCCCGCGCAACCTGGGCAAGCGGCTCACGGCCGGCGTCGAGCTGGAGGACGGGCCGGTCAAGGTCGACTCCTTCAAGGTGGTGGGCACCCTGGGCAAAACCGCCCAGGTGGAGCTGACCCTGCACGAAGGGCGCAAGCACATCGTCCGGCGCCTGATGGCCGAGGTGGGACACCCCGTGTCCCGGCTGATCCGTACCTCGATCGGCCCGATCAAGCTCGGCGACCTGCGCACCGGGCGGCTGCGCCGGCTGACCAACGCGGAGGTCGCCGCCCTGTTCAAGGCGGTGGGTGACTGACCGGAGTCGTCCGGGGTACGGCTCCCGGTAGGCTTCGACGCGGCCCGCGGGCCGGCGGGTGGCGCGCATCGCCCCCGGCGGCGTCGCGTGTGGCCGACCCGCGCGGTGCGGGCATGATTGACGACGATGGAAACCGCTCAACGGCGCCGGAGAAACCGGCGACCCGCGAGGTACGGGCTGAGGAGGACAACGGTGGAGGAAAACGTGCCGGCCGGGCGCTGCGTGGTCGCTGTGGACGGGCCGTCCGGTTCGGGTAAGTCCACCGTCTCGCGGCGGCTCGCCGCCGGACTCGGGGCCCGCTACCTGGACACCGGGGCCATGTACCGGGCGCTGACCTGGGCGGTGCTGCGCTCCGGCGTCGACCTGACCGACGCCGGGTCGGTGGCCAAGGTCGCCGGCGAGGTCGACCTGCGCATCGGCACCGACCCGCAGGGGTACGCGGTGACCGCCGACGGCGTGCACGTGGAGAAGGAGATCCGGGGCCCCGAGGTGACCGGCGCGGTCTCCGCGGTGGCCGCCGTGCCGGCCGTGCGCGAGCTGCTCGTCGCCCGGCAGCGGCAGCTGATCGAGGCGGCCGGCCGGATCGTGGTCGAGGGCCGCGACATCGGCTCGGTGGTCGCCCCCGACGCCGACCTGAAGGTCTACCTGACCGCCTCCGAGACCGCCCGCGCCCAACGGCGCAGCGCCGAGGACGCGGCCGACGTGGCCGCCACCGCCGCCGACCTGGCGCGGCGGGACAAGCTCGACTCCACCCGCAAGGTCAACCCGCTGCAGCAGGCCCCCGACGCGGTGGTGCTGGACACCACCGAGCTCGGCATCGACGAGGTCGTGGCTCGGCTGCGCGAACTGCTCACCGAGCGGGGCGTGGCATGACCGAGGACATCGGTGGTTGGGTCGAGCTGCGCGAGCCGGAGGCCGAGTCCGGTGAGCCGGCCGGCCCGCAGCCCGTGGTGGCCGTGGTCGGCCGCCCCAACGTGGGCAAGTCGACCCTGGTCAACCGGATCATCGGCCGCCGCCAGGCGGTCGTCGAGGACATCCCGGGCGTGACCCGCGACCGGGTCCCGTACGACGCGCAGTGGAACGGCCGGGCGTTCACCGTGGTGGACACCGGCGGCTGGGAGCCGGACGCCAAGGACCGGGCCGCGGCGATCGCCGCGCAGGCCGAGGCGGCCGTCGCCACGGCCGACGTGGTGCTCTTCGTGGTCGACGCGATGGTCGGTTCGACCGATGTGGACGAGGCCGCGGTGAAGATGCTGCGGCGCAGCGCCAAGCCGGTCATCCTGGTGGCGAACAAGGCCGACAACGCCACCATCGAGATGGAGGCGACCGCGCTCTGGTCGCTGGGCCTCGGTGAGCCGTTCCCGGTCTCGGCGCTGCACGGCCGCGGCTCCGGCGACCTGCTCGACGCCATCATGGACGCGCTGCCCGAGGCGCCGAAGATCGTGGAGAACCGCCCGCGCGGCCCGCGCCGGGTGGCCCTGGTCGGCCGGCCCAACGTCGGCAAGTCCAGCCTGCTCAACCGCTTCTCGGGCGAGGAGCGCGCGGTGGTCGACTCGGTCGCCGGCACCACCGTCGACCCGGTCGACAGCCTGGTCGAGATCGGCGGCGAGACCTGGCAGCTGGTGGACACCGCCGGCCTGCGCAAGCGGGTCGGCAAGGCCAGCGGCACCGAGTACTACGCCAGCCTGCGGACCGCGTCGGCGATCGAGGCGGCCGAGGTGGCCGTGGTGCTGCTCGACGCCAGCGAGGTGATCAGCGAGCAGGACCAGCGCATCCTCAGCATGGTGGTGGAGGCGGGCCGCGCCCTGGTCATCGCCTTCAACAAGTGGGACCTGGTCGACGGCGACCGCCGCTACTACCTGGACAAGGAGATCGACCGGGAGCTGCGCCGCATCCCGTGGGCGATCCGGCTCAACCTCTCGGCCAAGACCGGTCGGGCGGTCGACAAGCTCGCCGCGGCGCTGCGCAAGGCCCTGGCCAGCTGGGAAACCCGGATCCCGACCGCGCAGCTCAACCAGTGGCTCACCGCCCTGGTCCAGGCCACCCCGCACCCGGTCCGCGGTGGCCGGGCGCCGCGCATCCTCTTCGCCACCCAGGCCGGGGTGGCGCCGCCGCGCTTCGTGCTCTTCACCACCGGGCCGCTGGACGCCGGCTACCAGCGCTTCGTCGAGCGCAAGCTCCGCGAGGAGTTCGGCTTCGAGGGCACCCCGATCGACATTTCGGTACGCGCCCGCAAGAAGCTCGGCCCCGGCGGCCGCGGCAAGGCCCACGGCTGACCCGACCCCCGTGTTCCGCCGCCCCCACTTTCCTAGGACGCTTTAGGGGGAGTGGCGTGCGGCACGGGAGGGGCCTGTGCGCACGGCGCGAAGATCCTGCGCTAAGCTGTACCGGCTGCCGCGGGGAACACCGCGCGGGGGCATCGGGACGTGGCGCAGTTTGGTAGCGCACTTGACTGGGGGTCAAGGGGTCGTCGGTTCAAATCCGGCCGTCCCGACAGCAAAGCAGCAGGCTAGGGCCTTGATTCACTTCGGTGAGTCGAGGCCTTCTTGCTGTTCGTCGTCACCGCGTTGCGGTCCTTCAGACGACTGGCCAGCAGCCGCCGTGTGCCGCGAGCGATCGGGGGAAGGATCAGCCGGCCGCGGTGGGCGAGGGTGTCGCGCTGCCGCCCTGCGGCGCCTCGGCCGTCATCAGCCGGACGATCTCGGTCCGGTCCGTCGCCGACGGCAGGCCCCATCCCGGCCGGTATCCGTACACCTCGCGCAATGGGGTGGAGGCGGTCCGGCCGTCGAGGATCTCCACCGTGTCGGTGTCGATCAGCCCGGGGTGTTCCATCCCGCACGCCTCGGCGACCTTGAGCAGGTCACGCCGGAGCGTACGAATGTAGTTGGCGGCCCGCGCGGCCTTGAGGGTCGGGTCGAGGCCGCGAGTGAGCCACGGGTTCTGGGTGGCGACGCCGGTGGGGCAGGTGTCGGTGTGGCACTTCTGCGCCTGGATGCAGCCGATCGACAGCATCGCCTCCCGTCCGACGTTGACCATGTCGCAGCCGAGCGCGAACGCGACGACCGCGTTGTCCGGCAGGCCGAGCTTGCCGGCGCCGATGAAGACCGTCTGCTCGTGCAGGTCCTTCTCCGCGAAGGTCCGGTAGACCCGGGTGAAGCCCTGTTGGAACGGCAGCGACACCGAGTCGGTGAAGATCAGCGGCGCGGCGCCGGTGCCGCCCTCGCCACCGTCGATGTTCACGAAGTCCACGCCCCGTCCGGTGTCGCGCATCAGCGTGGTCAGCTCGTCCCAGAACCCGAGGTCGCCGACGGCGGACTTGATGCCGACCGGCAGTCCGGTCTCGGCGGCGAGCAGTTCCACCCAGTCGAGCAGGCTGTCGCAGTCGGAGAACTCGGCGTGCCGGGACGGGCTGACGCAGTCCTGACCGGGTGCGATGCCTCGGGTCGCCGCGATCTCCGCCGACACCTTCGCCGCCGGCAGCAGACCGCCGAGGCTCGGTTTCGCGCCCTGGCTCAGCTTGATCTCCAGCGCCCGTACCGGCGCCCCGGCGATGAGGTCCTTCAGCCGTGCCAGGCTGAATCGCCCGCGCTCGTCGCGGCACCCGAAGTACGCGGTGCCGATCTGGAACACCAGCTCCCCGCCGTTGCGGTGGTACGGCGACAGCCCACCCTCGCCGGTGTTCTGCAGGCAGCCGGCCAGCGCGGCGCCCCGGTTGAGCGCCTCCACCGCCCGGCCGGAGAGCGAGCCGAAGCTCATCCCGGAGATGTTGACCACGGAGCCGGGCCGGAACGCCAGCGGTCGTCCCCGGGCCGCGCCGAGCACCTTGGCGCAGGGCAGTTCCACCTCGTGGCCGGCGGTCGGCGACGACGGCGGCACGGCACGTCCGAACGTGCGGTGCTTGATGATCGGATACCCCGGCGTGTACTCGATGTCGTTGTCGGTGCCGAAGCCGAAGTAGTTGTTCTCCTTCTTGGCCGAGGCGTAGATCCAGCGCCGCTGGTCCCGGGTGAACGGCCGCTCCTCGTTGTTGCCGGCCACGATGTACTGCCGCAGCTCCGGCCCGATCGCCTCGAGCAGGTAGCGGGCCCGTCCGATGACCGGGAAGTTGCGCAGCAGCGCGTGGTCGCGCTGCAGCAGGTCGCGGGCGGCGAGGGCGGCGACGGCGGCGGAGATGACGGGTACGGCGCGGCTGGCCCACTTCATGCCCGCCACTCTTTCCGCAAGCCGCGCCGCCGAAACGCCCGCGCCTCGCCGAGGGTTCGGGTCAGGCTGGGGTGAGGAGGCAGAACTCGTTGCCTTCCGGGTCGGCGAGGACCCTCCAGGTGACATGGCTGTCGGCCAGATCAATGGCGGTGGCGCCGAGAGTCCGCAGTCTGGCCGCCTCGGCCTCCGGATCGTCACCCGGGTAGGGGCGGACGTCGAGGTGGACGCGGTTCCACACGGTCTTCGCGTCGGGTGTGCGAACGAACCGGAGATATGGGCCGGCGCCCTTGGCGGAGCGCAGCACGGCCTGGTCGTCGCTCACCTCGTGCACGGTCCAGTCCATGGCCTCGCCCCAGAAGCGGGCCATGGCTCGCGGATCCGCGCAGTCGACCACCACCGCGGCGATCGGTCCGGTGTCCCGGTAGAGCGGTCGGGGGTCCAGCACGCAGAACTCGTTGCCCTCCGGGTCGGCCATGACCGTCCATGGGACGTCACCCTGGCCTACGTCGGCGGGTGTCGCGCCGAGCTCCTTCAGGCGCGTGACCACCTCCGCCTGATGGGCCGCCGAGGTGGTGGCGAGGTCGACGTGCACGCGGTTCTTCACCGTCTTGGGTTCCGGGGAGATGACGAGATCGATGCAGACAGCGACGGGGTCGGGGTAGACGAAGCCCTCGGGTTCGAGGTTGGTCACGCCGGGTTCCTCGCTGGAGATTCCCCAGCCGAGCACCTCCGCCCAGAAACCGCCCAGCGCGGCGTCGTCCCGGGCCTTCATGTTGATTTGAACGAGCCGCGTTGCCATGCGGGCGATGCTAGACGGTCTCAGCGGCCCGGGTTGAACCAGGCGCAGCCGGCCGTGCTGGATCAGGCCTGAAACGGTCATCAAGGGAGAGTTGTCGGATCCGCACCCCGCCGCGTGGTTGGCGACGCCTGCTCGTTGAGCCATGTCTGTAGCTCGTGGTGACGGAACTGTACGGCGAGGTTCACCAGCCGGAGCAACCCGGCTTCGTGCGCCCAGTCCAGGAACTTGTTCAGCCCATGGGGTAGGTCTCCCTTGGCAGCGGCCGCCCAGCTGCCCGCCACCTGCGGCGGCCAAGGCGAGTCGGCGGTGAAGAGAACGGCTGCGGCTGCCCCCAGGAGGGCGCCGCACGCGGCGGCCGTCCCGCCGCCGACCCCGACGACCAGGACCGCGCCGAGTCCCATTCCGACAACGAGCCCTACCGCCGTGCCGGTCACCAGATAGAAGTTGCGTATCTGCGATAGAACCTGGCTCGGACGCTCGGGCGCCCCGCGTGGGCTGCCCCGCTCGGACCCTAGTCCGACCGCGAACGCGGCGCCGATCGTCAAACCGACGAGGACGCCGAAGGCCGGACGGACGCGCAGCCCGCTGACGGCCCATGCAGTGGTGCCGACGAGCAGGCCCAGTAGACCGCGGGTGATGAGGGCGCGCCGTTCCGACGGCGTGCGCAGCCGGCCGAAGCTGAAGCGGCGCAGCGCGGTCTCGGGGTGCGAACTGCGCCAGCCGGTCAGGATCACCGCGCACACGGTCAGCGTTCGCAACGTGCCCCCGGCGAACTTCTGCGGGGCCGCATCGGCGTACAGGTGCACTGCACCGAGCATGCAGGTGGCGACGACCGCCATGTTCGCAACGGTGACCGCAAGCATCGGCCACCCCGGCACGATGCCAGAGGACAGCGTGTGCAGGGGCAGGTCCGTTCCAGACTGCCCGCTCACGCGCTGCTGCCGCAGGCGGCGCGACAGTGTGGATAGCCAGTGTTGAACGTGTGAGGCATCCATAGCGGCCGGTGGCTTGGTAGCGCTCAGCGTGGCAGGGATGAGCCGAGCGAAGAGATGGTGATCCAGCGAGCCGTCGATCTGCCGCAGATCCGCAGGCCGCGAGGTGGGGTCCTGGTAGGCGCGAATAGCGAGGAAGAGGCGAAGCGGCGATCGGAGGGCGGTGGCGAGGCGTCCGTCCGGATCGGCACGCATGCTGCCGATGAGTTCGGCCCAGCGGCTCTCCAATACCTTCGAGTTGCCGTGCGCCGGGAAGCGTCGCGTCAGATACGCCGCCACTTCGGCGATCGTCAGCGGTTCGAGAAGCACCACGGAGGCGTCCTGCATGGTGACCCGCTCGCCGAGCGGGGTGACCACCGATCGCAGCTCTTCGTACCGAGCGCGTCGGCAGGCGACCACGACCGGTTCGATTCCATGGTCTACCTGGCAGTTCAGGGCTCGCACCACGAGCGCCGCTCGCGTGGCCGGCTCCCTGTCGGCGTCCATCTCGTCCAGGCCGTCGAGAACCGGCAGGATCATGCCGGCTTCCACCATGGCCGCGATCAGGGCTGGGGGCTCGTCGGCGGCGGCCGCGACCTGGTTGACCAGCCATCGCCGCAGGCGGTCGTGTGACGCCAGGTCGCTCTGCTGGTCGGCTCCCGGCCCGGGGTCGAAGGTGGGCAGGCTCAGCCGAACCGGGACGCGCTGGTACGTCGACGCCGACGCGTCTCCCCCCGCTGCACGTGCCTTCAACAGTCCAAGTACCAGTACGGCGAGCGCCACGCTCTTGCCGGACCCCGGTTCTCCGAGCACCACCAGGCGTCCACGGTCGAGGTGCTGGTAGTACGAGGCGATGTCGCGGACCGAGCCGCGGCGCTGCCCACCGTCCGTGCGGGCCGGCACGGTCTTCCATTGGCCGGAGCGGAGGTTCGCCGGCTGCAGCTCGCCGCTTTCCAGCAGCGCGCGCCGCAGTAGTTCGGTCTCCTGCCTGGCGGACCATGCGCTCAACCGGCGCTGGGCCGCGGCGAGCACGGCGGGGTCTCCGACGGCGGGCCTGGCGACCGACCCGACGACCGCCGTGAGGAGGCTGACTGCCGCCAACGGAAGAGCGAGCACATTGGCGATCTCGGCGCCGCGTGTTCCCGTGGCGAGCATCCACCAGGTGAAGGACAGGAGGGCGAGGAGGAGCGCCGCCGTTACGATCCGCGCAGTGGTCGGTGTCCACGCTCTGGGGGAACGGGGCATCTACAGCACCACGCGGTGCACGATCTCCGCGCCGGAGCCCGTGAGGTCGATGGCGTCGTACGCCCGGAGGGCCGTGCCGCGGAGGTAGAGAACGGTGAGTTGGAATGGGCCCGGGTGGGTGTCCGATTCTCCGGCGGGTAGGCCTGTCGACCCGAGAGTCAGGTAGGTGCTGCCGTGTCCCAGCTCCCGCGCGGACTGCGTGGCGGCAGCGCCTCGCAGGATCAACGGCACGTGTCCGGCGAGCCGTTCGGCGGTGGCGTCGTCGGGTACGAGGGCGATGGCGACGGCGCGACCGGACTGGTGCTGGTACGCCGATACCGTCAGTGCCGGGTCCTGTCTCGGTGACGTGCCGCACCGGCCGATGCCAAGGCCGTGCACGGTCAGAGCCGCACTGTGGGCGGCAATCGCCGGCCCGTCGCCGTCCGTCACACCGTTCACCGATTCCCAACGGATCGGACGGTAATCGGTCAGCTGGGCGGCATCGGGTTTGTCCCCCTGCAAGACGGCGCCCGACGCGTCCACCACGAAGTCTGCGCCGTAGATGTCGGCCACCAAGGCGCTGAGGGCGTCGGCGTAGGGGTCCGACATCGATCCGTTGACGAACAGGACCCTGGTCAGTGGATGGCTGTCCTGGTACGGGAGCATCGTGTCGGCGTGACTGTTGAGCTCGAGGACGGCCCGGAGCAGCGTGTGCAGGTCGTCGTCGTCCAGCGCACCCTCTTCCGTGAGGGTCCGCGTGTCTCCGATGACCGACGGAAGGTTCGCCGCGAAACCCGTGAGCCGCGGCTCCTGGAGGGCCTGCGGCCGCAAGGTTGCCATCACGGACCCTGATACCAGCAGCACGGATGTCAACGTGAGGGCCAGAGCGGTGGCGACCCGGTTGGGCCTGCGGAAGACGAGGACGGTAACGATCCCCGCGCCGAGGACAGCGGCAGCACTGGTTCGTATCCCCAGCCGGGCCAGAGCCTGCCAGAATTCGGCCTTACCGTCGGTGAACGACTGTTCGAACCGGCCCTGCTCGATCAGGTCGTACAGCTGTTGAGCGTTGGTGCTCACGACGCGTGCCCGCAGCCTCAACGGGCCCTTGTGGGTGTCCATCTCGGCCGAGCCGAATGGTGGAAATTCGAGCGTGGAGGAGCCGCTCAGCCCGACGTCCGCGGTCAGTTCGAATCGCACCGGGCCGATCTGAGTTTCCTCGTAGCCGGCGAGCGCGACACCCAGATAGGCGCCGGCCAGCCCTGCGGCGGCGATCCGAAGTGCCCGCGCGAGCCGGTTCAGCGCCCGCCCTTTCAGCTAGCTGACCATGGCCGAGTCCAGAATGCGGCGTCTCCCTGAGCGCCTCATGAACCTCGCCTCGCCACACTTCGGTCTGTTCCGGCCCTGCCGTCGACAGGGCAACGGATGATTCCTGTCGGGCTCACCCGCAGCGTGGCCACGACCCGCCGACCAACGGACAGGGCTGAGCACCGGTCTTGTCAGGCGCCGACATGACGCGCGCCGAACACCTCCTTCGCCCGGCAGCGACCGCACTCAGGAAAGAAAGGCATGCGACATTGGCGATTGCCGAATTGATCCGGCTCTGTTCGTCGTTGCCAAACTATCCTGCCGCCGCGACCGCGGACCAGTCCTCCGAGAGGGCTACGTGGGTTTCCTACCGGCCGATCCAGGACGACCGATCGGGACGGACCTGTGGGCCAGCCAGGGGGTGGTGTGTCAGAGCACGGCGAGCCGGTCAACCAGCAGTTCCACCCTTGCTTCGGTGTCCTCCGGCGGCAGCCGTCCCACCCGGGTCAGGGTCGCCAGCCCGTGCAGGGCGGCCCAGAACACCTCGGTGAACAGCGCCGGGTGGACGCCGTCGCCGGCGACCTCTCCGAGGCTTTCGAGCAGGGCGGCGAAGGCGTCCTTCAGGGGTTCTGGGGTGTCCGCCTTCGCGAACGCCAGGCCGCCGTCGAGCTGGAACATGGCGTCGTAGACCGCCGGGTTGCGTGCGGCGTAGTCGAGGTAGGCGCGGGCGAGGGCGGTGACTCGGGCACGGGGGCCGTCCGCGGCGGAGGCCGCGGTCCGCACCGCCGCGGCCATCTCGGCGGCGCCTTCGAGGGCGACGGCGCCGATGATCTCGCGCTTGCCGCGGAAGTGGCTGTAGAGGACGGGCTGGCTGTATTCGATGCGCTCGGCGAGGCGGCGGGTGGTGACCGCGTCCCAGCCCTGCTGCTCGGCGAGTTCGCGGGCCGTCGCCAGGATGAGGCGTTCGCGGTGCGCCCGTTCGCGCTCCTTGCGTTCCTGTACCGACATGACGTGATCCTAGCACCGCTAGACAACCGAGCGGGGGCAGAGTTAGTGTCGCAACATCTTCTATCAATGCTAAACCTCAGGGAGGGGCGTCATGTTCAACGCACTCGAGGTGTTCACCATCGTGGTCGTCGGCGTGATGGTGGGGGTGGAGTTCTCCGTCGTCTTCGTCATCAACCCGATCCTCACCGCACTTCCCGATGACAGTGGCCAACTCGGCCGCGCCCACGGGGGCCGGATGCTCGGCGCGGTGATGCCGGTCTGGTACATCACGTCGCTCGTCCTCGTCGCGGTCTGGGCCGTCGCCCGATGGGGCCACCACGGCAACGGCCTCACCGTCACCGCCGGTGCGCTGCTGATCGTCAGCGTGATCATGTCGATCCTGCTGCTCGTCCCGATCAACAACCGGGGCAAGACGTGGACCCCGGACAACCGGCCCGCCGACTGGAAGCAGCAGATGAACCGCTGGGACCGCCTCCACTACGTCCGCGTCGCGGTCATCATCGCCGCCTTCGCCCTGCTGGTCGCCGCCCTTGTCTGACCCCGCGCGAGGTGGGCTTTCCCGGGCCTCGTCGTAGCGGGTCGCGATGACGGCCTTGATGGCGCGCCTGGGCAGGTGCCCGGTTGCCGCGGGGCGAGGGGCATGATGGGCGAGTGAAGATCACTCGGCTCATCACCCCCGAGGATGCGCCGGCCCTGGCCGAGCTGCTCCGCGTGAACCGTGAGTTCCTCGCGCCGTGGGAGCCGGTCCGGAGCGAGGACTACTTCACGGCGGGCGGCCAACACGCCGTCATCCGGGGCGATCTCCAGCAGTACGAGCTGGGGTCGAAGCTGCCCCACGTCATCCTCGACGACGTCGGCCGGGTGATCGGGCGCATCACGCTCAGCGGCATCGTGCGCGGCCCGTTCCAGTCCTGTGCGCTGGGCTACTGGGTGAGCGCGGGCCACAACGGCCGGGGCTTCGCCACGCGGGCCGTTGGCGAGATCGTGCGGGTGGCGTTCGAGGAGTTGGGCCTGCACCGGGTGCAGGCCGAGACCCTGCTGCACAACGGCGGATCGCAGTGGGTCCTCAGACGCAACGGGTTCGTGCCGTTCGGCATCGCGCCGGAGTATCTCCACATCGCCGGCCGATGGCAGGACCACGTCATGTATCAGGTGGTGCGGGCGGCGGCCGGCGGAGCCTAACTGGGTGGTCCGATCGGGTCGGGTCGGCGACCATGGTCGACATGGCGAGGGACCGGGCATGAGGTTGCCGCTTCAGGGCGGGCTGCCGCCGGTGGATACGGTGGCCGGCACCGTCGTGGAGATCGCCTGTGACGAATCGGGGTTCTCCGGCACCAATCTGCTTGACCCCGCCACGCCGGTGATCACCCACGCGAGTGTCGACCTGCGCGGTGAGGAGGCGGCCGCGCTGGTCGCGACGCTGCGGTCCGGTTTCCGGTTCTCGCCGAACGAGTTCAAGTCCCGGCAGTTCCTCCGCCGGCCCGAAGCGGGCGAGGTGCTGGAGTGGTTCCTGGCGGCGCTGCGCGGCCGGGCGCACGTTCACCTGGTCGACAAGCAATACTTCGTCGTCACCCGCGTCGTCGACCTGCTGCTGGCCGAGCCGTCGTACGCGGCCGGCACCCGGCTGACCCAGGAGAACCGTCCGGCCGCCCTCGCCCTGTATCGGGCTCGGGGTTCCGCCGGCGCCGACTGGACGGCCTTCCTCGCGGCCTTCGTCGAGATGTGCCGGCTCAAGCGGCGACACCGGCCGGATCAGCGGACCGTGGAAGGGTTCTTCCAGGCAAGGGATGCGCTGGTACGCCACGGGCTGGGCGCGCCGGCCGAGGACGTCCTGCACGGGCTCAGCCGGGACCGGGTGGGCAGCCTCCTGGCCAGGTTGAGCGACGACGACCGGTCCATTCCGCCGCCGCTGGAGCCGATGCTGCCGGCGTTGGCCGAGACCGTCCTGTTCTGGAGCGGCGGGAGCCGGCGGGTGCTGGTGACCCACGACGAGCAGAGCGCCCTCACGGCCGGGCGGCTGCGCCGCCTCCAGCGGGTGCTGGCCGGCCGCGCCGGGCCGTCGCCGCTGGCCGGCCTGGTGATGGTCGACTCCCGGGACGATCCGCGGGTCCAGGTGGCCGACCTGCTCGCCGGGGTGGCCCGGCGGCTGCCGGGGAGCGTCGACGACGGCCCACTCCAGCCGTTGCTCTCCCCGACCTCGCTGCGCGATTCGATCGGCGACGCCCTACCGACCTGACGGCCAGGCGGGGACGGGCCCATGGGACGCGTCGACGGCCAGGTCGGCGGGGGCCAGCCGGGATCAGTGCTGGACCTTTCCCCTGGGGTAGGGCTGAGCATCCTCGGTGTCGGCCACGGCCGGCATCAGCCGACCGGGGGTGACGGGTATGGCAGCGCCGACGACGGCGGCCGGAACTGGCGGCGCCGGCGGCGGGGGACGCAGGCTGGGCGCGTATCTGGTGGATCGGCGTCCACTGGCGATCGCCGCGTACCGGCGGCTGTGGGTGGCGTCGGTGATCGCCGGGGTGGGTGGTTCGTTCAGCGCGGTCGCGGTCCCTACGCAGCTGTTCTCGTTGACCGGCTCGTCCGCGACCGTCGGGGTCTCGGCGGCGGTGTCGCTGGTCGCGCTGGTGGTGTCGGCGTTGTGAGGGTGGGGTGCTGACCGTTCTCGCCGTGGCCGGCATCGTCCACCGGGTGCCGCAGCTGTGGCGGTACGACAGCTCGCAGCGGTCCGAGGGGGTGGCCCATCGGGTCAAACGGCCTCGAAATGGTGGGACAGGACCAGCGCCGTGGTGACCGCCAGGTCGTGATCGAGGAGCTCGTCCCGAGGGACGAAGACCATCGCGCGTCCCTCGCCCAGCACCACGTCCTTTTGCCGCGCGGTGGTGGTGCCGCGGAAGACGTGGACCGTCACGGTGTGCGGGAAGCCCTCCTCGTACGGGCGCGGGCCACTCCACACCGGATGCAGCTCACCGGCGGTCAGGCCGGTCTCCTCCAGCAGCTCGCGGCGGGCGGCCTCCTCGGGCGTCTCGCCGGGCTCGAGGTGGCCGCCGGGCAGGCTCCACTGGTTCGGCGAGACGGCCGCGTTCCCGTCCCGGTGCTGCATGAGCAGCGCGCCCGAGGGATCGACGAGCAGCACGAGTGCGACTTCATAGGTGGCCATCGCGAGAGCATGCCATGCCGGGTGCGCGCGGAGGGGCCCTCGGTGGGCTGACGGTCAGGGTCCCAGCAGGGCGAGTTGGTGCCGGACGGCGGTGGTGATCCGGCGGTGCTCGCCGGTGGCGAGCAGGTCGAGCAGCGCGCCCCGGAGCACCGCCAGCGCCAGGGTACGGCGGGTGGCGCCCTCCTGGCTGTCCCGCTCGGGCTGCGGCTGGCACGCGGCCAGGACGGCGAGCCAGTCGTGCACGGTCGCCCGGGCGAAGCCGGCCCACGCGCCGTCGGGCTCGACCAGGGACCGGCCGTACGCCTCGACCCAGAGTCGCAGCAGCGGCCGGTGCTCGTCGACGGCCAGCCACGCCCAGACCCGGTCGGCGGCCGGGACCAGGCCGATGGGCTCCTGGCCGGCCTGACCGAGGCGGTCCAGGATGGCCAGCTCGTCGGTGCGCGCCCGGGCCAGCAGTGCGCGTACCAGGCCGTCCTTGTTGCCGAACAGGAACATCAGCACCCGGGGACTGGAGCCGATGGCGGTGGCCAGCGGGCGCAGTGACAGGTCGGCGAGGCCGTGGTCGAGCACGTACTGGTAGGCGGCCTCCAGCAGCTCGACCTGCCGCGCCGACGGGGTGGTGCGGTCCGGGGACATGGCGGTAGCGTACCGCTACTGAAACAGTCGTGTCAGTCGCATGAGGGGGCAACCCATGACACAGCAGGATCCCCAGCCGCGGGTCGTGGTGCGCCGGGCCGACCGTCCCGGTGACCTGGGCTGGGTGGTGATGGCCCACGGTGAGGTCTACGACCGGCAGTTCGGCTGGGATATTGAACTCGAGGCGTTGGTGGCCCGGATCGTGGCCGACTACGCCGCCGACCACGACCCGGCCACGGAGGCGGCCTGGATCGCTGAGGTCGACGGCGAACGGGCAGGCTGCGTGTTCTGCGTCGCCGGCGACGTACCCGGGCTGGCCAAGCTGCGGATCCTGCTGGTCACGCCGGCCGCGCGCGGCCTCGGCGTGGGCACCCGGCTGGTCGGGACCTGCCTCGGCTTCGCCCGCGACGTCGGCTACCGGCAGGTCACGTTGTGGACCAACGACGTGCTGGTGTCGGCCCGCCGGATCTACCAGGCCTTCGGGTTCGTCCTCGTCGACGAGGAGCCGCACCACAGCTTCGGCCACGACCTGGTCGGCCAGCACTGGACCCTCGACCTGGGGGAGGCTCCGGTCGGCGCCCCCGACGCGGCGGCCAGGCCGTGAGGGGTCGCGCATTCTCGGTGGCACCCAACCGAGCGAGTCACTAGCCTCGCCCGAATGCCGGTACGCCCCCATCCTGAGGACCCCGCCGACTCGCTGCTCGTCGCCGACGACGGCACGGCGTTGGCCCGCCTGCGGCTGCGCGACGACGCCGGGACGCGCGTGGCGGCCGACCTGCGGCCGCTGCCCGGAGCGGCCCCGGCCCACGTCGCCGAGCAGGCCCGCCGTGACCTCGCCGGGTGCCGGCTGGAGACGCCCGACGACGCGGTGGTGGGCGCGCTGGTGGCCGGCGGTCTCACCCGGCGCCGGGCCGCGACCGACCTGCGTCACAATCTGGCCGGGCTGCCGGCGCCGGTGGCACTGCCCTCCGGTTGGTCGCTGGGCAGCCCCGGTTGGGACGACGAGCTGGCCGAAGGGCTGGCGGCGGCGTACGGGCCGGGGCACCCCGACGGGCCGTGGACGGCCGGCGACACCGCGGAGGTACGCGGGATGTTCGACACCGGTGAGCCGGTGCCGCCGCTGCTGCCCGCCTCGGCCCGCCTGGTCGATCCGGACGGGCGCAGCGCCGGCCACGTGCTGTGCGCCGGGCCGGTGCCGTGGACCGAGGACGTCTGCGCCTGGGTGCTGAACCTGGCGGTGGCGCCGCCCGCCCAGGGCCGCGGCTTCGGCCGGGCGCTGCTCGTCCACGCGCTGCACGGCGCCCGCGCCGCCGGTCTGCCGGCGGTCGGCCTGTCGGTGGCCGACGGCAATCCGGCCCGCCGGATGTACGACGCGGCCGGGTTCCGCCCGTACGCCCGGGTGCTGTCGGTGCTGCTGCCGGCGGCCGATCCGCCGGTCGCGGTGCCGGTTGCGGGCCGCCGATGACCCAGGGCGGCCCGCCCGAGCCGGCGGTGTCGCGGTAGAGCGCGTCGTACTCGTCGCGGACGGCCTCGGCGGCGGATGCGGCCACGGCACACCCCCTCAACGCGGGTAGGAGGCACTCCTACGCCGCCGGCGACGGCTGATCAGTCGAGGCAGAACTCGTTGCCCTCGGGGTCGGCCAGGACGATGTGACCGGCGCCGAGCGGCGGTGCGGGCTCGTGGCGCTCGAGGCGGGTGGCGCCGTGGGCGACGAGCCGGGCGGCCTCCGCCTCCAGGGCCGCCATCCGCGCGTCGCCGCTGAGCCCGGGAGCGGCCCGCACATCGAGGTGCACCCGGTTCTTGGCCTGCTTGCCCTCCGGCACCCGCTGGAAGAACAGTCGGGGCCCGGCGCCGTCCGGGTCGACCACGGCCGAGGCGTCGTTGCGGCGCTCGGGCGGCACGCCCATCGCCGCCAGTGCCTGCTCCCACGACTCGAAGCCGGCGGGCGGGTCCTGCAGCCGGTAGCCGAGGGCCTCGGCCCAGAACGTCGCCAGCCCCGCGGGGTCGGCGCAGTCGAAGGTGATCTGGATGTCGCGGGCCATCTCAGCGCGCCTCCTGTTGGTCGGGTCGGTCATGGCTCCCAGTCTCCCGGAAATCGCGGACAGGATCGTTCCGTGATCTGTGGAACGATGAGCGCGTGAGCGTCGAGGCGACGACCGAGCGGGTGCTGCGCCTGCTGGCCCTGCTGCAGCGGCGGGCGTCCTGGACCGCCGCCGAGCTCGCCGCCGAGCTGAGGGTCACCGACCGCTCGGTGCGTCGCGACGTGGAGCGGCTGCGCGCCCTCGGCTACCCGGTGCACGCGACGGCGGGGGTCGGCGGTGGCTACCAGCTCGGCGCGGGCACCCGGCTACCGCCGTTGCTCCTCGACGACGAGGAGGCGATCGCGACGGCGATTTCCCTGCGCCTGGCCTCCGGAGGCACGGTCGCGGGGGCGGGCGAGGCGGCGCTGCGGGCGCTGGCGAAGCTCGACCAGGTGATGCCGTCCCGGCTGCGCGCCGAGGTGCGCGCGGTGCACGGCGCGACCGACACCCTCATCGGCCCCGGGGTCGAGATCGACCCGGAGCTGCTGGTGACTCTCGCGCGGGCGTGCCGCGACGCCGTACGGGTGCGCTTCCGGTACGGCGGCCGCGACGGCGGGCAGGGCGAGCGCACGGTCGAGCCGGTGCGGATGGTCACCACCGGCCGCCGGTGGTACCTGATGGCCTGGGACGTCGACCGCGGCGACTGGCGCACCTTCCGGCTGGACCGGATGCGTGCGGTGGCGGCGACGACCTGGCGCTTCCGGGCGCGGGAGCATCCCGACCCGGTCGCCTACGTGCAGCGGTCCGTGACCGAGGCGTCGTACCGGTATCTCGCCCGGGTGCGGGTGCACGCCCGGCCCGACCGGGTGCGGGAGCTGGTGCCGCTCCAGGTGGGGCGCGTCGAGGACGACCGCGACGGGTGGTGCGTGCTCGTCGTCGGCGGGGACAACCTGGACTGGCTCGTCGTGCAGGTGGCCCGGCTGGGCTTCGAGGCGCAGGTGCTGGAGCCGCCGGAGCTGCGGGAGGCCGCCGCCCGGCTCGCCCGCCGCCTCGAGGCGATGGCCGGTACCCGCTGACGGCCGTGGCGCTGCCGGGAACCCGCCGCCGACGCGGCCGCCGACCGGTGGTGGCCCCGGCCGGGACGCGCGGGACGGACGTCGCGTCGCAAGGGTCGTACCATGCCGGCCATGACCCGCTCCGGTCCGATTCCGCCGCCCGCCGCACCGCTCACCGACGGCGCGGTCAGCCTGCGTCGGCGCCGGGCGTCCGACCTCGACGCGATCGGCGCGGCCAGCCACGACCCGGAGGCCCGCCGCTGGCTGGACGACGAGCCGATGGACGCCGAGGCCCGCCGCACCAGCCTGGCCCGGGCCGCGGAGGCGTGGCGCAGCGGACGGGCCGCGCCGCTGGTGATCGCGGACGCGGTGACCGACGAGCCGGTCGGGATGATCAACCTCCAGTTCCGCGACGACGCGGTGGCCACCGTCGCCTACGGCGTGTTCCCGGCGCAGCGCGGCCGGGGCGTGGCGCCGCGCGCGGTCCGGCTGCTGGTCGGCTGGGCGCGGACCGAGCTGCGGGTACGGCAGGTGCTCCTCGAAGCGGACGAGGAGAACCTCGCCTCGATCCGGGTCGCCGAGAAGTCGGGCTTCCGGCGGATCGGCTCCCGCACCGAGCCGGCCGGGGACGGCGGTGTGCGTACCGTGGCCGTCTTCGGTCTCGACGCACCCCGGTCCTAACCGGACCTGACGGCCGGGCGGCGGCGCACGGCGCGCAGCATGCGGCCGACCAGCACACGGTGGCCGCCGGAGCCGATCACCAGCAGGCGGTAGAGCCGGCCGGGCAGGCCCGGGAAGGCGGCGTCCGTGCGGGCGCTGAGCAGCGTGCCGCCGGCCTGCGGCGTCAGGGTGAAGATCAGCGAGTAGCGGGAGAACCGGTGCCGGCCGGTGAGGCGGAGCCGCCGTCCGGGCACCGCCTCGGCGACCGCGAAGCCGGGCAGGGTGGCGCCCGGCTCGAAGAGGGTGCCGCGGGCGCGCCGCGGCTCGGTGCCGAGCAGGTGGGCCAGGGCGGCGCCGCCGGTGCCGGCACCGGGCACCAGCCCGGTGAGCGCCTGCCACACGGCGGGTGCGGGAGCCGGGACGAGGACCCGGTGTTCGTCGACGAACGGCAGCGCGTCGCGGTATGGCATGGTCATGCGATCGCCCCCTCAGCCGCCTCCAGGATGCGGCGAGGCGGGGGTCGCCGGGATCCCCCGCGTCGGGGAGGCGCTGCCTCGGACGGGGGAGAGGTAGGGCCGGCACGTCCCGGCAGGCGGGCAGGGTGGCCGGTCGGGTGAGTCGTTCGCGACATCAGCTCGACAGCGTGCCGCAACCGGCACCCCCGTCCGGCGCTGCCCGCCGGGTACGGGCGGCGACGGTTCACCGCTTGCGGGCGTCCAGGAGTTCGTTGAGGTGCAGGGCGGTGGTGATCAGGGCCAGGTGGCTGAACGCCTGGGGGAAGTTGCCGATCTGTTCGCCGGTGAGGGCGATCTCCTCGGCGTAGAGGCGCAGGTTGCTGCTGAAGGTGAACATCTTCTCGAAGGTGAGGCGGGCGTCGTCGAGCCGGCCGGCGCCGGCCAGGGCCGAGACGTACCAGAACGTGCACATGTTGAAGGTGCCCTCGTCGCCGGGCAGGCCGTCGGGCGCGGCGGCCGGGTCGTAGCGGTGGACCAGGCTGTCGGAGACCAGGTCGTCCTCGATGGCCTCCAGGGTGGAGCGCCACAGCGGATCGGTGGGCGTGACAAAGCCGACGGCCGGCATGATGAGCAGCGAGGCGTCGAGCACCGGCTCGCCGTAGCTCTGCACAAAGGAGCGGCGGCCCAGGTGGTAGCCGCGCTCCATGATCTGGTTGTAGATCGTGTCGCGTTGCTGGATCCAGCGGTTGATGTCGCCCGGCCGGCCGTGCCGGTTGGCCAGGCGGATCGCCCGATCGAAGGCGACCCAGGACATCAGCCGGCCGTAGGTGTAGTTGCGGGGGTGGTGGCGGCTCTCCCAGATGCCCGCGTCGGGTTGGTCCCAGTTGTGGCAGAGCCAGTCGACGAGCCGGACGGTGCTGCGCCAGACCTGGTGCGACGGCCGGATGCCCTGCTCGTCGGCGAGGTGCATGGCGTACAGGGCCTCGCCGTGGATGTCGAGTTGCAACTGGTCGGCCGCGCCGTTGCCGATCCGCACCGGCCCGGAGCCGCGGTAGCCCTCGAAGTGGTCGAGGATCTCCTCGTGCAGGTCGGACGAGCCGTCGACCCGGTACATGATCTTCAGCGGGGCGGCGTTGTCGCCGGCCTCGCGGACCCGCTCGTCGAGCCAGTTCACGTACCGGCTGGCCTCGTCGGTGAAGCCGAGGCCCAGCAGGGCGTGCACCGAGAAGGACGTGTCCCGGATCCAGGTGTAGCGGTAGTCCCAGTTGCGGGTGCCGCCGATCTGCTCCGGCAGGGCGGCGGTCGGCGCGGCGATCATCGCGCCGGTCGGGGCGTACGTCATCAACTTCAGGGTGATCGCGGACCGTTCCACCATCTCCCGCCAGCGCCCCCCGTACGTCGAGCGGTCGAGCCAGCGGCGCCAGAACTCGATGTTCCGCTCGAACATCGCGGCGATCTCCTCGCCGGGGATGAAGCGCGGCGGCCGGAGGGAGCCGGTCTCCAGGACGATGCCGCCGGTCTCGCCCTCCTGCAGGGTGACCCGGCCGACCAGGTCGTGCCCGTCGTTGTCGACGTCCCGCTCGCGGATCAGTTTCGGGACCGGGTGGACCGGATTGAGCGTCAGGCTCAGTGCCGGGCTGCGGAAGACGTACCCCTCGGGGTGCACCTCCAGCTCATGCTGGTCCCGGCCGTAGTTGAACCGGGGCCGGCACTCCAGCTTGAAGCGCATGCTGCCGCGGATCATACGGACCATCCGCACCAGGCGGTGCTGATCGGTGGGCCGCTCACCGGCGACGGGCATGTAGTCGATGATCTCCGCGACCCCGTCGGCGCTGATGAAACGGGTGATCAGGATCGGGGTGTCCGGCTGGTAGAGCTGCTTGGTGACGTACCGGACGTCGTCCGGGGCGATCCGGAAGAAGCCACCCTTCTCTCTGTCCAGCAGGGCGGCGAAGACGCTGGGTGAGTCGAAGCGTGGGGCGCAGAACCAGTCGATGGAGCCGTCGCACGTCACCAGGGCCGCGGTCTGCAGATCGCCGATGAGCCCGTGGTCCTCGATGGCGGGGTACCCGTCCACGCCAGCCTCCCCACGTCACCTGCCCTCGATCGGACGGTAGACGGGAGGGGCGGGCGCGGGGCGGTCACCGCGTGACGGTCACCCGGCCGGGGTAACCGCCGGACGCGAACCGGCGCCGCCCCGCCCCGGCGGTCAGGCATCGACCTCGATCACGTCGGCCGGCGCCCGGCGCGGCGCGGGTGGCAGCTCCTCGTCCGGCCCCCAGCCCACCCGGATCACCAGGTAGGGCTCGCCCACCCCGGCGAGCAGCTCGCGCATCATCCGGCGCGGCCAGGCCAGCTCGATGGCGTCGCTCAGCGGCGCGGTGGCCAGCCCCTCGGCCGTCGCGGTGAGCAGCAGCGCGGACAGCGCCTCGCCGCCGCGCAGCCAGGCCGCCGGGTCGTCCCGCTCACCGAAGAGGATCACGTACGCGGCGCCCCGGTCGAAGTTCGTCCCGGCGCTGAGCCCGGCCGCGCCACCCAGCGCGTGGTCGCGCACCGGCACCCGGCGCGGCGCGGGCCGCACGGTGGTGGCGGTGGGCACGCCGTCGCCGCTGTCCGCCGGCCGGTTGGTCCACCGGCGCAGCTCTTCGCGGTACGCCGGGTCGGCCAGCTCGGCGTCGGCGGCGCGGGCGGTGGAGACGGCCAGCATCGGCATCTGGTCGATCCGGACCACGTGCAGGTACGCCCCCTCCGCCTCGACGGCGGTGCGCAGCCGGCTCAGCAGCGACGCCGGTACCGGCCGGTCGCCGTACGCACGCCGGTCGGTGCGGCGGCGGGGGATGGCGTCGACCAGCCGGCCGGCGGCGACATCCAGGTCGGCCGGGCCGGTGGTACGCAGCCGGGCCAGCAACTCGGGGTCGTCCGGGTCGGGGAACCGGTCGACGGTCACGCCCCAGCCGGCGGCCACCAGCGACAGCCGGGCGTGGTGCAGGGCCGCCCCGCAGCTCAGGGTCAGCAGCCGCCCGTCCGGGTCGGTGGTGGCGAGCCGCCGCTGCGGGTCGACGCGCAGCTCCAGCGCGTCGGTGGTGACCCGCCAGCGCCAGGGCTGGGTGTTGAACACCGACGGCGCGTGCAGCGACTGCCGGGCCGCCGCCTCCAGCACCCGTACCGTGGCGGTCTGCTCCGTCCGGGTTGATGGCTGGGTCATGGTGCCGCCTCCTCGTTGCTCGTCCCCTTCCGACCCTGCCCGCCGGGCGCGGCGGCGCACAGGGCCGGAGGGCCCGGGCGGCGGGGCCGCCAGACCCGGGAGCCGGCGCCGGGTGTT
>NZ_RJLN01000036.1 GCF_003725545.1 Micromonospora solifontis | reverse complement strand
CCGGCTCCTTCGACGTGCGGGCCGGCAGGTGCGGGCGCGGCCAAGCCCTCGCTGGGGGCCTCGCCGGCTCACCCGCTCGAGCAGGGCGCCGCGAGCCGGCCGGGACGACCGGCTCGCCTCCGACGGGCCATCAGGCGTCGAGACGCTCGATGATCGTCGCGTTGGCGGTGCCGCCCGCCTCGCACATGGTCTGCAGGCCGTACCGGCCGCCGGTGCGTTCGAGCACGTGCAGCAGGGTGGTGGCCAGGCGGGCGCCGCTGGCCCCGAGCGGGTGGCCCAGGGCGATGGCTCCGCCGTCGACGTTCACCTTTGCCGGGTCGGCGCCGGTCTCCACGAGCCAGGCCAGCACCACCGACGAGAACGCTTCGTTGACCTCGAACGCGTCGATGTCGGCGAGGGTGAGGCCGGCCCGGGCGAGCACCCTGGCGGTGGCCGGGATGATGCCGGTGAGCATGAGGATCGGGTCGTCCCCGACGACGGTCGCGGTGTGGATCCGGGCCCGGGGGCGCCAGCCGTGTCGCCGGGCGGTGTCGCTGGTGGTGAGCAGCAGTGCCGCCGACCCGTCGTTGAGCGGGCTGGAGTTGCCGGCGGTGACCTTCCAGTCGATCTCGCCGAAGCGGGTGCTCCAGTGCGCGGCGGCGAAGGCCGGCGGTAGCTCGGCGAGGCGGTCCACCGTGGTGCCGGGCCGGATGGTCTCGTCCCTGGCGACCTCGATGCCGGGCAGCGGGGCGACCTGGCTGTCGAAGTGTCCCTGGCGCCAGGCCTCGGCGGCCCGCTGGTGGCTGGTGGCGGCGTACTCGTCGAGCTGCAGGCGGGACAGTCCCCACTTGCGGGCGATCAGCTCCGCGCTGACGCCCTGCGGGATGAGCCCGCCGGGGTAGCGGGCGGCGACCCCCGGCCCGGCGACGTCGGCCCGCGCGCCGTCGACGAGGGCCGAGCTGCCGATGGGCACTCGGCTCATCGACTCCACCCCGGAGGCGACCACGATGTCGTACGCCGCGGCGATCAGGCCCTGGGCGGCGAAGCTCAGCGCCTGCTGGCTGCTGCCGCACTGCCGGTCCACGGTCACCCCGGGCACGGACTCGGGGAATCCGGCGGCGAGGGCGGCGAGCCGGGTGGTGTTGGTGCTCTGCTCGCCGACCTGTCCGACAGCACCGCCGATCACGTCGTCGATCTCGACCGGGTCGAGGCCGGGAACCCGGGCGATGAGACTGCGCAGCGCGTGCGCGTGCAGCTCGACGGGGTGGACCTCGGGGTACGCGCCCCGCCTGGCCTTACCGATCGGGGTTCGTACCGCCTCGACGATGACCGCGTCCCGCATCATGCCTCCTGCCAGTTGATCCGGACCAACCGGTCCGGGACCGATTGGTCCGAGCATGCTTGCCGAGGCCGCGTCCGTCAATCGTTGGCGGACCGACCGGTCCGTTATCCTTGCCACACCAGACGAGAGGGGGGATGGCCATGGCGCGCAGCGCCGCCCCGGGCAGCCGAGAACGGATCCTTCGCACGGCCGGTGACCTGTTCTACCGGCACGGCGTCCGGGCCGTCGGGATGAACCAGGTGATCGGCGCGGCCGGCTGCGGCAAGAACCTGCTCTACACCCACTTCCCCAGCAAGGACGAGCTGGTGGCCGCGTACCTGCGGGCCTGCCGGGCGGTGCGGGACCGGGACTCGGCGGCCGCCACCGCGGGCCTCGGGGGCGATCCGGCGGCGTGCCTGCGCGCGCTCGTCGCGGAGATCGCCGCCAGCACCACCCGGCCGGACTTCCGTGGCTGCGCGTTCCGGATGTACCTCACCGAGTTCCCCGAGGACGAGGGCGAGCCCGCCCGGGTGGCCCGCGACTACCTGCGCGACACCCGAGCCGAGATCGACGACCTCGTCGCCCGGCTGGACATGCCGAACCCCGAACAGCTCGCCGACCGGATCTGGCTGATCGTGGAGGGCCTCTACGCGAGCGCCGCCCGCCCCGACGCGGCCACCGCGTCCGCCGCCGCCACCCAGCTCGTCGATGACCTGCTCGCCGCCGCCACGCCCCGCTGAGCAGTCACTCGTCATGGCGGCTGAGACCGCCACCGGCGGGGTCGGCTACGCAGGTGATCCGGCCCGACGGCGTCGACGGTGCGCCTGCGCCGGCAGTCCCGAGTTGGCCGGTTTCAGTCCGACGCTCCCGGGAAGCCGCCACGCATGTCCTCTGACCCTGGCGCATCGGCACGGCGCCTGCTTGAGCGGGCGCGACAGTCGGTTCAGAAGATCCACCAGGCTGCGGTCCGGCACCGCGACCCGAGCCTGCACGAACTGGCTGACGAGATCAGCGAAGTCGCCATGATGTTGGGTCACGACGCCGGCCCGGTGCAGGAGTGGCGGCCGTGCCCGGTGCGCGGAGCCCAGCCAGGCTCGCACTGCACCAACCTGCCGGGGCACGAGATGGTCGACGGGATGCACTCGGAACGGGTCAGGCTCTAGCAAATGCGGCGAAGGAGACCAACCGCGACCCGCCGCTGATCGGGGCCACGGCTGCCGACCAGAGGCGAGCGGCGGGCAGTGCTGGCTGTCCCGGACGCGCCCCACCTCGGCGTCGCCGGCTGGTATGACCGTCCGTCGCCCATGGCAGGATCTGCGGAGTGAAGGTCGGGATACTCGGACCGTTCGAGGTTCGCACGGACGACGGCGCCCTGGCCGACGTGCCGGGTGCCCGACTGCGCGGGCTGTTGGTCGCCCTCGCACTCGAACCGGGTCGCGTAGTCCCCAAGGCGACGCTCGTCGACTGGATCTGGGGCGAACAGCCGCCCTCCGACGCGGCGAATGCCTTGCAACGCTTGGTCTCCCGGCTGCGCAAGGCGCTGCCGGAAGGGTCGGTCGAGGGGCAGGCGGACGGCTACCGGTTGCGGGTGGCACCGGACGCTGTTGACGCCGTGCGGTTCGAGCGTCTCGTCGCCCGCGCCCGCGACGACCAGGATCCGGAACGGCTGCGGCGGCTGCGCGAGGCTCTCGCGTTGTGGCGCGGCGCGGCCATGCAGGACGTCGGTTTGCCGGGGAGCGCCGCGCTCGACGCGGCGGTCACCCGGCTCGAGCGGCTACGCCTGACAGCCATGGAGGACCGGTTCGACGCGGAGATCAGCCTCGGCCACGGTGCGGAACTGGTCACCGAACTGACCGACCTGGTGGCCGCGCATCCGCTGCGGGAACGGCTGGTCGCCGCGCTGATGCGTGCCCTTGTCGCGTCCGGTCGCGACGCCGAGGCGCTGCTCGTGTACGAGCGCATGAGGGAAACCCTGGCCGACGAGCTGGGCGTCGACCCCGCACCGGAGCTGTCGGCGTTGCACGTCGCGCTGCTGCGGGGCGAGCTGGTACGGCGGGAGAAGATCCGGAAGACCAACGTGCGTGCCGAGCTGACGACCTTCGTCGGCAAGGACGCCGAAGTCGCCGCGGTCCGCGAACTCGTCGCCGAAAATCGGCTCACCACCCTGATCGGACCGGGCGGTACGGGTAAGACCAGACTGGCCACGGAAACCGCGCGCACCCTGCTGGACGACCTGCCGGACGGGGCCTGGCTGGTCGAACTCGCGGCCATCGGCGCCGACGGTGACGTGGCGCAAGCGACGCTCGCGGCGCTCGCCCTGCGCGACGCGCTGCTCGGCGAGGCACCGGACGCGGAACCGACGGATCGGGTCATCGCGGCGGTCCGCGAGCGGGCGATGTTGCTGATCCTCGACAACTGCGAGCACGTGATCGAGTCCGCGGCGACCTTCGCCCATCGGGTGCTCGGAGAGTGCCAGCGGCTGCGGATCCTCGCCACGAGCAGGGAACCGCTCGGCATCACCGGTGAGGCACTGTGGCCGGTCGCGCCGTTGGCCCTACCCGCGGCGGACGCCGGCCCCGGCGAGATCGAGTCCGCTCCGGCCATCCGCCTGCTGCGGGACCGCGCCGGCGCGGTGCGCAAGGACCTCGCGACCGACGCCCGCACGTTGTCGACCATGGCGCGCGTCTGCCGGGCGCTGGACGGGATGCCCCTGGCGATCGAACTCGCCGCGGCCAGGTTGCGCACCATGTCCCTCGATCACCTCGCCAACCGGCTCGATGACCGGTTCCGACTGTTGACCGGTGGCAGCCGTACCGCGCTGCCGCGGCACCGGACGCTGCGCGCGGTGGTCGACTGGAGCTGGGAACTGCTCACCGATGCCGAACGGATGGTCCTGCGCCGGCTCTCGGTGTTCTCCGGTGGTGCGAGCCTGGAAGCTGCCGAGCGGGTCTGCGCGGGCGATGCCGTCGACGCGGGGGAGGTGCTCGAGTTGCTGACTGCCTTGACCGACAAGTCGCTGGTGGTCACCGAGAGCACGGGGGCGCCGCGCTACCGGATGCTCGGCACGATCAAGGAGTACGCCCGGCAACGGCTCACGGAGGCGGGCGAATCCGACCTGGCGCGCCGGGCACATCTCGCGTACTTCACCGACCTCGCCGAGACCGCGGAGCCGCACCTTCGCCGTGCCGAACAACTGGACTGGCTTGCCACGCTTGAGGTCGAGCACGACAACATCAGTGCTGCGATGCGCGGTGCGCTCGCGGCCGGCGAGGCCGACGGGGCGATGCGGCTCGCCGCTGCCGCCGGCTGGTACTGGTGGCTCGGCGGGCACAAAGCCGAGGGCCATGAGCTGATCATTGCGGCCACCACCGTGCCCGGCGAGGTGACCGACGAGATCCGGGCCGTGGTGTACGCGTTCGTCACGGGATTCCTGACCTCCGGGCGGGAGAGTGACCAGCACCAGGCGGCGGAGTGGATCCAGGAGGTGCACAAGATCAGCCAGCGGGTCCAGCGCCGCCACCCGGCGGTGGCGCTCGTCGCCGCGCTGGAACGCATGCTGCGAACGCCGGATGCGTTCCTGCCCGCGTGGGAACCGCTGCTCACCGACGAGGACCCCTGGGTACGCGCCGTTGCCCGGCTGCAGCTCGGCAAGATGCGGATCCAGCTCGGCTGGGGAGGGCGGGACGCGGACGCGTACCTCGAGGCGGCGCTCACCGAGTTTCGCGCGCTCGGCGAACGGTGGGGGATGTCGTTCGCCCTGACCGAGCTGGCCGATCGAATCGCCATGCGCGGCGAGTTCGCCGGCGCGTGCGAGCACTACGAACACGCGATCGCGGTCGTCACCGAGGTCGGCGCCATCGAGGATGTCGTGCGGATGCGGTCCCGCCAGGCCCAGTTGTACTGGCTGTCGGGCGATGAGGAGTCGAGTGCGGCCGCCATGGCGGAGGCGCAGCGGTACGCGGAACGGGTCGCCTGGCCGGAGGCGCTGACCGAGCTGGCCCTGTCGAAGGCGGAACTCGCCCGCTGGAGCGGCGACGCCGAGCAGGCCCACCGGCAACTCGACGTGGCGACAGCCATGCTGGGCAGCGCCGCCGAGCGGCCGAGCATGCGTGCGGTGGCACAGGACCTGCTCGGCTACCTTGCCGAGGATGTCGACGAGGCCCGCAAGCACCGCGCCGCGGCGTTCCAGGCGGTGTCCGAGTCGGGGCACGTACTCGCGATCGCCCGGCTGCTCGTCGGGATGGCGGACCTGGCGCTGCGTCAACAGCGGTACGAGCAAGCCGCGCGGCTGCTCGCGGCGAGCGCCGCCATGCGTGGCCTGCCGGACCGTTCCCAACCGGACGTGGTGCGGATCGAGCAGGACGCGCGGCGCCGCCTCGGTGACACGCGGTTCACCGAGGCGACACAGGAGGGGGCGCAGGCCAGCTGGACCGAGCTGGTCGCCGTCACGCTCGCTTCGTGAACGCGGAGGACGCCCACAGGTACCCGACGAGAGCGACCCCGACGCACCAGGCGAGGGCCGGGATCACGTCGCCGGCGGCCGGCGCGCCGTTGAGCAGCCCGCGCAACGTTTCGATGATCGGCGTGAAGGGCTGGTACTCCGCGAATTCCCGGACGCCGGGGCCCATCTTGTCCGTCGGCGCGATCGCACTGCTGAAGAACGGGAGCATGACCAGCGGCACCGCGGCCAGACCCGCCGTCTCCGGGGACTTCGCCGCCAGTCCCATGGCGATCGTGAGCCAGCCGGCCGCGAAGCTGAGCAGTACGACGACACCGATCACGCCGAGCCACTCGAGGAAACCCGCCGACGGGTTGAATCCCAGCGCGAAGGCGACCCCGATGATCGCCGCGACGGCGAGCAGGTTGGTCAGCACACTGGCGATGACGTGACCGGTCAGCACCGCGCTGCGCGGGACGTCCATGACCTTGAACCGGTTGATGATGCCCTTGGTCACGTCGGAATTCACGGACACCGCCACGGACCCCAGCCCGTAGCAGACGGCCAGCAGGAGCAGGCCCGGCGTCGCGTAGTCGACGTAGTCGACGCCGACGCTGAACGCGTCACCGAACACGTAGACGAACATCAACATAACCACGACCGGCATCAGGACCGCGTTGAACACCGTGGTCGGGTTCCGGGCGATGTGCTTGAAGTTGCGGCGCAGCATCACGATCGACGGGGACTTCATTTCGCGACCACCTCCGTGGTGTGGCCCGTCAGGGCGAGAAAGACGTCATCGAGGTCGGGCGTGTGCACGGAGAACCCTTCGGCGCTGATCGAGTACTCGTCGAGCCGGTCCAGCAGCGCCCGCAGCGACGTCGTGCCGCCATCGCTGGGCAGCCGCAGCACCAGTGCCTCGTCGTCCCGCTTCGAGTCGGCGAGGACCCGGGCGGCCGCGTCGAGTTCGGCGGCGGTGGTGAAGCGGAGCCGGACGTGGGTGCCGGGGATCTGGCGTTTGAGCTCGTCGGGAGTGCCCTGCGCGACCAGGCGACCCTGGTCGAGCACCGCGATGCGGTCGGCGAGCTGGTCGGCTTCCTCGAGGTACTGGGTGGTGAGGAAGATGGTCACGCCCTCGGCGACGAGGTCACGGATGATCGACCACATGGTGCGGCGGCTGCGCGGGTCCAGCCCGGTCGTTGGCTCGTCCAGGAAGATGATCCTCGGGTTGCCGACGAGCGTCATCGCGAGGTCGAGCTTCCGGCGCATACCCCCGGAGTAGGTCGACGCGGGCTGCTGCGCCGACTCCATCAGATCGAAGCGTTCCAGCAGCTCCGCGACGATCCGCTTGCCGCCGTCGCCGGGGACCCGGTGCAGGTCCGCCATCAGCTGCAGGTTCTCCCGCCCCGTCAGCAACTCGTCCACCGCCGCGAACTGGCCGGTGACGCCGATGGCCGCGCGCACCGCCCTGGCCTCGGTCACGACGTCATGGCCGGCGACCCGGGCCGTCCCACCGTCGGCTCTCATCAACGTGGTCAGCACGTTCACCGTCGTCGTCTTACCCGCCCCGTTCGGGCCGAGCAGGGAGAACACCGTTCCCGCTGGGACATCAAGATCGATGCCGTCGAGCACGACCTTGTCCTTGTACGCCTTACGCAGTCCCGAGGCCGCGATCGCTGAGGTTGTCATGCGGCCAACTGTCGGGAGCCGGCCTGTCACCCCCCTGACACGCCCCTGACGCCACGACTGACACGGGCCGCTAGCTGAGGCGTTGTGCCGCCAAGCCGGTGCACCGCTGTGCGGTGGCGAGCTTGTCGAGGATGCGCTGCTTGCCAACCCCGGTGACCGGCACCGGCTGGCCATTGCCGGAGACCGTCGCCGGAACGAACCGGCGGTCGACCACCGCCCGGTCGCGCACGGTCAGGGTCAGCACGCCGGAGTCCGTGCTGTGCGAACTGCCGTACCAGAGGAAGTTGCCCAGTCCGTAGTGCACGTAGGTCTGGCCCAGCCAGCCGCCGGCGAGCAGCGTGTGCGCGTGCGCGCCGACCACGATGTCGGCGCCGGCCTCGGACAGCCGTCGGGCGAACGTCCTCATCTCTCCACTGGGGCACGAATTGCCCTCCACGCCCCAGTGCATGAAGACGATGACCAGGTCGGCCTGCTCCCGCGCCGAACGCACCGCGGCGGCGGCCCGGGCGGGATCGAACGCCATCGCCACCCCCGACCGGGTGTCCGTCGCCCGCCACGACCCGGCCAGGTCGTGCACCTGTGACATGCCGAGCACCGCGATCCGCAGCCCCCGTACGGTGGTGAGCCACGGCGCATACGCGGCGTCGGTGTCGCGGCCCGCGCCGAACACCGGGTACCGGGCTTCCCTCGCGGCGTCCAGGGTGTCCGAGAGCCCCTGCCGCCCGTAGTCCAGGATGTGGTTGTTGGCGATCGACACCGCGTCGACCCCGGCTGCGCGCAGCGCCGCGAAGGCGGTCTTCGGCGCCCGGAAGTGGTACGTCTTCGGCTGGGGGGTGCCCCGGTCGGTCACCGCCGTCTCCAGGTTCAGCAGCGTGACGTCGGCGTCGCGTAGCGTCGGCGCGATCGCCCCGAAGGCCGTCTCCGGATCGTCGAGCAGGCGCAGGGTACGGCCGGTGAAATGGACGTCACCGGCGAAGGCCAGCCGCACCTCGACCCCGGCGGGCGGCTCAGGCGTCGCGGTGCCGGTGGCGCGCGACGTCGGACCCGGCGTGGCCCCGTGCCAGACCGGCGCCGAGGCGGCCGGTCCGGCGGCGCAGCCACCCGGACCGAGGCCGACCACGATCGCCGTCAGCGCCGCCAGCGAGGTAAGCGCCCTCCTGCGGATCACGCGGCCCAGGGTACGCGCTCCAGGCGGCGCCCCGCGGTCCGGCGTCGCGGCCCGTCAGCCGCCCCGTGGTGGGTGACCCGTCAGCCGCCCGGGCGGGTCGTCGGGCTGCCGGTCCCGCCTCACTTCCCAGATGCTGAGCGTGCTGGGGTCGCGATCCTGGCCCTACGGTGGTGTGCTTGAGGGCGTGCGAGTCGGCGGCAGCCGGTTTCGCTCCCGCTGCGCGACCCGGGGTCGACGACCGTCCGGCAGCCCGCGGATGGGATCAATGGGGAGACCATCCGGCTCGGTTCCTTCCCGACCCGTCCCTCATTGTGAGAAGGAGCGCCGTGAAAACAACTCCGTCCACACTCCGCCATCGCCGCAGGGCCCTGATCCGGGCTGTCACGGCCGGCATCATGGCCCTCTCCGCCGCGCTCGGCGGCATGCCCGCGCCCGCCTCCGCCGCGAACACCCTCAGCATGCTGGGCGCTGACGTCTCCTCCCTGCAGCGCAGCCTGGACCTGAGCGCGAAGTACTACGACGCCGGCGGTGTCGCCCGCGACCCGCTGGACATCCTGAAGTCCGTCGGCGTCAACTACGTCCGGCTGCGCGTCTGGAACAACCCGGCCAGCGGCTACAACAACAAGACCAGGGTGTTGGCCCAGGCGAGGGCCGCCAAGGCGAAGGGCCTCAAGGTGCTCATCGACTTCCACTACTCCGACACCTGGGCCGACCCCGGCAAGCAGTACAAGCCGACCGCCTGGGCCGGCCACAGCCTCAGCCAGCTTCGAACCGACGTGTACAACTTCACCTACGACGTCTGCTCCAGCCTCAGCTGGCAGGGCACCACACCGGACAGTGTCCAGATCGGCAACGAGATCAACGTCGGAATGCTGTGGGACGAGGGCAAGGTCGTCAACAACAACTTCGCTCCGCTGGCCAGCCTGCTGAAGCAGGGCTACAACGCGACCAAGGCGTGCGGCAGCGGCATTCCGGTGATGATCCACACCGCCGACGCCGACAGCAACGCCAACGCCCGATGGTTCTACGACGGCATCCGCGCCCAGGGCGTGCAGTGGGACATCACCGCCCTGTCGTACTACTGCATGTGGCACGGGACCCTGTCGAACCTCTACAACAACATCGTCGACCTGCGTGGCCGCTACGGCAAGCCGGTCGTCATCGTGGAGACCGCGTATCCCTTCACCCGGAACAATGCGGACAGCGAGCCGAACTCCGTCGGCGACGCGACCTGTGACGGCATCAGCGCGAGTTGGTCGGGGCAGGCGCAGGAGTTCGACTGGGTCCAGAACACAGCCCGCAACGCGGGGGCCATCGGTGTCTTCTACTGGGAGCCGACCTGGTACGCCATCAGCGGTAACGGCTGGGACCCGGCCAACATCAACGGCACCGGGAACCAGTGGGACAACATGGCCCTCTTCGACTGGTCCGGCCGGGTGAACCCGGGCGTGCGCTGGACGCCGTGACCGGCCACGTTCCGGCCCACCATCGTGCCGAGCAGGTCCAGCGCCGAGCGGGGGTCAGGCCGTGACCGTCACGTGCACCACCCACCTCACCTGGGGCGAGGGGCAAGGTGTCGGCAGGTGGAGACACCCCCCGTCGCTGATCGTCGAGACGTCGGCCTGGCCGGCCGCGACGGCCACGTAGCGGACGAGCAGGGGTTGGCCGGTCGGGTAGCCGCCGGTGAGGTCGCTGCGGACCAGGGGACCGCTCGGCGCGACGGTGGGCGGCGTGTACATGCTCGGCAGGCTGACCTCCAGGGTGTCGCCGACGCGCAGCGCGACGGTGCGCGCGTTGTCGGTCTGCGTGACGGTGACGGTCTGCCCGGTACCGCTCGGGGCCGAGAGGACGTTGACGTGCACCAGCCACAGCGCCACCGGTGCCGCGCACGGCGGCGTGGTGTAGTGACACGCGTTGTCGGTCTGCGAGGTCAGGTCCGAGGTGCCGGCTGCGACCGCGCGGTACAACGCCGAGACCGGCTGCCCGGTCGGGTACCCGCCGGTGCTGGACTGCTGCGCCAGAGCCACGCCGGAGACCGTGGGCGGCCGGTAGTCGGCGGGCAGGGCGACGCCGAGGGTCTGCCCGACGAAGAGGGTGATCGTGGTGCCGTTGTCGGCCGCGGTGACCGCCACGTCGGCACCGGCTGGCGGTGTCACGCTCGGCGACCCGGATGCCGGCGGCGCGGCGTCGTTGCCGCAGCTGAGCACCGGCGCCGGGCCGGTGCCGGCGAGCTGCATGCCGAACGTCGTCGACGCGCCCGGGTTCAGCGACCCGTTGTAACCCGCGTTGACCGCGGTAGCCGTGCTGCCCGACGTGGAGACCGTCGCGTTCCAGGCCGACACGATTCGCTGCCCGCTTCCGAGCGTCCAGCTCACCGTCCAGGTCGCGGCGGCCTTCGCCGACGTGTTGACGACCGTGACGGTGACGATCTCGCCGCCGGTCGGCCCGCTGCCCCACGCCGAGTCGATGTGTGCCGTGGCGCTGCACCCGCCCGCCGACGGGGGAACGGTTGCTGCGCTACCGGCCATCATCGGGGTCGTCACCGCGAGGACCACCGCGCTGACGGCCACCCCGGTCAGAGCCACTCGTCTCGACACCGTCATAACGCCGGACGGTAGCAACCGGGCAATATCAAATCAAGATTATCGATATGAAGGTCGGTGCCGGAGATTGCGCCGCACCACCCCACGCGCCATCGAGACGCCGAATTCGGTGGCGCCCTCGCGGCGGCCGGTGTGAGGCTGGAGACCGCTCGCCGCGGTACGCCACCGGGGAGGGCATACGTCCGCAACGACCGCGACGAGGAGTGACAATGCGAGCAGCTTCCACGCTTCGGACCCTTGACCGTCCTACCGTGGAGCTCTGCCTTGGCGTTGTTGAACCTTGGAATCGTCGCCCATGTTGACGCTGGCAAGACCAGCCTGACCGAACGCCTGCTCTACGAGGCCGGTGCCGTTTCCCAGCCGGGGAGCGTCGACGCCGGCACGACGCGCACCGACTCGATGGAGCTGGAGCGCCGGCGCGGCATCACCATCCGGGCGGCCGTCACGTCGATCGCCATCGGCGATCTGACCATCAACCTGCTGGACACCCCCGGCCACCCCGATTTCATCGCGGAGGTCGAGCGGTCGCTGGCCGTGCTGGATGCCGCCGTGCTCGTGCTGTCGAGTGTGGAGGGCGTGCAGCCGCAGACCGTCGCCATCTGGCGGGCGCTGCGCCGCATCGGCGTACCGACGGTGCTCTTCCTCAACAAGGTGGACCGCCGGGGTGCCGACGTCGACCGGGTGACGACCCAGGTACGCCAGCGGCTCGGGGCGCGCCCGGTCATCCTCACCGCGGTCACCGGCCAGGGCGGGCCCGACGCCCGGGTGCGCGCCGTCGGCCTCGACACCGAACCGGTGGTGGAGGCGGTGGCGGAGGTCGACGACGCGGTAGCGGCGCGGTGGCTGACGGACGAGCCGGTCCGCGTCCGCGACGTCCGGCGGGCGATCCGGAACGCGGTGCGCCGCGCCGAGCTCACCCCGGTGGCGTGCGGCTCGGCCATCACCGGGGCCGGCGTACGGCAGCTCTGCCACCTTCTCGCCCAGCTGTTGCCGCGCGGCCCGGAGCGGGACGGTCCACTGACGGGTACGGTCTTCGCCGTCGACCGGGACGGCCATGGCCGGCGTGCCTGGCTGCGGGTGTGGTCCGGGAGCCTCCGGGTACGGGATCGGGTGCGGCTCGGCGGACCCCGCCCGCAGACGGTGACCCAGATCGCCGTCATCGAGCCCGCCGGCGTCCTGGTGCGCCCCTCGGTGGCCGCCGGCCAGATCGCCGCGGTGCGCGGGCTGTCGGCCCGGATCGGCCAGCACATCGGGGACCCGCCGCGGCGGCACGTCTACCGGTTCCCGCCGCCCACCAGGCAGGCGCTGGTGGAGCCCGTCGACCCGGACCAGCGCCTGGCGATGTTCGCCGGCCTGGCCGAGCTGGCTGACGAGGATCCGCTGGTGGACCTGCGGCTCGACGAGCAGCAGGCGCAGGCGGTGATCCGGTTGCACGGCGAGGTCCAGAAGGAGGTGCTCGCCGCCCTGATGGCGGACCGGTACGGCGTCCGGGTGCGGTTCTCCGGAACGCTGACGGCCTGCATCGAACGGGTGGCCGGCACCGGAGCCGCTGAGGAGCGGGTGCACGAGCGCGGCAACCCGTACCTGGCCGGGCTCGGGCTGCGGATCGCGGCCGCCCCGGTCGGGCACGGCATCGACTTCCGTCCCGGGGTCGAACCAGGCCGACTGCCGCCGGCATTCGTCGCCGCCACCGAGGAGGGCGTGCGGGCGGCGCTTCGGCAGGGACCGCACGGCTGGCCGGTCACCGACTGCACGGTCACCATGACGTCCTCCCAGTACTGGCCCCGGCAGAGCAGGCCACACCAGAAGTTCGACAAGTCGATCTCGACGGTGGCGGCGGACTTCCGCAATCTCGCCCCGGTCGTGGTCGCCGCGGCGCTGCGTCGGGCCGGTACCCGGGTGTGCCAGCCGATCGAGCGGTTCGAGGTCAACCTTCCGCAGCACACCGTGGAGACGGTGCTGGCGCTGCTCGGCCGGCTGGGCGCGGTGGTCCACGACACCGCCGCCGCCGGCGGGTACCTCGAGGTGGGCGGCACCCTGCCGTCCTCGCGGGTGCCGCAGCTCGTCGCCGCTCTTCCCGACCTCACCGGGGGCGAGGCCGTCCTGACCACCGACTTCGACCACTACGCGTCGGTCGCCGGTGCGGACCCACCGACGGTGTACCGGCGCGGACCCGACCCGGCTGACCGGGAGGCGTGGTTCCGGGCCGTACCGCGGTAGACCGGGCCGGCGAATGCGGCGGCGCGAAGCCGGCGCTGCCCGAGGATCGGCCGGGCTCACACCCAGGGCGGCGGGCCCTCGAAGGCGAGGACGTGCACGTCGAACAGGACCGCCGCCGCCACGCCCAGGGCCGGCCCGCCCTGGCGGGCCACCCAGTTGAGGAACGGCCCCGGATCGGGGCCGCCCACGCCCAGGCCCTTGGTGTACTCGGCGTGCGCGGCCAGCGAGGCGATACCGCGCCGCAACGGTTCACCGGTGACGTCCACGCCGTGCGTGGGGTGCTCGGCCCCGGCGAAGCAGACGTAGCGCACGCCGTTCCAGGGCGCCAGCCCTTCGTCCAGCAGTTCCGGGAAGATCCACCGATTGCCGGCGTCACGCGCGGCGTCCAGGGTCGCCAGCCCCACCGCCCGGTGATCGGCCTGGTTGGTCATTCCGCCCACCATCCGGACGCCGAAGTCGCCCGAGACCATGACGTCGGGCCGGTGCCGGCGGATCGCCCGCACGATGTCGCGGCGCAGCTCCGGACCGTACTCGACGACCCCGTCGCGGTGGTCGAGGAACTCCACGACCTCGACGCCCACCTCCCGGGCCGCGGCGCGCTGCTCCTCCTCGCGCAACAGCCCGGCCTGGTCCGGGTGAACGGTGTCGATTCCTGCCTCGCCGCGGGTGGCCAGCAGATAGGCGACCTGCTTGCCCTGTGCGGTCCAGCGGGCGATCGCCGAGGCCGCGCCGTACTCGATGTCGTCCGGGTGCGCGGCCACCGCGAGGCAGCGCTCCCAGTCCTCGGGAAGCGCCGGTAGAAGCTCGTCCACGATCCCCACCGTAGCCACCCGTCCGCCGATCCGTCACCGCCGTGTCGGCCACACCGGCATCCGTCGAGTCAGCGAGAATGGGCCGGTGGACCCCAACCGGCTCCACCCGCAGGCGCGGGCGGCGATGCGGGTCCAGCGGCGTGTCCCGCTCACCCGGGCGAAACTGCCGCCGGCCCGGCTGAGCATGCTCGAGGCCACGCCCGCCGAGGTGGGCGACCCGCTGGCGATCCGGTCGGTGGTGAGCGTCGATGCCGGCGGCGTGCCCGCCCGCCTCTACCGGGACGGGCAGCACGACGCGATGCCGGTGGTCCTCTACGCGCACGGCGGGGGCTGGGTGATGGGGAGTGTGGACACCCACGACGGGCTGTGCCGGCACCTGGCGGCCGCGTCCGGCTGGGCCGTGCTCTCGGTGGACTACCGGCTCGCCCCCGAGCATCCGTACCCGGCCGCGGTGGACGACATGGCGCGCGCCCTGACCTGGTTACGGGGACCAGGGGCGGCTCGGCACGGCCTCGACCCGAGGCGGATCGCGGTGGCCGGTGACTCCTCGGGCGGGCACCTCGCGGCGGTGACCGCGCGGCGCGCACGGGATGCCGGGATCCGTCTCGCGGGACAGCTCCTCATCTGCCCGGTCATCGACCCCGCGGCCGACTATCCGGCGTTGGACGAGTACGGCCTGGACCGGGAGGAGATGCGGTTCTTCTGGGACGCGTACGCCCCACCCGGGACCGACCGGAGCCAGCCGGATCTGGACCCGCTACGGGCGGACCTCACCGGCCTGCCGCCTGCCGTGGTCATCACCGCCGAACTCGACCTGTTGTCGGCCGAGGGCGAACGGTACGCGGCCGGGCTGCTGGCCGCCGGCGTCCCGGTCACGGCAACCCGGTACCAGGCGCTCATCCACAACTTCCCACGGAAACTGGCCCTGTTCGACGCCGCCCACGTCGCCCTGGCCCAGCTGGCCGCCGCGCTGACCCGCTGGTGAAACGGTCCGTACCCGGCCACGCCGGCTCGTCACGGGCAGGGCGCCCCCGCGCAGACGTCGACGATGGCGCCGGTGAGCAGGAACGTGGCTTTCTGCTCCTGCGCCGTGGGCTGGGCGCGCGGGAACTCGTGCGGGTCGTCGCCGTACTCCGCCCCGGCGGGCGCGAGGTTCGTCGGGGGTGGCGCGGCCGCGGCACCGCTGTTCCAGATCACGATCGCCGAGCCGGTGTACGGGTACCCGGGGATCGGCGCGATGCCCCAGTACGGCTTGACGTCGAGTGACCAGCCGTCGGCGAGCGCCGGGGTGTGCAGGCGGGCGCCGATGGTGCGTGCCTCGACCTCGGCCGCGGCAGGGGAGACCTGGTGGTCGCCGAAGGCGACGTGCATCAGCACCTGATGCGCCGGGGTGCCCGGCAGCGGCTGGTCGGTCATGTGCTGGGCGTACCCGTTGGCCTCGGACCGGTCCCACAGCATCTGCAGCAGCGCGAAGATCAGCTGCTGGTCTGCCTTGTCCGGGTAGGACTGGTCCATGATGCTCTGGAACGGGGCGAAGTCGAGGCTGCGCTGCAGCAGTGTCGAGTAGTTCATCGCCGGCACGCCGAGCACCGACCGGGTCCAGTCCTGAGCGATGGCGGTGAGGGCGCCGCCGTTGATGCCGCCCTGGCTGTTGCCGTCGTAGTGCAGCCCGCCCGGGCCGTCGATCAGCGGCTGCCCGCTGGCGTCCTCGAACGCCGGGGCGGCGGCGAAACCGCCCGGATGGATCATCGCCCGGCCGAGGAAGAGGAAGTTCAGGAAGCTCTGCTGGAGCCGGTCGGCCACCGCGGGGAAGGCGCTGAGGTCGGTGAACGCGCCGGCCACGTACGGGATGTCGGCGTTCGCCATGCCGATCCAGCTGGTGGCGCAGAAGGTGAAGTTGTGGGTGGCCGACATGGTCTTGACGTTTCCGGCGTTGATCTCGGTCGGCCGGCCGAGCAGGCCGTGGCCGTAGAGCGAGAGGTGCGCCGGATCGGCGGCCGACGCGCTGCGCGGGATGTTGCACACGAAGTCGGCCCGCAGCGTCGCGCCGGACGGCGTGGGCCGGGCGTCGGGCGTGTGCGCCTTCCCGTCGCCGTCGGCCGGCCCGTAGTGCAGCCGCGACCCGGGGCCGCCGTCGCCGGTCAGATAGGACGGCACGGCGATGGTGCCGCTCACCTGGCGGGCGATCCGCGGATCCTGCTCCGGCGCATAGTTCACGACCTGGGTGACGGCGAACGACGGCGCGGCCGCACCGAGGGCGGCGAACGCGTCGTCGCGGATCGCCAGCATCCGGCCGGTCAGACCCTGCCGGCTCGCCACGGTGAAGTCCCAGGCGAGGTAGAGGTCGTGCCGCTTGACGCCGGCGGTGGTCAGGTCGGCGAGGATCCGCTTGAGCTGCGGGGTGCGGGGATCCCGGGGGGAGGCGCCGGCGCCGTTGACGTACGCCTGGAACGCGGCCGGCGCCGGGATCAGCGCTCCGTTCCGGTCCCGCAGGCCGCGCAGCCCCACCACGTACCGGGTGCCCTCGGCCAGCGCGACGGCCGGCCGGATGATCAGCAGCTGGCGATCGGGCTGGCCGGCGGCGTGCGCGTCCAACTCGGCCCAGTACGGCGTGCGCCGGCCGGTGGCGGTGTTGAGCAGCACGATCGGCGCGTCCGGCGCCAGCGAGCGGCCGATGTCGGTGACCGGCGCGATGCCGGTGGCCGCGGCGTCGAGGCCGGGCACGTGCACGAGGATCGGCGTGCCCGGGCTGTACCCGTCCTGCCGGTTCCATTCGGTCGGGTCGATCGGGACCCCGCGGACGTTCGCCGGCATCGACGCGGCCGGGATCTGCACCCGCCGCCCGGTGGGGCTGACCGGGTCGGGCACCGTGAAGTAGTCGTTCGGGAACGGCAGCAGGCACGCCGCCGGATCGATCGGGTCGCAGGCGCCATGCGCGGCCAGCTGCGGCGGCACCGCGGGCGGTGCCGCGGCGGCGGCGGTCCCGAACAGCACGGCACCTGCGGTCACCAGCACGGACACGGCGAAAGGCAGCCGCCTGAGGGTGGTCACCGGCATCTCCTTCGAGGGTGGACGGACGCACGGAGCCGAGGACGTTCTTCCTACGCTCGTGAATGATTCTCGGCAATAGTCCGACCAGCTCGATCAACTCGGGCTGCCCGAGGACGCGACCCGGGTGGTTCTGGCGGCGGTACGAACCGGAGGCGAGAGTCGCTGCCCTCCCGGTATGCGCGCTGGCGCGAGCCCGTGGGCTCGCGCCAGCCGTGGGGTCAGGTCACGTCAGCTGCCGCCGACGCCGAGGGCGGCCAGCAGCGCCAGGAGCAGGGTCGTGGCGGCGAACAGGCCGTGCCCGACCACGACCGGGACCGGGAAGTGGGATTCGGCGGTGCCGGCGCGGCGGGCCGGGATCCAGCGGGCCAGCATCGTGAACCCGAGCAGCGCCACCGGCAGCAGCAGCGCGAACGCCACCCACGCGAGAGCGGTCCGGTCCACGGCGAGGTACCCGATCCACAGCACCAGGCCGACCGCGGCGAGGGCGAAGTGACCGAACACCAGGCCGGGGGCCAGCCGGGTGCCGCTGTCGGGTCGGTGCCCGCCCCGAGAGATCCAGACGCCCAGCATGATGAACCCGCCGACGGCGGTGATCAGCCAGGTGATCAGTGCGGCGACAGCCATCAGACCCTCTCCTTCTTCACAGTGGTGGACTCGTGCGTGGTGGTGCGGGTGTAGCCGACTGCCTGGGTCGCCTCGTCGGCCACCCGTACGCCGTAGTGGTAGGCCAACTCCCCGCCCAGATACCCGGCCACCCCCAACCCGGCCAGCGCGACGGCGGACAGGGCAAGCGGTGGCCAGTCCACGGGCTCGGCGGCAGGTCCGCCGCGGATGATGAAGCCGACCGCGTACAGGACGGTGACGCCCAGGTTGATCGACATGTGCAGCAGGCCGGTCCGGAACGTCTTCGTGCCGGTCGGGATGGCGAACAGGTCCAGGAACCCGAACATCGCCGCCGCCAGCGCGCCGAGCACCCCGAGCGCGATCAGCCACCGCGAGCCCTGGGCCAGGAACCCCGGGTCCGGGACCAGGTGGGAGGCGATGTCGAAGACGAAGCTGGCGATCCACGCCCCGATCGGCACCGCCACCAGCGCGGGGTGCAGCGGATGCCCGTACCTGCCGGCCAGCCCGGTCACTGGCCGTTTGGCCTGCTCCATGGCTCGATCCACGCCGTCCACCTGCAGTATTTTCACCAACCGGCGCTATCTTTAATCTCCATGCTGCACGCAGCGGGCGGCAATTTCAATAGCGTGTATTGGTGTTATTGGCGGTGGGCGGACCACGCACGACGCCTGGGCCGGTGGGACAGCCCCGGCCGACCAGCCCGGCCGCGGTGGCCGGCTACGCCGCCGGGCATCTCCGCAGCACTCCACGTCATCGCCGCCGGCGAGGGAACGGGCGGAACAGCTACCCGGCGCTGATCACGATCCGTACGCTCCGCGCCCGACCGGCGGCAGCCGGCGGTTCTCGTTCTCCGGCTGGTGGGACGTCGCGACTACGGGCGCGGCGCGGCGAATTCGGGAGCCGGTGGGGGATCCTCGCCGCTGATCTGCTTGATGATCTGTGCGGCGACGTCGCGCAGCTTGCGGTTGCGGTGCTGGGACGCCTGGCGGAGCAGAGCGAACGCCTCCTGGGCGGTGCACCGCTGTTGGCCCATCAGCACCCCGAGGGCCTGGTCGATGATGCTGCGGGAGGCCATCGCGTCGGTGAGCTGCTGGTGCAGCAGCGACTGATCGGCCTGGCGGAGGATGACGGTCAGCGCCGCCGTCGCCTGGTCGGTGAACGCCAGGGCGTGCCGGCGCGCCGTCTGGGTGAAGGCGGCGGGCTGGATGCCGTAGAGGTTCAACGCGCCGAGGGTCTCGCGGTCGACCGTCATCGGCAGCGACAGGGAGCTGACGATGCCCAGCCGGAGGGCGTGTTCCCGATACCTCGGCCAGCGTCGGTCCTCGCGCAGATCGACGACCTCGACGACCCGTTCCCGGCGCAGGGCCTCGAGGCACGGTCCCTCGTCGGCCCCATACTGGATCTCGTCGGCCCGGGCGGCGAGGTCGTCGCTGCTGGCGACGGTGAAGGCATCGCCGTCCCGGCGCATGGTCAGCCCGCAGGCCACGGCCGGGGAGATGACCTCCGCCGCGACCTTGACGACCTGGTCGAGGAACACGTCGACGTGGAGCGAGTCGGCGAGCAGCGCCAGCAACTGGCCGTACGCCGAGGCCAGAGGGGAATCAGCAGCAGTGGGAGACACCACCGTTACCTCCTGGAACGCGGAATTCACGACCGGTCGCCCGGGACGGGCAGGTGCGGATCGGACGGGAGCCGGATAGGGTCGGAGTGGGTTCGGACATGAGCCCAGGACCAGTGCCGCCCGCTGACGGCGGGCACCGGCGCAGACCCGGTCCCCTGATCTCCTCACCGAGGAGCGGCTCATGTCCGTGCATCACGCACCTTGCTTCCAGCCGCCGGACGCCACCACCCGAGCGCCACTGTTGTCCCTCGCGGTCGTCCGGGAGGGTCCGGCGATCGTGGTGGAGGCGACCGGTCCACTCGACCTGGACACCGTCGGCCGGCTGGCGGATGTCGTCGACAATCTGATGGCGAGCCAGCCACCCCCCGTGCTGGTGCTCGACCTGAACGGGGTCAGCTTCTTCTGCGCCGCCGGGGTCACGGCGCTGTTGGCGGCCCGCCGGCGGGTCGCCGCCTGCGGACGCACCATGGTGCTGCGCAGGCCGTCCCGGGTCACCGTCGCCGTCCTCGACATGGTCGGCCTGGGCTGCGAGTTCACCACCATCGACTGACCTGCCTTCACCCTCGGCTCCGCGAGCCGTCGCCGTTGCTGACGCGGTGGCATCTACCCCACACCCGAGCCGCGTCAAACGTGGTTGGACGGTCGTCACGGGACCGGTCGGAGCCCGGCGCCGTCATGGCCGAGGATCTCCTCGGCGGCCGGGCAACCTCCCTGCTTCCCACTCGTGACGCACGGCCCGGCGGGGGACTAGGCAGCCACGGGCCGGGCGTGCTCGGGTTCGCCGCCCTCACCAGCAGTCGTGGCGTCGTCGCGGTCGGGTGTGGAGCGCCGGACCACCAAGGCCAGCCCGGCGAGAACGATGGCCCCGGCGACCAGCTCCGTCGGGCCGACGGGCTCGTCGAGCAGCAGCCAGGCCGCGCTGAGCCCGAAGACCGGCACCAGGAGGCTGAACGGGGCCACCCGCGCGATCGAGTACCGGGCGATCAGCCGGTTCCAGATCCCGAAGCCGACGAGGGTCGACACGTACGCGACGTAGGCCACGGCGAGCAGCCCGCGCCACGACAGGCCGGTGATGGCATCCAGCACCGCCTCTCCGCCGTCGATCACGCCGGCCAGGCCGAGCAGCGGCAACGGCGGCACCAGGCTCGACCAGACCAGCAGCGAGAGCGGTCGCTGCTCGCCGCTGGCCCGCATGACCAGGTTCGCCACGGCCCAGCTGGCCGCCGCGAACAGCGTCAGCAGGAAGCCGATCACGGTGGCGTGGCCGCCGCTGCCGACCGCCAGCACGCCGATCCCGGCCGATCCGACCAGTACGCCGGCCACCTGCGCCCGCGCCGGCCGCTCGCCGAGCACCGCCGCCGCCAGGAGCACCGACATCAGCGCCTGTGCCTGCAGCACCAGCGAGGCCAGGCCGGCCGACATGCCGGCCGCGAGCGCGGTGAAGAGGGCGCCGAACTTCAGGACGCCGAGCACCAGCCCGTAGGTCACCACGTAGCGGAGCCGGGCGCTGGGGCGTGGCACCAGGAAGACCAGCGGCACCGCCGCGGCGACGAAGCGCAGCGCGGTCAGCACGAGCGGCGGCAGGTCGCGCAGGCCCAGCTCGATGGCGACGAAGTTGACGCCCCAGATGGCGGCGACGAGCACGGCGAGAAGTCGGTGCGATGCTTTCATGCCGGCTACGCTGCCGGAGTCAACCCTTAAGGACCAGTTCAATGTTCTTCATCGCTGTTGTAGCGTAGCTACATGGATCTCGACGTGCGGCGGCTCCGCGTCCTGCACGAGGTCGCGCTGCGCGGCAGCGTCACCGCCGCCGCCGCGGCGCTGCACGTGACCCCCTCGGCGGTGTCCCAGCAGCTCGTCCAGCTGTCCCGGGAAGCCGGGCACGAGCTGGTCGAGCGCGCCGGGCGCGGCATCGTGCTCACCCCGGCCGGTCAGGTGCTGGCCACCCACGCGAAGGACGTGCTGGGCGCGGTGGAGCAGGCGGTGGCCGGGCTCGCCGCGCTCCACCGCAGGGTCAGCGGCACCGTGCGGGTCGGCGCGTTCGCGTCCGCGGCCGGCGCGCTGGTGGCCCCCGCCGCCGCCCGCGCCCGGGCGAAGCACCCGGAGCTGGACGTGCGGGTGATCGAGGCCGAAGACCAGCAGAGCCGTCTCGACCTGCGCTCCGGCACCCTCGACGTGGTGGTGCTGCAGGAGTACGACCACGTGCCCGCGCCGCTGGTCGACGACCTGGACCGGCACCCGATCACCACCGACCCGATGCACCTGGTCACCCCGGTCGGGTGGCGCCGTGGCACCGGCCGGCTGAGCGAGCTGCGCGACGTGCCGTGGATCGCCAGCGCCGAGCACACACCGTGCCTGGGGTCCACGTTGCACGCCTGCCGGCTCGCCGGCTTCGAGCCGGACATCCGGCACCGTTCGGTCGACTTCGCGCTCACCCTGGACCTCGTCGCGGCCGGTCTGGGCGCCGCGCTGGTGCCGGAGTTGGCGCTGCGCCACGTACCGCCCGGGGTGCACGTGCAGCCACTGGCCGAACCGGTCACCGCGCGACGCATCTTCGCCGTCACCCGCGCCCTCGGCGGTGCGCCGCAACGGCCCGCCGTGGACGCCCTCCTGACCGAGCTGAGCGGCCCGGCCGGCGTACCGCGCGGCCACCTGCCGCCGGTCCTCGCCTGACGGCGGAACACCAACCCGGCGTTGCCGGCCCGCTACACCGACGGCGCCATGGTCGGCCCGCCGCAACTACGCCAGCGACTACGGCACACTGTTGCTCTCCGCGGGCCACCACGGGCTGCGGGCCGTGGTGGTCGGGAAGAGCTCCGGCCCCAGCGGCTACAGCCTGGCGTTCGACCGGTTCGACCTGGTCCGGGTCGGTCAGCGCGTCGGCCGGGCTGCCGGTCGACCCACCGTCACCGGGCGGACCGGGCCACGGCCGGGTTCAGTCGTCGGCCGCGAAGGCGGGCAGATGCCGGCTGTGCGCGGCGAGCAGGTGCCGGCGCATCGCCTCGGCGGCGGCCGCCGGGTCCCCGGCCGCCACAGCGGCGGCGATCCGACCGTGCTCGGTCACCGTCACGGCCGGATCGGTGGCCGGGAAGTAGCGACGGTGCAGGTGCAGGTGTGCGTGCAGTCGGGTGGTGCAGTCGCGCAGCAGCCGGTTCCCGGAGACCTCGGCGACCAGGTCGTGGAAGCGGGCGTCCAGGGCGGTGAAGGCGGCCCGCCGGAGGTAGTCCGCACCCGGCTCGACCGCCACCGTCGCAGCGGCCTGCGCACTGATCCGCTCGCGCTGATCGGCGGTGGCGTGCGCCGCCGCCCGTCCGGCCGCGGCCGGTTCGAGCAGCAGCCGCAGCTCGAACAACTCCTCGAACTCGCGCCGGGACAGCAGCCGGCTGACCGTGTATCCGGTCATCGCCCGCTTGTGCACCAGGCCGTCGGACTCCAGCCGGGCCAGCGCCTCCCGGACCGGGGTGGGGGAGACGGCCAGGGAACGGGCCAGCCCGTCGATGTTGATCCGGTGACCGGGGGCGATGGTGTGCTCCATGATCAGGGCCTTCACCGACTCGTAGACGTCGTCGGCCAGGGTGATCCGCTGGATCGGGCGGAGCCCGTCAGGCAGTGTGGCCATCGCGCGTCCCCGGCCCCTTCGTCGATCTCGGACTGTCCCAGATCCGTTGATCATATATGATCTACGATCTGTCGTGGCGGCGGCGGCGTCGAGGACGCGCGCGCGGATGTGGAGGCTCGTCGGATGAGGCTGATGCGGGTGGGCCCGCCGGGCGCGGAGCGGCCGGTCCTGCACGCCGACGGTCGGCACTACGACCTCTCCTCCCTCACCCCGGACATCGACGGGGCGTTCCTCGCCTCCGGCGGTCCGGACCGGATCCGGGCCGCTGGGCACCTGCCCGAACTCGACATCACCGGCCTGCGGGTGGGTGCCCCGGTGGCCCGGCCCGGCGCGGTGCTCTGCGTCGGGCAGAACTACGCCGCGCACGCCGCCGAGTCCGGGGCGGCCCCGCCGGAAACCCCGATCATCTTCTACAAGGCTCCCAACACGGTCGTCGGCCCGTACGACGACGTGCTGGTGCCGCGCGGCTCGACCAGCACCGACTGGGAGGTCGAACTGGCCGTGGTCATCGGCCGGCGCGCCCGCTACCTGGACTCGCCCGCACAGAGCCTGGCCCACGTCGCGGGCTACATGCTCTCCAACGACGTGTCCGAACGCGACTTCCAGTTGCGCCACTCCGGCGGCCAGTGGTCCAAGGGCAAGTCGTGCGAGACCTTCCAGCCGCTCGGCCCGTGGCTGGTCACCCCGGACGAGATCGCCGACGTGCAGGATCTCGGGCTGCGCTCCTGGGTCAACGGCGCACCGCGGCAGGCCTCCCGCACCAGCGACATGGTCTTCGACGTGGCGTACCTGATCTGGCACCTGTCGCAGTACACGGTGCTCGAACCGGGCGACGTGATCAACACCGGTACGCCGGAGGGGGTCGCGCTCTCCGGCCGATTCCCCTACCTCGCCCCGGGCGACGTGGTGGAGGTCGAGGTGGATGGCCTGGGGCGGCAGCGGGTCGTGATGGCGGCGGCCTGACCGGCCGGGCCGACCCGGCTCACCGGATCAGCCGCAGCCCCGACATGCCGCCGTCGACGGCGAGCGCGGTGCCGGTGGTCGCCCCGGAGAGCGGGGACGCGAGGAACGCCACCGCGTGCGCCACCTCGGCGGCGGTGACCAGCCGGCCGGTGGGCTGCCGGGCGGCCAGCCGGTGCTTCTCGGCCACCGGGTCCTCGGCGCTCGCGAGCAGGCGGGCCACCCACGGGGTGTCCACCGTGCCGGGCGCCACCGTGCACACCCGGACGCCGTCACGCACCAGGTCGGCGGCCATGGCCAGGCTGAGCGCGTGCACCGCGCCCTTGGTGGCCGAGTAGACCGCTCGCTCGACCAGCCCGGCCGTCGCCGCGATCGACGTGACGTTGACGATGACACCGCCGGTCGAGCGGCGCAGATGGGGCAGGGCGGCCCGGCAGGCCCGGGCCACGCCGACGACGTTGACGTCCAGGCAGCGGTGCCACTCGTCGTCGCTGCTGCTCTCCACCGTCCCCACCGCGCTGATCGCCGCGCAGTTCACCAGCACGTCGAGGCCGCCCAGGAGTGCCGCGGCCCGGTCCATCGTCGCCTCCAGCGGACCGGTCACGTCGGCGGCGAGCCGCAGGTGCGGCCCGCCCGAGCCGGGGTCGCGGTCCAGGACGGCCACCCGTGCGCCGCGCTCGGCCAGCAGGTCGGCGACCGCCGCGCCGATGCCCGAGCCACCGCCCGTGACGACCGCGACCAGGCCGTCGAAATCCGTCATCTCCGCACCTCGTTCGCCGGTGGTCAGGGACGCTCCCGCCCGGGTGCCGAGCGCGCACCGGGCCCTTCCGGAGACACCGGCCGCCGCCCGCCCCGGTGGGGAGGAATCTCCGCGCCGGCCATCGTAGATCATATAGGATGTGGTCAATCGTGGTCCCGGGCGAGGAGGCTCCGGTGCGCGGCGCGCTCTTCGTCACCTGCCTCAACGACGCTCCCTCCCCCCCAGACCGGCATCGCCACCCGTGACGGTGCTGGAGCGACTCGCCCACCCCGTGGCCGACTCCACCCGACCCGTCGCGATGATCTCCGCGCCCCCCGCGACCAGCGACATCGAGCCGGTCCGGGTGGACGGCGCGCAGGGCCCGCCGGCCCGACAGGCGGCCCGGCACATCCCTCCCGAGTCCGAAAGGCCCCGTCATGACCCGCTCTCTCGGCCCGTCGGCCGTCGCCGTCACCGCGCTCGGCTTCGGCGCCGCCTCGATCGGCAACCTGTACCGCAGCGTCCCGGACGACCGAGCGATGGCCACCGTCGACGCCGCCTGGGCGGCGGGCATCCGCTATTTCGACACCGCGCCGCACTACGGGCTGGGGCTCTCCGAGCGCCGCCTCGGCCGGGCGTTGGCGGCGCACCCCCGGGCGGAGTACGTGCTCTCCACCAAGGTCGGTCGGCTGCTGCGGGAGAATCCCGACGGCGGCTCGGACCTGGACAACGGCTTCGACACCCCGGCGACGCTGCGCCGGGTGTGGGACTTCACCGCCGACGGGGTACGCCGCAGCCTGGACGCCAGCCTCGACCGGCTGGGCCTGGACCGGGTCGACGTGGTGCTGCTGCACGACCCCGAGGAGAGCCCCGAGCCGGAGGTGGCGCTGCGGCAGGCGTACCCGGCGCTGGACGAGTTGCGTCGCCAGGGTGTGGTGGGGGCCGTCGGGGTGGGCTCGAAGGATCCGGCGACGCTGACCCGGTTCGCTGTCGAGACCGATGTGGACGTGCTGATGGTCGCCGGCCGGTACACGCTGCTGGAACAACCGGCGCTCGACGGGATCCTGCCGGTCTGCCAGAAGCGGGGCATCTCGGTGCTCAACGTCGGCGTCTTCAACAGTGGCCTGCTCGCGGTGGAGTGGCCCGACGAGAACCGGCCGTACGAGTACGGCAGCGCCCCGGCGGAGATCCTGCGCCGGGCGCAGGGCATCGCCGCGGTGTGCCGCCGGCACGGGGTGAGCCTGCCGCACGCGGCGCTCGCCTTCGCCGGCGCGCACCCGGCTGTCGCGTCGGTGGTGGTCGGCGCGGGCCGGCCCGCGCATGTGACCCGCAGCGCCGAGTGGTTCGCGCGGCCGGCGCCGCCGGCAGGGCTCTGGGCCGAGTTGGTGGCCGAAGGGCTGTTGCGGGAGGACGCGCCGCTGCCGTCCTGAGCGGGTCCGGGTGGCGCGCCGGTCAACTCGGCCGGTCGTCACCTTCGACCGCCGCGTCGGCCAGGATCGCCCGCAACCACGACTCGGAGGTGTTCACGTGCATCAGGGCCGCCGCCTGGGCGAGTGACTGGTCCCGGGCCCGCAACGCCCGGTAGATCGCCTGGTGTTCGCCGAGGGTGAGGTGCGCCGCGTTGCCCTCGATCAGGCCGCGCCAGACCCGGGCCCGCACGGTCTGACCGGAGAGGCCGTCGAGCAGCGAGGTGAGCGTCTCGTTGCCGGTGGCCGCGATGACCGTGCGGTGGAAGGCGGTGTCGTACTGGATGAGCTTCTCGGCGTCCTCGGCGGCCATCCGCATGTCCTCCAGGATCCGAGCCAGCTCGTCGAGGTGAGCGTCGGTGAGCCGGACCGCGGCCAGTCCGGTGGCGGCCGGCTCCAGCAGTCGACGTACCTCCATGACCTCCAGCAGGGTGTCGTCGCGCAGCAGCTCGACCGCGAGGCCGACGCCTTCGAGCAGCAACCGGGGCGCGAGGCTGGTGACGTAGGTGCCGTCACCGCGGCGTACGTCCAGCACCCGGGCCGATTCGAGAGCCTTGACGGCCTCCCGCACGCCGCTGCGGGAGAGCCCCATCTGGGCAGCGAGTTGCTGTTCCGGCGGGAGCCGGGTACCGGGCGGGAGTTGGCCTGCCTGGATCATCTGTCTGATCTTTGCGATGGCCTCGTCGGTCAGTGCCATGCGGCCTCCTTCACCTGGCGCTTCCGCGAAGACATCATATCTTCTCGCTGTCGGCTGCTCGTCGGGCACGGACCCGGGGCTCGGGCGGACACGCGGGCCGGTGTGCCGCCAGCGCCATGTCAGAGCGTGGGTTCGTAACCTCCGCGAAACCGGACCCTAGACAAGCGGAAAGAACCTCGTCTATAAAGACATCAGATCTCTGTTCGTCGACTTTTGATCTTCCTCGTTTCCCACCGGATCATCCCGGCGCGGCGGTCCGTCGCCGGCGGACGGCCGGTGGCGGGTCGGTCGCCGGCTGCGGTGTGCCGACGAGACAGCACCTTCCGCGCAGGTAGAACCCGAATAGGAGAACGGTGAACGTCAATACTTCGCTACGCCTGGGTCTGGTGTCGCTGGTGGGTCTGAGCCTGCTGAGCGCCTGCTCGTCCGACGGCGGCGTGGCCGCTGGCGGGACGGCGGGCGGCAAGCCGCTGATCGGGGTCGACTACCCCCGGTCGGACACCGACTTCTGGAACTCCTACATCAAGTACGTCCCACCGTCGGCGCAGGAGCTGGGGGTGGAGCTCAAGACCACCAACTCCCAGAACGACATCGCCAACCTGATCTCCAACACCCAGACCTTCATCAGCCAGAACGTCAAGGGTGTGGTGATGGCACCGCAGGACACGGCCGCCATCGCGCCCTCCTTGCAGCAGTTGGCGGACAAGAAGATCCCGGTGGTCACCATCGACACCCGCCCGGACAGCGGCAAGGTGTTCATGGTGGTCCGGGCCGACAACCGTGCCTACGGCACCAAGGCATGTCGCTTCCTCGGCACGAAGCTGGGCGGTAAGGGCAAGGTCATCATGTTCCAGGGCGGCCTCGACTCGATCAACGGCCGGGACCGTACCGAGTCGTTCAACGAGTGCATGAAGCAGAACTACCCGGGCATCACCGTCTTCGGTGAGGCGACCGAGTGGAAGGGCGACCTGGCCGCGTCGAAGTTCCAGACCCGGCTCTCCTCCGACCCGGACATCAAGGGCGTCTACATGCAGTCCTCGTTCGCCCTGGCCGGCACCCTCCAGGTGCTCAAGCAGCGCAACCTCCAGTTCCCGCCGACCGATCCGCGGCACGTCTTCGTGGTCTCCAACGACGGCATCCCGGAGGAGTTGAAGGACATCAAGGAGGGTCTGATCGACGCCACGGTCAGCCAGCCCGCCGACCTGTTCGCCAAGTACGGCCTCTACTACGTCAAGGCCGCGATCGACGGGAAGACCTTCGCCCCGGGCCCGACCGACCACAGCAGCACCATCATCCAGGTCCGCGACGGCCTGCTCGAGGACCAGCTCGCCGCGCCGCTGGTCACCGCCGACGGCGCGCCGATCGCCGGCGAGCCCACCGTGAAGTACGACGACAAGACCCTCTGGGGCAACTCCTGATGAGTCAGGCCGCAGGGGGCCCCGACGACGGGCGGGCTGAGCTCGGCCCGCCCGTCGTCGAGGCGGTCGACATCACCAAACGGTACGGCTCCACCCTGGCCCTCGACTCGGCCAGCATCCTGATCCGGTCGGGGGAGACCCACGCGCTGGTCGGCCGCAACGGTGCCGGTAAGTCCACTCTGGTCAGCATCCTGACCGGCCTGCAGGAGCCGGACCACGGCCAGGTCGCCTTCGCCGGCCGACCGGCGCCACCACTGAGCGACCGGGGGGCCTGGCGCCGCCGGGTCGCCTGTGTCTACCAGAAGTCGACCATCATCCCCACCCTCACGGTGGCCGAGAACCTCTTCCTCAACCGGCAGGCCCGGGGGCGGGACCGGTTGATCCGTTGGGCGACGGTCCGCCGCGAGGCCGAGCGGTTGCTGCGCGACTGGTCGGTGGCGGCCGACGTGGACCAACCGGCGGGCACGCTCACCGTCGAGGACCGGCAGTTCGTCGAGATCGCCCGGGCGCTGTCGTTCGGCGCCCGGTTCATCATCCTCGACGAGCCCACCGCGCAGCTCGACGCCGCCGGGATCGACCGGCTCTTCATCCGGATCCGCGAGCTGCAGCGGCAGGGCGTGACCTTCCTGTTCATCAGCCACCACCTGCAGGAGATCTTCGAGATCTGCGACACGGTGACGGTGTTCCGCGACGCCCGGCACATCCGCACCGCGGCGGTCGCCGACGTCACCCCGGCCGAGCTGATCACCGCGATGACCGGGGAAGACGCCGTCGTCCCGTCCGCCACCCGGCCCGCGCCGCCGGCCGACGCCGCCGACCTGCTGACGGTCGACGGGCTGGTCACCAACACCGGAGCCGAGGCCTCGCTGCGGGTCCGCGCCGGCGAGGTGGTGGGCCTGGCCGGCGGTGGGGGCAGCGGCAAGGTCGAGGTGGCCGAGACGATCGTCGGGCTGCGCCGCCCCGCGGCCGGCACCGTGCGTCTCGACGGACGGCGCCTGCGCCCCGGCAGCGTGCCCGACGCGCTCGCCGCCGGCGTCGGCCTGGTGCCGCAGGACCGGCACCGGCAGGGACTGGTGCCGATGCTGTCCGTCGGCGAGAACATCACCATGACCGTGCCGGGCAGGCTGCGCCGGCGCGGCTTCGTGTCGCCGGCCCGGCGCGACGCGTTCGCCGAGCGGACCATCGCCGAGCTGGCCATCAAGACCGGCGGTCCGGGCCAGCCGGTCTCCGGCCTCTCCGGCGGCAACCAGCAGAAGGTGGTGCTGGGCCGCGCCCTGGCCAGCGACCCGAAGCTGCTGGTCCTGATCACCCCGACCGCCGGCGTCGACGTGCGGTCGAAGCAGAACCTGCTCGGCGCGGTGCACCAGGTGTCCGCCCGCGGCACCGCGGTGCTGGTGGTCTCCGACGAGCTCGACGACCTGCGCGACTGCGACCGGGTACTCGTCATGTTCTCCGGACGCATCGTCCGGGAGATGCCCCGGGGCTGGCGTGACGCCGACCTGGTGGCCGCCATGGAAGGGGTCGACGTCGGCCATGTCTGACACGCTCATCACCACGGGTGCCCCGGCGCCCGCCGACGGTGCGCCGGCCCGCCGTCGGCTGCCCGCGCTGGCCCGGCTGCGGGACCTGGTGCTGGTACCCGCGATCGTGGTGATCGCGGTGGTCGGGCAGGTGGTCAACCCGGTCTTCCTCCAGGGCGACAACCTGATCAACATCCTGCAGAGCATGTCCGCCATCGCGATCCTCGTGCTCGCCGAGACGCTGGTGCTGATCACCGGCAAGATGGACCTGTCGCTGGAGTCCACCTTCGGCCTGGCGCCGGGCATCGCCGCCTGGCTGGTGGTCGACCCGGCGATCACCCACGGCCTCGGCGTCAACCTGCTCGACGGGGGCTGGGGCGTGCCGGTCACCCTGCTGGTCGGGGCGCTCATCGGCGCGTTCAACGGTCTGCTGATCGTCCGGTACGGGCTCAACGGCTTCATCGTCACCCTCGGCATGCTGATCGTGCTGCGCGGTCTGCTCACCGGCATCTCCGGCGGCAGCACCTTCTTCGGCCTGCCGCCGTCGATGACCTACCTGGGCAGCGCCTCCTGGCTCGGTGTGCCGGTCTCCATCTGGCTGTGCCTGGTGGCGTTCGCCGTGGCCATCGTGGCCCTGGGCTTCACGACCAGCGGCCGGGCGCTGTACGCGATCGGCGGCAACCTGGACGCGGCCCGGGCGGCCGGCATCCGGACCGACCGGATCCTCTGGCTGACGCTCATCATCGCCAGCGTGCTGGCGGCGCTGGCCGGTCTGCTGCAGGCCGGGCGGTTGGCCTCGATCCCGAGCGGTCAGGGCGACGGGGCCATCTTCCAGGTCTTCGCCGCGGCGGTGATCGGCGGGGTGAGCCTGAACGGCGGCAAGGGCAGCATGTTCGGGGCCTTCACCGGGGTGCTCCTGCTGTTCATGATCGTCAACGTGCTGACGCTGGCCGGGGTGCCGGCACAGTGGACCAACTTCCTCAACGGCGCGGTCATCCTGGTCGCCCTGGTGCTGTCGCGGATCACCGGCGGGAAGGCCCAGGAATGACCGGGCCGCAGCCGTGCACCCGGCCACCCCTTTCGCCGACCAACCTCCGGGAGCCCGACGGTGACTGAATTCATCTCCGCCGTAGACACCTTCGACGTGCGATTCCCGACGTCGCGGCACCGGGACGGGTCCGACGCGATGAATCCCTTCCCCGACTACTCCGCCGCCTACCTGGTGCTGCGCACCACCGCCGGGGCCGCGGGCCACGGCCTGGTCTTCACGGTCGGCCGGGGCACCGAGGTGCAGGTGGCCGCGGTACGGGCGCTGGCCGCCCTGGTCGTCGGCGAACCGGTGGAGGAGCTGGTCGCGGACCCCGGGGCGCTCGCCCGCCGGCTGGTCGGGGACAGCCAGATCCGCTGGCTGGGTCCCGAGAAGGGGGTCGTGCACATGGCCGCGGGTGGCATCGTCAACGCGGTCTGGGACCTGGCCGCGCGGCGGGCCGGCAAGCCGCTGTGGAAGCTGCTGGCCGACCTCACCCCCGAGCAGCTCGTCGCCCAGGTGGACTTCCGCTACCTGCGCGACGCCCTCACCGAGGACGAGGCCCTGACGCTGCTGAACGCCGGTGTGCCGGGGCGGGCCGAGCGGGAGCGGCTGCTGCGCGCCGAGGGCTATCCCGCCTACACCACCACTCCCGGCTGGCTCGGCTACGACGACGAGAAGCTCGTCCGACTGTGCCGCGAAGCGGTCGATGACGGCTACGACCTGATCAAGCTCAAGGTCGGCGGCAACCTGACGGACGACGTGCGCCGGCTGGAGCTGGCCCGCCAGGCGGTCGGCCCGCGGGTGCGTCTCGCGGTGGACGCGAACCAGATCTGGGGCGTCCCGGAGGCGATCGGCTGGATGGAGCAGCTGCGCGGCTTCGACCCGTACTGGATCGAGGAGCCGACCTCGCCCGACGACGTTCTCGGCCACGCGGTGGTCCGGCGGGCCCTGGCACCGATCAGGGTGGCCACCGGCGAGCACGTGCACAACGCGGTCATGTTCAAGCAGCTGTTGCAGGCCGGCGCGGTGGACGTCGTGCAGATCGACGCCTGCCGGGTGGGCGGGGTCAACGAGAATCTGGCGATCCTGCTGCTGGCCGCCAAGTACGGCGTACCGGTCTGCCCGCACGCCGGCGGGGTCGGGCTCTGTGAGCTGGTGCAGCACCTGGCGATGTTCGACTTCGTGGCGGTCAGCGGCACGCTCGACGACCGCGCCATCGAGTACGTCGACCACCTGCACGAACACTTCGTCGACCCGGTCCGGATCCAGCGAGGGCGCTACCTCGCGCCCACCGCGCCGGGCATGAGCGGCGAGCTGATCGCCGAATCCCTCGCGGCCTACCGCTTCCCCGACGGGCCGCAGTGGAGCGCGGCGGCCGGTGGGGCGGTGGCAGCCGCCACGGCGGTCGGCTGAACGGCCGGCGCTGTCCTGGCGGGGGCCGGGACACCGCCCCCGGACGCCGCCGACGCCAGAAGCACCGACGACCGAACGAGGAAGCGATGCCCGAACCACCACCCTCGCCCGCCGCCCACCCGGCCGTCGACGCGCACCACCACCTGTGGCGTCCCGAGCGCGGCTACGCCTGGCTGGACGATCCCGAGCTGGCCCGCATCCGGCGGCCGTTCACGCCGGACGACCTCTGCGCCGAGATCGCCGGCGCCGGGGTACGGCACACGGTGCTGGTCGAGGGGGGCCGCTGCCACGCCGACGAGGTGCCCGAGTTCCTCGGGTACGCCGCCGACACCGAGCCGATCGCCGGCGTGGTGGCCTGGGCGGACGTCGCCGACCCGGACCTGCCGGCGATCCTGGCCGGTTACCGGCGGCTGCGCGGCGGCGAGTTGCTGGTCGGGGTCCGCGCGCAGGTCCAGGGCGAGCCGGACCCCGACTACCTGGACCGCCCGGCGGTCCGCCGGGGCCTGGCCGCGGTGGCCGATGCCGGCCTGGTCTTCGACCTGGTGGTCCGGGCCGACCAGCTGCCCGCCGCGGCCCGCGCCGCCCGGGCCCTGCCGGAACTGTCGTTCGTCCTGGACCACCTGGGCAAGCCACGCATCCACGCCGGCGCGGCCGGGCTGGTCGGGTGGCGCGACGACCTGGCCGCGCTGGCCGCCAACGCCAACGTGACGGCCAAGCTGTCCGGGCTGGTGACCGAGGCCGGACCGGACTGGACGGTGGCCGCGCTCCGGCCGTTCGTGGCCGCCGCGGTGGACGCCTTCGGGGCGTCACGGCTGATGTTCGGCTCCGACTGGCCGGTGTGCCTGCTGGTCGCGGACTACCGCGGGGTGCGGGACGGGCTGGTGGCGGCGCTACCCCCGCTCTCGGCCGCCGAACGGGACGAGATCTTCGCCGCCACCGCCGTGCGGACGTACGGGCTCGCGGTGTGACCGGCGCACCGGGCCCGGACAGCGGAGGAGAGAAATGCAACGGTACGGCACGGTGATCCGGCTACGCCCGGAGCGGCGAGCGGAGTACCTGCGGCTGCACGCCGAGGTCTGGCCGGCGGTGGAGCGGACCCTGCGGGCGGCCCACATCCGCAACTACACGATCTTCCTGCACGGCGACCTGCTGTTCGGCTACTACGAGTACGTCGGCGCCGACCACGACGCCGACCAGGCACGGATCGCGGCCGACCCGCAGACGCAGCGGTGGTGGCGGCTCACCGACCCGTGCCAGGAGTCCCTGGCCGAGCCGGGTTCGGGGCACTGGTGGACGCCGATGCGGGAGGTCTGGCATCTGAGCGAAGGTGGAGAGGCATGACGCTGGGCGCGCTGTACGTGGGGAACCGGACCTTCACCGTCGAGCCACGGCCGCCGGTGCCACCGGGGCCCGGTGAGGTCCGGATCGACGTCGCCTACACCGGGATCTGCGGGACCGACCTGCACGTCCGGCACGGGACGATGGACCACCGGGTGGCCGTGCCGGCGGTGATCGGGCATGAGATGGCCGGCCGGGTCGCCGAGGTGGGCGCGGGCGTCACCGACTGGCAGGTCGGCGACGCGGTGACCGTGATGCCGCTGGACTGGTGCGGTGAGTGCCCGGCCTGCCGGGCCGGACACCAGCACATCTGCCACCGGCTCACCTTCGTCGGCGTGGACTCCCCGGGATCGATGCAGGGGTCCTGGACGGTCCCCGCCGAGCTGCTGGTGGGGCTGCCCGAAGGGCTGTCCCTGCGGCACGGCGCGCTGATCGAACCGGCCGCGGTGGCGGTGCACGACGTACGCCGGTCCCGGCTGGCGGCCGGCGAGCACGCGGTGGTGATCGGGGCCGGCCCGGTCGGGCTGCTGATCGCCTGCGTCGCCCGCTCGGTCGGCGCGCAGGTGGCGCTGGTGGAACTCGACCCGCACCGGCGTGCGGTCGCCGCCGGACTCGGATTCACCGTGCTCGACCCGGCGGCGACGGATCCCGCCGAGTTCGTCGGCGGTTGGACCGGCATGGCCGGGGCGGCCGTGGTGTTCGAGGTCTCCGGCTCGGCGGGCGGGGTGCGTACCGCCACTGGCCTGCTCGCGGTGCGCGGTCGGCTGGTCGTGGTCGGCATCCACCCGACCCCTCGCGAGGTGGATCTGCACCGGGTCTTCTGGCGGGAACTGGAGATCGTCGGCGCTCGGGTCTACCAGCGGGACGACTTCACCGAGGCGGTCCGGCTGCTGGCGGCCGGCGCGGTGCCCACCGAAGAGCTGATCTCCGAGGTGGTGCCGCTGCGGCACGTCACCGAGGCGTTCGACGCGCTGGAACGTGGCGGCGTGGTCAAGGTCCTGATCGACTGCGGAGGCGATGCATGACCATGTTCGACCTGACCGGCCGGCTGGCCGTGGTCACCGGCTGCCGCCGCGGCATCGGTCTGGCCATGGCCGAGGCTCTCGCCGGCGCCGGGGCCGACATAGTCGGGGTCAGCGCCTCGCTGGAGACCGAGGGCAGCGAGGCGGCCCGCCGGGTCGAGGCGCGGGGCCGGACGTTCACGTCGTACCGGGTGGACCTGGCCGACCGGGTGGCGGTGGCGGCGTTGGCTGCCGAGCTGACCACCGGACCCCGGCCGGTGGACATCCTGGTCAACAACGCGGGCACCATCCGGCGCGCGCCGGCCGCCGAACACCCCGACGCGGACTGGGACGAGGTGCTCCAGGTCGACCTGTCGACGCCGTTCGTGCTCGCCCGTGAGCTGGGCCGGGACATGCTGGCCCGGGGCGCCGGCCGGATCATCTTCACCGCCTCGATGCTCAGCTTCCAGGGCGGGGTCAACGTCGTCGGGTACGCGGCGGCGAAGTCGGCCATCGCCGGGGTGACCCGGGCACTGGCCAACGAGTGGGCCGGCCGGGGGGTGAACGTCAACGCGATCGCCCCGGGCTACATCGCCACCGACAACACCCGGGCGCTGCGCGACCAGCCGGAACGCAACCAGGCGATCCTCGACCGCATCCCGGCGGGCCGGTGGGGCCGGCCCGACGACCTGGCCGGGGCGACGGTCTTCCTGGCATCCGACGCGGCCGCCTACGTGCACGGCACGATCCTCGCCGTGGACGGAGGCTGGCTGGGCCGGTGACGGGACCGGGCCGCGCCCCCGGAAAGCCCGCCGGGCACGGCCTCACGTCCGCCCGGTCGCGCCGAACAGGTACCGCAGGTCGTCGAGCATGACGACCAGCACGCCGGTGAGCAACGCGCCGGCGACGGCCAGCACCGCGCCGTCCGGGCGTACGGGCCCGGACGGCGCCAGCGCGCCGGTGACCGCGCAGCCGACGAGGAACGCGTTTCGCCACAGGTGGTGCCGGCCCAGGGGTGCGGCGGTGCGGCCGAAGCACCGGCAAGTGCCGCCACCCCGCCGCAGGTTCGTGGCGATGGCGACGGTGAAGGCGAGCAGCAGCGCGGCCGACACCCCGAAGCCGACCGGAGGGAACACCGCCAGCAGGACGACGGCGGTGAACTCGGCGGCGACCACGGCCGCGGCGAGCGGGCCGGCCGGCCGGTAGCCCAGGTCACGCACCGAGCGGGTGAACTCGCGGTAGGCGGCCCGGCCGGTCACCTTGCCGATCGCCGCCGCCAGCAGGACCGTGCCGAGCAGCACCCGGCACCCGATCTCGACGTACACCTGTCATCGCCTCCCTGTGGCCACGCCGAGGATCGCCGCACGTGGCACCGCCCCGAAATGTCGCGAGTCCTGGCTGTGCGGGTTGTCCCCGCGTACCGTCACGGCACCGTCCGGCTCGACCCGCTGGACGCGCTTGACCATCCACGGCAGGTCGGCCCCCGGGACCACGTCGCGGGCCCGGAAGACCACGAGGTCACCGGTGGCCGGTGCCCGCCCGACGCGGACGATGAGTCGGTCGCCGTCGTGCAGCGTCGGCGCCATGCTGTTTCCACGGACGACCACCAGGCGCCACCGGCGGCGTAGCCAGCCCGTCATGACGCCGCCAGTTGGTAGCCGCCGGCCTGGAGGCGGAACAGCCGGGCGTACTCGCCGTCGGTCGCCATCAGCTCGTCGTGCGCGCCGGACTCGATGATCCGTCCGGCGTCCAGCACCACGATGCGCCGCGCGTCGCGAAGGGTGCTGAGCCGGTGCGAGATCAAGAGCCCGGTGCGGCCGCGGCGGATCCGGGCCAGCGACGCGTGCACGCGGGTTTCGGCGTCGGCGTCCAGCCCGGAGCTGGGCTCGTCCAGGACGAGCAGGTCGGCGTCGGCGCGCATCAGGGACCGGGCCAGCGCGACCCGCTGCCACTGCCCGCCGGAGAGCGTCACCCCGGGTTCGCCGTCCTGGTCGGCGAAGGTACGGCTGAGCAGCGTGGCGTATCCGTGGGGGAGGGCGCGGAGACGGTCGTGGATCTCGGCCCGCGCGGCGGCCTCCTCGACCTGTCCGGTCGTGTACGGCAGCCGCCCGATGCCGACGTTCTCCGCCGCGGTGAGGTCGTAGCACATGAAGTCCTGGAACACCGCCCCCATCCGCCGGCGCAGCGTCTCGATCCGCAGCTCACGCAGGTCCACGCCGTCCCAGGTGATGCGACCGCGGTCGGGATCGTAGAACCGGCAGAGCAGCTTGACCAGGGTGCTCTTGCCGGCGCCGTTGAGGCCGACGAGCCCGACGGCCTCGCCGGCGGTGATGGTGAGGTCGACGCCCCGGAGGATCCAGGGGCCGCCCTCGTCGTAGCGGAACCACACGTCCTCGAACCGGATCCCGGTGCGCAGCGGCGCCGCGGGCAGGGTCCCGTCGGCCAGGTCGGCGGGACTGTGCAGAACCTCGACGTAGTGCCGGAACAGCCGCATCGCCGTACCGACCTCGCCGAGCTGGCCGGCGATGCCGGCCAGGCCGCTCTGCGCCGCGCCGAACGCGGCCAGCAGGAGAGTGAGGTCACCGAGGCTGAGCCGGCCGCGGACCGCGGCGCTCACCGCGATCACCGTCGCGGTGAGCGTCACGGCGGCCCCGGCCAGCGCCCAGCAGGTCTGTACCACGGTGGCGTGCCGCGCGGCGGCCAGCTCGATCCGGCCGGCGGCCCGCAGGGCGCCCGTGAGCCGGTCGTGGAAGAACCGGCCGAGGTGGTAGAGGCGCACCTCCCGGGCGGCGCGCAGGTCGGTCAGTACCGTCTGGAACAGGAATCGGGCCCGGAACAGCCCGGCGCTGTCCTCCACCGCCCGCGCGGCGCGCCGGGACAGCCGCAGCTGGATGAGGAACTCGGGCCCGGCCACGGCGAGCAGGAGCAGGCCGGCCGGCGGCCAGAGGGACGCCAGGATCGCGGCGAAGCCGCCGATGGTGACGACGCTCTGGGCCACCTGGACGGTGAACATGACAACCGCGTACGGCGCCTGGTCGGCGGCCTGCTGGGCCAGTGCCAGCCGGTCGCGCAGGGCCGGCTGCTCGAAGGGGCCCAGGCCGAGGAAGCTGTTCAGTTTCCGGTACAGCCGTACATCGGCGGCGATCGTGATCGCCTGCTGCAACGCCGTGGTGAAGTAGCCGGACAGGCGGTTGGCGATCGCCGCCAGGGCCCCCAGGACGGCGATCGCCACGGCGTACCAGGTCGCGGTCGACGGGCTGGCCGAGCGGCCCCTGCTGACCTCGTCAAACAGCAGCTTGGTGAACCACGCGATGCCGATCGGCGGCACCGCGCCGACGAGGACGAGAACCACCATGGCGGTGAGGGCCTTCGGGGCGGCGCAGCCCAGCCGCAGGGCGGCTCGGAGGGTGCCCACCGTCAGGCCAGGACCGGAAGCTGATGGCTGGCGTCGACGACGACGCCGTCGACGACCGACAGCACGGCGGGGAAGCCCTTGACCCGGAACTCCTTCTCGGCGAGCGACTCGGAGACCGTCACGGTGTCGAAGCCGGCCAGGCGGGGGGCCATCGCCGCCGTCTCCGCCGGCGTGCCGATCATGAGAACGAGGGCGTCGTGGCGGTAGCGGTCCGCGTCGCCGGTCAGGGCGTCCAGGACGTCCTGGCACGGCGGGCAGGTCGGGGTCAGCATGACCACCGTGCGGCGGCCGGCGGCCAGGTCGGCGTGCGGGAAGCCGCTGACGTCCAGGCCCGGGGCGGGCAGCACCTCGGGGATCGGCTCCCCGTCGTGGGTGTGGCCGGCCCGCACCTCGCGCAGCCGCCGGGCCAACGCCAGGGTCAGGACGAGGTTGAGCACCGCGACGGCACCGATGACAGCGACGGCGGCATAGGCGAAACCCGGCATGGGGAACTCCTCGGCGAGTCAGGGGGGTGGGGCCGCGCCGGCCGGCGCGGCCCCGAGGGGAAGCCAGGTCAGCAGACGCCAGCCTTCTTCACGTAGCAGACCGGCCGCGACGTCGAGGTCACGCACGAGCCGTAGCAGTTGTAGTAACCCTGGCGGTAGTAGCGGAAGTACGTCCCGCCCGAGCAGTAGCCGTTGGACGCGACGCACGAGCACGCCTGGCCGTTCTCCGGCACGCAGGCGCCGGCCTCCTCGCGGCCGAGCACCTTGCCGAGGAACGTGTCGCCGACGCGGCTGATGATCCTGGTCATGAGCAGACCTCCTGTTGTGGGTGGTTGCCCATCACTGTGCCGCTCGCCGCTGCGCGCGCCCTGCGCTTCTACTGCGCGCCGGCTGCGCTCCGCCAGCCCGGCAGCTGTACGCGCAGCTCATCGGCGTACGGGGCGTCGAAGTGCGCGAAGATGCGCAGCGCCTCCTCGCCCAGCGCCACGGCCCGGTCGGGCCGGCCCAGGCTGGCCTGGGCCCGGGCCAGCAGGTGCAGCGAGTTCGCCAGTGGGAACGGTTGCCCGATCTCGCGCAGCATCGCCACCGAGCCTTCCAACTCGACCACCGCCTGGTCCGCGTCGCCCTCCTCGAGGTGCGACTTCCCCAGCAGCCGGCGGGAGATCGCCTCGCCCCACCCGTAGCGCATCTCCCGGAACGCCGGCGCGGTACGGCTCAACAGGCGTCGTGCGGAGTCGCGGTCCCCGGCGGCGAGGTGCGTGGCGGCGAGCGCCTGCTCGGCGGTGGTCACGCTCATCCGGTCACCGAGCCGGCGCGCGACGGCCACCGCCTGCCGCAGCTGCGCCAGCGCCTGCGGCCACCGCTCGGCATGCCGGTGCAGCAGCCCGATGCTCTCCCGCGCCAGCGCCTCGCCCCACCGGTCGCCACCGTCGGCGAAGACCTGCAGGGCCGCTTCGCACGCGGCGTGGGCGAACGGGGAGGTGAGCTGGTACTGCCCGTACTGCATGCCGAGGGTCAGCAGCACGTGCCCGCCGACCGGACCGACCGGCCAGTGCGCGGCGCACAACCGCACCGTCAGCAGCAGCGCGGCGTCCGCCTCCCGCAACCGGCCGATCTGCCGGCAGCAGAGCGAGTAGCCCTGCAACGCGACCAGCCGGTGCGCGAGCCATGGCCCGCGGCTGTCCCGGTGGGCGGCGCGCAGCAGCGGCACCGCTTCGGCGTGCCGGTTCAACATCCGGTACGCGGTGCCGAGGTGGAGCCGCAGCGACATCCGGGTCGGCGACGGCAGGTCGGCGTGCCGGTCGAGCACGCCGCGCAGACAGTCGACGACCTCCGGCAGGTGCTGGGTGCGCATCATCGCGAAGTTGCCCATCGTGCAGGCCAGCCGCCCCGCCAGCTCGATCGCGTCCAGTCGCAGCAGGTCGCGCACCGCCGCGACGAGGTTCTCCCGCTCGGCCTCGAACCAGTCGACGGCGGCCCACGCGTCGATCGGGGTCCCCGCGTCGGCCACCGGCAGGATCTTGCAGGGCAGCGACGCGTCGGCCCGTTCGGCGTACCCGTGCAGCCGCGCGTACCAGGCGATCACCTCATCCGCAGCGACCTCGGTGCGCTCCCGGGCGTGCAGCCGGACCAGGTCGTGCATGCGTACCCGGCCGCTCGCGTCGTCGGTCAGCAGGTGGGCCCGGCACAGCTGTTCCAGCAGCGGCTCGGTGGTCTCGTCCCACATGCCGAAGCTGCCCAGTGACGTGCGGCTGAGCACGGCGAGCAGCCGCGCGGCGGGCGGCGGCAACCGCTCGAACCCGAGGGTGAAGCTGCTGCGCACGTCGAGCCCGTCGAGCGACAGTTCGTCGAGGCGGCGTCGCTCGTCGCGCAGCCGCTCGCGCAGTCGTGCCACGGTCATCGCCTCCCGCTCGGCCAGCCGTACCCCGGCGATGCGCAACGCCAGCGGCAGCCGGCCGCACAGCTCCACGACGTCGGCGGCCGCTGCGGCCTCCCGGTTGATCCGCTCGGCTCCGGCCAGGCCGGCCAGCAGGTCCAAGCCGTCGTCGATCGGCAGGACGTCGAGCGGGACCACCTCGGTGCCCGGCAGACCGGGCAACGCCGTCGTGCTGGTGATGAGGGCAGTGCTGCCGCCGGGCGGGAGCAGCGGGAGCACCTGCGCGGCGTCCGCCGCGCCGTCCAACATCACCAGCATGGTGTGCTCGGCGAGCACGGATCGGTACAGCGCCGCGCGTTCCTCGGCCGCCACCGGGATGGCCTCACCCGCCACCCCGAGTGCGCGCAGGAAGGCGCCGAGCACCGCGCCGGGCCGCGCCGGGTCCGTGGTGTTACCGCGCAACTCCGCGTACAGGCAGCCGGCGGGAAAGCGGTGGCGGCTCTCGTGCGCCGCGCGCAGCGCCAGCGTGGTCTTGCCCGTTCCGGCAAGCCCGGCCACGACGATCACCTGGGCAGCCCCGGGGGTGGACGGGGGCCGACCCAGCAACGACAGCAGCAGCCCGAGTTCCTTGTCCCGTCCCACGAAGTCACCGGTGACGCCGGGGAGCTGGTGGGGACGGATCCACGCTCGCGGGGCCGTCGCCTGCTCGCTGTGGAGGATGTCCCGGTGCAGTTGTCGCAGTTCCGGCCCCGGGTCGATGCCGTGCTCCTCGGCGAGGACCCGGGCTCCGGACCGGTAGACGGCGAGCGCCTCCGCCTGCCGGCCGCTGCGCTGCAGGGCCACCATGAGCTGGCCGCGCAACCGCTCCCGCAGCGGCCGGTCGCGGACCAGTGTGGTCAGCTCCGGTACGAGTTCCTGGTGCAGGCCGAGCGACAGCATCGCCTCGACGCGCAGCTCGACGGCGTGGTCGCGCAGCTCGCGAAGGCGATCGCGCTCGAAGTCGACCAGCCTCGCACCGACGTCGACGAAGGCGTCGTCGCGCCAGCGCGCCAGCGCCCGATCGAGCAGCTCCACGGCGCAGCGGGGGTCGGGGGCCGCTGCGGCGGCCTGCACGTCGGCGGTGAACTGCGCCGCGTCCACGATCACCGCGGGGTTCAACTGATAGCCGGGCGACCTGGTGAGGATCAGCTCCGGCGTGGTGCCGCGACGGACCGAGGCGACGATCGCCTGGACCCGGTTGCGCGCTCCCGTGGGCGGATCATCCGGCCAGAGGCCGTCGATCAACCGGTCGACCGGGACGATCCGTCCACCGTGGGCGGCCAGGCTCGCCACGAATGCCCGTTCCAGCGGGGCGAGCGGCACAGCTACGCCGTCGACGCTCAACTCGATCCGTCCGAGGATGCCGACTCGATACCCACGCACCGCGCAAAGCTAGCGCGGTGTCCACCGGGTCGCGCTTCGGGCTTCCGAAGGTCTGTGCGGGGAGGTGCCGGGCTGACCCACCCCGGCGGTTCGAGCGCCGCCGGACGCTGCTCGGGTGCCGGCGCCGTGGCCGTCCGGGGCGTGGCCGCCCAGCCGCGGCGTTGGCGAACGCCGGCGGCCTACGGCGATGTCGCCGGGTCGATCAATCCGGTACGTTCGCCACCACCACGCCGAACCTGACCGGCGCGAGCTACCACATCCGCCTCGTCGACGGCGTCGACGTGACCAGGTACCTCGCCGGCCTGAACAGCGCGCTGGCAACCTCGGGCTTCACCGCCATGGGCGTGCTGAACACGGTCGTGCTTGACACCATGGCGATGGTCATCGCGTCGGTGGTCGTGACCGGACTGGCCGGCGGCGCGATCGGCGTCGCGATCGGTGTCGCCGTGCACTGGGCGGTCATACCCGCCATGGGCCATGGCGCCGGCATCAACCTGCCCGCCTCCATCACCGACGTCTACCAGCCGGCCATGCTGCTACTTCTCGGTCTCGGCGGCCTGCTCATCGCCGTCGCCGTCGCGTTCCTGCCGGCCGGCTGGGCCGCCCGCACCCGCACCGCCGTCGCCCTGCGCACCGAGTAGCTCCCTGGACGGCACCGGCCCGTCGGCGTCCCACGCCGTGTGCCGGTGCCACGGCGACCTCGGCTCGGACGGCCGCCACGGCCATCCCCGCAGAGTGGCGTAGGTCTCACTGGGCAGCCGGCGCGATCCGGAAATGGTTCGGCTCACGAATAGTTGACTTCGGCGGTTTGCTGTCCAGCGGAGGAGTGGCGGGCATGGTGGCGACACCTGCGGCCGGAAACGGTCCCGGGCCGGCGGACAGTGACCAGGTCGCGAAGAGCGTCGGCTTCCGTTCCGACCGCGGCCCGGTGCTCGCCGCGATCATGCTCAGCACCGGCCTGGTCGCCCTGGACTCCACGATCATCGCCACCGCTGTGCCATCGATCGTGCGTGATCTCGGCGGCTTCTCGCAGTTTCCGTGGCTGTTCTCGATCTACCTGCTCACCCAGGCGGTCACCGTGCCGATCTACGGCAAGTTCGCCGACTCGCTGGGGCGCAAGCCCGTGATGTTCTTCGGCATCGCGCTGTTCCTGCTCGGCTCGATCCTGTGCGGCGTCGCGTGGAGCATGCCCGCGCTGATCGTCGCGCGCGCCGTACAGGGCATCGGGGCGGGCGCGGTGCAGCCGATGAGCATGACGATCGTCGGCGATCTCTACACGGTGCAGGAACGCGCCCGGGTGCAGGGCTATCCGGCGAGTGTCTGGGGCGTCTCCGCGGTGCTCGGCCCCACGCTCGGCGGTGTCTTCTCCGAGTACCTGTCGTGGCGGTGGATCTTCTACCTCAACCTGCCGCTCGGTGCGGTGGCGGCCTGGGCGCTCGCGCGTCACTTCACCGAACGGATCACCCGCAACCGGCACCGGGTGGACTACGCGGGCGCGGCCCTGCTCACCATCGGCTTCGGGCTGATCATCCTGGGCCTGCTCCAAGGCGGCGTGGCCTGGCGCTGGGCGTCCGTCCAGAGCGTGGTGATCCTCGTGATCGGCGTCCTCGCGCTCGCCGCGTTCATCGCCGTGGAGCGCCGCGCCACCGAGTCGGTACTGCCGCTGTGGGTGTTCGGACGCCGGGTTCTCGCCGGCGGCCCTGACCGCGCTGTGCGTCGGCGCGCTCACCATCGGCCTGAGCTCATACCTGCCCACGTACGCCGAAGGCGTGCTCGGGACGAGCGCGCTGGTGGCCGGATTCTCCCTCGCGGCGTTGTCGGTCGGCTGGCCGCTGGCGGCCAGCCTCGCCGGGCGAATCTATCTGCGAATCGGCTTCCGTGACACGGCGCTCATCGGCGCCGTCTTCGTGATCGGCGGCGCGGCGTTGACCACGCTGCTCGGGCCCGACTCGACGGTGTGGGCGGCCGCCGCAGCGGCCTTCGTGCTCGGCGTCGGGTTCGGCCTGACCGCCAGTCCGACCCTGGTCGCCGTGCAGTCCGTCGTCGGATGGGACCGCCGGGGCGTGGTCACCGGCGCCAACATGTTCAGCCGGTCACTGGGCAGCGCGGTCGGCGCCGCCGTCTTCGGGGCGATCGCCAACGCCACCCTCGCCGACCGTTTCGCGCACCCGCCGGCCGGGATCGGCGCCGAGCTGCCCGAGCACCTGGACGCCACCAGCGTCGTGCTCGGCGGGCACAGCCAGTCCACCCAGCCGGCCGTGGCCGACTACGTCCGCGCGGCACTGTACGACGCGGCACACCACGTCTTCATCGCGCTGGCCGTGCTCGCGGTCCTTGGGCTGGGCGCGCTGCTGCTGATGCCGCGCCGCAGCGAGCGGCTCACCTTCGATTAGCCCACGAGCGCCGCAAGCGACCTCATCCCCGCCCCGCTTCCTGGGCCGCCACGGCCGCCAACGGCCGGTTCGGTCATAGGGATCGGCTATGACCGCGGTCCGGAAACGGTCGCTACCGGGAAGGGCCGCGCGCGCGAAGCCTGGAACGGTGATCTCTCTTGCTGACGCGCCGACCCGTCGCCGCGCATCGGTCCGCGCCATCGGGCTCGGCCCGGCGGTGACGCTGGGGCTCGCCGCGACGGTTGCCGGCACGTTGGTCCCCGTGGTCGGTGCGCCCGTCTTCGCCGTGGTCGCCGGGGTGTTGCTGAGCCCGCTGGCACGGCGCCGGTCCGAGGCGCTGGAGCCGGGGTTGGGCCTGGCCAGAGGGCTGGTGCTGCAGTTGTCGGTCGTGCTTCTCGGCGCCCAGTTGTCGCTTCGCCAGGTGCTGACGGTGGGCGCGGGGTCGTTGCCGGTGATGCTGGGCACGCTCGGGGTGTGCCTGCTGTTGGCCTGGTTGGTGGGCCGGCGGCTCGGCGTGCCCCGCGATCTGCGCACGCTGATCGGTGTCGGCACCGGCATCTGCGGCGCCTCCGCCATCGCGGCCACGACACCGGCGATCCGGGCGAAGAGCACCGACGTGGCGTACGCGATCTCGACGATCTTCCTCTTCAACGTGGCGGCCGTGCTGATCTTTCCGCCGGTCGGGCACGCCCTGGGGATGAGCGCGCACGCGTTCGGGCTTTTCGCGGGCACCGCCGTCAACGACACCAGCTCGGTGGTGGCCGCCGCCGGCGCCTACGGCCAGGACGCCGAGGGGTACGCCGTCGTCGTCAAGCTCGTCCGCACCCTGATGATCATCCCGGTCGTCCTCGTCCTCACCACGCTGAGCGGCCGCCGCGCGGCCCTGGCAGAGACCTCGAAGGCCCGGCTTGCGGTCTCCCTCGTGCCCTGGTTCCTGGTGGCATTCCTCGCCGTGGCCGCGCTGAACAGCGGCGGACTGATCCCGGCCGCCGCCCAGACCGCGCTGCACCACGTGGCGCTGCTGTTCATCGCGGTCGCCCTCGCCGCCGTCGGGCTCTCCACCAACGTGGCCGCCCTCCGCCGCGCCGGTGCCCGACCACTGCTGCTCGGCCTGATCCTCTGGGCCGCGGTCAGTGCGACCAGCCTGGGGCTGCAGTACCTGCTGACTTGATGACCAGGCCCGGGCTGAGCCGGACGCCGAAGCACCTGTGACAGACTGCGCAGAATGCCACTGCCGCCCTGGATAAGCGACCTGCCGGCGCTCGACCTGCTGCTGTCCGTCGCCCAGACGGGAAGCGTCGGGCGCGCGGCACAGGCGCACGGGATCACCCAGCCCAGCGCCAGCGCACGGCTCGCGAAGCTGGAGCGCCGGCTCGGCGTACCGCTGCTGGTGCGTTCGCGGCGCGGGAGCTTTCTCACGCCCGCCGGCGAGACGGTCGTCGTCTGGTCGCGCAGCGTCATCGACGCCGCGCAGACCCTCGCCGACGGAGTGCTGACCCTGCGCGCCGACCGGCAGGCGCGGCTGCGTATCGCGGCGAGCCTCACCGTGGCCGAGTACCTGCTGCCGGCCTGGCTGCTGAGCCTGCGCCGTACCCATCCCGAACTGGACATCTCGGCCGACGTCGCGAACAGCAACGGTGTCGTCGAGGCCGTCCGCTCGGGCGCGGTCGACCTCGGGTTCGTCGAGTCACCCGACATCCCGGCCGGTCTGACCGCCCGCATCGTGGGCGAGGACCGGCTCACCCTGGTCGTCGCCGCCAGCTATCCGCTGGCCGCGCACGCCTGGCGCGCACTGCGGCCCACGGACCTCGCCGATCAGCCACTGCTGCTGCGCGAGCCGGGCTCCGGCACCCGCCACACGTTCCTGAGCGCGATGGAGCACGCCCTGGGCTTCGCGCCGTCGCTGCCGCACGCCATCAGCCTCGGTTCGACCACCACCATCCTGTCCACGGTCTGCGCCGGTGGTGGCATCGGTGTGATCAGCGCGCGCGCCGCCGCGCCCGGTGTCGCCGCGGGAGAACTGGTCGAACTCCGGGTCGAGAATCTCCCGCTGACCCGCCCGCTGCACGCTCTCTGGCTGGGCCGCACCCCGGCCGCCCTCGCGGCGGAACTGTTGACGATCGCCGCTGCTGCTTCCGCTCACTGACGGCTGACTGACGGGGTGGCCGGTGCCGGTCACTTGGACAGTACAGTCCGGGCGCCGTGCTGAAGTTCCCGCGCAGTAGCAGCCGTCCGCCGGGCCTGAGCACCCGGGCCAGCTCCCGGATCGCCCGGGGCTTGTCCTGGACGTGGTGCCAGGACAGGAACATCAGGGCGTAGTCGGCGCTGCCGGGCGGCACCGGCAGGTCCTCGGCGCTGCCCGCCAGGTACCGCACACCGGGGTGCTGGGACCGGGCCTGCGCGACCTCGCGCATGCGGACCGACGGTTCGATGCCGGTGACCGGCCCGAACGCTTCCGCCAGCGCCGGGGTGAACCTGCCGGTGCCCGAGCCGACGTCCAGACCCGCCAGTGGACGCCGGTCGGGCAGCACCGCTGCGAAGGCGCTGATCCATACCTGGAGTTGCCGCTGGTTGAGCGCGCGGCCGCGCGCGTAGTCCTGGTACTGCTCGGTGTCGTAGTCGATCGACCTCATCGCACCCTCCGCGTCAGCCGGTCGGCCGGAACTGCCGTCCAGATATATCGCCTCGATATATCTGGACGATATTGGTTGTCGTGTCACCGCACGAGGCGTCCGGGCGGCCGAAGCTCCACTGACGACCGCTCGAGAAGACCTGCCGGGTCACCGGCCACTGCGGACGAACGCGGGACCCGAGCTCCGGAAACTGGCGGTCCGTTGCCGTCGGGATGCGGCGTCGCCGGGGAGGATGTGCTTTAATCACTTGCGTCGATGTTATCGATAACATCACGGCCGTTGCTCAATCGCCGTCGTCACATTGGCTGCCTGAACCGCTAGGACGAGAGGGCGCCGGGGCTGCCGTCGATCGGGTGCCTGCTGCGGATGTTAGCGTTTATATCGACGTCCATTTACCCGTGAGGCTCCACCGCCGGGGCGGAGCCCTGCGTATCCGAGGAGCCGTCATGGTGGTCTCGCAATTCCGGCCGGCCCGGTCCAGAAGATCGCGTCTGATACTTCCGGTCCTGGTGCTCGCCCTCGTCGTCGGCGGCACGGCCCTGGTGGCGCAGACCCGCGCGGCCGTCGCCGCACCCGGGCCGGGCGCGATCGTCGGCGTGCAGTCCGGTCGCTGCGTCGACGTACCGAACGGCAGCACCACCAACGGCACCCAGGTCCAGCTGTACGACTGCTGGGGCGGGGCCATGCAGACCTGGACGTACACGTCGGCCCGAGAGTTCACCGTGTACGGAAGCAAGTGCCTGGACGCCAACGGCCAGGGCACCAGCCCCGGCACCCAGGTGATCATCTGGGACTGCAACGGCCAGGTCAACCAGCAGTGGAGCGTCAACTCGGACGGCACCATCACCGGCGTGCAGTCGGGGCTCTGCCTGGATGCCAACGGCGCCGGCACCGCCAACGGCACCAAGATCATCCTCTGGACCTGCAACGGGCAGGCCAACCAGCGGTGGAGCACGTCGACCGCCCCGTCGTCTCCGCCGTCCACCACCCCGCCGCCGGGGGGCCGTCCGTGCGACATCTACGCCGCGGGCGGCACCCCCTGCGTCGCCGCGCACAGCACCACCCGGGCGCTGTTCTCGGCGTACGGCGGCAACCTCTACCAGGTCCGCCGTTCCTCGGACAACGCGACGCGGGACATCGGGGTGCTCAGCGCCGGCGGCTCCGCCAACGCGGCGGCGCAGGATTCGTTCTGCGCCGGCGCCACCTGTGTCATCACCGTCGTCTACGACCAGTCCGGGCGCGGCAATGACCTGTGGTACCAGGGCTCGCCGCAGGTCCCCGGGTCGACCTCCAGCCGGCCCGCCGTCGCCACCAGCGAGTCGCTGACCGTCGGCGGCGCCAGGGCGTACTCGCTGTACATCAATCCCGGCAACAGCTACTGGCGGGACGGGCACGCGACCGGCGTCCCCACCGGCAGCGCACCCGAGGGTATGTACATGGTCACCAGCGGCACCCACGTCAACAGCGGCTGCTGCTTCGACTACGGCAACAGCGAGACCACCCGCAGCGCCGACGCCGCCGGCGCGATGGACGCGATCAACTTCAGCACCAGTTGCTGGTTCGGCGGCTGCTCCGGCACCGGTCCCTGGGTCCAGGCGGACCTGGAGTGGGGTCTCTACCCCGGCGGCAGCCAGTCCTGGAACTACAACCAGCGCGCCTTCACCAGCAAGTTCGTCACCGCCACCCTGAAGAACAACGGCACCTCACGGTTCGCCATCAAGGGCAGCAACGCCCAGTCCGGCAACCTCTACACCCTCTACGACGGCGCGCTACCCAACGGCTACAGCCCGATGAAGAAGCAGGGCGCCATCATCCTGGGCAGCGGTGGCGACTGCTGCAAGCCCGGCGGCGGCGCCAACCTCAGCGCCGGCACCTTCTACGAGGGCGCCATGGTGGCGGGCTACCCGTCCGACGCGACCGAGAACGCCGTCCAGGCCAACGTGGTCGCCGCCGGCTACCGCTGACCAGCACCTCTTGCCGTTTCGCGGCCGGCCCGGCCCGGGGAGCGGGGCTGTCCGCCGCCGTGCCCCGGCGCATCCGTACCGCTATCGAAGGGATCCGCGCATGTCGAGACTGAAGAATCTCCTCCGTCCATCGCGACCGGCGGCGGCGCTGGCCGCCGCGGTCCTGGCCGCCACCGGTCTGGTGGCGGCGACGGCCGGCCCGGCCCAGGCCGCCACGTCGATCACCATCAACGGGTCCTCCGGCGGGCAGACGTTCGACGGTGTCGGCGCGGTCAGCGGCGGTGGCGGCAACAGTCGACTGCTCATCGACTACCCGGAGCCGCAGCGTGGCCAGATCCTCGACTACCTGTTCAAGCCCGGCTACGGCGCCGCCCTGCAGATCCTCAAGGTGGAGATGGGTGGAGACACCAACTCGACCAGCGGTTCCGAGCCCAGCCACGAGCACTTCCGCGGCGACCTCAACTGCAACCGCGGCTACGAGTGGTGGATCATGGAGCAGGCCAAGGCCCGCAACCCCGATATCAAGCTGGCGGCGCTGCCCTGGGGTGCCCCGGGCTGGATCGGTAACGGCACCTTCATGTCCCAGGACATGATCAACTACTTCGTGGACTGGCTGGGTTGCGCCAGGCAGCACAACTTGACCATGGATTACATCACCGCCGCGCAGAACGAGAAGCAGACCGACGCGAGCTGGACGATCAACCTGCGCAGCGCGCTGAACAGCAACGGCTACAGCGGCGTGAAGATCATCTACGGTGACGACTACCCGGGCAGCTGGAACCCGGCCAACGCGGTGGCGAGCAACACCACGCTGCGAAACAGCATCGATGTGCTCAGCGGACACTACCCCTGTGGCTACCTCAGCGCGCAGACCTCGTGCACGGTGTCGTCGACCGCCACCAGCACCGGCAAGACGTTGTGGGACAGCGAGGGCGGGTCACAGGACTACAACGACGGCGCCAAGCCACTGGCCCGGGGCATCAACCGCGGTTACCTCGACGGCAGGATGGTCGCCTACCTCAACTGGGACCTGATCGCGGCGATCACCCCGAACCTCCCGTGGGCCACCGTCGGGTTGGTCCTGGCCAACCAGCCGTGGTCGGGCTGGTACTCGGTCGGCAAGAACACCTGGGCCCTGGCCCACACGACCCAGTTCACCGCGCCGGGCTGGAAGTACCTGGACTCCGCCACGGGCTACCTCGGCGGGAACCGCAACAACGGCAGCTACGTGTCGTTGAAGTCGACCAACAACACCGACTACAGCACCATCATCGAGACGATGGACGCCACCAGCGCCCAGCAGCTCAACGTCAGCGTCACCGGCGGCCTGTCCACCGGCCCGGTGCACGTCTGGGCGACCAACCTCAACTCGAACAGCACCAACGACTTCTTCGTGCACACCAGCGACATCACCCCGTCGGGCGGCACCTTCTCGCTGACCGTCCAGCCCGGCTACCTCTACAGCATCACCACCACCACCGGCCAGGGCAAAGGCACCGCCACCAGCCCCGGCCAGGGCTCGCTGAACCTGCCGTACCGCGACGACTTCGACAGCTACGCCAGCGGCCGGATGCCGAAGTACCTGCAGGACATGCAGGGCGCCTTCGAAACCGTCGCCTGTGGCGGCGGCCGGTCCGGCATGTGCCTGCGCCAGATGTCGCCGCAGGCCCCGATCACCTGGAAGACCCTCGCCGACCCCGCCACCTACGGCGGCAGCCTGGCCTGGGGCAATTACACCGTCTCCGCCGACGCCATGCTCGAGAAGTCGGGCTACGCCCAGTTGGAAGGCCGGGTCGGCACCACGAACCTGGATCCCATCGGCCGCTACAACGCCTACTTCCTGCGCGTCACCGACACCGGCTCCTGGTCGATCCTGCGCAACAACACCGCCGGGCAACTGGCCACCCTGCGCAGCGGCACCGTCCCGGCGCTGGGCACCAACCGCTGGCACAGCCTGTCCCTGGGCTTCTCCGGCAGCACCATCACCGCGACGATCGACGGCACGACGGTGGGCACCGCGAGCGACACCTCCTTCGTCGCCGGCCAGGTGGGCTTCGGCACCAGCCAGGGCCAGACCGCCCAGTTCGACAACCTGTCCGTGGTGGCCGGCCCCGGCGGCGACCCGGGCGGCACCACCAGTCCGCTTCGCAACACCAACTCCGGCCGGTGCCTGGACGTACCCAACCAGTCGCAGACCAGCGGCACCCAGGTGACGCTCTGGGACTGCAACGGCGGCGCCAACCAGCAGTGGACCTACACCTCGGGCAAGCAGTTCCAGGTGTACGGCAGCAAGTGCCTGGACGCCTACGGCCAGGGCACGACCCCCGGCACCAAGGTGATCATCTGGGACTGCAACGGCGGCGCCAACCAGCAGTGGAACGTCAACACCGACGGCACCATCACCGGTGTCCAGTCCGGCATCTGCCTGGCCCCCAACGGCGGCGGGAGCGCCAACAGCACCCCGATCGTCCTCGCCACCTGCACCGGCGGCAACGACCAGAAGTGGAGCCGGGGCTGATGCGGATTTCGACCATGTCAGTGTCTTCGATGTTCGGCCGCCGCGGCCGTCGTGTCGCGGCGCGGCGGCCAACGCGGGACAACCGCAGGACCAGGCGCAGGGTGGCACTGGTCGTGAGCCTGCTGGCGCTGCTGGGGTTGTTCCCGGGGACCGCCCGGGCGGACAACCCGATCGTGCAGACCATCTACACGGCTGATCCGGCCCCGCTGGTGCACAACGGCCGGGTGTACCTGTACACCGGGCATGACGAGGACAACTCGACCTGGTTCACCATGAAGGAGTGGCGGGTCTGGTCGTCGGACGACATGGTGAACTGGACCGACCACGGCTCACCGCTCAACCTGGCCAGCTTCAGCTGGGCCAGTGCCGACGCCTGGGCGGGGCAGGCGGTCTACCGCAACGGCAAGTTCTACTGGTACGTGCCGATGACGGTACGCGCGACCGGCCAGATGGGGATCGGGGTGGCGGTGGCCGACAGCCCGACCGGGCCGTTCCGGGACGCCATCGGGCATCCGCTGGTGAGCAACGGGGAGATCGACCCGACGGTGTTCATCGACGATGACGGCCAGGCGTATCTGTACTGGGGTAACCCGCACCTGTGGTACGTGAAGCTGAACCAGGACATGGTCTCGTACTCGGGCAGCCCGACACAGATCGCGTTGACCACGGCCGGGTTCGGCACCCGGACGGGCGACGCGAACCGGCCGACCTTGTTCGAGGAGGGGCCGTGGGTGTACAAGCGCAACGGCCTGTACTACCTGGTCTTCGCGGCCAAGTGCTGTTCGGAGTTCATCGCCTACTCGACGGCGCCCGGTCCGCTGGGGCCGTGGACGTATCGCGGGACGATCATGCCGACCCAGGGAAGCAGCTTCACCAACCATCCCGGGGTGATCGACTTCAAGGGCGGCTCGTACTTCTTCTACCACAACGGGGCGCTGCCGGGCGGCGGTGGTTTCACCCGGTCGGTGGCGGTGGAGAAGTTCGCCTACGGTGCGGACGGCACGATCCCGACGATCACCATGACGACCACGGGGGCTCCCCAGGTCGGGACCGTGGATCCGTACGTCCGGCAGGAGGCCGAGACGATCGCCTGGGAGTCGGGGGTCGAGACCGAGCCGACGACCGGCGGTGGGATGGACGTCGGCTGGATCGAGAACGGGGACTACCTCAAGGTCAAGGGGGTGGGCTTCGGCACCGGCGCCGCCTCGTACACGGCCCGGGTGGCGTCGGGCGGTAGCGGGGGCAACATCGAGTTGCGCCTGGACAGCGTGAGTGGCCCCCTGGTGGGCACCTGCCGGGTGACCGGCACCGGTGGCTGGCAGACCTGGACCGACACGACCTGTCCGGTCAGCGGGGCCACCGGGACCCACGATCTCTACCTGAGGTTCACCGGCGGCAGCGGCTACCTGTTCAACGTCAACTACTGGCAGTTCGCTCCCGGCGACGGCGGACCGCCGCCGAGCAGCCCGCCGCCGAGCAGCCCGCCACCGGGCGGCGGTGCCTGCGCGGCGAGCTACCGCACCACCAACGTGTGGTCGGGCGGCTTCCAGGGCGAGGTGACCGTGACGGCCGGCGCCGCGGCGATCAACGGCTGGACCGTGCAGTGGACCCTCGGTAGCGGTCAGAGCATCAGCCAGGTCTGGAACGGCACCCTGAGCACCAGCGGCTCCACGGCGACCGTTCGCAATGTGTCGTACAACGGGTCCCTGCCCCCGGCCGGATCGACCACTTTCGGCTTCCTGGCGAACGGCTCGGCGTCGACACCATCGCTCACCTGCACCAGCGGCGTGAGTTAGCGATCGGGCAGGGACGACCTGCCCGAACCTTCCCGCGCGCCAGGTGGCGGAGTGGCACGCTCTCCGCCACCTGACGCGCAGACCTGAGAGGAAGAGTCATGCGAACAAGCGCACGGTGGCTCGCGGCGGGCGCCGCGATGACCGTCATGGTCGCCGGCCTGGTGGCCCAGGCCGGTTCGGCCAGCGCGGAATCCAACGGTGGGGTACGGGTGATGCCGCTCGGTGACTCCATCACCGAGGGCACCCAGGTGCCGGGCGGCTACCGCATCGGCCTGTGGCAGCGACTCGCCAACGGCCGGTACACCACCGACTTCGTCGGATCCCAGTACAACGGGCCGGCCAGTCTCGGCGACCACGACCACGAGGGCCACCCCGGCTGGCGCATCGACCAGATCGACGCCAACATCGTCGGCTGGTTGAACACGTACCAGCCGCACACCGTCCTGCTGCACATCGGCACCAACGACATCTTGCAGAACTACAACGTCTCCACCGCACCGAACCGGCTGTCCACGCTGATCGACCACATCACGAACACCGCCCCGGCGGCGGAGGTGTTCGTCGCGCAGCTGACTCCGTTGGCGAACAGCGGCCAGGAATCCGCCGTGCGGACCTTCAACGCGGCCATCCCCGGCATCGTGCAGAGCAAGGTGAACGCCGGCAAGCACGTCCACCTCGTCGACATGCACAGCGCCGTGACGACCGCCGACCTGATCGACGGCATCCATCCCACCGCCAACGGCTACGACAAGATGGCCGCCGTTTGGTACGGCGCCCTGCAGGCGGTGCCCGGCAGCATCGGCACCCCGGGTGACACGGGCGGATCGACCACCCAGATCGTGGGCGCGCAGTCCGGGCGGTGCCTGGACGTGCCGAACGGCAGCACCACCAACGGCATCCAGGTGCAGCTCTACGACTGCTGGGGCGGCACCATGCAGCGGTGGACCTACACGGCGGCCAAGCAGTTGCAGGTGCTCGGCACCAAGTGCCTGGACGCCGAGGGCGGTGGCACCGCGAACGGCACCCGGGTGATCACCTGGGATTGCAACGGCCGTGCCAACCAGCAGTGGAACATCAACCCGAACGGCACCATCAGCGGCGTCCAGTCCGGGCGATGCCTCGACGCGTACAACTGGGGCACCGCCAACGGGACGAAGATCGTCCTCTGGGACTGCCACGGCGGCGCCAACCAGCAGTGGATCCTGCGCAGCTGACCACTCGCAGCGTGGCCGGGCGACGGATGCGGTCGCCCGGCCACGGCGAGGGAGCTCAAACAGGGAGTGTGACCGGGGACCGCAGGCCGAGCCACTGCTCGGCGCCCCAGGCCTGGAACCGCTCCACCTCGGTGAACCCCAGCTTCGCGGCGAGGCGCATCGAGCCGGCGTTGGCGGTCTGGGTGGTGAGCACCACCGGCTCGCCGGGAAGGACGCCGTCGAACCAGCCGAGCACCGCCCCGCACGCCTCGGCGGCGTACCCGCATCCCCACGCCCTCGGCAGGAACAGGTAGCCGAGATCGGCCTTCCCTTCGGCCGCCGGCCGGCGGTGCCCGGTTGCTCTCCTGAGCAGGATCTGGCCGATCATCGCCCCGTCGAGGTCAACGACGAAACTTCCGGGCCACCGCCCGGGCACCCCGGGCATCTCGCGCTCGAGCTCGTCCCGCGGGCGGGGGCCGCCGAGGTAGGTGTGCACCTCCGGCGACGCCAGCAGCTCGATGAACGCCGGACGGTCCCGGGCCTCGGACGCCCGGAGCGTGAGCCGCTCGGTCCGGATCGGCTCGGGCGGCCAGGCGACGGGGCCGAGTTCGGTCATGTCGGCCGGCCGTTCAGCAGACCCGGCAGCGATCGAGACTCGACCGACACCTGATTGCCGCGTCTGCCGGCGTCGAGGGCGGCCTGCTCCACTCGCTGGCGGTGGTCCCGCCACCATGTCTCGTCGGCGGGGGGCAGGTTGTCGTTGCTGGGCAGCAGCCCGGCCGCGCCGTCGATGAGTTCGCGCACGATGTCAGCGTGGCCGGCGTGCCGTTGTGTCTCCGCGATGACGTGAACCAGGACGTGGTGCAACGTGACCGCCGCATCGCCCCACCACGGCACGCGGCCGACATGATCCAGCGCAAGGGCTTCGATGGTGCTGTCGGCGTGGGCGATCGCGCGACGGTACTGGTCGACGATCTCCTCGCGGGTCTCGTCCGCGGTCGCCCACATGTCGGCATTGGTCTCCGCTCCGTCGCCGACGTACGACAGCTCCTCTGCGAACGGCCGGTCGAACACGACGCCGAAGTAGAGGATCTCGCTGGCCGCCGAGTGTTTCACCAGACCGAGCAGGTTGGTGGCGGTCTTGGTCAGCGGGCGCCGAATGTCGTACTCGCTGAGCCCGTCGAGCTTCCACAGCAGCGTGTCGCGGCCGCCCTTCAGGTAACTGTGCAGGTCCGCCTTCATCGCGCCACTATGGCATCGGGGCGGGTGTCGGCGCTGCCCCCTTGCGCTACCGCGTCGGCGTCCCGGTGCTTCCGTCGAGGCAGCACCGGGACGCCCGGTCAGCGGATCAAGCCGGTTCGCGAGCGTACGCCCGCGGCGGTGGGCGAGCCGGCTAGCCCACCCGGACGAGTTGCCATTGCTGGTTGGCGCCGTTCCAGTCGGTGTACTGGACGACGTTGGCACCGTCGGTGGTGGCGGCACCCTGTACCTCGACGGCCTTGCCGCTGTTGCGGCTGATCAGGCGCAGGTAGCCGCTGGAATCGGCGAGTTGGAACTGCTGGTTGGTGCCGTTGTGGTCGGTCCACTGGATGATGGCGGCGCCGTCGGCGGTGGAGGCGCCGTTGACGTCGAGGACCTTGCCGGAGTTGCGGGACCTGAGGCGGTAGTAGCCGCCGCCGGAGTCCACGAACTGCCATTGCTGGTTGGCGCCGTCGTTGCGGGTCCACTGGGTTATGCGGGCGCCGTCGGCGGTGGACTTGCCGTAGACATCGAGGGCCTTGCCGCTGTTGCGGTTGACCAGCACGTACCAGGCACTCGTGTCGACCTGACCCGGCGGCGTGGTGGTGCCGCCGGTGTTGAGGGCGTTGAGGACGGCGGTGTAGGCGGGTTTT
>NZ_RJLN01000035.1 GCF_003725545.1 Micromonospora solifontis | reverse complement strand
CGGTACGGCGCCGCCGCGTCGCCGGGGAAATCGCTTTCGGCGCGTCGGCGCGGCCCTTACCGTCGGCGCAGAACGCGGCACCGGGAGTCGGAGTGGAGGTGGTGAGCATGCCGGTCGCAGCACGCGTGTTCCGCCATGAACCCCCTCGACACCGATGAGGACACCATGAACATCGACCTGACCGCCCTCGGCTGGGACGCCGACCGGGCGGCACACGTGGGACGTCGTACCGATAGGCGACCGGGCCGGGTGGCCCGCGTCGACCGCGGGATCTGCACCGTGCTCTGCCGGGAGGGGCCGGTCCGGGCCAGCCTGGGCGGCGGGGTGCTGGCCGCCGCCGCCCGCGACCTGGCCGCCCTGCCCTGCGCCGGTGACTGGGTGCTGCTGGCCAGCTGGCCGGACGGGCCGGTCACCGTCGAGACGGTGCTGCCGCGCCGTACCGCGCTGATCCGGCGGACCGCCGGCAAGGACGCCAGCGGCCAGGTTCTGGCCGCCAACCTCGACACCGCCGCAGTGGTGGAACCGGTCCACCCCGAGCCGGACGCGGCCCGGATCGAACGGCTGCTCTCGCTGGCCCACGAGTCCGGCGCGGAGCCGCTGATCGTGCTCACCAAGGCGGACCTGGCCGCCGACCCGGAGGCGGTGGCCCGGCAGCTCGCCGCGCTCGCCCCCGGGGTGCCGGTGCTGCCGGTCAGCGCCGAGCGGGGCACCGGCCTGGACCCGCTGCGCCGGCATGTCGCGGCCGGGCGCACCCTCGGCCTGCTCGGTCCCTCCGGGGCGGGCAAGTCGAGCCTGGTCAACGCGCTCGCCGGGGCGCAGGTGATGCGGACCCAGGCGATCCGCCGGGTGGACGGCAAGGGCCGGCACACCACCACCTGGCGGTCGCTGCTGCCGATCCCGGGCGGCGGGGCGGTGCTGGACACCCCCGGCGTCCGGGCGGTCGGCCTGCTGGACGGCACGGCCGGCCTGGACCGGGCCTTCGCCGACATCGCCGAGCTGGCCACCGGCTGCCGGTACGCCGACTGCGCGCACGACGCCGAGCCAGCCTGCGCGGTGCGCGCGGCGCTGGAGAGCGGTGAGCTGCCCGTGCGGCGTTGGGAGAGCTGGCGCCGGCTCCAGCGCGAGGTGGCGTACGAGAGCCGACGGCGGGAGACCCGGCTGGCCGCCCAGCGGCGGGGGAGCTGGCGGGGGGAGCGCCGGCGCACCGCGCGTCCGGCGCCGCCGCCCGGTCCCGGCGGATTCTGACCGCGCCGGTGCGAGCCGGTCGGGCGGGGCGTCACCCGCTCCGCCCGACCGTGGTGAGCTGGGGGAATGTGCGCGCGACGAAGTTTGTCGTACCTCAGGGCTAGAGTTGCCCAGGCGTATTTCTGCGCCTCGACAACCCTCGAAAACCGCTCAGACCACGGTCCGAGCGGACAGATCCGCCTCACATTCTTCTTCCGGGAGCACACGCACCGTGGCCGACCGACTGATCATCCGTGGCGCGCGCGAGCACAACCTGCGTGACGTCAGTCTCGACCTGCCCCGGGACGCTCTGATCGTCTTCACCGGGCTCTCCGGGTCGGGCAAGTCGAGCCTCGCGTTCGACACCATCTTCGCCGAGGGCCAGCGGCGCTACGTCGAGTCGCTGTCCTCGTACGCCCGGCAGTTCCTCGGCCAGATGGACAAGCCGGACGTCGACTTCATCGAGGGTCTCAGCCCGGCGGTCTCCATCGACCAGAAGTCCACCTCGCGCAACCCGCGCTCCACGGTCGGCACGATCACCGAGGTCTACGACTACCTCCGGCTGCTCTTCGCCCGGATCGGCGAGCCGCACTGCCCGATCTGCGGCGAGCGGATCTCCAAGCAGAGCCCGCAGCAGATCGTCGACCGGGTCCTGGCCATGGCCGAGGGCACCCGTTTCATGGTGCTCGCCCCGGTGGTGCGCGGCCGCAAGGGCGAGTACGTCGACCTCTTCGCCGAGCTCCAGTCGAAGGGCTACGCGCGGGCCCGGGTCGACGGCGTGGTGCACCCGCTGACCGAGCCGCCGAAGCTCAAGAAGCAGGAGAAGCACACCATCGAGGTGGTCATTGACCGGCTCAGCGTCAAGCCGGGCGCCAAGCAGCGGCTGACCGACTCGGTCGAGGCGGCGCTGGGGCTCTCCGGGGGCATCGTCCTGCTCGACTTCGTCGACCTGGCCGAGGACGACCCGGGCCGGGAGCGCCGCTACTCCGAGCACCTGGCCTGCCCCAACGACCACCCGCTCGCGATCGAGGACCTGGAGCCCCGGGTCTTCTCCTTCAACGCCCCGTACGGCGCCTGCCCGGAGTGCACCGGCCTGGGCACCAAGAAGGAGGTCGACCCGGAGCTGGTCATCCCGGACCCGGAGCGCACCCTGCGCGAGGGCGCCATCCAGCCCTGGGCGACCGGGCACAACCTGGAATACTTCCTCCGCCTGCTGGAGGCCCTCGGCGAGGCCGAGCACTTCGACCTGGACACTCCGTGGCGCAAGCTGCCGTCCCGGGCGCAGAAGACGATCCTGCACGGCTCCGACGACCAGGTGCACGTCCGCTACCGCAACAAGTACGGCCGCGAACGCTCCTACTACACCGGCTTCGAGGGCGTGGTGCAGTGGATCGAGCGGCGGCACTCGGACACCGAGTCGGAGTGGTCGCGCGACAAGTACGAGGGCTACATGCGGGACGTGCCCTGCGCGGCCTGCGGCGGCGCCCGGCTCAAGCCCGAGGTGCTCGCGGTCACCCTGGCCGGCAAGAGCATCGCCGAGGTCTGCAACCTCTCCGTCGGCGAGGCCGCCGACCTGCTGGCCGGCATCGAGCTGACCGACCGGCAGAAGATGATCGCCGAGCGGGTGCTCAAGGAGATCAACGCCCGGCTGAAGTTCCTGCTCGACGTCGGGCTGGACTATCTCTCCCTGGACCGCCCGGCGGGCACCCTCTCTGGCGGCGAGGCGCAGCGCATCCGGCTCGCCACCCAGATCGGCTCCGGCCTGGTCGGCGTGCTGTACGTGCTCGATGAGCCGTCCATCGGCCTGCACCAGCGCGACAACCACCGGCTGATCGAGACCCTGCTGCGGCTGCGCGGGCTGAGCAACACGCTGATCGTGGTCGAGCACGACGAGGACACCATCCGGGTCGCCGACTGGATCGTGGACATCGGCCCGGGCGCGGGCGAGCACGGCGGCCGGATCGTGCACAGCGGTTCGGTGCCGGCCCTGCTGGACAACGAGGAGTCGGTCACCGGGGCGTACCTGTCCGGGCGGAAGGCGATCCCGACGCCCACGATGCGGCGGCCGCAGACCCCGGGCCGGGAGCTGGTGGTGCACGGGGCGCGCGAGCACAACCTGCGCAACCTGACCGTGAGCTTCCCGCTCGGCCAGCTCATCGCGGTCACCGGGGTCAGCGGCTCCGGCAAGTCGACGCTGGTCAACGACATCCTCCACGCGGTGCTGGCCAACCAGATCAACGGCGCCCGGCTGGTCCCCGGCCGGCACACCCGGATCAGCGGCCTGGAGCACGTGGACAAGGTCGTCGGTGTCGACCAGTCGCCGATCGGGCGGACCCCGCGGTCGAACCCGGCCACCTACACGGGCGTCTGGGACCACATCCGCAAGCTCTTCGCCGAGACCACCGAGGCCAAGGTCCGGGGGTACGGCCCCGGCCGGTTCTCGTTCAACGTCAAGGGCGGACGCTGCGAGGCCTGCTCCGGCGACGGCACCATCAAGATCGAGATGAACTTCCTCCCGGACGTCTACGTCCCCTGCGAGGTGTGCAAGGGCGCCCGGTACAACCGGGAGACCCTGGAGGTGCACTACAAGGGCCGGACGGTCGCCGAGGTGCTGGACATGCCGATCGAGGAGGCGGCCGAGTTCTTCTCCGCCATCCCGGCCATCCACCGCCACCTCAAGACCCTGGTCGACGTCGGCCTGGGCTACGTGCGCCTGGGCCAGCCCGCGCCGACGCTCTCCGGCGGTGAGGCGCAGCGCGTCAAGCTCGCCTCCGAGCTGCAGAAGCGGTCCACCGGGCGGACCGTGTACGTGCTCGACGAGCCCACCACCGGCCTGCACTTCGAGGACATCCGCAAGCTGCTGATGGTGCTGGAGGGCCTGGTCGACAAGGGCAACACGGTGATCACCATCGAGCACAACCTCGACGTGATCAAGACCGCCGACTGGATCATCGACATGGGTCCGGAGGGTGGCCACCGGGGCGGCACGGTCCTGGCGACCGGCACCCCGGAGGAGGTCGCCGAGGTGCCCGAGAGCCACACCGGGCAGTTCCTGCGTCCGATGCTCAAGCTCGACGGCGAGGCGAAGGGCGCCGCCGCGGCCACCTCCCGGGCCGCCAAGGCCAACGGCGCCACGCGGTCGCGGAGCAGCCGCAAGGTTCCCGCCGGGGCACGCTGACCCACACGTCACGACGGGCGGGCCGGGACACCGGCCCGCCCGTTTTCGGTGTCCATTTCGTGACGCGTCAGTATGAACCGTGCGCAACTGTGGTGCGTGTCCAGCAGTGTGGCCGCACATTACGACAGGCGGCGGCAGCCGAGAGAAGGGCAGGACATGACGGACGACCAGGAGTTGACCGAGCCCGGTGCACGGACGCGCCGGGCCCTGCTCGCGGGCGCCGGCGCGGTGGGCGCGGCGGTGGTGCTGGCTGCCTGCGGCAGCGATGACGACCAGGGCCCGGGCAACTCCGCGCCCACCAGCGGTGGCCCCGGCGCGACCGGCGCGGGCGACGCCGAGGGCGGCAACCGGGACAGCACCGGTCCGCTCGCCCGCACCACCGACATCCCGGTCGGCGGTGGGGCGATCTTCGCGGCCAAGGGGGTGGTGATCACCCAACCGAAGGCGGGAGAGTTCAAGGGATTCGACCCGATCTGCACCCACCAGGGCTGCCCGGTGTCGAACGTCGACGGCGGCACCATCAACTGCACCTGCCACGGCAGCCGTTTCTCCATCACCGATGGCTCGGTCAAGCAGGGCCCCGCCACCCGCCCGCTGCCCGCGAAGAACCTCAAGGTCACCGGCGAACAGATCACCCTGGCCTAACCCCACCCCACCCCGGGCCCGGCCCACCCCATCCCGGCCCACCCCACCCCGTCGATCATGAAGTTAGCGGCGTTCACGGAGATCGACATCGCCGTCAACTTCATGATCAACCAGGGCGGGGGTGGTCGGCGTGGGGTGGGGTGGGGTGTCGGGGGTGCGGACTAGGGTTGATGGCGTGAGTGACCCCTCGACCTACCGTCCCGCGCCCGGCACGATCCCGGAGTCGCCCGGGGTCTACCGCTTCCGCGACGGCACCGGTCGGGTGATCTACGTCGGCAAGGCGCGGAACCTGCGCAGCCGGCTCAACTCCTACTTCGCCGACCCGGTCAACCTGCACCAGCGCACCCGGCAGATGGTCTTCACCGCCGAGTCGGTGGACTGGATCACCGTCGCCACCGAGGTCGAGGCGCTCCAGCAGGAATACACCTGGATCAAGCAGTACGACCCGAAGTTCAACGTCCGCTACCGCGACGACAAGTCGTACCCGTACCTGGCGGTCACCCTCGACGAGGAGTACCCGCGCCTGCAGGTGATGCGGGGCGCCAAGCGCAAGGGGGTGCGGTACTTCGGGCCGTACTCCCACGCCTGGGCGATCCGCGAGACGCTGGACCTGCTGCTGCGGGTCTTCCCCGCGCGGACCTGCTCCTCCGGGGTGTTCAAGCGGGCCGGCCAGGTGGGCCGGCCGTGCCTGCTGGGTTACATCGGCAAGTGCTCCGCGCCCTGCGTCGGCAGCGTCACCGCCGACCGGCACCGGGAGATCGTCAACGGCTTCTGCGACTTCATGGGCGGCCGCACCGACACCATGGTCCGCAAGCTCGAACGGGAGATGCTGGAGGCCAGCGAGCAGCTCGAGTTCGAACGGGCGGCCCGGCTGCGTGACGACGTCGCGGCGCTGCGGCGGGCCATGGAGAAGCAGACCGTGGTGCTGGGCGACGGCACCGACGCCGACGTGGTGGCCTTCGCCGACGACCCCCTGGAGGCCGCCGTCCAGGTCTTCCACGTGCGCGACGGGCGGGTCCGCGGCCAGCGCGGCTGGGTGGTGGAGAAGACCGAGGAGGTCACCACCGGCGACCTGGTGCACCACTTCTGCACGCAGGTGTACGGCGGCGAGCAGGGCGAGGCCGACGTGCCGCGCGAGCTGCTCGTGCCCGAGCTGCCGGGCGACGTGGACGCGCTCGCCGACTGGCTCTCCACCCGCCGGGGCAGCCGGGTGACGCTGCGGGTGCCGCAGCGCGGCGACAAGCGGTCCCTGCTGGAGACCGTGGAACGCAACGCCAAGGACGCGCTCGCCCGGCACAAGCTCAAGCGCGCCGGCGACCTGACCACCCGCAGCAAGGCCCTCGACGAGATCGCCGACGCGCTGGGCATGCGCACGTCGCCGCTGCGGATCGAGTGCTTCGACGTCTCCCAGATCCAGGGCACCGACGTGGTCGCCAGCATGGTGGTCTTCGAGGACGGCCTGCCCCGCAAGAGCGAATACCGCCGGTTCGTCGTCCGGGGCGCCACCGACGACCTCTCCGCCATGTCCGAGGTGCTGCGCCGGCGTTTCGCCCGTTACCTCGACGCCCGCGCCGAGACCGGGGAGATCGGCGAGGAGACCGCCGGCGACCCGGACCGCCCGGGCATCGACCCCACGACCGGCCGGCCGCGTAAGTTCGCGTACCCGCCGCAGCTGGTCGTGGTCGACGGCGGCGCCCCGCAGGTCGCGGCGGCCGCGCAGGCCCTCGCCGAACTCGGCATCGACGACGTGGCGCTCTGCGGCCTGGCCAAGCGGCTGGAGGAGGTCTGGCTGCCCGACGACGAGTTCCCCGTCATCCTGCCGCGCACCTCGGAGGCGCTCTACCTGCTCCAGCGGGTACGCGACGAGGCGCACCGGTTCGCCATCACCTTCCACCGCCAGCGCCGCTCCAAGCGGATGACCGAATCGGGGCTCGACAACATCCCCGGCCTCGGTGAGGTACGCCGCAAGGCGCTGCTGCGGCACTTCGGCTCGCTCAAGCGCCTCTCCGGCGCCACGGTCGAGGAGATCACCGAGGTGCCCGGCGTGGGCCGGCGTACCGCCGAGGCGATCCTCGCCGCCCTCGACGAGAACGCCAAGGCCACCCCCACCCCCTGACCGTCGCGCCCGCCGCGCCCGGCCCGAAGGTCGGCGGGCACCTTCGGCGAGGTCGGCGTGGCCGGAGTGCTCGATCCACTCCGGCTGCCGCAAACGGCCGCATCCTGGCCAGTGGTCACCCCCACCTGCCGCAGCCCGAGTCGATCATTGCCGGCCCTGGGCGCGAAGAATGTCCGGATGGCGGCGCCGAGGGAGCGCCGATGGCGGACGTCTGGATCGACTCCGGATGCGGCAACCCGGGGCATCACCAGTCGAGCCCACGCCAAACTGCGGCAACCCGCGCTTCGGGCGGGTCGGCCCGTGCAGGTCGAGGTGGGGGTGGGCTGTCGGATACCGCCGGATCGGCGATGTCGTGTCGGGTCACGCGAGCGGCCGGCCTCGCGGGCCGGCCGGGAAGGTCGTTATAGGGGTGTTTGTCCGGTCCTGGCCGGAGGCGGTCCCGTGGGTGGAACGCTATGGAGGTCTCCGGGCGCCGGTGACCTCCATAGCGTTCCACCGACCGCAGAGCCCGCCGGGGGATGGTGTGGGCCCGGGCTGGAGTGGGCGACGGGGGTCTCGTGTCCGGTCGGCTGCTGACCGGTCATGGCGGGCCGGGTGGACTGGGTGTCCGGTATCGGAGGGCCTGTGCGGTTGCGCTGGTCGTGGGGATGTCCCTGTCAGGCCCACTGGGTGGTTGATGGGCCCGGTGTCGTGTGGCCGGGGCCATCCCACGGGCGGAATGATGGCGGGGCGGGGGTCGTTGAACATGGCAGACCGCGCGGCAACCACCGCCCCCGCAAGGGGTCGGCAGCCCCGGTCGGAATGACCGGCCACCGGCCGTCGTTACATCCCCCGGACCGCGAACGCCTGGTCCATGGAGCCGGTGAGGTCGAGGGAATCACCCCCCCGCCCCCGGTCGTTACATCCCCGGGCCGCCCGAGCAGGTCACCCCCCGACCGCCGGGCCCACCCTCTCGCAGACTTTCCCCCCTTTTCTCGCGGCACGCACCGCACCCCCCTTTCGCGGGTGCCGCGGAACCCCCGAATGGAAGGCGTGACTTCATCATGGCTACCACTCTGCTGCGTAAGACCGTTCTGACCGCTGCCGGCTTCGCCGCCACCGCCGGTGGGATCGCCGGCCCCGCCATCGCCGCGCACGCCGCCGAGGCCAAGCCGACGGCGCAGGTGCAGACCGACCGCAAGCACGGCGGCGAGCGGGAGCTCAACGTCCGCTACGAGGCCCAGCCGAACTTCTACTACTGTGGCCCGGCCGCCACCCGTAACGCGCTGAGCGTGCAGGGCAAGAACATCGACGTCGACGCCATGGCCCGCGAGATGGGCACCACCGAGAACGGCACCAACAGCATCAACGACATCACCCCGGTGCTGAACAAGGAGACCGGTCGCAACGCGTACCACAGCACCGAGATGCCGGTGGACAAGGTCGACGCCAAGCACGTCGAGCAGTTGCGCACTGACATCGTCAAGGCCGTGGACGACGGCCGGGCCGTGGTCGCCAACATCGCCGGCACCGCCACCGACACCGACGGCAACACCCACTCCTTCGAGGGTGGCCACTACATCAGCGTGGTGGGCTACCGGGACGGTGGCAAGGTCGTGACGATCGCCGACTCGGCCAACCCGGACATGGCCTCGTACCGGATGGACGTGGACGCCCTGGCGCACTGGATCGCCAGCCGCGGCTACAGCTCCTGACGCTGAGGCAGTGACGAAGGGCCCGACCCCGGACGGGGTCGGGCCCTTCGGCGTCTCAGGACTCGGCGAGTACGGCGAGGATCGCCTCGCCGTACTTGGCGAGCTTGTTCTCGCCGACGCCGTTGATCCGGGACAGCTCGGCCAGGGAATCCGGCGCCTCGGCGGCGAGCTGCCGCAGCGTGGCATCGTGGAAGATCACGTACGCCGGTACGCCCTGCTCCTTCGCGGTGGCCGCCCGCCAGGCGCGCAGCCGCTCGAAGACCGGCACGGCGGCCGGGGCGAGGTCGGCGACGACGGTCGCCGCACCACGCGGCTTGGCGGACCGGCCGGACACCGGACGCTCCGGCTCGCGCCGCAGGGTGACCGTACGCCGGCGGCCCAGCACCTCGGCGCTGGTCTCGGTGAGGGCGAGGGTGCCGTAGTCGCCCTCGACGGCGAGCAACCCCTCGGCGAGCAGTTGCCGGACCACCCCCCGCCACTCGGCCTCCCGCAGCTCGGTGCCGATGCCGAAGGTGCTCAGCGAATCGTGGCCGTACTGGTCGATCTTGTCGGTGCGCTTGCCGAGCAGGATGTCGATGCTGTGCCCGGCGCCGAACCGCTGGTTGCGCTCGCGGTCGAGCCGGTAGACGGTGGAGAGCAGCTTTTGGGCGGGGACGGTGCCGTCCCAGGACTCCGGCGGCTCCAGGCAGGTGTCGCAGTTGCCGCAGTTGGCGGTGTCGCTCTCGCCGAAGTATTCGAGGAGTTGCGCGCGACGGCAGCGGACCGTCTCGCAGAGGGCGAGCATGGCGTCCAGGTGCGCGGCGAGGTTGCGCCGGTGCGCCAGGTCGCCCTCGGACGTCTCGATCATCTTGCGCTGCTGCACCACGTCCTGGAGCCCGTACGCGAGCCAGGCGGTCGACGGCAGCCCGTCCCGCCCGGCGCGGCCGGTCTCCTGGTAGTAGCCCTCCACCGACTTGGGCAGGTCGAGGTGGGCGACGAAGCGCACGTCCGGCTTGTCGATGCCCATGCCGAAGGCGATGGTGGCGACCATGACCAGCCCGTCCTCGCGCAGGAAGCGCTGCTGGTTGCCGGCCCGGGTCGCCGCGTCCAGCCCGGCGTGGTACGGCAGCGCGGCGATGCCCTGCTGCACCAGGAACTCGGCGGTCTTCTCCACCGAGGCCCGGGACAGGCAGTAGACGATGCCGGCGTCGCCCGGGTGCTCGTCCCGCAGCAGGCTCAACAGCTGCTTACGTGGCTCCCGTTTGGGCACGATCCGGTACTGGATGTTGGGCCGGTCGAAGCTGGCCACGAAGTGCCGGGCGTCGGTGAGCTGCAGCCGGGTGGCGATCTCCGTGCGTGTGGCCCGGGTCGCCGTGGCGGTCAGCGCGATGCGCGGCACCCCCGGCCACCGCTCGTGCAGCATCGACAGGTTGAGGTAGTCCGGGCGGAAGTCGTGCCCCCACTGCGACACGCAGTGCGCCTCGTCGATGGCGAACAGCGCGATCCGGCCCCGCTCCAGCAGGGCGACGGTGGACCGGACCGCGAGCGCCTCCGGGGCGAGGTAGAGCAGGTCCAGCTCGCCGGCGAGGAAGGCCGCCTCCACCCGGCGCCGCTCGGTGAGATCCTGCGTCGAGTTGAGGAAGCCGGCCCGGACGCCGACGGCGGTGAGCGCGTCGACCTGGTCCTGCATCAGCGCGATCAGTGGCGAGACCACCACCGCGACGCCGTCCCGGACCAGCGCCGGGATCTGGTAGCACAGCGACTTGCCGCCGCCGGTCGGCATCAGCACCAGCGCGTCGCCGCCGGCCACCACGTGCTCGACGACCTCCTGCTGGAAGCCGCGGAAGGTGTCGTAGCCGAACACCCGGTTGAGCACCCGCAGCGCGTCTTCGGTCCGCTGATCGGTGGGGGAGACCATCCGCGCAGTCTACGAGCGGCCCCGGACAGGATGCCGACGACGCGTCCCGGTCGCCGCGGCCGCCGGTGCTGTCCCGGGCCGGCTGCACATGTCGATCAGCCGGCGAGCTGGTCGCGGCGGCGGGTGAGGTAGGCCCGTTCCGCGGGGTTGCCGGCGAGACCGATGGCCCGGTCGTACGCCGCCCGGGACTCGCCGCTGCGCCCGAGTCGCCGCAGCAGGTCGGCGCGCGCGGCGTGGAAGGCGTGGTAGCCGTCAAGGACCTCGGCGAGCCGGTCGATCTCGGCGAGCGCGACCCCGGGGCCGTCGACCTCGGCGACCGCGACCGCCCGGTTGAGCCGCACGATCGGCGAGGGGTCGAGCAGCACCATGCGGCCGTAGAGGGCGACGATCGTGGACCAGTCGGTGTCCCGGGCGGATGGGGCATCGGTGTGGACGGCGTTGATCGCGGCCTGAAGCTGGTAGCGCCCGGGTGGGTCACCGCCGGCCGCCACCACCTCGATCCGCTCGCGAATCAGGGCACTGGCCTCGGCGATGAGGCTGCGGTCCCAGGCGCCGCGGTCCTGCTCGTCGAGGGTCACCAGCTCCCCGGTGCGGGACACGCGCGCCGGCCGCCGGGCGTCGGTGAGGAGCATCAGGGCGAGCAGGCCGGCCACCTCGCCGTCGTCCGGGAGGAGAGTACGGAGCAGACGACCGAGACGGATCGCCTCGTCGGTGAGTTCGACGCGTACGGGGTGGTCCCCCTCGCTGGCGAGATAGCCCTCGTTGAAGACGAGGTAGACGACCGCGAGCACGCCGGCGAGCCGCTCACGGATGTCGTCGGCCGAGGGCACCCGGTAGGGAATGTGCGCCGCCTTGATCTTCGCCTTGGCGCGGGTGATCCGGCGCGCCATCGTGGTCTCCCGCACCAGAAACGCGCGGGCGATCTCGGGGACGGTGAGGCCGCCGACCAGGCGCAGGGTGAGCGCCACCCGGGCCTCCAACGCGAGCGCGGGATGGCAGCAGGTGAAGAGCAGCCTGAGCCGGTCGTCCTCGACCGGGCCGGTCGGCTCAGGAGGGGTGTCGTCGTAGATGATCCGGGCCGCCTGGTGTTTGGCGTCGCGCTGCGACTCGCGCCGGAGCCGGTCGATCGCCTTGCGGGTCGCGGTGGTGGCGAGCCAACCGGCGGGATTGGCGGGTACGCCCTCGCGCGGCCACCGCTCCGCCGCCGCCAGGAACGCCTCGGCCGTCGCTTCCTCGGCGACGTCGAGGTCACCGAAGCGCCGGGCGAGGCCGGCGACCATTCGCGCCCACTCCTCGTGGTGGACGCGGGTGATCGTCGGTCCGACGGTGGGTTCAGTCACGGTTCCAGCAATGCTCGGACGGATGCCTCGGTGCGGCACGCTCTTGACCCCTCGGCGGCGAGCGCCAGGGCCACGTCGAGGTCGGACCGCAGGTGCCTGCACACCGCGCTCACCTCTCCACAGAGCCGTTACGCCGGACCTGCCCGGGACCTCGGAACCGGTGCACCTCCTGCGGCCAGTCGAGCACGGTCGCGAGCCTGCCGGCCCAGTATCGCGCCGCCGCGTCGTCGGGCACGTCCACGACGGCGAAGCCGCCGAGATGCTCCTTGGTCTCGACGTACGGGCCGTCGGTGAAGACGGGCGTGCCGGCAACCGGCTCGACACTGCACACGACGGTGGATCGGTCGAGCCCGCCGTTGGTGAAGATCAGGACACCGTCGGCCTGCATCTCCTCGATCACGGCCCGGACGGCCGTGGCCTTCTCGCGTACCTCCTCCGCCGTGTGGTCGGGCACCCACTCGTCGTTGAAAGCGATCAGGTATTCCGTCATGGTCGTCTCCTCCCAGCCCCCGGACGGGGCTCTTCCCGACTCGTAGGGGCGGCGGTCCGGCCGGCCGCCGTACCAGTTCCACGAACGGCTGCGCCTTGATACGACACCATCCCGGAAACTCCGCTCAAGGCAGCCGGGCGTGGTGACTGCGGGAAGGATCGACCGCCGTTCCTTCGAGACGCACCCTCGACCGCTCCTGGGCGACGGTCTGAAATGCTTTCGCCCATGCCTTCCTATCCGCCCACCTTCGCCGACCAGGTCGTCGCGCAGCCGGTCCGGGCCCAGTTCGAGGCGTTCCTCGACGAGCACCGCGCCGCGCTCAACGGCTGTCTGGACGGGCTGACCGAGGAACAGGCGCGCCGATCGTTGGTGGCCTCCCGGACCACGCTGCTGGGTCTCGTGAAGCACGCGACCTTCGTGGAGAAGGTCTGGTTCGACGAGGCCGTCACGTGCCGGTCGCGCGCCGAGATCGGCATCCCCGCGAGGTCAGAGGAGTCGTTCATCCTCGATGACGACGACACGATCGCCACCGTTCAGCACGCACACCGCGAAGCCTGCGAGGCATCACGCCAGGCGACGTCATCCCTGGGTCTGGACGACATCCTGCACGGGCACCGCCGGGGCCCGCTTCCGCTGCGGTGGGTGTATCTCCACGTGCTGCGCGAGCTGGCCCAGCACTGTGGGCACGCGGACATCCTGCGAGAGCAGCTCACCAACGAGTAGTGCCGCTGTTCACCGAGGTCGAGGTGGAGCGGACAGGGTGGGAGAAACCTCGTCGACCACCGTCTGTAACCGGTCTCGGCAGCGCAGGATGAGGCTGGAGATCTCGTCGAAGGTCGCCGCGCTGACCCGGTTGCTCTCGAACCACATCGCGCGCACGGCGCTCCGGCTCTGCGCCAGGTACGTCGCGGCAGCCTCCACCAGCCCGACGAACTCGTCACGACGGTCCGGGGAGGCGAGCTGGGCCGAACGCCGTGCCGCCCGCACCGGCTCGCCGGAAGCGGTGAAGATCGCGGCAGGATCGGCGTCGGCCTGATCGGCCCCGATGCCCGCGAGAAGGTACTCCAACTCGGTCGCGGCCAACGTCAGCCGGCCAACGGCCAGGACCGTCTCGTCAGTGAGTTGCCGCACCGGCCAACCGTAGCGGACCCGACCCCACCGCGCGCTTCCTGACCTGCCGCTGACCCCGGCAAACCGGACAAGTACCTGTTCCGGTCGTCACCCGTGGAATCCCGGACGGGTGTGCAGCCGTTAGAGTCGCTGACTGACCATGCGCGGCCGGGCGGCCGCGGCGCCACGGCTTGGGGGTAACGGTGAGCGAGGCGCGGACGGGCGACCTGGTGCCGACCGGTAGGGAGACAGCCGTCGGACAGCCGGCGCCGACCGAGGCGGAGACCACCCTCGTGGTGGTCACCGGCCTCTCCGGCGGCGGTCGCAGCACGGTGGCGCGAGCGTTGGAGAACGTCGGCTACTACGTGGTCGACAACCTGCCGCAGGCGCTCCTGCTCGACATGGCGGAGCTGGCCTTCAAGGCCGGTGGCGCGGCCCGGCGTACGGCCATGGTGCTGGACGTCCGCTCCCGTGCCTTCTCCACCGACCTGGCCGGGGCGATCCGGGAGCTGCGCGAGCGCGGCTTCCAGCCCCGGGTGGTCTTCGTCGACGCCGACGACGACGTGCTGATCCGCCGGTTCGAGAGCGTCCGCCGGTCCCACCCGCTGCAGGGCGACGGCCGGCTGGCCGACGGCATCGCCGTCGAGCGTGCCCTGCTGGAGGAGGCGCGGGACCAGGCCGACGTGATCATCGACACCAGCCACCTCAACGTCAACCAGCTCCGCCGCCGGGTCGAGGAGCTGTTCGGCGGGGAGGACGCCCGCCGGCTGCGGATCACCGTGCTCTCCTTCGGCTTCAAGTACGGCCTCCCGCCGGATGCCGATTTCGTGATGGACGCCCGGTTCCTGCCCAACCCGTACTGGGTGCCGGAGCTGCGTGAGCACACCGGGCGGGAGGAGGCGGTCAGCGCGTACGTGCTGGGCCAGGAGGGCGCGGACGCCTTCGTGGCCGGGTACGCGGACCTGGTCAACGCCACCACCGCCGGCTTCGAGCGGGAGGGCAAGCGCTACCTGACCGTCGCCGTCGGCTGCACCGGCGGCAAGCACCGCAGCGTCGCGATCGCCGAGGAACTGGCCGCTCGGCTGCGCCAGTCCGGCATCGCCGCCAACGCCCAGCACCGGGACCTGGGGCGGGAATGACCCCGATCAGGGTGGTCGCCTTCGGCGGCGGGCACGGGCTCTCCGCGTCGCTGCGCGCGCTGCGCCGCTGCGTACCCGAGCTGGACCTGGACATCACCGCGGTGGTCACCGTCGGCGACGACGGCGGCTCCAGCGGCCGGCTGCGCGCCGAGCGCGGCGGCCTGCCCCCGGGCGACCTGCGGCAGGCGCTGGTCGCCCTGGCCGGCGATCACCCGGCGACCCGGCGCAGCGCCGCGCTTTTCCAGCACCGGTTCGAGGCGGGGCTGGCCCACGTGGCCGGCGGCGCGGCCGACTCGCTCGCCGGGCACGCGGTCGGCAACCTGCTGATCTGCGGCCTGATGGAGCTGCTCGGCGACCCGGTGGCCGCGCTCGACCACGCCGGCGCGATGCTCGGCGCGGTCGGCCGGGTGCTGCCGATGTCCCGGCAGCCGGTCGGCATCGAGGCCCGGGTGCGCGGCGCCGACCCGGCCGCCCCCGACGAGGTACGCACGCTGCGCGGCCAGCACCAGGTGGCGGTCACCTCGGGCCGGGTCGAGTCGCTGCGGCTCAGCCCGGCCGCGCCGGCCGCCTGCGCGGAGGCGCTGGCCGCGGTACGCGAAGCGGACTGGCTGATCTTCGGCCCGGGCAGCTGGTACACCAGCGTCCTGCCGCACCTGCTGGTGCCGGGGCTGGCTGACGCGATCGTGTCCAGCCCGGCGCGCCGGCTGGTGACCCTCAACCTGGTGGCGGAGAAGGAGACCCAGGGGCTCTCCCTGGCCGACCATCTGGACACCCTCGGGCGCTATCTGCCCGAGCTGAAGGTGGACATGGTGCTGGCCGATTCCACGGCGGTGGGTGACCCCGCGGCGGTCGGACGTGCGGCAGAATCGCTGGGTGCCCGGCTGGTCCTCGCCCCCGTCGCCGTCCCGGACGGCACGCCCCGTCATGATCCGGCCGCGCTGGGCACCGCGCTGGTGCCTGTCCTGGGCGCCGATCGTTAGACACGTACGTAATCACCGGCGACACGCCGGAACCGGTCCGTGAGGGGGCGCACTATGGCGATGACGGCTGCGGTCAAGGACGAGCTGAGTCGGGTCGACGTGCCCAAGCCCTGCTGCCGGCGGGCGGAGATGGCCGCCCTGCTGCGCTTCGCCGGCGGCCTGCACATCGTGTCGGGCCGCGTGGTGGTCGAGGCGGAGCTGGACACCGGCGCGGTGGCCCGGCGGCTGCGCCGGGAGATCGCCGAGGTCTACGGGTACCCGAGCGAGATCCACGTGCTCGCCTCGGGCGGGCTGCGCAAGGGCAGCCACTTCATCGTCCGGGTGGTGAAGGACGGCGAGGCCCTCGCGCGGCAGACCGGCCTGCTGGACGTGCGGGGCCGCCCGGTGCGGGGCCTGCCGCCGCACGTGGTGGCGGCGAACGTCTGCTGCGCGGTCTCCGCGTGGCGGGGCGCGTTCATGGCGCACGGCTCGCTCACCGAGCCGGGCCGCTCGAGCGCGCTGGAGATCACCTGTCCGGGCCCGGAGTCGGCCCTCGCGCTGGTCGGCGCGGCCCGCCGGATCGGGATCACCGCCAAGAACCGCGAGGTGCGCGGGGTGGACCGGGTGGTGGTCAAGGACGGCGACGCGATCGCCGCGCTGCTCACCCGGATCGGCGCCCACTCCAGCGTGCTGGCCTGGGAGGAGCGGCGGGTCCGCCGGGAGGTCCGGGCGACCGCCAACCGGCTGGCGAACTTCGACGACGCCAACCTGCGCCGGTCCGCCCGCGCCGCGGTCGCCGCCGCCGCCCGGGTGACCCGGGCGCTGGAGATCCTCGCCGACGACGCCCCCCACCACCTCACCTCCGCTGGCCGGTTGCGCCTGGAGCACCGGCAGGCCTCCCTGGAGGAGCTGGGCGCCCTCGCCGACCCGCCGCTGACCAAGGACGCCATCGCCGGCCGGATCCGCCGGCTGCTCGCGCTGGCCGACAAGCGGGCCCGCGACCTGGGCATCCCGGATACGGAAGCGGCCGTCACGCCCGACATGCTCGTGGTCTGATAGGACGGTGAGGCGTCGCGCTGCGGGAGTGATCTCCACCCGCCGCAGCGCGGCGGCGCGCGCTCGGATAAGGTCGCTGCGTACGGCAAGGGGGCCGGCACAGGCCCTCCTCGCCGTGCTCACCGCCTCGGGCGGTCAGGTCCCCACGGACCGCGCGGCGGGGTGGCCGAGATGAACCGACGACGGCCGGCTCCAACGGTCGGCGAACACATCTCCGCCGGCCGGTGTCTCACGCCGGCGGACCAGAACGCGAGGAGATGGGACCTGTGACCATCCGGGTTGGCATCAACGGCTTCGGCCGGATCGGCCGCAACTTCTTCCGGGCAGTGCTGGCGTCCGGCGCTGACATCGAGGTCGTGGCGGTCAACGACCTGACCGACAACGCCACGCTCGCCCACCTTGTCAAGTACGACAGCATCCTGGGCCGCCTGCCGCACGAGGTGAAGGCCACCGCCGACGAGATCACCGTGGGCGGCAAGACCATCAAGGCGTACGCCGAGAAGGACCCGGCGAAGCTGCCGTGGGGCGAGGTCGGCGCCGACGTCGTCATCGAGTCCACCGGCTTCTTCACCGACGCCACCAAGGCGAAGGCGCACATCGACGGCGGGGCCAAGAAGGTCATCATCTCCGCGCCGGCGAAGAACGAGGACGTCACCGTGGTCATGGGCGTCAACCAGGACCAGTACGACCCGGCCAAGCACAACATCATTTCGAACGCCTCCTGCACCACCAACTGCCTCGCCCCGATGGCGAAGGTGCTGCACGACACGTTCGGCATCCAGCAGGGTCTGATGACCACCATCCACGCGTACACGCAGGACCAGAACCTGCAGGACGCGCCGCACAAGGACCTGCGCCGGGCCCGGGCCGCCGCGCTCAACATCGTGCCGACCTCGACCGGCGCCGCGAAGGCGATCGGCCTGGTGCTGCCGGACCTCAAGGGCAAGCTGGACGGCTACGCGCTGCGGGTGCCGATCCCGACCGGCTCCACCACCGACCTGACCGTCACGGTCGGCCGGGAGACCAGCGTGGACGAGGTCAACGCCGCGCTCAAGGCCGCCGCGGACGGCCCGCTCAAGGGCATCCTGGTCTACAACGAGGACCCGATCGTCTCCGCGGACATCGTCACCGACCCGGCGTCCTGCATCTTCGACGCGCCGCTGACCAAGGTGATCGGCAACCAGGTCAAGGTCGTCGGCTGGTACGACAACGAGTGGGGCTACTCCAACCGCCTGGTCGACCTGGTCAAGCTGGTGGGTTCGTCGCTGTGAGCATCCGCAACCTCGACGACCTGCTCGGCGAGGGGGTGTCGGGTCGGCGCGTGCTGGTGCGCGCCGACCTGAACGTCCCGCTCGACAAGCAGACCGGCGAGATCACCGACGACGGCCGTATCCGGGCCGTCCTGCCGACCCTCGGCGCGCTGGTGCAGGCCGGCGCCAAGGTGGTCGTCTGCTCGCACCTGGGCCGCCCGAAGGGCGCGCCGGACCCGGCGTTCAGCCTCCGCCCGGTCGCCGGGCGGCTGGGCGAACTGCTCGGCGCCCCGGTCCACTTCGCCGAGGACACCGTCGGCGACTCCGCCCGGTCCACCGTGGAGGGCCTGGCCGACGGCCAGGTCGCCCTGCTGGAGAACCTGCGCTTCAACAAGGGTGAGACCAGCAAGGACGACGCCGAGCGGGGCGCCTTCGCCGACCAGCTCGCCGCCTTCGGCGACGCGTACGTCGACGACGCGTTCGGCGCGGTGCACCGCAAGCACGCCAGCGTGCACGACGTGCCGGCCCGGCTGCCCCACTTCGCCGGCCGCCTGGTGCTGCGCGAGGTCGAGGTGCTCAGCAAGCTGACCGGCGAGCCGGAGCGGCCGTACGTGGTGGTGCTGGGCGGTTCGAAGGTCTCCGACAAGCTGGCCGTGATCGAGGCGCTGCTGCCCACGGTCGACCGGCTGCTCATCGGCGGCGGGATGTGCTTCACCTTCCTCAAGGCCCAGGGCCACGAGGTGGGCACCTCGCTGCTGGAGGAGGAGATGGTCGAGACCTGCCGCAACCTGATGGAGCGTGAGCCGGGCAAGATCATGCTTCCGGTCGACGTGGTGGCGGCAACCGCCTTCGCCCCGGACGCCGACCACGACGTCGTGCGGGCCGACGGCATCCCGAGCCACCGGCTCGGCCTGGACATCGGTCCGGAGACGGTGGCCGGCTTCGCGGCCGCGTTGTCGCAGGCGAAGACCATCTTCTGGAACGGTCCGATGGGCGTGTTCGAGATGGCCGCGTTCGCCAACGGCACCCGGGGGGTCGCCGAGGCGATCACCAAGGCCGACGCGTTCAGCGTGGTCGGTGGGGGTGACTCCGCCGCGGCGGTGCGGGCGCTGGGCCTGGACGAGTCGTCGTTCGGGCACATCTCCACCGGCGGTGGCGCCTCCCTGGAGTACCTGGAGGGCAAGACCCTCCCCGGCATCGCGGCCCTGGAGAACTGAATGTCGAGCACCACCCGCCGGCCGCTGATGGCCGGCAACTGGAAGATGAATCTGAACCACCTCGAGGCCAATCTGCTGGTGCAGAAGCTGGCCGCGAGCCTCACCGAGAAGCAGCTCACCGACGTCGAGTGCGTGGTGCTGCCGCCCTTCACCGACCTGCGGACCGTGCAGACCGCGGTGGACGGCGACAAGCTGCTGATCGGCTACGGCGCGCAGGACCTGTCGCCGTTCCAGTCGGGCGCGTACACCGGGGACATCGCCGGGCCGATGCTCGCCAAGCTGGGCTGCAGCTACGTGGTGGTCGGGCACTCCGAGCGGCGGCAGTACCACCACGAGGACGACGCGCTGGTCAACGCCAAGGTGGCCGCCGCCCTGGAGAACGGCCTCACGCCGATCCTGTGCATCGGTGAGGGGCTGGAGATCCGCGAGCAGCTCAAGCACGTGCCGCACTGCTGCGACCAGCTCGACGGCGCGCTCAAGGGGCTCACCCCGGAGCAGGTCACCAAGGTCGTCGTCGCGTACGAGCCGGTCTGGGCGATCGGCACCGGCAAGACGGCGACCCCGGAGGACGCTCAGGAGGTTTGCGGCGAGGTGCGCAAGCGGCTCGTCGAGACGTACGACGAGAGCACCGCCGCGCAGGTCCGGATCCTGTACGGCGGGTCGGTCAAGGCGTCGAACGTGGCCTCGATCATGGCCCAGCCGGACGTGGACGGGGCCCTGGTCGGGGGCGCCAGCCTGGACGCCGAGGAATTCGCGCAGATCTGCCGGTTCCCGGAGCACATCGCCCGCTGATCGCTCGCTATCCTTGACGCTGCCCGTCCGCAGGCCGGTGCCGCCATGCCCGACCAGCCCGGGCAGCTGATCGCTACGAGAGGACTGACCCCCGCCATGCCGATCGCGTTCGCGTACACGTTGATCGTGTTGTTGATCATCACGAGCATCCTGCTCACCCTGCTGATCCTGCTGCACCGAGGTAAGGGTGGCGGGTTGTCGAGCATGTTCGGCGGCGGCGTCAGCTCCAGCCTGGCCGGCTCGTCGGTGGCCGAGAAGAACCTCGACCGGTACACCGTTCTGGTCGGGATCGTCTGGTTCGCGTGCATCGTCGGGATCGGGCTCTGGCTCCGGCTGCAGCTCAGCTCCTGATCTCAGCACGTCGAGTCGTACAATCTGCGCGCGGTCCGTCACGGACCGCGCGCAGTTTTGTGTTCCGCTGCACCGCGTCGCCCACCGTCACCCCCTCCGGCGGTGGTCCCCTCCGACGACAGGAGCGAGCAGCCGTGCCGAGTGGCAACGTCATCCGCGGCACCCGGATCGGGTCCGCCCCCGAACGCTTCGACCAGCGCACCGAGCCGGCGCCGCGCCGCCCGGTCGCCTACTGGTGCCGTAACGATCACCGGGTCGAGTTCCTCATCGCCGCCGAGGCGGAGGCGCCCGCCACCTGGGACTGTCCCCGCTGCGGCGAGCCCGCCGGCCCCGACCCGGCCAACCCGCCCGGTCGCCAGCGCTCCGAGCCCTACAAGACCCACCTGGCGTACGTGCAGGAGCGCCGCACGCCGGAGGAGGCCGAGGCCCTCCTCGCGGAGGCCCTGGACGCCCTCCGCCGCCGCCGCGGCCGCCCCTGAGGGGCCTGATGCACGGAAAGAGTGGCTATCCAGCGGGCGATAGCCACTCTTTCCGTGAATCAGTGCAGTGGGGGCGGGGCGGCGGGCTCAGCGGAGGCTGCGGGAGCGGGGTGGGACACCGGCGGCGGCGGCGCGGTCGAGGAGCCAGAGGGTGCGGCTGACGCCGTGCACGCCGGCCGCCGGCAACTGGACCGGACCGGCGCCGGCCAGGGCCATGCCCACCGCCCGGGCCTTGTCCGCGCCGGCGGCGACCAGCCAGACCTCCTCGGCCGTGTTGATCGCCGGCAGGGTCAGCGTGGTGCGTACCGGCGGCGGCTTGGGGCTGCCCCGGACGGCGCTGACCGGCCGGCTGTCGTGGTGCACCGGGTGCTCGGGGAAGACCGAGGCCACGTGCCCGTCCTCGCCCACGCCGAGCAGCAGCACGTCGAAGTGGGGGAGCGCGGCGTGGCCCGGCCGGGCCGCCCGGGCCAGCTCCTGCGCGTACCCGGCGGCGGCCGTCTCCGGGTCGTTGCCGGCCGGCCCGTCCGAGGCGGGCATCGGGTGCACCCGTGCCGGGTCCAGCGGCACCACGTCCAGCAGCGCCGCCCGGGCCTGCGTCTCGTTGCGCTCCGGGTCACCGGCCGGCAGGAACCGCTCGTCGCCCCACCAGACGTCGACCCGGGACCAGTCGACGGCGTCCCGGGCCGGCAGCGCCGCCACCGCCCGGTACACCGCCGCGGCGATCCGCCCGCCGGTCAGCACCACCGACGCCTGGCCCCGGTCCGCCTGCGCGTCGAGCAGCTTCACCACCAACCGGGCCGCCACCGCCTGCGCCAGCAGGTCGGGATCGGCGTGTACGGCGACACTCGCCTCACTCATCCGTCGTGCCTTCGTGTTCCGACCGCCCCACGGCGGTCACCTGTGCCTGTCCGACCGCCCAGCGGTCCCCGCCGACCTCACTCATTCGCGGTCGCGCCGGCGTGCGCGGTGACGCCGGCCTCGGCGCGCTGGGCGGTCGCCGGATCCTTCCACACGTGCACCCGCCCGGCCGGACGCTGGTCCAGCCCGGTGAGGCCGGCGGCCGCGCCGAGCGCCTCCGCGTACACCTGGTCGGCGTCGAGGCGGCGCAGCTCCTCGGCCAGCTCGTCGCCGAGCGGACGCCGGACCAGCGGCAGCGTGCGGTCCTCCTGGCCGGTCCGCCGGAACCGCGCCACGCTCTCGTCCCGGGTGAGGGTCAGCTCGTCGCCGTTGGCGCAGCGCAGCTGCACCTCGCGCATCCGGGGGAACTCGTCGGTGGGCTCCCAGACCGGGTCGATGCCGAGCCGGGCGGTCAGCCAGCCGCGCATCAGCGCCGCCGTCGGGTCGGTCCGGGGGGCGACCACGGTCGCCTCGGTGACCTTCGCCTGCGCGGTGTCGAACGCCCCGGCGACCAGGGTGCGCCACGGCGTGATCCGGGTCCAGGCCAGGTCGGTGTCGCCCGGCGCGTAGTCGCGCGCCCGTTGCCGCAGCGCGGCGATCGGGTCGGCGGCCTGCGCCGAGTCGGTGATCCGCCGGTCCGCCACCACGCCGAGGAAGTCGGTCGCGATCTCCTCCGGCGGCTCGCCGTGCCACCAGGTCACCACCGGCACGTCCGGCACCAGCAGCGGCATCACCACCGATTCGGCGTGCAGCGCCAGCCGGCCGTACATCCGCATGACCACCGCCTCGCACGGGCCGAGCCGGCCGCCGACGACGATCTCCGCGTCCAGCCGGTTGCGTTCCCGCTCGACGTCGGTGCGGACCACCACGAGCAGCCGGCACGGGTGGGCCGAGGCCGCGATGGTCGCCGCCGCCTCCGCCTCCCGGACCCGCTTCTCGTCCACCACGACGATCAGACTGAGCGCCATGCCGCTGGCCACGCCGCCCGCGCTGCGCCGTTCGGCGGCGAGCGCCTTGACCACCTCGTTGCCGGTGGTGTCCCACAACCCGATCACGGGCGCCTCCTGGTCTGCTCGCAGTGCTCGCTCACGCTCTCCGCCACGCCCGGCCCTCGCGGGCCAGCATCTCGTCGGCGGCCCGTGGACCCCACTCGCCGGCCCGGTACGCCTCCGGCTTGGTGCCCGCCCAGGCGTGCTCCAGCGGATCCAGCACCTGCCAGCTCTGCTCCACCTCGGCGGCGTCCGGGAACAGCGTCCGGTCGCCGATCAGCACATCCAGCACCAGCCGCTCGTACGCCTCGGGGCTGGACTCGGTGAACGCCTCGCCGTACTGGAAGTCCATCGCGATGTCGCGGACCTCCATGGTCGTGCCCGGCACCTTGGAGCCGAACTTCAGCACCACGCCCTCGTCCGGCTGTACCCGGATGACGAGCTGGTTGGGGCCGAGCGACTCCATGTCGGCCGGGTTGAACGGCAGGTGCGGGGCCTTCTTGAACATGATGGCCACCTCGGTGACCCGCCGGGGCAGCCGCTTGCCGGCCCGGATGTAGAACGGCACCCCGGCCCAGCGCCGGTTCTGGATGCCGAGCTTCACCGCCACGTACGTCTCGGTGGTGGAGTCCTGCGGGACGCCCTCCTCCTCGAGGTAGCCGACGGCGCGCTCGCCGCCGACCCAACCGGGCAGGTACTGCCCGCGCACGGTGTCCCGGGAGACGTCCTTCGGCACCGTGATCGCCCGGAGCACCTTCAGCTTCTCGGCCCGGATCTCGTCGGCGTCGAAGCTGGTCGGCTCCTCCATGGCGACCAGCGCGAGGAGCTGAAGCAGGTGGTTCTGGAGCACGTCGCGGGCCGCGCCGGCCGAGTCGTAGAAGCCGGCCCGGGTGCCGATGCCGACGTCCTCGGCCATGGTGATCTGCACCGAGTCGACGTACTTGGAGTTCCACAGCGGCTCGAACAGGTTGTTGGCGAACCGCAGCGCGAGGATGTTCTGGACCGTCTCCTTGCCCAGGTAGTGGTCGATCCGGAAGACGTCCTGCCGGGTGAAGACGTCGTCGACCAGGTCGTTGAGCGCCTTCGCCGAGGGCAGGTCGTGGCCGAACGGCTTCTCCACCACCACCCGGCGCCAGCCGCCGGACTTGGCGTTGTCCGCCATGCCGGTGCGGGCGAGCTGCTTGAGCACCACCGGGAAGGCAGCCGGGGGGATGGAGAAGTAGAAGGCGGCGTTGCCGGCGATGCCGTGCGACTCGCGCAGCTCGTCCAGGGTGGCGGCGAGCTGGTCGAAGGCGGCGTCGTCGTCGAACGAGCCGCCGACGAACTTGATGTTGCCGGCCAGCCGCGCCCACACCTCCTCCCGCCAGGGGGTGCGGGCGTGCTTCTTGGCCGCCTCGTGGGCCAGCGACTCGAAGTCGCCGTCGCCCCAGTCCCGCCGGGCGAAGCCCAGGACCACGAAACCGGGCGGCAGCAGCCCCCGGTTGGCCAGGTCGTAGACCGCCGGCAACAGCTTCTTGCGGGCCAGGTCGCCGGTCACCCCGAAGATCACCAGAGCGCACGGCTCCGGGATCCGCGGCAGGCGCCGGTCCTGGGGGTCGCGCAGCGGGTTCATGCTGCCTCCTCGCTCCGCTGGTTCCAGGTCATTCATCGTCACGTCCGTGTCCGTCCGGCCGCATCCAGCAGCTGGGCGACGCCCGCCGCCCGCTCGGTCAGGTGCAGTCGCAGCACCGGTCGCTCCCGGCCGGCCAGGGCCTGCCGGTCGCCGGCGGCCTGGGCCGCCTGAAGCTCCCCGAAGGTGTACGGGCGGCCGGGCACCGGCAGATCACCGGTGACCGCGCCGGTCAGCTGAAGGTGACTGCCGGCCCGCGGGCCGCCCTTGTGGTACTGCCCGGTCGAGTGCAGGCACCGGGGGGCCCACCCGAAGGTCACCGGCCGTCCGGTCGCCCGGGCCAGTGCCGGGCGCAGCCCGGCCACCGCCGCGTCGTCCCGCCGGTCGAGGTACGCCGTCACCGCCAGGTATCCGTCGTCGCCCAGCCCGTCCAGCAGCCACCGCAGCACGCCGACCAGGTCGCCGGGGGCGCCGACCGGGGCGTACACCTCGACCGCGCCGTCGGTGAACGACGCCGTCTCCGCCGGTGCCCCGGCGGCGAGGACGCGGGCGGTGTTCTCCTTGCTCCCGGCGACGTCCGGCTGGTCGAACGGGTCGACGCCGAGCACCACAGCGGCGACCGCGGTGGCGTACTCCCAGGCGAGGAAGTGGGCGCCGAGCGGGCCGTTGACCGCCAGGTCGGCGACGCCGGCGCCGGGCGCGCGGCCCGGCGTGAGCGCGCCGCCACAGCTCACGGTGAGCACGTCCGGGGCGGTGCCACCGGGGGCGTCGGGGGATTCCAGCACCACCGGCAGGAGGCCCACCCCGGCCTTGCCGGTCGACTCGGCGAGCAGTTGCTCGATCCAGTCGCCCAGCCCGTCGGCCCCGGTGCCGTCGGCGGCCAGGGCGACGGTGGCCCGACCCGTGGTGGCCGCCGCGCCGAGCGCCGCGCCCAGGGCCAGGGCGGGGTTGTCCCGGTCCCGGCCGAGCGAACCGGCGAGCGCGTCCGCGTCGTCGAGCAGGTCGGTCACCGGGACGCCGGCGAGGGCCGCGGGGACCAGGCCGAACGCGGTGAGCGCCGAGTAGCGGCTTGCCACCTCCGGGTCGGCGAGGATGGTGACCACACCCAGCTCGGCGGCGGTCGCCTCCAGCGGGGAGCCCGGGTCGGTGACCACGACGAAGTGCCGGGCCGTCTCCGCCTCGCTCATCCCGGCGTCCAGGAACGCCTGCCAGTACGCCCGCCGGAGGCTGTCGGTCTCCACCGACGAGCCGCACTTGCTGGAGACCACCACCACGGTCCGCTCCAGCCGGTCGGCCAGGGCGGCCCGGACCTGCCCGGGATCGGTGGTGTCCAGCACGGTCAGCGGCCGGCCCAGCGCCCGGGTGATCACCTCCGGGGCGAGTGCGGCGCCGCCCATCCCGGCGAGCACCACGTGGTCCAGGTCGGCCAGCTCGGCGACCAGCTCGGCGAGCTGGGGGAGGAGTTCGCGGCTGCGCCGGTGGGTGTCCAGCCAGCCGAGCCGGACCTTCGCCGTGGCCGCCGCGTCGGGACCCCACAGGGTGGGATCTCCGGCCGCCAGCCGGGCCGGAACGTCCCGGGCGAGCAGGGCCGCGCGCGTCGACGCGGGCGCGGCCGCGTCGACCGCGGCCGCGCCGCGCACGGACAACCCGCCGGCGACCTCCGCCGGGCCCGCCAGCAGGTCGCTCATGCCGGCACCTCCGGCCGGCACGCGCGCTGGCGTCCACTCATGGCCGCACCTCGCTCCGCCGGGCATCGGCAGGCGGCGCCGCCGGGCGGTACGGGTGATGCGCGCGCTCGGTCATGTCCGTGCCCCACGGTGGGGGACCGGCACGGCGGGACGCGCCCCGGGGCGGTGCCCCGGGACGCCTCCGACGCCGTTCGTCACGCGTTGCCCCCCGCCTGCTCGGCGGCCTGCGCGTTGCCCTGGGCGGCCCGGCCCGGCTGCCCGGCGCCCTTGGCCGCCTCGGTGAGCGACTTCCTGACCCCGTCCAGCAGTTCGCGCCAGCTCGCCTCGAACTTCTCCACGCCCTCCCGCTCCAGGGTGGCGATCACGTCGGACATGTCCACGCCGACGGCCTGCAGGTCGGTGAAGACCTTGCGGGCCTCGTCGTAGGCGCCGGTGACGGTGTCGCCGCCGCGCGTCTCGCCGTGGTCGGCGAAGGCGTGGATGACCGGCTCCGGCATGGTGTTGACCGTGCCGGGCGCGATCAGCTCCTCGACGTAGATGACGTCCCGGTAGTCCGGGTTCTTGGTCGAGGTGGAGGCCCAGAGCGGGCGCTGCGGGTGGGCGCCCGCCTCGGCCAGCTTCTGCCACCGCTGCGAGCCGAAGACCTCGCTGTAGCGCTCGTACGCCAGCCGGGCGTTGGCCACGGCGGCCTTGCCGCGCAGCGCCTTGGCCTGGTCCGAGCCGATCTTCTCCAGCCGCTTGTCGACCTCGGTGTCGACGCGGGAGACGAAGAACGAGGCCACCGAGCCGATCTTGGACAGGTCGTGCCCGTTCGCCTTCGCCTGCTCCAGGCCGGCCAGGAAGGCCTCCATGACCTGCGAGTAGCGGTCGAGGCCGAAGATCAGCGTGACGTTGACGCTGATCCCCTGGGCCAGGGTGTTGGTGATCGCCGGCAGGCCCTCCTCGGTGGCCGGGATCTTGATGAACAGGTTCGGCCGGTCGATCAGCCACCACAGCGCCCCGGCCTCGGCGACCGTCTTCTCCGCCTCGTGGGCCAGCCGCGGGTCGACCTCGATGGAGACCCGGCCGTCCACCCCGCCGCTCGCGTCGTAAGCCGGGCGCATCACGTCGCAGGCCCACCGCACGTCGTACGTGGTGAGCATGCGGACGGCCTCCTCGACGTCCACCCCACGGATGGCGAGGTCCTTGAGCTGCCAGTTGTACTCGTCGGCGTCGCTCAGCGCCTTGGCGAAGATGGTCGGGTTGGAGGTCACCCCGACCAGATGCTGCTCCCGCCGGAGCTGGTCGAGCCCGCCCGAGCTGAGTCGGGTCCGGGAAAGATCGTCGAGCCAGATCGCCACCCCTGCGGCGCTCAGCTCACCAAGCCTGTCGGTCATGCCGTCCACGCTCCCCTCAGTTGCCGGTCGTGAAACCGGTGATGTCGCCCACCCGGGTCAGCGCCGCGTGCGCGGCGGCCACGATCCGGTCGGGGGTGAACCCGAACTGCTCGAAGAGCACGGTGTGCGGCGCGCTCGCCCCGTAGTGCTCCAGGCTCACGCTCTCGCCGCTGTCCCCGACGATCCCCCGCCAGGACATGGCGATACCCGCCTCCACGCTCACCCGTGCCTTTACCCCGCGCGGCAGGACCGACTCCCGGTACGCCTCGTCCTGCGCGAAGAACCACTCCTGGCAGGGCATCGAGACGACCCGGGTGGGGGTGCCGTCGGCCTCCAGCCGCTCCCGGGCGGTGAGGCAGAGCTGCACCTCGGAGCCGGTGCCGATCAAAATCACCTGCGGCTTGCCGGTGGACGCCTCGGCCAGCACGTAGCCGCCCTTGGCGACCCCCTCGGCGCCGGCCAGCTCGGTCCGGTCCAGCGTCGGCAGCGGCTGGCGGCTGAGCGCCAGCGCGGTCGGCCGGTCGGTGTGCTCCAGGGCCTGCCGCCACGCCCAGACGGTCTCGTTGGCGTCGGCCGGCCGGACCACGTCCAGGCCGGGGATGGCGCGCAGCGCGGTGAGGTGCTCCACCGGCTGGTGCGTCGGGCCGTCCTCGCCGAGGCCGATCGAGTCGTGCGTCCAGACGTAGGTCACCGGCAGCTTCATCAGCGCGGCGAGCCGTACCGAGGGGCGCATGTAGTCGCTGAAGACCAGGAACGTGCCGCCGTACGGGCGGGTGCCGCCGTGCAGGGCGATGCCGTTGAGGATCGCGCCCATGGCGTGCTCGCGGATGCCGAAGTGCAGGGTGCGGCCGTACTCGTCGCCCGGGAAGTCCTTGGTGGCGTGCTCGGCCGGGATGAAGGACGGCTCGCCCTTCATGGTGGTGTTGTTGCTCTCCGCCAGGTCGGCGGAGCCGCCCCACAGCTCGGGCAGCACCGGGGCGAGGGCCTCCAGCACCTTGCCGGAGGCGGCCCGGGTGGCCACGCCCTTGGCGTCGGCCGGGAAGCTCGGCAGGGCGTCCGCCCAGCCCTGCGGGAGGGTACGGGTGGACATCCGGTCCCACAGCGCCTTGCGCTCCGGGTTGGCCTGCGCCCACGCGTCGAACGTGGTGGTCCACGCCGCCTGGGCCTCGGCGCCCCGCTCCATCACCTGGCGGGCGTGCTTGAGCACCTCGTCGTCGACCTCGAAGGTCCGCTCCGGGTCGAAGCCGAGGATCTGCTTGGTGGCCTTCACCTCGTCGGCGCCGAGCGCCGAGCCGTGGATCTTGCCGGTGTTCTTCTTGTTGGGGGCGGGCCAGCCGATGATGGTGCGCAGCGCGATGAAGGAGGGACGGCGGGTCTCCGCCCGGGCGGCGAGCAGGGCCTCGTAGAGGGCCGGCACGTCCTCGTGGTAGTCGCCCTGGTCGGCGTCGCCGCGGCGCCAGTCGACGGTCTGCACGTGCCAGCCGTACGCCTCGTAGCGGGCCGCGACGTCCTCGCTCTTGGCGATGCGGGTGTCGTCCTCGATCGAGATCTCGTTGTCGTCGTAGATCAGGCAGAGGTTGCCGAGCTGCTGGTGGCCGGCGAGGGCGCTGGCCTCGTGGCTGATGCCCTCCTCGATGTCGCCGTCCGAGGCGATGCACCAGACGTCGTGGTCGAACGGGGAGTCGCCGCGGTCCGGCTCGGGGTCGAAGAGGCCGCGTTCGCGGCGGGCCGCCATGGCCATGCCGACCGCGTTGCCGATGCCCTGGCCCAGCGGTCCGGTGGTGGTCTCGACACCGGGGGTGTGGCCGTGCTCCGGGTGGCCCGGGGTGAGCGAGCCCCACTGGCGCAGCGCCTTGAGGTCGTCCAGGGCCAGCGGGTAGCCGGAGAGGAAGAGTTGGATGTACAGAGTCAGGCTGGAGTGGCCGGCGGAGAGCACGAACCGGTCCCGGCCGGGCCAGTTCGGGTCGGCCGGGTTGTGCCGCATGACCCGGTTGAAGAGCAGGTACGCCGCTGGGGCGAGGCTCATCGCCGTGCCCGGGTGGCCGTTGCCGGATTTCTCCACGGCATCCATGGCCAGCACGCGGACCGTGTCGACGGCCCTGCGGTCGAGGTCGGACCAGTTGAGAGCGGGAAGCTCGGGTCGGTTGGCAGCCACGATTGTTGTGCTCCTCGGCAGATGGGCGGAACCCTCAGTGGTGACCCTATCGAGCGTCCCTAAACGTCCGCCCGGGGATCTCTCCATGGCCTTCTGTACGTCGCCGACCGGATCGGTCGTTCACCGCCGGGTGTGACGGCTCGCACCGTTGTCGGGTCTGCGGGGCAGCCAAAACGACGACGCGTAGTGTGTGGGGCGGTGTGTGGACCCGGACGGGTCCGCGGCCGACCCCGACCTCCCCCGCCGAAGCCGGAAGGTGGCAATCCGTGAGCATGATCACCGAGCGCCCCGTCAGCGACTCTGCCGGGCAGCCGCCGGTGCGCACGGTGGCGGAGGTGTCGGCGACCGGCCGGCGGGACCTGCGGGCGGTGATCGCCGCGTACGTGGCCCTCACCAAGCCCCGGATCGTCGAGCTGCTGCTGGTCACCACGGTGCCGGCGATGATGCTCGCCGACGGCGGGATGCCCTCGCTCTGGCTGGTGGCCGTGGTGCTGGTCGGCGGTTCGCTCGCCGCCGGCGCGGCCAGCGTGCTCAACTGCTACATCGACCGGGACATCGACCAGCTGATGCGGCGCACCAAGCGCCGGCCGCTGCCCGCGCACACCGTGTCCCCCCGCAGCGCGTTGATCTTCGGCCTGGTGCTGGCGGTCGTCTCGGTCGTGCTGATGGCCGCGTTCACGAACTGGCTGGCGGCCGCGCTGACGCTGGCCGCGATCGTCTACTACGACGTGATCTACACGCTCTGGCTGAAGCGGACCACCGCGGCCAACACCTTCTGGGGTGGTGCCTGCGGGGCGGCCCCGGTGCTGATCGGCTGGGCCGCGGTCACCGGCTCGCTGGCCCCCGCCGCGTGGGGGCTGTTCGCGGTGGTGTTCTTCTGGCAGATGCCGCACTTCTACGCGCTGGCGATCAAGTACAAGGCCGACTACGCCCGGGCGGGCATCCCGATGCTGCCGGTGGTGGCCTCGGTCCGGCGGGTGAACGCCGAGATCATCATCTTCTCCTGGCTGACCCTGCTCTCCTCGCTGGCCGTCTGGCCGCTGGGCATGAGCCCGATCTACGGGGTGACCGCGCTGGTGGTCGGCGGCGTGTTCGTGGTGGAGGCGCACAAGCTGTGCCGGCGCGCGGTGCGCGGCGAGGCGGTCAAGCCGATGCGGCTGTTCCACTGGTCCACCACCTACCTGACGATCCTCTTCGCGGCGGTCGCGCTCGACGCCCTGCTGTAGGGGTCGCTTCCGGCACTGACCGGGGTGGATGAGCTCGGCGGGTCGCACGGTTCATCCGAATTTTTTTCGGGCTGAGCCGGGGCGGCTCAAGTGGGACAGATTGTGACGATCTACCCCGCCCGTTTCGACCGGATAAGACGGACATGTACGGGCGAATCACCTGTGCTCTTCCTTAAACCGGTAGGTAATTGGCATCACAATTGGTTCATGGTTCTCGCACATCCGGGTGGATGTCTGCTTAGGCTTCGCGTCATGGCAGATGGTTCCGATACGACGCTGACGGCTGACAAGACCGCCGAGCAGGCCCCCAACGGCCTGGTCGCGGGCATCAAGTCGTTCGCCGCCGGGCACGGCGGGGCGAAGGCGGTCATCGAGTACGTCGGCAAGCGCGGCGCGCGCATCGTCCTCGTGGGTTCCGACGGGGTGTGGGCCGACCAGTTCGCTGACGACACGGACGTCGCCCGGCAGGCCTGCGCCCAGGCCGGGGTCACCGTCGAGAACGCCTGGGAGCGTGAGCTGATGGACCAGATGCGGCCGAGCAACGACCTCTGGCGGTCGATGGCCCGACGCACGATGGCCCGTTGACATAAATTGACCAACCACCACCAGTCGACCCGGGGGAAACCCCGGGTCGCTCTCGTCACCTGCTCCGCCCTGCCCGACCTCGACCCGGACGACCGGCTCGTGTCCGGCCCGCTCGCCGCCCGGGGCATCACCGCCGAGCCGGCCCGCTGGGACGACCCGGCCGTGGACTGGTCCCGGTACGACCTGGTCGTGCTCCGCTCGCCCTGGGACTACGCGCTGCGCCGCGACGAGTTCGTCGCCTGGGCCCGTACCGTCCCGCGCCTGGTCAACCCGGCCGACGTGGTCGCCTGGAACACGGACAAGCGCTACCTCGCCGAGCTCTCCGCGGCGGGCGTGCCGACCGTGCCGACCACCTGGGTCGCGCCGGGGGAGAGCTGGACCCCGCCGGCCGACTCCGGCGAGATCGTGCTCAAGCCGGCGGTCAGCGCGGGCAGCCAGGACACCGGGCGGTACGACCTGGCCGACCCGGAGCACCGGGAGTTGGCCGTGGCGCACGTCCGGCGGCTCTCGACCGCCGGCCGGGTCACCATGGTCCAGCCGTACCTGTCGGCGGTGGACACCGCCGGGGAGACCGCGCTGCTCTTCCTGGCCGGGCCGGACGGCCTGGCGTTCAGCCACGCGATCCGCAAGGGGCCGATGCTGACCGGCCCCGACCTGGGCGTGGCCGAGCTCTACAAGGAGGAGCGGATCGACGCCCGGGCGGCCACCCCCGAGCAGCTCGACACTGCGGCGAAGACCCTCGCCGTGGTCCCGGGCGGCACGGACCGGCTGCTCTACGCCCGGGTCGACCTGATCCCCGGCCGGGACGGCGCGCCCGTCCTGGTCGAGCTGGAACTCACCGAGCCCAGCCTGTTCATCGGGTACGCCGACGGCGCCCCCGAGCGCCTCGCCGCGGCGATCGCCAGCCACCTCAACCGCTGATCGACGGCGGGTCGCCGCAGCTCGGGGCCGCCGGGGGCCGGTGGCGGCCACCGGTTGCCGCGTCCCGCGGCGACCATCCAACCGGCGTGGTCAGTCCGCGTGCTGGTGGTTGCGCCGCCAGTGGCCGCCCACCGGCGGGGTGTCGAGGCGCACCGCACCCTCGGCGTTGCCGACGAGGTCGTTCTCCTCCACCCGGCAGGACAGGCAGCTGCCCCGGTCGGTGACCCACAGCCCGTACGTCTGGGTCTGGTCGTCCCGGTGGTCCCAGATCCGGTTGGCCCGCACGGTGGCGGAGTCGAACGGGGCGTTGACGGTGATCCCGGCCCGGACCGGCGGGGGGCCCGGCAGCTCGTACCGGGCGCCGGGGGGCGGGGTGTCCTCGTTCCACCCGGTGGGCGAGTCCGGCCGTACCGCGGCGAGGGTCAGCTCGGTGTCGGTGTTCGCGACTACCACGGCGCTGCGCGTGCCGATCCGCACGACCTTCCCCCGGTGCCCGTCGGCCGGCCAGTGCGCCCCGGCGTCGACCATCTTCCGGTCGCCGTAGCGCACCGACTCGCCGGCCCCGCTCGCCGCCGGCGCGCACCGGCGGCCGTTGTTGCGGATCCGGTTGTTCACCACCATGGCATCGGTCATCGGCCGGTCGATCCGGATGCCGTCGAGCCCGTTCTCCCAGATCTCGTTGCCGTCGATCACCACGTCGTCGGCCGCGCCGACGAAGCCGCGCCCCAGGTCGTGCTCGTGGTACCCGTACCCGCCGTTGCGGCTGATCCGGTTGCCCCGGATCGTGTACGGCCCGGGGGAGTCGCCCATGCTGATCCCGTCCCCGACGTTGCAGTCGATGACGCAGTCGGTCAGCAGCCCGCCGCGCCCGGCGATCCCGGCCGTGCCGTTGGCCGAGACGTCGAAGCCGGCCTCCAGGTTGTCGCTGAGCGTGCAGGACGAGACGATCAGCCCGTCGGTGCCCCAGTCGGAGATGCCGAACCGGTTGGCCTGGCTGTGGCAGCCGATGATGCGGTAGCCGCGCGGTGGCGGCCACCAGTCCTTCTGCAGCTCAAGGAAGATCCCGTTGGTGCCGTTGCCGACGGTGGTGCAGTTGGCGATGGTGAGCCGCTCCACCTCACCCCAGCCGCCGACCCCGACGCCGATGCCGGCGCCGCCCATCTCCACCCCGTTGTCCAGCCGGCCGCAGCCCACCGCGACCACCCCGTCGATCAGGCTGTCCTGGAGAAAGTCGCAGCCGAGACCGCTCGCCCCGGTGTGGTGGATGTAGAGGTTCCGGAACACCCCCCGGACCATGTACTGGATGCCCAGTCCCTTGGCGAGGTAGCAGTACTGGACCTGGCCCACCCCGGAGCCGTCGATCTCGAAGTCGGCGAAGGTGCAGTCGGCGATGTGCCGCTCCCGGCTGGCTCCGTGCTGCAGCACCGTCCAGTACGCCAGCGGCACCGGGTCGGCCCGGTTGCCCTCGTTGCTCAGCAGGAAGCGGGTCGCCGCCGGGCCCGCGCCGATCAGGGACACCCCGCTGCGCCACACGGTGCCGGCGTCCCGGATCGAGTAGATCCCCGGTGGGCACCAGATCACCCGGGCCCGGCCGTCCGCCGCGTACCCGTCGCCGAGCCGGTCCACCAGGGCGGAGAGCGCTGGCTGGTCGTTGGTCACCCCGTCGCCGGTGAGCCCGAAGTCCCGCGCGTCGCACCACAGCGGCGCGCCGGCCACGGGGGTGAGCCGCTGCGGTACGGCGGTGGACAGCCCTCTGGTGGTCACGGGCGCTCCCCTCGGCGTACGGATGTCTCCGCCGCCGGGTTCCCGCCCGGTCCCGGGGTTAACGCCGGGCGCGGTGTCCCGGTGTGGGGTCAGGCGACCGCGGTGACCGGTTCGGCGGCCGGCGCCGGCCGCGCGGGCGGCGCGACCGGCCGGCGCTCGCGGGTCGACCAGAGCACCGCCAGGCTGGCCAGCAGCACCAGGCAGGAGCCGAGCATGTGCGCGGCGACCAGGACGACCGGCAGGTGGGTGAAGTACTGCACGAAGCCGATCAGGCCCTGGCCCAGTTCGACCGCGACCAGCAGCGCGGCGGCGCGGGCGGCCCGCGCCGCGCCGACCGCCCGGAACGCGAGGACCAGCGCCACCGAGAGGCCGATCAGCAGGAACACCCCGTCGGCGTGGACCTGGGAGATCGCCTCCGGGTCGAGCCCGTTGCGGGCCGCGCCCTGGTCGCCGGCGTGCGGGCCGCTGCCGGTCACCCAGGTGCCGACCACCAGGACCGCCGCGCTCACCAGGGTGGTGAGCAGGGCGAGGGTACGCAGCGGCGCGGGCACGGTGGGCGTCGCCGGCCCGTCCGGCTCCACGATCCGCCGCCACAGGGCGTACGCGGCGGCGATCACCACCATCGAGGCGAGGAAGTGCAGCCCGACCACCCACGGGTTGAGGTGGGTCAGCACGGTGATCCCGCCGATCACCGCCTGCGCGGGGATGCCCAGGAGCACGGCGACCGAGAGCGGCAGCAGCCCGCGGCGGCGGGGGCGTTGGGCGAGCACGCCGAGCACCACGGCCAGCGCGATGATCCCCACCACGAAGGTGAGCAGCCGGTTGCCGAACTCGATCACCCCGTTGACGCCCATCTCCGGGGTGGTGGTGTACGACTCGTCGGTGCACCTGGGCCAGGTCGGGCAGCCGAGCCCGGAGCGGGTGAGCCGGACACCCCCGCCGGTGACCACGATCGCCACGTTCGCGATGATCGAGGTGTACGCGAGGCGCGCCAGCAGCGTCGAGGTGACCGGGAACCGGACGGAAGGCTTCACGGAGCGAATCCTACGCACCGTAGTGGATCCCGATCGGGTGACTCCGCCGGACCGGTGGTCGGGATCACCGGACCCCGGGTTTGCGGCCCCTCGACGAATTACGTAACGTTGCCGTTGTGAAAAACGCGGCGGCGCTCTCCGAGCAGCTCCCGGCGACCGCACCGGTCGCCAACGGGGCCACGCCCGCGGACCGGTCCACCCGGGACCGGGTCACCCAGCTGCTGCTGGAGCGGGGGGCGACCACCGCCGCCCAGCTCGGCTCGGCGCTCGGGCTCAGCCCGGCCGCGATCCGCCGCCACCTCGACGCGATGCTCGCCGACGGCGACGTGGTCGCCCGGGAGCAGGCCGTACGCGGCAGCCGGGGCCGGGGCCGGCCGGCCAAGGTCTTCGTGCTGACCGAGGCGGCCCGGGTGCGCTGCGGCACCCACCTCTACGACAACATCGCCACCGCCGCGCTGCGCTGGATCGCCCGGAGCGGCGGCCCGCACGCGGTCGAGTCGTTCGCCGCCGAGCAGGTGGCGGCGCTGGAGGAGCGCTGCCGCTCCGCCATGGAGGACGCCGGCGACGACCCGCTGGCCCGGGCGGAGGCACTCGCCGGGGCGCTTACCGCCGAGGGCTACGCTGCCAACGCGTCCACGATCGCCTCCGGCGGCCAGCTCTGCCAGCACCACTGCCCGGTGGCGCACGTGGCCGCCGAGTTTCCCCAGCTGTGCGAGGCCGAGACGGCGGTCATCTCCCGTCTGGTCGGCTCCCACGTGCAGCGTCTGGCCACCATCGCGCACGGCGACGGGGTGTGCACCACGCACATCCCCGCCCAGTCCCGTAACACCGTCACCACTGTGAGGACAGATAGATGACCGAGCAGATCGTCCAGCCCCTGACCCAGGAGGAGCAGCTCGCCGCCCTCGGTCGTTACGAGTACGGCTGGGCCGACCCCGACGTCGCGGGGGCGTCCGCCCAGCGCGGCCTGAACGAGGCGGTGGTGCGGGACATCTCGGCCAAGAAGAACGAGCCGGCCTGGATGCTCGACCTGCGACTGAAGGGCCTGCGGCTGTTCGGGCGCAAGCCGATGCCGGCCTGGGGCGCGGACCTCACCGGGATCGACTTCGACAACATCAAGTACTTCGTCCGGTCCACCGAGAAGCAGGCCACCAGCTGGGAGGACCTGCCCGAGGACATCAAGAACACCTACGACAAGCTGGGCATCCCCGAGGCGGAGAAGCAGCGGCTGATCGCCGGTGTCGCGGCGCAGTACGAGTCCGAGGTCGTCTACCACAAGATCCGTGAGGACCTCGAGGAGCAGGGCGTCGTCTTCCTCGACACCGACACCGCCCTCAAGGAGCACGAGGACCTCTTCAAGGAGTACTTCGGCACGGTGATCCCGGTCGGCGACAACAAGTTCGCCGCGCTGAACACCTCCGTCTGGTCCGGTGGCTCGTTCATCTACGTGCCGAAGGGCGTGCACGTCGAGATCCCGCTGCAGGCCTACTTCCGGATCAACACGGAGAACATGGGCCAGTTCGAGCGGACGCTGATCATCGTCGACGAGGGCGCGTACGTGCACTACGTCGAGGGCTGCACCGCGCCCATCTACTCCTCGGACTCGCTGCACAGCGCCGTGGTGGAGATCATCGTCAAGAAGAACGCCCGCTGCCGCTACACGACCATCCAGAACTGGTCGAACAACGTCTACAACCTGGTCACCAAGCGCGCCGTCTGCCACGAGGGCGCCACCATGGAGTGGATCGACGGCAACATCGGCTCCAAGGTGACCATGAAGTACCCGGCGGTCTACATGACCGGCGAGCACGCCAAGGGCGAGGTGCTCTCGGTGGCGATGGCCGGCGAGGGCCAGCACCAGGACGCCGGCGCCAAGATGGTGCACGCCGCGCCGCACACCTCCTCGACCATCGTGTCGAAGTCGATCGCCCGGGGCGGCGGCCGCACCTCCTACCGGGGCCTGGTGCAGGTGCTGGAGGGCTCGACCAACAGCCGGAGCACGGTCAAGTGCGACGCCCTGCTGGTGGACACCATCTCCCGCTCCGACACCTACCCGTACGTCGACATCCGTGAGGACGACGTGTCGATGGGGCACGAGGCGACCGTCTCCAAGGTCAGCGAGGACCAGCTCTTCTACCTGATGAGCCGGGGCCTGAGCGAGGACGAGGCGATGGCGATGATCGTGCGCGGCTTCATCGAGCCGATCGCCAAGGAGCTCCCGATGGAGTACGCGCTGGAGCTCAACCGCCTGATCGAGCTGCAGATGGAGGGCGCGGTCGGCTGACGCCGCCGCGTGGCGGGCCGGTGACCCCGGCCCGCCGTCCCAGGTCCAGAACTCGTCGTCCCGGAACAGACAGACCAAGGAAGAGATGACTACCCAGGCTTCCGCGCCGCCCGCGACCAAGTCGCAGGCGCTCCGCTCGTACGACGTCGCCGACTTCCCGGCCCTGACCGGCCTGGAGGAGGAGTGGCGCTTCACCCCGCTCAAGCGCCTCCGCGGTCTGGTCGGCGACGGGGCGCCGGTCGCCACCGGCACGGTCCGGCACGAGTACGCCGACCTGCCCGAGGGCGTCACCGCCGACCGGATCGGCCGGGACGACCCGCGGGTGGGCAGCGTGCTCACCCCGTTCGACCGGGTCAGCGCGCTGGCGTACGGCGGGTTCGAGCAGGCGCTGCTGGTGCGCGTCGCCGCCGACGCGGTGGTCACCGCCCCGGTGAGCCTGCGGGTGGTCGGCGAGGGCGTCGACGCGCCCGCCTTCGGCCACACCTTCGTCGAGGTGGGCCGGTTCGCCGAGGTGACCCTGGTGCTGGAGCACGCCGGCTCCGCCACCCTCGCCGACAACGTCGAGGTGGCGGTGGCCGACGGCGCGAAGCTCACCCTGGTCACCGTCGCCGACTGGGCCGACGACGCCGTGCAGGCGCAGCACCTCAAGGTCAAGCTGGGCCGGGACGCCAAGGTGATCCACGTGCAGGTCAGCCTCGGTGGCGACCTGGTCCGGCAGTACACCTCGGTGGAGTACGCCGGCCGCGGCGGCGAGGCCGAGCTGTACGGCCTCTACTTCGCCGACTCCGGGCAGCACCTGGAGCACCGGCAGTTGGTGGACCACACCGTGCCGGACTGCCGCAGCTACGTCGGCTACCGGGGCGCCCTGCAGGGCGACAGCGCGCGCACCGTCTGGGTCGGTGACGTGCTGATCCGGGCCGAGGCCACCGGCACCGACACGTACGAGATCAACCGGAACCTGCTGCTGACCGACGGCGCGCGGGCGGACTCGGTCCCCAACCTGGAGATCGAGACCGGCGAGATCGCCGGTGCCGGGCACGCGAGCGCGACCGGCCGGTTCGACGACGAGCAGCTCTTCTACCTGATGGCCCGCGGCATCCCGGCGGAGGAGGCCCGCCGCCTGGTGGTCCGGGGGTTCTTCGCCGAGCTGATCAACAAGATCCCGGTCGAGGAGCTGCGCGAGCGGCTCGGCGACGCGATCGAGGCCCGCCTCACCAAGGCAGGCGCCTGATGATCAAGATCTGTTCGACCGAGGACGTGCCGAAGGGCACCGTGATCAGCGCCGACGTCGACGGCACCCAGCTCGCCATCGTGCACGGCGAGGACGACAACTTCTACGCCGTGTACGACGAGTGCTCGCACGCCGCGGTGCCGCTCTCCGAGGGCGAGGTCGAGGGTTGCACGCTGGAATGCTGGCTGCACGGTTCCCGTTTCGACCTGCGTACTGGTGAGCCCACCGGGCTGCCCGCGACCGAACCCGTTCCCGTCTATCCCGTCGAAGTCCGCGACGGCGACATCTACGTCAGCCTGACGCCGAGCAATGGAGTGACCCGCTGATGAGCACCCTGGAGATCCGCGACCTGAAGGTGTCGGTCAAGCTGCCCGAGGGTGAGCTCAAGCCGATCCTGGCCGGGGTCGACCTGACCGTGAAGTCGGGCGAGACCCACGCCATCATGGGCCCGAACGGCTCCGGCAAGTCCACCCTGGCGTACTCGATCGCCGGTCACCCCAAGTACGAGATCACCGGCGGCTCGGTGACCCTCGACGGCGAGGACGTGCTGGCCATGTCCGTCGACGAGCGGGCCCGCGCCGGCCTCTTCCTGGCCATGCAGTACCCGGTCGAGGTGCCCGGCGTCTCCGTGGCCAACTTCCTGCGTACCGCCAAGACCGCCATCGACGGCGAGGCGCCCAAGCTGCGCACCTGGGCCGGTGAGCTGCGCGGCGCCATGGAGAAGCTCCAGATGGACCCGGCGTTCGCCCAGCGCAACGTCAACGAGGGCTTCTCCGGCGGCGAGAAGAAGCGGCACGAGATCGTGCAGCTGGAGCTGCTCAAGCCGCGGATGGCCATCCTCGACGAGACCGACTCCGGCCTCGACGTGGACGCGCTGCGCGTGGTCAGCGAGGGCGTCAACCGGGTCCGCGACACCGGCGACACCGGCCTGCTGCTGATCACCCACTACACCCGCATCCTGCGCTACATCAAGCCCGACTTCGTACACGTCTTCGTCGCCGGCCGGATCGTCGAGCAGGGCGGCCCGGAGCTGGCCGACAAGCTCGAGGAAGAGGGCTACGAGCGGTACGTCGCCGGGGCCGGTTCGGCGCGGGCCTAGCGAGCACCCGATGACCTCGATCGCGATCCCGGCGGGCATGCCGCAGTACGACGACGTGCCCCGCTTCGACGTGGCGCGGGTGCGGGCCGACTTCCCGATCCTGGACCGGGAGGTCAACGGCCACCCGCTGGTCTATCTCGACAGCGCCAACACCTCGCACAAGCCGCGCCAGGTGCTCGACGTGCTCGCCGAGCACTACGCCCGGCACAACGCCAACGTGTCGCGCTCGGTGCACACCCTCGGCACCGAGGCGACCGAGGCGTACGAGGGGGCGCGGGCGAAGGTCGCGACGTTCATCAACGCGCCGAGCGTGGACGAGGTGGTGTTCACCAAGAACTCCACCGAGGCGATCAACATCGTGGTGTACGCGTTCTCCAACGCCTCGCTGCGTCCCGACGCCGACCCGCGGTTCCGGATCGGGCCCGGCGACGAGATCGTGATCTCCGAGATGGAGCACCACTCGAACATCGTCCCGTGGCAGCTCCTCGCGGAGCGGACCGGCGCGACCCTGCGCTGGTTCCCGGTCACCGACCACGGCCGGCTCGACGAGTCCGGGCTGGCGGAGCTGGTCACCGAGCGGACGAAGATCGTCTCGCTGGTGCACACCTCCAACATCCTCGGCACGGTCAACGCCACCGCGCGGATCACCGAGCGGGTCCGTGAGGTGGGCGCCCTGCTGCTGCTCGACTGCTCCCAGTCGGTGCCACACATGCCGATGGACGTGGTCGACTACGACGCCGACTTCATCGTCTTCACCGGCCACAAGATGTGCGCCCCGACCGGCATCGGCGTGTTGTGGGGGCGGGGCGAGCTGCTCGCCGCGATGCCGCCGGTCATGGGCGGCGGCTCGATGATCGAGACGGTGTCGATGGCGCGGTCCACGTTCGCCGCGCCGCCGGCCCGGTTCGAGGCGGGCACCCCGCCGATCGCCGAGGCGGTGGCGCTGGGCGCGGCGGTGGACTACCTCAGCGGGATCGGGATGCGCGCCATCCAGTGGCACGAGAAGGAGCTGACGGCGTACGCGCTGGACGCCCTCGCCACCGTGCCGGGGCTGCGGATCTTCGGCCCGAACGTGCCGGTCGGCCGGGGGGGAACGATCTCCTTCGCGCTCGGCGACGTGCACCCGCACGACGTCGGGCAGGTGCTCGACTCGCTCGGTGTGCAGGTGCGGGTGGGACATCACTGCGCGAAGCCGGTGTGCACCCGCTTCGGCGTGCCGGCGATGACCCGGGCCTCGTTCTACCTGTACACCACGACGGAGGAGATCGACGCGCTGGTGGCCGGTCTCGAGCAGGTGCGGAAGGTGTTCGGATGAGCCGGGCGACGCCGGAGCCGGGCGAATCGATGGGAGTCCAGCCTGATGCAGCTTGAGTCGCTTTACCAGGAGATCATCCTGGACCACTACAAGCACCCGCACGGCCGTGGCCTGCGGGACGCGGCGGACCCGGACGCCCGGGTCGGCGAGGCGCACCACGTCAACCCGACCTGCGGCGACGAGATCACCGTGCGGGTGACCACCGACGGCAAGGTGTTCACCGACATCTCGTACGACGGGATGGGCTGCTCGATCAGCCAGGCGTCGGCGAGCATCCTGCACGAGCTGCTGCGCGGCCGGGCCGCGGACGACGCCACGGTGGTGCACGAGGCGTTCGTCGAGTTGATGTCCGGGCGTGGCCAGGTCACGCCGGACGAGGAGGTGCTCGGAGACGGGGTGGCGTTCGCGGGTGTCGCGCGCTACCCGGCCCGGGTGAAGTGCGCGCTGCTGTCGTGGATGGCGTTCAAGGACGCCGCGGCACGCGCCGGGGTGGGCGTGAGCCCGACGGAGGTGAAGGCATGAGCGAGGAGACCGCCACCACGCCGGCGACCGGCGGCAAGGCCGCCATCGCCGACATCGAGGAGGCGATGAAGGACGTCGTCGACCCGGAGCTGGGCATCAACGTGGTCGACCTGGGCCTGGTGTACGGCGTGCACGTCGACGACGACAACGTCGCCACCCTGGACATGACGCTGACCTCGGCGGCCTGCCCGCTCACCGACGTCATCGAGGACCAGGCCCGGCAGGCGCTGACCACCGGCCCGGGCGGCGGGCTGGTCAACGACATCCGGATCAACTGGGTGTGGCTGCCGCCGTGGGGCCCCGACAAGATCACTGACGAGGGGCGCGACCAGCTCCGCTCGCTCGGCTTCAACGTCTGATCGCCCCACCCTCCGGGCACGCCGCCGCGCCGCCCGATCGACGCCACGTCGGGGGAGGCGGGACCGTCCGGGCGAAGGCATGCCGCGACGGCGGCGGTGTGCCCGGGCTGCCCCGCGGGGAGCGGGTGCCGTGCCGTACGGTCGGGCGGTGACCAGCCGACCCGCAGCCGGGGGCGGCCGGTGGGTCGAGGTCGACCCGGGCCGCGTCGCCCGCTGGGTCGAGGGCTTCGCCGACCGGCACGGCCCGCCCACCACCACCGTCGAGGGGTACGGGCTGCTGCTCGCCGCCCCGGACGGCGCGACCGCCGAGCTGCACACCCCGCCCGGTGCTCCGGCCAGCGCCGACGTGGCCGGGTTCGTGGCGGCGGCCGGCGCGCCCCGGCGGCTCGGCCTGCTGCTGGTCCGCAAGGGCGCGGTGGCGGTGGGCGTCGCCGACGGCCCCGACCTGGTCGTCTCCAAGGTGGACAGCCGGTACGTTCAGGGGCGTACCGCCGCCGGTGGCTGGTCGCAGCAGCGGTTCGCCCGACGGCGGGACAACCAGGCGAAGGCCGCCCTGGGCGACGCCGCCGAGCTGGCCGTACGGCTGCTGCTGCCGGCGGCGCCGACCCTCGCGGCGCTGGTCTGCGGTGGCGACCGGCGGGCCGTGGACAGCGTGCTGGCCGACCGCCGGCTGGCCCCGCTCGCCGCGCTGCGCGCCGACCGGCTGCTCGACGTGCCCGAGCCTCGGCACGCGGTGCTGGTCGACGCGATCGGCGCCGCCCGCGCCGTGCACGTCCTGGTCCGCGACCCCGATCGCGACTGACCTCGATCGAGCGCGAGGGCGGCGTGTTCGGGCTGCTGTTCGCGATTCGCGCCTGAGGTGCCTCGCTCCGGAAGCGGAGCCCTCCACGGGTCGCTCACCAGCTGATGCTGGCCGCCACCGGCAGGTGGTCGCTGCCGGTGGCCGGCAGCACCCACGAACGCTCCGGCTGCACGCCGCGGACCAGGATCTGGTCGATCCGCACCACCGGGAACGCCGCTGGCCAGGTGAAGCCGAAGCCCTTCCCGGCCTCGCCCTGCGCCGACCGCATCCGCGAGGTGATCTCGGCGAACGCGCGGTCGTCCAGCGGGCCGTTCAGGTCGCCGAGCAGCACCACCCGTTGATTCCGGTCGGCGGCGATGGCCGCGCCGAGCGCCTGCGCGTTCCGGTCCCGATGGACCGTGAAGAAGCCCGCCCTGGGATTCACCCGTACGGACCCCAGGTGGGCCACGTACACCGCCAGCGGCCCCCGGTCCGTGGCCACCGTGGCGCGCAGCGCCCGGGTGTAGGCCATCCTGCTGTCGGCCGGCCTGGTTGCCGCCAGCGGCCCGGCGTCGAGCTGGATGTCGACCGGTTGGGTCTCCGACAGCGGCAGCTTGCTCCACAGCCCGACCGTGCCCTGCACGGTGTGGTACGGGTACGCCTCCGCCAGCCCCGTCTCGTACGTGCCCCGGGCCTGCTCGGTCAGCTCCACCAGAGCCAGCACGTCCGCCCCGGAGGTGGCCAGGTCGCGGGCGGTGCCGGCCGGGTCGAGATTGCCGGCGCCGACGTTGTGGGTGGCCACCGTGAGGTCGCTGCCCGGCCGGGACTTGTCGCCGAGCAGCCCGCCGAAGAGGTTCAGCCACACCATGACCGGCAGCAGCAGCGCGGCCACCGCGGCGGCGGAGCGACGCCACAGCGCCCCGGCCAGCAGCACCGGGATGAACAGGCCGAACCACGGCAGGAAGGTCTCCACCAGGCTGCCGAGGTGCCCGATCCGGTTCGGGATCTTCGCGTGCAGCAGCATGGCCAGGCCCAGCAGCAGCGCCAGCGCCGCGAGCACCGGGCCGCGCCTCCAGGGCTCCGGCCGGGCGGCGACGCGGATCGCCCGGTGGATGCCTGCCCGCCGGGTACCGGAGCCGGTGCCCCGGCGGCCGGCGCCGCCCTGCCCGGTCTCCGGCGCGTCCACCGGCGTCGCCTTCTGTCCTCGCTCACTGCCGGTCACTGCTGCATCCTCGGGTCCTCGGTGGGGTCGGCATACATGGCCGGGCATCCGTGCTCGACCGCTTCGGGGCGCAGTTCGTAGTGCCAGGCCTCGTTGCGGTAGATCTGGCACAGCCCGTACGCGGCACCGTGCCTGGCCAGCCACGCCGGCGCAGCGGAGCGCCCGAGGTCGACCGCGTCCCCCGACACGTGCGCGGACGTCGCCGCGGTGGCCACCCAGCGGGCGGCCTCGTCTTCGGAGCCGTACCTGGAGACCGCCTCGCGAAGAAGCTGATTCTGGTAGGCCGCGGACCGCCAGCCGCTGTTGACGTAGAACGTGACGTCGTCGTCCGCGGCGGCCGTCGCCGCCTGGCGGAGGGCCGCGCGGAGATCCGGATCGAGCTTCGCCACCGCGGGAACGGCGTCATCGAAGACCGTCACGCCACCGGGGACGACACCATCGGCCTGGCCGAGTCGACCACCGGCCCCTCGGGGCGCGCCGCGATGGTCACGGCGAAGCGATTGTGAGGGCGACGCGGCCGAGGACGACGGCTCTGGCCCCGGGGAGAGGCAGGCTGTGGTGATCATTCCCGCGCCGGCGATCAGGCCGACGGCAAGGAGCCGGCGGATCCGGTGGGTCCTTGTTCGTGCTGATGGTGCGGGTCGGTACATGCCGCCAGTCAAGGCAGCGGGGTGTTGCCAGCGCGTATGTTCTTTCCGATACGCCGACGATATGCGCCGGCTCGTAGCATCAAGTGACATGCGGGTGTTGATCGTCGAGGACGAGCCCTATCTGGCCGAGGCCATCCGCGATGGCCTACGCCTGGAAGCGATCGCGGCCGACATCGCAGGTGACGGCGACACCGCTCTGGAGCTGCTGAGCATCAACGCCTACGACATCGCCGTCCTCGACCGCGACATCCCCGGGCCGTCCGGTGACGAGATCGCCAAACGCATCGTCGCCTCCGGCAGCGGCATGCCGATCCTCATGCTCACCGCGGCCGACCGCCTCGACGACAAGGCCTCCGGGTTCGAACTCGGCGCCGACGACTACCTCACGAAACCTTTCGAACTTCGAGAACTCGCGCTCCGGCTCAGAGCACTCGACCGCAGACGTGGCCACAACCGGCCACCCGTGCGGGAGCTCGCAGGTCTGCGGCTGGACCCGTTCCGCAGAGAGGTCTACCGGGACGGCCACTACGTCGCGCTGACCAGGAAGCAGTTCGCCGTGCTCGAGGTCCTCGTGGCCGCCGAAGGCGGTGTCGTCAGCGCCGAAGAACTCCTGGAACGCGCGTGGGACGAGAACGCCGACCCGTTCACCAACGCCGTACGCATCACCATCTCGGCACTGCGCAAGCGCCTCGGCGAGCCCTGGATCATCGCCACGGTGCCCGGCGTCGGGTACCGCATCGACACGCAGCCGGAGGCCGGGCACGAGGGAGGTGAGCGTGGCTAGGGCATCCGGGTTGAGCGTCCGCCTCAAACTCACCCTCAGCTACGCGGGACTCCTCATGGTCGCGGGCGTCCTGCTGCTCGCAGTCGTGTGGGTGTTTCTCCTGCGTTACGTCCCCGATCAGGCGGTCACCCTCCCCGAGCGCATGCCGCCCGACGGTGGGATCTGGGGTCCCGGTCTCTTCATTCCCGGCCGGTCCGACCTCTGGCGCGCTTTCGCCCCGAAGGCGAGCATCGCGCTGTCGTTCCTGCTGGTGTTCGGTCTCGTCGGCGGGTGGCTGCTCGCCGGCCGGATGCTCGCCCCCCTGACCCGCATCACCGACGCCACCCGGATGGCCACGAACGGATCACTCTCCCACCGGATCCGGCTGCCGGGCCGCAGGGACGAGTTCCGCGAACTCGCCGACGCCTTCGACACGATGCTCACCCGGCTCGAAGCACACGTCGCCGAACAGCGGAGATTCGCAGCCAACGCCTCTCACGAGTTGCGTACCCCGCTCGCGATCTCGAAGACACTTCTCGACGTGGCCCGCGCCCATCCGAACCACGACACCGGCGAATTGATCGACCGCCTCCACGCTCTCAACACCCGGACGATCGACCTCACCGAGGCACTGCTCCTGCTCAGCCGCGCTGGGCAGCGGTCCTTCACGCGAGAATGCGTGGACCTGTCCCTCCTGGCGGAAGAAGCCACCGAAACCCTTCTCCCCCTCGCCGAAAAGCGCGGTGTCACCATCGAGACCTGCGGCGACATCACCCCCACGATGGGATCGCAGGCGCTCCTGCTGCAGTTGACCATGAACCTCGTGCACAACGCGATCGTCCACAACCTGCCGGGACAGGGCGCCGTGTGGGTCACTACCAGCCTCCGCGCCAGGACGGTGCTGCTCACCGTCGAAAATACCGGCGAGCAGCTCACCCCAGCGCTGGCCTCGACACTCACCGAACCATTCCAGCGCGGCACCGAGCGCGTATACAGCGACCACGCAGGCGTCGGCCTCGGCCTGGCGATCGTCAAGACCATCACCCACGCACACGACGGAACACTCACCCTCACTCCGCGCGCCGCCGGCGGGCTCCGCATCGCTGTCGAGCTACCCGCGGCAGCCCCGCCCATCGACAGATGACGCATCAGTGACGCGGACGTCTCCGGGGCACTTCTCCCGGGCGGCGCTCGATCCTGGATGTGGTGGCCTCGTGGCGCGGCTGAGGACACCAATCCAGGATCCAGCCGGATCTTGGACGGCGGCGCGGCGGGGCGGCGGCGGGCCGGCGGCGTGGGGGCGTGGCGGGGGTGGGGCGGGGAAACCCGGTGGCGGAGGGCGGGGGTGGGGACGCAGGATGAGCGGGTGATCGAGGCGTACCCGAAGCAGGTTCCTGTCCGCGCGGCCACCGCCGCGCGTCGACAGCGCACCGTGCCGTGGTCCGCCCCGACCCGCCGCTCACCGTCGTGAGCGGGGCGTTCCTCGCCGGTGTGGTGGCCGGCTACGGTGTCGCCGTCCCGGTGGGCGCGATCGCGATCCTCATTCTCGGGCTGAGCGCCCGTACCTCGTTCCGGGTCGGTGCGGCCGCCGCGCTGGCCGTGGCAACCGCCGACGGGCTCTACGCCGCCGTCGCCGCCTTCGGTGGGGCCGGTCTCGCGGGGTTCATCGCGCCGGTCGCCGGGCCGCTGCGGGTGGTCGCCGCCCTGGTCCTGCTCGGGCTGGCCGGTCACGGGCTGTGGCGGGCCTGGTCCGCCCGGCGTTCCGGGGTGACCCCGGAGGCGCCGACGGGCCGGGGGCTCAGCACCCCCGGCCGGGCCTACGCGGCGGTGCTCGGGCTGACCATGTTGAACCCCACCACGGTGCTCTACTTCGCCGCGCTGGTGCTCGGCCGGCAGGAGGCCGCGGACCTGGACGGGGCGACCGCGGGGCTCTTCGTGGCCGGCGCGTTCCTGGCCTCGGCGAGCTGGCAACTGCTCGTCGCCGGCGGTGGCAGCGTGGTGGGCCGGGCGCTCGCCGGGCCGCGTGGGCGCCTGCTCACCGGCCTGCTCTCCAGCGCCCTGATCGCCGCCCTCGCCGTGGCCGCCCTGCTGTCCGGCTGACCGCTGCCCGCCCGGCCCGCACCGCCGTCCGGCGGGCCGGGCGTCGCTCCCGCCCCGCCGCCCGTGCGGTCCACATCCTGGTCCGCTGAGCGGGAAAGATCCGCATCAAGGCGGTCAATCCAACCCGTCGATGGTGCATCGAATCGACTCGATGCATAAGGTCGGTGCCACGAAGTGGTGGGTCTCCGGGCGACCCGCCGGGGCAGCTTCCGTCTCCGTCATCCAGGCACCGACATCGTTGGGAGAGAGCACGTACATGAACGGATATCAGGACGGCCGGCTGCGGACCCGGTGGCGCCGTGCGGCCCGGCTTTTCGCCGCCGCGGCGGCGTTGTCCATCGGTAGCGCCGCACTCACCGCCGCGCTGACGGTCGGCACGGCGGCCGCGAGCGTCAGCGCTGCCGAAGACGCGGCCCTGGCCGCCCCGGCGGTCTCCGGCGTGACCACGGGCGGCGCGCACACCTGTGCCGTCCTCGCCGACGGGGGCCTCTCGTGCTGGGGCGCGAACTACAGCGGCCAGCTCGGCGACGGCACCACCACGAGCCGGAGCACCCCGGCCCGGGTCGGCACCGCCACCTGGGTTGGTGTCGACGCCGGCACCAGCCACACCTGCGCGGTGCGGACCGACGGGACGCTGTGGTGCTGGGGCGCGAACAGCCGGGGCCAGCTCGGTGACGGGACCACCACGCGGCGGAGCACCCCGACGCAGGTCGGCACCGCCACGACCTGGGCCCGGGTCAGCGCCGGCTACGAGCACACCTGCGCCGTGCGCACCGACGGCACTCTCTGGTGCTGGGGCTTCAACCGGACCTCCCAGTTGGGCGTCGGCACCTCGCCCTACGTCGCCACCACCCCGCTGCAGGTCGGCACGGCGACCAACTGGGCGAATGTCACGACCGGCTTCGCACACAGCTGCGGCATCCGCACCGACGGGACGCTGTGGTGCTGGGGTTACAGCTCGGACGGGCAGCTCGGTCTCGGCAGCCTGGGCTCGCAGACCACGCCGGCGCAGGTCGGCACCGCGACCACCTGGACCGGCGTGACGGCCGGGTACGCCCACACCTGTGCGGTCCGCTCCGGCACCCTGTGGTGCTGGGGTGAGAACGGGTACGGCCAGCTGGGTGTGAGCGGCACCTACCAGACCGCGCCGGTCCAGGTCGGCACGGACACCACCTGGAGCAGGGTCGGCGGGAGCGGCGACACGTCGTGCGCGGCCCGCACCGACGGCAGCCTGTGGTGCTGGGGCGAGAACTCGTCGGGACAGGTCGGCGACGGCACCACCACCCACCGGAACGCGCCCAGCCGGGTCGGCACCGCCACCACCTGGACCGGCGGCCTGGACGTCCGCTCCCACGGCTGCGCGGTCCGCACCGACGGCGGCCTGTGGTGCTGGGGCGACAACAGCGGTGGGCAGTTGGGTGATGGCACCACCACCCAGCGGTCCACCCCGGCCCAGGTAACCCTGCTGGGCTGACCAACCTGGTCACGACGCGGGCCGTCGGCCTGACCGCTGGCGGGGTGTCAGCGGCACAGGCCGACGGCCCGGTGTCGTGGCGCCGGTCAGTCGGCGCCGGAGGAACTCACTGCCCGCTGCCGAAGGTGTCGCAGGCCTTCGGGTCGCCGGTCGAGTAGCCCTTGGTGAACCACTGCTTGCGCTGCTCCGAGGTACCGTGGGTGAACTCGTCCGGGTTCACCGGCCGGCCGGCGCGCTTCTGGATGGCGTCGTCGCCGATCTTCTCGGCGGTGTCGATGGCCTGCTGGATGTCCTGCTCGGTGATGCTCTTGAAGATCTTCTGGCCCCGCTCGTCGGCGGTGCCGGTGGCGTTCTTGGCCCAGGCGCCGGCGTAGCAGTCCGCCTGCAGCTCCAGCTTCACCGACAGCGTGTTGGCGCTGTTCGGGTCGCGCTGCTGCTGGCGGCGCATCTGCGCCTCGGTACCGAGCAGGTCCTGCACGTGGTGGCCGTACTCGTGGGCCAGCACGTACGGCTGGGCGAACTCGCCCTCCGCGCCGAGCTGGTCGGCGAGCAGCCGGTAGAAGGTGAGGTCGATGTAGACCAGGTCGTCGGCCGGGCAGTAGAACGGCCCGACGCCGGAGTCGGCCTGACCGCAGCCGGTGTTCACGTTCTGGCTGAAGAAGACGGTCTTCGACGGCTGGTACTGCTCGCCGAACACCTCCGGCAGGGCGGTGCGCCAGTACGCCTGGATCGAGTTCACGTACAGGGTGTTACGGCAGTCGAGCTGCTGCAGCGCGTCCTGCGCCGAGCACTTCTGCTCCAGGGAGCTGTTGTCGCCCTGGTCGGAGCCGCCGCCTCCGCTCATTGCGTTCAGCCCGAAGCCGCCGCCGACCAGGGCGACGAGCACGGCGATGATGATGCCCACGATCCCGCCCCGGCCGCCGCCGATCGGGATCGGAATGCCCATCCCGCCGCCTCCGCCGGACCCTCGCCGATCGTCCACCTGGCTGGTGTCGATGCGCGCGTTCTCGTTCAGCTCCATGTTGACCCCGATCACCGATTAGTCCCTGTGTAGTGGTTGCGGTACCGGACCGGGTCCGGACGGCGTTTTCGGTACCCGATGATCTTGCCGGGTAATCCGCATCGGTCGCGCCGGGCCGCCCGGTACAATTGCCCCCGTGCTGCGCTGCGAAGGCTGAACCGCCCCGCGCCGACGGGAACTGATGACCCGCCGGCGCTTTCGCGTGCCCTGAGTCAGCCTTTCCGGACCCCGAGAGCGAGTACCTCGAAATGATCACTGCCACCGGCCTGGAGTTGCGCGCCGGTTCCCGGATCCTGCTGTCCGACACCACCCTGCGGGTGCAGCCGGGCGACCGGATCGGCCTGGTCGGCCGCAACGGCGCCGGCAAGACCACCACCCTGAAGGTCCTCGCCGGGGAGGGCCAGCCGTACGCCGGGCAGATCGACCGGCGCAGCGCGATCGGCTACCTCCCGCAGGACCCGCGTACCGGCGACCTCGAGGTCACCGGGCGCGACCGGGTGCTCTCCGCCCGGGGGCTGGACGTGCTCATGGCGCAGATGAAGGAGGTGGAGACCAAGCTCGCCGAGGGCGCCGACGACGAGCGGCTGGTCCGTCGCTACGGGTTGCTGGAGGACCAGTTCGCCTCCCTCGGCGGCTACGCGGCGGAGGCCGAGGCGGCCCGGATCTGCGCCAACCTGGGGCTGCCCGACCGCGCCCTGGCGCAGACCATCGGCACCCTCTCCGGCGGCCAGCGCCGCCGGATCGAACTGGCCCGGATCCTGTTCCGGGACGCCGGGGAGAACGGCGGCGGCATCCTGCTGCTCGACGAGCCCACCAACCACCTCGACGCCGACTCGATCACCTGGCTGCGCGGCTTCCTGGCCAACCACAAGGGCGGCCTGATCGTGATCTCCCACGACGCCTCGCTGCTGGAGGCGGTGGTCAACAAGGTCTGGTTCCTGGACGCCACCCGGTCCGTGGTCGACGTCTACAACCTGGGCTGGAAGGCGTACCTGGAGGCGCGGGAGACCGACGAGCGGCGTCGCCGCCGGGAGCGGGCCAACGCCGAGAAGAAGGCCGGCGCGCTGATGGCCCAGGCGGACAAGATGCGGGCCAAGGCCACCAAGACCGTCGCCGCCCAGAACATGGCCCGCCGGGCCGAGAAGCTGCTGTCCGGCCTGGATGAGGTCCGGGTCGCGGACAAGGTGGCGAAGGTCCGGTTCCCCACGCCGACACCGTGCGGCAAGACCCCGCTCACCGCCACCGGCCTGTCCAAGTCGTACGGGTCGCTGGAGATCTTCACGGACGTGAACGTGGCGGTGGACCGCGGCTCCCGGGTGGCCATTCTGGGCCTCAACGGCGCCGGCAAGACCACCCTGCTGCGGATGCTCGGCGGGCTGCTCGAACCGGACACCGGCGAGGTACGCCCCGGCCACGGGCTGCGCCTGGGCTACTACGCCCAGGAGCACGAGACCCTGGACGTGGACCGGACCATCCTGGAGCACATGCGCAGCGCGGCGCCGGAGCAGACCGACACCGACCTCCGCAAGATCCTCGGCGCGTTCCTGTTCTCCGGCGAGGACGTCGACAAGCCGGCCGGGGTGCTCTCCGGTGGCGAGAAGACCCGGCTGGCCCTGGCCACCCTGGTCTGCTCGGGCGCCAACGTGCTGCTGTTGGACGAGCCGACGAACAACCTCGACCCGGTCAGCCGGGAGCAGGTGCTCGATGCGATCGCCCGCTACCCGGGCGCCATCGTGCTGGTCACCCACGACCCGGGCGCGGTCAGCGCGCTCAAGCCCGACCGCGCCATCCTGCTCCCCGACGGCGACGAGGACGCCTGGTCCGACGACCTCCTCGAACTAGTAGAACTCGCCTGACGGCGCCCCGCCGTCCCCGGCCGGCTGCGTCGATCATGAAGTTGGCGGCAGTTTTGGAGATCCACAACGCCGCCAACTTCATGATCACCGTCGGGTGCGGGTGGGGTCGACCAGGCCCACCACCTGCGGGTGGCCGCCGAGCCGGGCGGCGACCGCGCACCAGGCCGCCACCAGCGCGGCGAAGACCAGGAGCCAGACCAAGCCGGCGGCCGGGTCGAGGGACCGAAACACCGGCACGTACACCGCGATGTTGTCGGCGCCGTTGGCGATGGTCACCCCGGCCACCCCGAGCAGGCCGCCGACCACGGCCGGCGGCTCGTCGTCGGCGGAGCGGGCCAGCAGCGCACGGACCCCGAGCGCGATCGGGAGCAGCCCGAGCAGGCCGGTCCAGGGATCGGGTACGACCAGCAACCCGGCGGCGGCCACCGCGGCGGCGGCCACCAGCGCGCCGATGCCGAGGTACTGCCCGGCCACGATGTGCCGGGGGCGGGGCCGGCCGGTGCGGCGGGCCGCCACGAACAACACGGTGAGCACGACGACGTCGTCGATGTTGGTGGCGGTGAACACCAGGGCGGCGGCGGCCGCGGCGGCGAGCGGTTCGGTCACCCGAGGGAGGGTACGGTTCGGCCGGCCGGTCGGCCCGCCGTGATCCACCCGGGCGGGCCGGGCTGACCGGTCAGAAGGATCACTCTATCGGGAAGCTGACATTGCATAGCGTGTCGGTTGGCGAAGAGTTGATATCTGGCGCATGATCGTTCGAGGCGGTCTAATAGGTGGGACCGTATCCGAACCGCACAGTCTGGGACGTGAGGACACAGCATGGCAGCCACCGGCACAGCCACCAGCACTGAGAAGGGTCGCCGGATCGTCGGGGCCGAGCGTCAGACGCTCGCCAAGGACCTGGTAAAGCGGTACACCTCCGGGGAGAGCATCCGTGCGCTCGCGGCCTCGACCGGCCGTTCCTACGGGTTCATCCACCGGGTGCTCACCGAGTCCGGCGTGCAGTTGCGGCAGCGTGGCGGCGCCCGGCGCCGCAAGAAGGCGTGACCCGCCCACCAGCGTCGTCCATCAGCGCACTGCCCCGGGCGGTCCGGTGACCGCCGAGACGACCGGGGTGCGCTTCGACTGCGACGGGCCGGTCGCGACGGTCACGTTGTGCCGGCCCGACGTGCTCAATGCCCAGACCCCGGCGATGTGGCGCGCGATGAGCGACTTCTCCCGGGATCTGCCCGGCGACGTCCGGGTCGTGGTCGTGCGCGGCGAGGGTCGGGCCTTCTCCGCCGGCCTGGACCTGTCGGTGGCCGGCGCCTCCGGCCCGGGCTCCTTCGCCGAGTTGTCCACCCTGCCCGAGCAGGAGTGCGCCGACCGGATCGCCGTGTACCAGGGCGGTTTCACCTGGCTGCACCGCCCCGATGTGATCTCGGTCGCCGCGGTGCAGGGCCACGCCATCGGCGCCGGCTTCCAGCTCGCCCTCGCCTGCGACCTGCGGGTGCTCGCCGAGGACGCCAGGCTCTCCATGGCCGAGGTGACCCTAGGCCTGGTCCCGGACCTCGCCGGCACCAAGCGTCTCGTGGAGCTGGTCGGCTACTCCCGCGCCCTGGAGATCTGCGCCACCGGCCGGCGGATGGACGCCGCCGAGGCGGACCGGATCGGGCTGGCCACCCTGGTGGTGCCCGGCGCCGAGCTGGACGCCGCGGTGCGCGACCTGACCGCCGGCCTGCTGGCCAACAACCGGGACGCGATCGTGGAGATCAAGGCGCTGCTGGCCGGGGCGGCCGGGCGCACCCACGCGGAGCAGCAGCGGGCCGAGCGCGAGGCGCAGACCCGGCGGCTGCGCGATCTGGCCGGGCGGGGAGAATAGTAAGGATCGTTCGGGAAGATCCGGGTTACTCGCGAGGTTGTCGTAGTCGTCGGGAGAATTGACCCGACGGTCCCTGGCTGCCCGACCACCCGGAGGTGACGAGTGTCCAACCACATGGCCGGTGGTGGCATGGCGGGCTGGAGCATGCTCCGGTCGATGCGCAACCAGGACGAGATCTCCACCCACCAACTCAAGCGCGGCACCGCCAAGCGGATCGTCGCGTTCGCCCGGCCCTATCGGCGCGACATCATCGTCTTCCTGCTCACCGTGGTGATCGCCGCCGTGATCGGGGTGGCCACCCCGCTGCTCGCCGGTGATGTCATCGACGCGATCGCCGGCGGCGCTTCCGACGCGGGCGCCACGGTGGTCAAGCTCGCCCTGATCATCGCCGTGCTGGCGGTCGCCGACGCGCTCTTCTCGCTGGCGCAGCGCTGGTATTCGGCCCGCATCGGCGAGGGCATCATCCTCGACCTGCGCACCCGGGTCTACGACCACGTGCAGCGGATGCCGCTGCAGTTCTTCACCCGGACGCAGACCGGCGCGCTGGTCAGCCGGCTCAACAACGACGTGCTCGGCGCCCAGCGGGCCTTCACCTCGACCCTGTCCGGCGTGGTCAGCAACGTCATCCAGCTGGTGCTCACCGCCGGGGCGATGCTGATCCTCTCCTGGCAGATCACCCTGCTGGCGCTGGTACTGCTGCCGATCTTCATCATCCCCGCCCGCCGGGTCGGCCGCCGGCTGGCCGAGATCACCCGCGAGTCGTACAACCTCGACGCGAAGATGAACGCCACCATGACCGAGCGGTTCGGCGTCGCCGGCGCGCTGCTGGTCAAGCTCTTCGGCTCGCCCGAGGTGGAGGCGGCCCGGTTCGCCGGCCGGGCCGAGCGGGTCCGCGACATCGGCATCCAGTCCGCCATGTACTCGCGCACCTTCTTCGTGGCCATGCTGCTCGTCGCCTCGCTCGCCCAGGCGCTCACCTACGGCCTCGGTGGCTGGCTCGCCGTCACGGGCGCGGTCAGCGCGGGCACCGTGGTGAAGCTCGCGCTGCTGCTCACCCGCCTGTACGGTCCGCTCACCGCGCTGTCCAACGTCCGGGTGGACGTGATGAGCGCGCTGGTCTCGTTCGACCGCGTCTTCGAGGTGCTCGACCTGCGCCCCGGCATCGCGGAGAAGCCCGACGCGGTGCCGGTGCCCCGCGGCAACGGCCGGGTCGAGTTCCGCGACGTGCGGTTCCGCTACCCGAGCGCCGCCGAGGTGTCGCTGGCCTCCCTGGAGGAGGTCGCCGCGCTGGACCGCACGGTCAACGAGCCGGTGCTCAAGGGCGTCTCGTTCAGCGTCGAGCCCGGGCGGATGGTGGCCCTGGTCGGCCCGTCCGGCGCCGGCAAGTCGACGCTGTCCATGCTGATCTCCCGGATCTACGACGTGACCGACGGGCAGGTGCTGGTCGGCGGGGTCGACGTCCGGGACGCCACCCTGGCCTCGCTGCGCGACGAGATCGGCGTGGTCACCCAGGACTCCCACCTGTTCCACGAGACCATCCGGGAGAATCTGCGCTACGCCAAGCCGGACGCCACCGACGACGAGATCTGGGCCGCCCTCGCCGGCGCGCAGGTCGCCGATCTGGTCCGGGCGCTGCCCGACGGGCTCGACACCACCGTCGGCGAGCGGGGCTACCGCTTCTCCGGCGGTGAGAAGCAGCGCATCGCCATCGCCCGGCTGCTGCTCAAGGCCCCGTCGATCGTCATCCTCGACGAGGCCACCGCGCACCTGGATTCGGAGAGCGAGGCGGCGGTGCAGCGGGCGCTGTCGGTGGCGCTGACCGGGCGTACCGCGCTGGTGATCGCGCACCGGCTCTCCACCGTGCGGGACGCCGACCAGATCCTGGTGCTGGACGAGGGGCGGATCGTCGAGCGCGGCCGGCACGAGGAGCTGGTCGCCGTCGGCGGCCTCTACGCCGAGCTCTACCGCACCCAGTTCGCGGTCGCCGACTCGCCCACCCCGCACGCCGAGGTCGACCAGCCGGAGCCGGTGGTCACCACGGTGCCCCTGGGCACGTACGTGGCGCAGGAGGCGCTGCCCCCGGCCGCCGCCAACTAGCTAGACCGCGGCGCGCAGCTCACCGAAGGCGGCGCCGAGCGTCTCCGGGGTGAAGTGGGCGTTCAGGCCGCTCGGGTTCGGCAGTACCCACAGCCGGGCCGGGCCGAGCCGCTCCGGCTGCGGGCCGAAGCCGGCCTTGGGCCGGGCGAAGCCGATCCGGTAGGCGGTCACCCCGACCACCGCCACCCAACGCGGCCGGTATCGCTCCACCTTCGCGGTGAGCACCTCCGCGCCGGCCACCAGTTCCTCGGCGGTCAGTTCGTCGGCCCGGGCGCTGGCCCGGGCCACCATGTTGGTGCTGCCGAGCCCGAGCGCGGGCAGCTCGTCCTGCTCGCTGGGGTGCAGTTGGCGGGGGGTGAAGCCGCCCCGGTGCAGCGCCGGCCAGAACCGGTTGCCCGGCCGGGCGAAGTGCCAGCCGGTCGCCGCCGACCACAGCCCGGGGTTGATCCCGACGAAGAGCACGTCGAGGCCGGGGGCGATCACGTCCGGGAGGAGCTTGTCGGCGGCCGCCGCGAGCTGCTCCCTGGTCGGGCGCGGATAGCGGCTCACAGGCCGCGCAGCGCGCCGCCGTCGACCGGCACGGTCACCCCGGTGACGTAGCTGGCGGCGGGGGAGAGCAGGAAGGCGGCCACCCGGCCGAACTCCGCCGGGTCACCGACGCGGCCGAGCGGAATGGCGGCCTCGGCCTCCGTCCGGGCCCGCTCCGGGTCGCCGGTGGCCGCGAACAGCTCCCGGTTGCGGTCGGTGAGGATCCGCCCGGGCAGCAGGCTGACCACCCGTACGCCGCGCGGGGCGAACTCGTCGGCCATGTCCTTGGCCACCCCGGCCAGGCCGGGCCGCAGGCCGTTGGAGATGCCGAGGCCGGGCACCGGCCCCCGGGTCGAGGTGGACAGGACCAGGCCGATCGCGCCGCCGCCGGTGAGCGCGGCGGCCACCGTACGGGCGGCACGGACGGTGCCCAGGAAGACCGTCTCGAAGGACTCCCGCCACTGCTCGTCGGTGACCTGGGCGGCGGTGCCCCGGGGCGGGCCGCCGACCGAGATCAGCGCGCCGTCGAGCCGGCCGAACTGCTCCCGTGCCGCCGCGACGAGGCGCTGCGGGGTGCCCGGGTCGGTCAGGTCGGCGGTCAGCCCGATCGCCCGCTCGGGGCCGCCGAGCGCCTCGACCGCCTCGGCCACCCGCTCGGGCACCCGGGCCGAGATCACCACCCGGGCGCCGTCGGCGACGAGGGCGTGGGCGGTGGCGAGGCCGAGGCCGCGGGAGGCGCCGGTGAGGACGTACACCCGGTTGGCGAGTCCGAGATCCATGGGCCCGATCCTGCCGTACCCCCGACCCGGCTGCCACCTCGCCTCAGCGGTCGGCGGGGCGGAGCAGGCGTACCCGGCCGGCGACCTGCACCGCGACGGCGCCGCCGGTCCGGGCGACGGCGGGCAGCCGGCGCGGCCGGGGCGCGGCGTGGCCGTCGTAGCGGGCGGTGGCGTCCCGGGTGGCCAGTTCCTCGGCGCCGAGCGGTGGCAGGCTGCCGCGGTCCCGCAGGTAGCGGGCCAGGTCCCAACCGTCGCGCAGGGACCCGTTGGTGGGGCGGTCCGCCGCCCAGCCGGCGAACGTCGCCGTCCAGTCGGGGCCGAGGCCGGCGGCGAGC
>NZ_RJLN01000034.1 GCF_003725545.1 Micromonospora solifontis | reverse complement strand
CACGGAGCTGGCCGCCGCGCGGGACACCGCCGGCGCCGCCGAGGCCCGGCTGGCGGAGCTGACCGTACGGCTGGCCGCCGCCGAGGCGGACCGCGACGCGGCCCAGCGCCGGGCCGGGCAGCTCGCCGACCAGGTCAGCGACCTGGCCAGCGCCCTGGCGCGGCTCGGCACCCGGACGGGCTGAGTCGGCCGGTCAGCGGGCGGTGTGGCGCTGGTAGTGGCGGGCCACCCGCGCCCGGTTGCCGCAGGACGGTTTGCACCATTCCTGGCGCGGGTGGTCCTTGACGAAGTAGCGGACGCAGCGGGGCGCCGGGCAGGCGCGCAGCTGTTCGCGGGCCGGGCCGGTGAGGAACTCGACGGCGGCCCGGGCCAGTCCCGCCGTGAGCCGTACCCGGGCGTGGGTCGACCCGGCCACCCAGCTGAGGCTCGGCGCGGCGTCGTCCGGCCAGTGCAGCACGGGGCGGACCGGTAGCGCGCCGGCCGCCCGGTTGAGCCGCTCGACCGCCTCCCCGGGCGGCAGCAGCGACGTGGCATCCGCCCGGCTCGGCGGCCCGGGCCGGACCGCCACCGCGAAGAGGGTACGCATCGCCCGGCGCACCGCCACCACCTCGGCCCGGGTCGCCTCGTCGGCGGCGTCGGCGAGCGGCTCGACCGCGCCGACGTACTCGCGCAGCAGCGGGGCCTGGGCGCGCAGCCAGGCGGCCAGGCCGGCCACGTCGCCGAGGTCGTCGGCGACTCCCCCGTTGCCGTCGTGCCGGATGGTGCCGGCCAGGGCGAGCGCGAGGTGCGGGGCCATCGGTTCTCCTCCGGTACGGGCTTGTGCGGTCGTCGCGGCCGACTGTACCGTCCCTAACGCCTTGAACGGGAATAACCATTAGGGAGCGGTCTTGCTGGTCATCGCCCACCTCAGTGACACCCACCTCGACAGCCATCCCCGCTCGGCCGAACGGACCGCCCGCGTGATGGACCACCTCAACGGCCTGGCCCGACCCGCGGACGCGATCCTGATCACCGGGGACATCGCCGACCACGGCGAGGTGGCCGAGTACGAGACCGCGGCGCGGCTGTTCGAGTCCCCGACGCCGGTGCTGGTCTGTCCGGGCAACCACGACGTGCGCGACGCGTACCGCAAGGGCCTGCTCGGCGACGACCGCGGCGGCGACGGGCCGATCAACTCCCGGCACGACGTGGCCGGCGCGGTCTTCCTGCTCGCCGACTCCTCCGTGCCCGGCGAGGACGACGGCCACCTCGACGCGGAGACGATCGACTGGCTCGCCGCCGAGCTCGGCACGGTGCCGGACGACACCCCGACCTTCATCGCCTTCCACCATCCGCCGGTCGCGCTGCACCACCCGGTCATCGACCCGACCCGGCTGCTGCCCGCCACGCCCCTGGCCGACCTGGTCGCCGCCCACCCGCAGGTCGTCGCCGTGCTGACCGGCCACTTCCACACCGCCGCCGCGAGCACCTTCGCCGGCCGTCCACTGCGGATCGCGCCGGGCGTGATCTCCACCCTGCGGATGCCGTGGGAGGGCGAGGGGCGGCTGACCACCCAGAGCCAGCCGCCCGGCGTCGCCTTCCACGTCTACGACGACACCGGGCTGCTCACCACCCACTACCGGGTGGTGGTCTGAGCGTGCGCGGGATCGCCGTACTGGGCTTCCTGGCCGCCGTCGCGCCGATCACCACCGCGCCGGGAACCAGCCTGACCCTCGTCGTCTCGCGGGTCGCCGCAGGCGGGCGGCGGCAGGGCTGGTGGGTGATCCTGGGCACCGTGACCGGGCTCTACGTGCACGCCACCCTGGCCGCGGCGGGCCTCGCGGCGCTCGTGCTCCGCTCGTCGCAGGCGTTCTGGGTGGTCAAGCTGGTCGGCGCCGGCTACCTGGCCGGGCTCGGGCTCTGGCTGCTGTGGTCCTCGGCCGGTCGGCCGGCGCGGGCCCCGGCGCCGGCGCCCGCCGGGCCGCGGCGGCTGCCGTGGTGCGGACACCACCCCTTCCCGCAGGCACTGCTGGGCAACGTGCTCAATCCCAAGGCCGCCGCGGTGTACCTCACCCTCGCCCCGCAGTTCCTGGAGCCGGGCCGGCCGGTGCTGGTGCCGATGCTGGTGCTCGCCACGGCGCACGCCGCCCTGCACACCTGCTGGCTGGCCGGATGGGCGGCCGTCTCCGGGGCCGCCGCCCGGCTGCTTCGCGCCGCCCGGGTGCGCCGGCTGCTCGACCGGCTGACCGGCGCGGTCCTGCTCGCCCTCGGCGTGCGCGCCGCGCTGCCCTGACCCCCGGCCGGGGTTGCGCGGCCACGGGCTGGGACGGGGCAGCGGCGACCGCCGGCCAGCGGCCATGATCGGCTGGTGGGAAAGACGTACGCGCGCATCGACGGCCGGCTGCGCATCTTCATCGAGGCGCAGCCGATGTTCTTCACCGCCACGGCGCCGCTGGCCGGCGATGGCACGATCAACCTCTCCCCGAAGGGCCTGCGGGGCTCCTTCGCGGTCCTCGACGAGCTGACCGTGGCCTACCTGGACTTCGCCGGCAGCAACGCGGAGACCATCGCCCACCTGCGGGAGAACGGCCGCATCACGCTGATGTGGTGCGCGTTCGACGGCCCGCCGAACATCGTGCGGGTGCACGGGCGCGGCGAGCCGGTGTTCCGCGACGATCCCCGCTGGCCCGACCTGCTGCGCCACTTCCCCGACATCGACCCGAGCAACCACGGGCTGCGCGCGATCGTGGTGGTCCGGGCCGAGCTGATCCGCGACACCTGCGGCTACAACGTCCCCCTGATGACCTACCAGGCCGACCGGGACCTGCACGGGCGACGGTTCGCCCGCGAGGACGACGCCTCGCTGAGCGCCTACTTCGCCGGCAAGGAGCACGTGGCGACCAGCATCGACGGGCTGCCCGGCCTGCCGCTGCCGCTGCCGCCCACCCCGGCGGTCTGATCCGCCGGCCGGTCAGTGGATGCCGGCCATCAGCGTCCGGATGTGCCGGGCGAACATCACCGCGGCGAGCCCCAGCACCACCGACGCCAGGCCGAAGGTGAGGAAGTAGGTCGGCTCGGCCCAGGTCTCGGCCAGCCGCGCCACCTGGCCACCGATGGCGTCGCCGACGGCGGAGGCGAGGAACCACAGGCCCATCATCTGGCTGGCGTACTTGACCGGGGCCAGCTTGGTGGTGGCCGACAGGCCCACCGGGCTCAGCGACAGCTCACCGGCGACCTGGATGGCGTACACGGCGACCAGCCACCACGGCGACACCAGGCCCCCGCCGACGGCGGCCTGCGCGGCGGCGGCCATCAGCACGAACGACAGGCCGTTGAGGATCAGGCCGACCGCGAACTTCATCGGCGTGGACACCCGGTGCCCCAGCTTGAGCCAGAGCCAGGCGGCCAGCGGGGCACCGATGATGATCAGGATCGGGTTCACCGACTGCAGCCAGGACGCCGGGAAGGTGAACCCCAGCACGTCCCGGTCGGTGCGGTCGGCGGCGAAGATGTTCAGCACCGACCCGGCCTGGTCGTAGATCAGCCAGAACGCGGCGGCGAACACGAACAGCCAGGTGTAGGCCTTCATCCGGCTGCGTTCGGTGGCGCTGATCTCCCGGTCGGTGAGGATCCGGGCGAAGTAGCCGACGGCCACCAGCACGGTGACCAGGGTGAGCAGGTTGACCACGGTGTTGACGGTGAACAGCCCGAGCAGGGCGAGGATCGCGACCACCACCACCACGGCCAGGGTGACCAGGCCGATCCGGTTCAGCGCCCGGCGCCGGTCCGCGCCGAGCAGCGGGTCGGCGGGCCGGGCGCCCGCGTCGCCGAGGTTGCGCTGGCCCAGCACATACTGGAGCACGCCGAAGGTCATGCCGACGGCCGCGGCGCCGAACCCCAGATGCCAGTTGATCTTCTCGCCGAGGAAGCCGGTGATCAGCGGGGCGATGAACGCGCCCAGGTTGATGCCCATGTAGAAGATCGAGAAGCCGGCGTCGCGGCGGGGCGAGTCCCGGTCGTACAGGTCGCCGACCATGGTCGAGATGTTGGGTTTGAGCAGGCCGGTGCCGAGCACGATCAGGGTCATGCCGGCGAACACGCTCCACCCCGTCGGGATCGCCATCACGTAGTGGCCGGCCGCGATGACCACCCCGCCCCACAGCACGCTGCGCCGGGCGCCCAGCAGCCGGTCGGCGACCCAGCCGCCGGGCAGCGCCATCAGGTAGACCATGGCGTTGTACGTGCCGTAGACGGCGTTGGCGGTGGACTCGCGGATGCCCAGCCCGTCGTCGGCGACGGCCGCGGTCAGGTAGAGGACCAGGATGGCCCGCATGCCGTAGAAGCTGAACCGCTCCCACATCTCGGTGAGGAACAGGGTCGACAGGGCCCGGGGATGACCGAAGAAGGTCTTCCCACCGGGCGGTCGGGCCTCGATCGGCGCGTCACCGGCCATGCTCACCTCCGCACACCTTTCCGGCGGCTAACATCCCCGTTGACCGACGAAACACTCCACCGATTCCGCCCGGCCGGGGACGACCCCGCCGGGCATCCGTGGTGGACCGGCTACCCTTGGAGGGTTCCGCCACCGCGCCGGTCGTCACCGGCGCGGGCGGGAATGGCCCGGCCAGGACGGACCGTTACACCGAGAAGACCAGCACCACGAACGAGGGGAAGCCGATCATGGGCGAGCGCATGCTGCGCGGAAGCCGCCTTGGCGCGGTCAGCTACGAATCCGACCGCAACACCGAGCTCGCGCCGCGCCAGACCCGCGAGTACCTGTGCGCCAAGGGACACCAGTTCGAGGTGCCGTTCGCCGTCGACGCCGAGGTCCCGACGACCTGGGAATGCAAGTTCGACGGCAGCGTCGCCCGGCTGGTCGACGGCAGCGAGCCGGAGCAGAAGAAGGCCAAGCCGCCGCGTACCCACTGGGACATGCTGCTGGAGCGGCGCTCGATCGCCGAGCTGGAGGACATCCTGGCCGAGCGGCTCCAGGAGGTCCGCACGCGCCGCGGCCGCGCCTGAGCACACCGGACGACCGAAACGCCCCCGGGGATCACCCGGGGGCGTTTCGTCACGTACGGGGCTTTCTCACTGGACGATCTCGCCCTCGATGGCGCGGCCCGGCTCCGGCGGCGGCGCGGGTTGCTGCGGGCCGGTCGGCGGCTGCGGCGCGCCGCGGCGGACCCGGACCACCCGCGGCCCGAACAGGTCACCGGCGACCATCGACGACACCCGGCGCTCGGCGGTCCGTTGCACCCCGACCCGGGCCAGCCGGCGCACCGGCGGCACCAGCAACAGCAGCCCCACCGTGCCGCTGACCAGGCCGGGCAGGGCCAGCAGCAGCGCCCCCGCCAGGCCGACCAGGCCGTCGGTGACCTGCCGGCCCGGCGGCTGGCGGGACTCCACGGCGGCGCGGAAGCCCCGCCACGCCCGCATGCCCTCCCGGCGCAACAGCACCAGCCCGAGCAGGGACGCCGCGAACATCAGCAGCAGCGCGGACCCGAAGCCGATGCCCCGGCCCACCAGGACGAACACGGTCAGCTCCAGCACCGCGAGCAGCAGCAGGGCCGCTGGTACGTACCTCAGTCCTCGGCGCATCTCACTCCATCAGCCACGAGCGTCATCACGCCCTTCCAGCATGACACGGCGGCGCTCACGGCCACCGCGCCAACGCCTCGGGGCGGCGCGCCGCGGCCCGCCGGTCCCGCAGCCCCCAGCTGGTGATCCGCCACAGCGCCTCGGCCACGATCAGCGGGCTCATCTTGCTGTCGCCGTGCTCCCGCTCGACGAAGGTGATCGGCACCTCGACCATCCGCACCCCGGCGCGGTGCGCCAGCCGGGACAACTCGACCTGGAACGCGTACCCCTGGGAACGCACCGAGGCCAGGTCGATGGCGTCCAACGCCCGGGACCGGTACACCCGGTAGCCGCCGGTGGCGTCGGAGACCGGCATGCCCAGGGCCAGCCGCGCGTACAGGTTGCCGCAGCGGGACAGCAGCAGCCGGTGCCACGGCCAGTTCACCACCCGCGCGCCGCGGGTCCACCGGGAGCCGATCACCACGTCGGCCTCGCGGGCGGCGTCCAGCAGCGCCGGCAGGTCCTCCGGGGCGTGCGAGCCGTCGGCGTCCATCTCCACCACCGCGTCGTAGCCGCGCTGCCGGGCCCAGGCGAAACCGGCCAGGTAGGCCGCGCCGAGGCCCTCCTTGCCCGGCCGGTGCAGCACGTGCACGTGCGGGTCGGCGCCGGCCAGCCGGTCGCAGATCGCCCCGGTGCCGTCGGGGCTGTTGTCGTCGGCGACGAGGATGTCCACGCCCGGCGCCGCGGCGCGGACCCGGGCGACGATCCGGCTGACGTTGTCGGCCTCGTTGTAGGTGGGCACGACCACGAGCACCCGGCCCACCCCGGGGTGGCCGACCGTCTTGGTGTCGGCTGCCAGGACCACCGTCGTACCGTCCCCTCCCCCGCCGGCGTGCCGGCACCGTCGCCTACCCGGGGTCGACCTCCCGGCGGCGACGCAGCACGGCCGCGCCGGCCAGGGCCGCGACGGCGAGCGCCGCGAGGGCCACCTCCGGCCACACCCCGGCCCGGGTGGCCGGCGTAGGCCCGTCACCGAGCCGCATCTGCCGCACCACCACGGCCGCGGTGTTGAACCCCGTGGCCCCGTCTACCCGCCCGTCGGGGGTAACGAACCCGGACACCCCGACCGTGGAGGCCATCAGGGCGGCGCGGCCGTGCTCCACGGCCCGCAGCCGCACCATGGCCAGCTGCTGCCGGGCCTCGGCCACGTCGAAGGTGGCGTTGTTGGTCTGCACCACCAGCAGCTGCCCGCCGCCGGTGACGGTGTCGCGCACCAGGCCGTCGTAGGCGACCTCGAAGCAGATCACGTCGCCGAGGGTGACCGCGCCGGTGTCGAGGATCCCGGCGCGGGTGCCGGGGACGAAGTCGGAGCGGACCCGGTCGACCTCCGCGCTGACCATCCGGGCGATCCTGCGCAGCGGGATGTACTCGGCGAACGGCACCGGGTGCCGCTTGGTGTACAGCTGGTCGAGGTCGGGGCCGCTGCCCGGGCGCCACAGCAGACCGGCGTTGCGGACCTGCCCCTCGCCGGGGCCGAGCAGCACCGCGCCGACCAGGATGGGCGCGCCGACGGCGTCGGCGGCCTGGGAGATCCGGTACCCGGCGCCGGGGTTGCGCAGCGGGTCGATGTCGCTGGAGTTCTCCGGCCACACCACCAGGTCGGGGCGGCGCTGGGTGCCGGCGTTGACCTGCTCGGCGAGTTTCAGGGTGGCGTCGACGTGGTTGTTGAGCACGGCCTGCCGCTGGGCGTTGAAGTCCAGCCCGAGGCGCGGCACGTTGCCCTGCACGATGGCCACGGTGACCGTGTCGCCGCCGCCGCGTACGCCGGCCGGGACGCCGCCGGCGGCGGCGAGCAGGGCCGCGAGGGCGGCGGTCAGCCCGGCCACCGGCCGCCAGTGGCCGGCCGGCCGGCGCCAGTCCCGCCAGGCGATGGTGACCAGCAGCCCACCGGCGAGCGCGACGGCGAAGGTGACCAGCGGGGCGCCGCCGAGCGCGGCCAGCCGCAGCAGCGGGGAGGTGTCCTGGCTGAACGCCAGCCGCCCCCACGGGAACCCGCCGAACGGGGTGCGGTCGCGCAGCGCCTCCTGCCCCACCCACAGCAGCCCGGTGACCGCCGGCCAGGCCCACCACCGGTGCCGGTCGACCAGCGGCGACACCCAGGCGGTGGCGGCGCCGAGCAGCGCCAGGTAGGCGGCCTGCAGCAGGGACAGCAGCAGCCACGGCAGGTAGCCGGTGTGCAGGTTGGTCCACTCCAGCAGCGGCGCGAACAGGGTCACCCCGGCGACGAAGCCGAGTCCGGCGCCGGCGCGCAGCCGCCGCCGGTGGGTGGCGGCGGCGAGCAGCGCCACCCCGACCGGCGCGAGGGCCCACACCCCGTACGGGGGGAAGGCCGCCAGCAGGGCCAGGCCGGCGACGACGGCCATCGGCAGGGCCGCGGTCAGCGGCAGGGGGCGCGGGGGCGTCCCCTCGCGTGCCACGTCGGTGGCACGGGTCTCATTCCGGTCGAGCGTCGTCACCGGCACCTCACCACGATCACGCGCCGAAGGCTACCCGGCCCGGCCGGGCGCCGACGCCGGTGGCGGCGCCGGAAACCGGACTCCGGTGACGGCGGCCGCGGTCCGTCACGACGTCGTCGGGGCGGCGGCGCGGAGCCGGCCGTCGTGGACCTCGGCGATCCGGTCGGCGGCGCCCACGTGGGTGCGGTCGTGGGTGACCAGGACGGTGGCGGTTCCCCGCTGCCGGGTCAGCCGGGTGATCAGGTCGATGACGGCGGCGCCGCGGTCGTGGTCCAGGGCGCTGGTGGGTTCGTCGACCAGCAGGACGGTGGGGTCGTTCATCAGCGCGCGGGCGATGTTGACCCGTTGCCGCTGGCCGCCGGAGAGCTGGTGGGGGCGGCGACCGGCCTGGTCGGCGAGGCCGACGGCGTCGAGCAGCTCCATCGCCCGGGGGCGGGCCCGGGCCGGGGAGCGGCCGTCGAGGTGGGCCATGACCTGCAGCTGTTCGGCGGCGGTGAGCGCGGGCAGCAGGTTCGGCTGCTGGAAGACGATCCCGATGGCGCGCCGGCGCAGGTCGGCCAGGTGGGCGCGGCTCAGGCCGGTGGTGGGGGTGCCGGCGACGGTGACGGTGCCGTGGTCGGGGGTGATCAGAGTGGCGGCGACGGCGAGGAGGCTGGACTTGCCGGAGCCGGAGGGACCGACGACGGCGGTGAGGGTGCCGGCGGGCACGTCGAGGGTGACGTGGTCCAGGGCGGTCAACCGGCCCGGCCCGTCGGGGTAGGTGAGGGTGACGTCGGTCAACGTGAGGCTCATCGGGCGCTCCCCAGGGCGGTCAGCGGGTCGACGGAGGTGATCCGGCGGATGGACAGGGCGGCCCCGGCCACGCCGAGGGCGATGATCACGGCGGCGGGGCCGAGGACGGTGGCCGGGGTGAGCCGGAACGGCACCGCGGAGCCGGCGACGAGGGCGCCGACACCGGCCGCGGCGGCGGCGCCGAGCACGGTGCCGCCGGTGAGCAGGACGGCGGCCTGGCCGAGCGCGTCGCGCAGCAGGTTGCCGGTGGACGCGCCCAGGGCCTTGAGGACCGCGACGTCGCCGCTGCGCTGGATGGTCCAGACGCTGAAGAAGGCGCCGATGACCAGGGCCGCGATGGCGAACAGGAAGCCGCGCATCAGTTGCAGCGAGCCGTTCTCCGAGGCGTAGGAGCCGATCGCGGACAGCGAGTCGCCGGTGCGGACGGTTTTCGTGCCGGCGGCCGCGTCGGTGGCGGCGACGTCGACGGCGGAGGTGGTGCTCAGGGCGATCACGGTGGCGGTCGCCCCGCCGGCCCCGGCGTCCGGTGCGACCGCCCGCCACGTGTCGAGGCTGACCCAGATCACCGGGGTGTGGCTGTAGGAGGCGTCCCCGGCGACGGCGGCGACCTCCAACGCCCGCCCGCCGAGGGTGACGGTGTCACCGGCGCGTACCCGCAGGTCGTCGGCGGCGGGGGTGGACAGCACGGCGGACCGGTCGTCGAGGCGGCCGCCGGCCGGGGCCAGCGGCGAGCCGGCGCGCACCCCGAACGCGGTCACCGCCAGCCCGATGTCCCCCGCCGCGGCGCGGGTGGTGGCGATGCCCAGCGGCTCGGCGCGGGTGACGCCGGGCGCCTGCGCCCACCGCCGCCACTGCGCCTCGGTGACGGTGGAGTCGGCGTACGACAGGTCCTGGCCGGGGGCGGGCGCGGCGAAGGCGATCCGGTCGGCGGGCAGGTCGGTGACGGCGGAGACGTTCTGCCGGCCCAGTCCGGCGGTGAGCCCGGACAGCAGCCCGACCAGCAGACTGATCAGGGCGACGACGGCGCCCATGAGGGCGAACCGCCCGCTGGCGAACCGCAGATCTCTCCATGCCACGTACACGGTGGGTTCCTGCTCTCTCGACGGGGGCGGCGCTGGCCTCTCCACGGTCGCCGCCGGCGCCGGTGGTGGGCATCTGGCGCAGGAGGGCACTTCGCGGGCCGTCGGTCGGCGGGCGGATTCCATCCTTTGGCAGAGGGCGCGGCGGTGACCGGCGCCTACGCTGGAGAGACTGTGAACACGGCCGCCGTCACCACCGCCACGCCGGGCGCCCGGGCGCTGGCCTGGTGCCTGCATCTGCTGGTCGCCGGCCTGCTCACCCTGGCCGCCGGCCGGGCGGTCGCCGACGCCGCGCCGCACGCCGCCGCCGTCGTGGCCGCCGCGGCGGCGGTGGGACTGGCGTACGCCTCGGGTGGGCTGCTGCCGCGCGCAAAGTCCCCGCAGCGGGCCGCGGCGGCCTGGCTGGCGCTGCTGGCCGCGGCGTGGCTGGTGCTGCTGGCCCTGTCCGCCGACGGGGTGTGGCTGGCCTTCCCGCTGTACTTCCTGCCGCTGCACCTGCTGCCGCGCCGCGCCGGGCTGGTGGCGGTCACGGCCACCATGCTCGCGGCGATCGTCGGGTTCGCCGCCCACCGGGGCGCGGTCACCCTGCCGGTGGCGGTCGGTCCGACCCTCGGCGCGGTGGTCGCGGTCGCCGTGGTGTGGGGCTACCAGGCCCTGTATCGGGAGAGCGAGCAGCGGCGGCGGCTGATCGAGCAGCTCACCGCCGCCCGCGCGGAGCTGGCCGCCGCCGAGCACACCGCCGGGGTGCTGGCCGAACGGGAACGCCTGGCGCGGGAGATCCACGACACCATCGCCCAGGGCCTGTCCAGCATCCAGTTGCTGCTGCGCGCCGCGGAACGGGCGCTGCCGGACGCCGCCGGCACCGCCGCCGGGTACGTGACGCAGGCCCGGCAGGCGGCCGTGGACAACCTGGCGGAGGCCCGCCGGTTCGTCGCCGCGCTCGCCCCGCCGGCGCTGGAGGGCACCACCCTGGCGGACGCGTTGGCGCGGCTGTGCGCCACCACGTCGGCCCGGCACCGGCTCGCCGTCGGTTTCCACCGCGCCGGTGAGCCGGTGCCGCTGCCGACCGCGCAGGAGGTCGCCCTGCTGCGGGTCGCCCAGTCGGCGCTGGCCAACACGGTCCGCCACGCGCACGCCACCGTCGCGCAGGTGCGGCTGGAGTACCTGGACGGGCAGGTGGCCGTGGACGTGGTCGACGACGGTGTCGGCTTCGACGCGCCCGCCGGGGAGCCGGGCGGCGGCGGGTTCGGGCTGGCGGCCATGCGGGCGCGGGTGCACGCGCTCGGCGGCGCCCTGAAGGTCCGGTCCACGCCGGGGCGAGGCACGGCGGTGAGCGCGCGGCTGCCGGTGCCCGTGGGTGACGTGCCAGCCGGGCGGCGGCCGTGACCGGCGACATCCGGCTGCTGCTGGCCGACGACCATCCGGTGGTGCGGGCCGGGCTGCGGGCCGTGCTGGCCACCGAGCCGGGGCTGCTGGTGGTGGCGGAGGCGGCCACCGCGGAGGAGGCGGTCGCCCGGGCGGCCGTCGGCGACATCGACGTGGTGCTGATGGATCTGCGGTTCGGCGCCGGGATGACCGGGGCGGAGGCCACCGCCGCGATCACCGCCCGGCCGGGCGCGCCCCGGGTGGTGGTGGTCACCACCTACGACTCGGACGCCGACACGCTGCCGGCCATCGAGGCCGGCGCGACCGGTTACCTGCTCAAGGACGCCCCGCCGGAGGAGTTGGCGGCGGCGGTGCGCACGGCCGCGGCCGGGCGCACCGCGTTGGCGCCGTCGGTCGCGGACCGGCTGATGCAGCGGCTGCGCAGCCCCGCCACGACGCTGACCCGCCGGGAGACCGACGTGCTCGGCCTGGTGGCGCAGGGGTTGTCCAACCGGGCGGTCGGCCGGCGGCTGCACCTGACCGAGGGCACGGTCAAGTCGCACCTGGCCCGCATCTACACCAAGCTCGGGGTGGACTCGCGGACCGCGGCGGTCGCCGCCGCCACCGACCTCGGCCTGATCCGCCGCTGACCGCACACCCGGGCGGTTCCGCTGCTTCGGCACGCCGCCGTCGGCCACCCTGCCAGACTCGGCGGCATGAGCGCCGCCCGCCGGCAGGGTCGGATCCTGCCCGCCGCGCCAGGTTCCCGGGCCACCCGCCTGGAGTTGTTCTACGACCTGGTGTTCGTCGTCGCGTTCCTCAACGTCACCACCCTGCTGGCGCGGAACCTGACCGTGCTGGCGTTGCTGGCCGGGGTGGTGGTGCTGGCACTGCTGTGGTGGTGCTGGGTGAGCTTCGCGTGGCAACGTCGTACGCACCGACCAGGGCATCATGCCGCTGATCGGCGCGGTGACGGTGGCGGCCCTGTTCGTGCTGAACCTGACGCTGCCGGAGGCGTTCACGGACCGTCCCGGCGGGCCGTCCGGCCCGCTGGTCTTCGTCACCTGCTACCTGGTGCTCCGGTCGGTTCAGGTGCTGGTCGTGCTGACCCGCGCCGACCGACCCGGACGGGCGGCGCTACGGTTCGGCCTACCGCGCCTGGCCGCCGTCACCCTGATCCTGGCCGCCGCCGCGTTGCCCGGACACCAGTGGCGGCATTCGGGATGGCTGCGGGTTGGGCTGTGGGCGCTCGCCGTGGCGGTCGAGTTCATCGCCGGGGGCCGCATCCGCAGCGTAGGCCTGGGAGTGGTCTCCGCCGCGCACTGGGCGGAACGGTACGCACTGATCCTGCTCGTCGCGCTCGGCGAGTCGATCATCTCGTTGGGGCTGGGGTCGGAGTCGACCGCCGGCCGGCCCGTCAGTTGGGCGGTGATCGTGGCGTCGTTGGCGGGCGTCACCGTCATCGCCGCGCTGTGGTGGATGTACTTCGACACCCTGGCCCTCGCCCTCGAGCAGCGGCTGCACCGCACCCGCGATCCCGACACGCGGGCGGCGTTCGCCCGCGACGTCTACGCCTACCTGCACCTGCCGTTGATCGCCGGGATCATCCTGTTCGCCCTCGGCCTGAAACGCTATTTGGCCGCCATCGCCCAACCGCACGGCGGGCCGTGGCTGGCGCGGCCCGCCGAACTGGACCACCGGGTCCTGTACGCCGGTGTGATCGTCTACATCGCCGGTCTGCTGGCGTTGGGGGTGCGGTCCAGCCACCGGGTACCGCCGCTGCCGACCGCGGCGGTGGTCGCCCTGGCCGTCGGGTTGCCGGCTGCCGGCCGGCTGCCGGCGGTCGCCGGGTTGGCGGTGCTCGCCGCCGTCTGCGTGGCGCTGGTGCTGTTGGGCCGGCGGGAACCGGCGCGCGAGCAGGTGCGGCGGACGGCCCTGCGGGAGCAGCTCGCGGCCGAACAGGAGCAGTCCGAGTGGCGCCGCCGCCACCTGTGAGCGGCAGGCGGTCGCGAAGACGAAATCGGGGCGCGGCTCGCGCCGCGCCCCGATGCTCCCAGGCCCTTCCCGGCCGGTGGGGCGAGGGCGAGCGACGCCGACCTTCGGACCGACCGGACGCGGAGCTGGCTGCCCCCGCCTGGCCGTTGTCTACTGGCCGTGCCTTTCACCCTGCCCGTACACCGGTAACCGCGGCCGGTTCGCGCCGCCCCGCCGACCCCCGCCCGCTGGACCTGGCCGCCGCAACCAGAGGTCGCTCGGCCAGCGGACGAAGGGACGAAGCGAACAACAGCCGCTTCCCGTGGTAGGACTCAAAGACGGTACGGCGTGGACCCCCGCCGCTGTCAACCCGCCCCGGCCTGTCGTGTGTTGCGCCACGGCGTGTCGCGTCGGCGCGTCTCGATGCGAACGCGCCCGGCGACCGGGTCAGCCCAGGTGCCGGCGCAGCAGCGCCACGGCGGCCCGCGGATGCTCGGCGGCGAGCAGCCCGGCGGCGGCCAGCACGTAGTCGACGTCGACGACGGGACGGGCCGCGCGGGGCAGCGGCCACCCGCCGGCGTGGTCGGTGAGCACCGCCTCGAGGACGGCGGCGGCATCGGCCGGGTCGGCGTGGCGCAGCACCCCGCCGGAACCGACCACCAGTTTCACATCGCGCAGGTCCCGGCCGGCGCGTTCCCCGGTGGCCGCGCCACGGGCGTGCCGGCGCAGCGCCACCGTGGCGGCCAGCGCGGCGATCCGCCGGTCCGCGGCCCGGTCGGCGTCGTCGGCCGGCAGGAACGCCGGGTCGGCGGCACGGACCGCCGCCGCGGCCGCCAACCCGTCCCGCTCCCCGGGGGCCAGCAGGCGTTCCTCGGCGGCGGCGCGGACCACACCGGGGGCGCTCCACCGCATGCCCAGGTCCCCTTCGACGGTGCGGGCCCGCCACAGCGTGCCGGCGACCTCCTGGCTGGGCCCGTCGGCCCGCTCGTCGGGGGTGAGCACCGAGTACACGTCGGTGGTGGCGCCACCGACGTCGACGACGGCCAGGTCACCGCCGAGCGCGTCGGCGAGCACCTCCACCCCGGTGAGCACCGCGTCGGGGGTGGCCGCCCGGACCAGCCGGGCGAACCGGCCGCCCCGGGACAGCTTCTTACCGCCGATGACGTGCCGCAGGAACACCTCACGGATCGCGGTGCGGGCGGGCACCGGGGCGAGCACCCCGATGCGGGGCAGCACGTTGTCGGCGACCGTCACCGGCACCCCCGCCGCCGCCAGCAGCGCCGACAGCTCATCGCGGACGTCGACGTTGCCCGCCAGGACCACCGGCACCCGCCAGCGGGCCTTCGCCAGCCGGGTCGCGTTGTGGGTGAGCACCTCGGCGTCACCGCCGTCGGTGCCGCCGACCAGCAGCACCACATCGGGTCGGACGGCGCGCAGCGCCGCCAGGTCCGCCTGGCCGAGCCGACCGGCGGCCACGTGCACCACGTTCGCCCCGGCCGACAGCCCGACCCGCCGCCCGGCCTGCGCGGTCACGAGGGGCTCGTAGCCGATCACCGCCAGGCGCAGGCCACCGCCGGCCGACGAGCACACGTACCAGGGCACCTCACGGGCGTCGAGACCGGCGGTGGCCGCGGCGACGGCGGCGTCCAGGCCGTGCAACACGTCCGTGCCGACGGTCGTCGGCGCGGACGCCGCCGCGACCAGCCCGCCGTCGTCCAGGTCGACCACCGCCGCCTTCGTGTACGTGGACCCGACGTCGGCGCAGACCGCGACGTTCACGCCGCCGGCGGAACGACCACCGTGCCGGTGGCGGTCACCGCGACGATCGGCTCCGCGAGGACCTCGGCGGCCGACTCGCTCTTGTCGGGGCGGCCCCGGCACACCACCCGCGCCTCGAAGTCGATGGTGCGGCTGCGGGTACCCACCCGGGTGACGGTGGCGACCACCTCCAGCACGTCACCGGCCTTCATCGGCGCCCGGAACTGCACGTCCGAATAGGAGGCGAACAGGCCCTCGTCGCCGTCGGTGCGGATGCACACCTCCGTGGCGACGTCCCCGAACAGGCCCAACGCGTACGCCCCATCGACCAGGTTGCCCGCGTAGTGGGCGTGGGAGTACGGCACATACCGCCGGTGCGTCACCGTGAGACCCAGCCGTGCGTCGCTCATGCTCTCGCCTTCTTGTTCGTGATCAGCGCGTGAACCAGGTAGCTGGCGACCTCGCCGGGGGTGGTGCCACGACCGAAGATCCGATCGACGCCCAACTCCCCGGTCATCGTCTCGTCGAAGCGCGGCCCGCCGACGATCAACAGCGGCCGCTTCCCCGCCGGCATGGCCTCCCGGAACGCCGCGGACATCTCCCGGGTGTTGTGCAGGTGCGCGTCGCGCTGCGTGACCACCTGCGAGACGAGGACCGCGTCGGCCTTCTCCCGCCGCGCCGCCTCCACCAACTCCGGAACACTGACCTGCGCACCCAGGTTGGTGACCTTCAACTCCCGGTAGTACTCCAGGCCCTTCTCCCCGGCGATGCCCTTGACGTTGAGGATCGCGTCGATGCCGACGGTGTGCGCGTCGGTGCCGATGCACGCCCCCACCACCGACAGCTTGCGCCGCAACCGCTGCTTCACCACCGCGTTGACCTCCTTGGCCGACAGCAGCGGGAAGTCCCGTTCCACCACCTGCACCGCCGACAGGTCGACCAGGTGGTTGACCCGCCCGTAGACGACGAAGAAGGTGAACCCGTCGCCCATCTGCTTGGCGTGCACCAGCATCGCCGGGTCGATACCCATCCGGTTCGCCAACTGGATCGCCGCGCCCTCGGCCCGCTTGTCGTGCGGCACCGGCAGGGTGAACGACACCTGCACCATGCCGTCACCGGTGGTGTCCCCGTACGGCCGGACGATCTTCTTCTCCGCCGCCGGGGCCGTCACGGGCGGTCTCCTTCCAGGATCTCGGTGGCCGGGTTGTAGTAGTCCGCCTCGTGCTCCGCGACACCGTCGAGGCCCTTACCGCGGTCCGCGGGCCGCTTCATGATCCCGAAGGTGCCCTCCGCGATCGCGGTCAACAGCGACTGGTCGCCGATCCGCTCCAACAGGTCGATCGCCTCACCGAGAACCCGGTGGGCGCGCTGCTGGATGAACCCACCCGGGGCCGGCACGAAATCCTCGTGCAGGCCACCGGCCGCACCCAGCACGTACCGCACGTTCTGCAGGGCGATGTCCCGGTCCGACAGCCACGGCGTCACCACCGCCTCGGTCATCATGCCGACCAGCAGGATGCCCTGCCCGGTCATCGCGCCCACCAGGTTGAAGAACCCGTCCAGCAGGTTGCCGCGGAACACGTCACCGGTCATGTGCTTGGTCGGCGGCATCCACTTCAACGGCGCGTCCGGGAACAACTCCCGCGCCAGCAGCGCGTGCGCCAACTCCAACCGGAACGACTCTGGCAGATCCGGGTTGATCTCGAACGCGTGCCCCAGCCCCAACTGCCAGTCGGCCAACCCGGCCTCGTGCGCGAAGTACTCGTTGAGCAACTGCGACACCGTCACCGTGTGCGCCTCCTCCACCGCGTCGGCGGTGGTGAGGTAGTTGTCCTCACCGGTGTTGATGATGATCCCCGCCCGGGCGTGCACCTGCCGGGAGAACCGCTGGTCCACGAACGTGCGGATCGGGTTGATGTCGCGGAACAGGATGCCGTACATCGAGTCGTTGAGCATCATGTCCAGCCGCTCCAGGCCGGCCAGCGTCGCCATCTCCGGCATGCACAGCCCCGACGCGTAGTTCGTCAGCCGCACGTACCGGCCCAACTCCTTCGACGACTCGTCCAGCGCCGCCCGCATCAGCCGGAAATTCTCCTGCGTGGCGTACGTGCCGGCGAACCCCTCCCGGGTGGCGCCCTCCGGCACGTAATCCAGCAGCGACTGCCCCGTCGACCGGATCACCGCGATGATGTCCGCACCCGCCCGGGCCGCCGCCTGCGCCTGCGGAATGTCCTCGTAGATGTCACCGGTGGCCACGATCAGGTAGATCCACGGCCGCTGCCTCGGATCCCCGTACCGCTTCACCAGGCGGTCCCGCTCGGCCCGCCGCCGGTCGATCTGCCGGACCCCGGCCCCGACCGCCCGCCGCGCCGCCTTCCGGGCGGCCGTGGCCGCCTTCCCGGTCGGCTGGGCGAACCGCACCGACCCGGCCGCGGCCTTCTGCGCCAGCAGCGTCACATCGGCGATCTGCTCCCGCGCCAGCGCGTCGAACACCGGCACCGCCACCCCGTGCCCCAGCCCCACATCCGCCACCACCGCATCCACCAGACGGTTCACCCACGGGATACCGTCCGGGTCCGCGCCGGTCACCCCGGCCAACCGCAGCACCGCCCGCTCCACCGACACGGTGGTGTGGCTGCGCGCCAGATCCACCACCGGCTGCCCGGCCCGGCGCGCCAACTCCCGCGCCCGCGCCACCAGCGCCGGATCCAGCCCAAGCTTGCCTGTCACGAACGCCCTTCCTGATAGCCCACGTCACCGCTCCTGATAGATCACGTCACCGCGCAGCACCGTGGCCCGGCACACCGGCAGCGGCGTCGGATCGTCCGCGCCCCGCAACTCCGGATCCCCCGCCTGCAACACCGGCAGCCCCCGCTCCACCCCCGCCGGGGTCGACCACACCGCGAACGTCGCCGGTGCACCCAGCGCCAGCACACCCTCGTTGTCCAGGTGCACCGCCCGCCACCCACCCCGGGTGTGCGCGGCGAACGCCGCGCGCACACTCATCCGCTGCACCGGGTTGTGGTGCGCCGCCGCCGCCCGCACCGACCCCCACGGGTCCAGCGGCGTCACCGGCGAATCCGACCCGAACGCCAACGCCACCCCTACCGAATGCATCGCGCCCATCGGGTTGGACTCCAACGACCGATCCAGGCCCAGCCGCGACTCGTACATCCGGCCCGCACCACCCCACAACCGGTCGAACGCCGGCTGCATCGACGCCACGATGCCGAACTCCACGAACCCGGCGATCAACCGCTTGTTCATGATCTCCGCGTGCTCCACCCGGTGCCGGGCCGCCCGCAGCCGATCCACACCCACCTTCTCCGCCGCCAGCGTGAACCCCGCCAGCACCGTCGAGATCGCCGCGTCACCGATCGCGTGGAAACCGCCCTGCAACCCGTGCGCCGCGCAGTCCAACAGATGGTCACGCACCTGCTCCGCCGTCACGTACCCGTGCCCGCACCCGTCCCCGTCCAGGTACGCCGCCGACACATGCGCCGTACGCGACCCCAACGCCCCGTCGGCGAACAGGTCACCACCCGCCCCGACCGCACCCAGCTCCCGGGCCCGCGCCGCACCCAGCAGCTCACCCCAGTACCCGTACACCTCCGGCACCCCGGCCCCCGAGATCGCCAGCAGCCCGGTGAAGTCCTCCTCGTCGGAAATCTCCGGCCCACCGCACTCGTGCACCGCCGCGATCCCCAACGACGCCGCGTGCTGCAGGGCCCGCCGCTGCGCCGCGACCCGCTGCGCCCGGGTCACCGACGCGAACGCCGCCGCCCGCACCACATGGTGCGCGTCCCGCCGCAACCAACCCGACGCGTCGTAGCCGGCCGCGGCCGCCGCGTCCGGGCAGGCCGCCAGCAGCGCCGCCGACACCAACGCCGAATGGATCGACGCCTGCGACAGGTACACCTTCCGGCCCCCGGCGGCCCGGTCCAGCTCGGCCGCGTCCGGCGGCACCGGCCGCGCCCACGTCGAGTCGTCCCACCCGTGCCCCAGCACCACCGCGTCACCCGGCAGGCCCGCCGCGAACGCCGACACCGCGTCCAACAACTCACCCGCCGACCGCACCGCCGACAGGTCCAGCCCCGACAGGGCCAACCCGGTGTCCGTGGCATGCACGTGCGCGTCCACGAACGCCGGCGTCACCAGCGCCCCGTCCAACTCCACCACCCGGTCGGCAACCGGCGCGTCGGCGTCGCCGCCCAGCCAGGCGATCCGGCCGTCGCGCACCAGCAGCGCCGTCGCGCTCGGGTCGGCCGGGCAGTGCAGCAGTCCGCCGCGGTACAAGGTCGAGGGGTTCGTCATGGTGTCAGTCTGCCGCCAACCGCGCCTCGAACAGACGACGCACCCCCGGCTCGACGCGCAGCAGATCCAACGCCAACTCCGCGTGACCCGGCACGTACCCGTTGCCGACCAGCATCGTCACGTCCGCCGCCAGGCCCTCCGCCCCCAACGCCGCCGCCGCGAAACTCGTCGCCATCGAAAAGAAGATCACCGTGCCGCCGTCCTCGGTGGCCAGCACCGCCCCGTGCTCGCAGCCCGGCACGTCCACGCACACCACCGTCACGTCCGCCGCGGCACCCAACGCGGTCGTCACCGCCGTCGACAGACCCACCGGGTCCCGCGCGTCGGCCAACGCCACCACGTCCGCCAGACCCGCCGCGCCCAGCGCGTCCCGCTCCGCCGGCACCGGCACCACCCCGACCGTACGGCCCGCGCCCGCCCGCCGCGCCGCCGCCAGGGACAGCGACCCGCTCTTGCCGGCCCCGCCGATCACCGCCACCCGCACCGGCCGCGGGTCACCCTCCCGGCCGCGCCGCGCCACCTGCTCGGCGACCACCCGCGCGGTCAACGCCGGCGCCCCGCACACGTCCAGCACCGCCAGCGACAGCTCCGGGTGCAGGTCCGCCGGCAGCACCGCCGCGATCGACCGCGCGAACAGGATCGCGTACCCGTCGCACGGCACCTGCTCGCTGCGCCCGTCCCAGCGGGCCAGCCCGTCGCGGATCGTCAGCGGGGTCAACGTCAGCGACACCAGGGTGGCCACCCGGTCGCCCGGCCGCAGCCCCAGCGGGGACCGCTTCCCCGCCTCCTCGACCGTGCCGATCAGCATCCCGCCGGAGCCGGTCACCGGGTTCTGCATCTTCCCCCGGGTGGAAATGATCTCCAGCACCTCGGCGCGGACCTTCTCCCCGTCCCCGCCGTGCTTCTCCGACAACTGCCGGAAGCTCGCCGCGTCCAGATTCAGCCGCTCCACCCGGATCCGCACCTCGTTCGCGGCGATCCTCGGGTCGGGATCGAGGCGCCACGCCGCCTGCGGGAGCACTCCCGCAGGTTCCACAACACGGTGCAGACCCACCGGTGACGTCACGCCGACCCCCTATGCTCAGCCGCTCGAACCTCTGCCCTGGGCTCGCCTCGCGGGAAAACTTCCGGCAGAATAATTTCTTCACCGCATATTTTCCAGTAGCCTTCGCAACCGTTGATCACCCCGCACGCCAACGAGGAGGGGCCGTGACCCAGACCCAACCGGTGGAGACCATCCCAGCGCCCCGCACCTCGCCGGTCGCGGTCCCCACCGCCGGACAGCCCTACGAGTACCGCCGCAGCCCCCTGGTCGAACCCGACTGGACCCGCTTCCCCGGCTGGCGCCACGTCACCCGCGAGCAGTGGGAGAACGCCCAGTGGCAGCGGGTCAACTGCGTCAAGAACCTCAAGCAGCTGCGCACCGTCCTCGGCGACCTCGTCGACGAGACCTTCTACGCCGACCTCGAAGCCGACCAGAAGAGCCTGGCCACCATGTCCATGCTGGTGCCGCCGCAGATGCTCAACACCATGGTGCCGTTCGAGGCCATGACCACCGAGGCATTCCTCGCCGACCCGGTCCGCCGCTACATGATCCCCGTCGCCTCCGACCGGCGCACCGACTGGCCGTCACACCCCTACGCCACCCGCGACAGCCTCCACGAGCACGACATGTGGGTCGCCGAAGGCCTCACCCACCGCTACCCCACCAAGGTCCTCGCCGAGCTGCTCTCCACCTGCCCGCAGTACTGCGGGCACTGCACCCGCATGGACCTGGTCGGCAACTCCACCCCCACCGTCGACAAGCTCAAGCTCACCCTCAAGCCCGTCGACCGGTACGACGCCCACATCGCCTACCTCAAGGCCCACCCCGGCGTCCGCGACGTCGTCGTCTCCGGTGGCGACGTCGCCAACGTGCCGTGGAAGAACCTCGAGTCCTACCTCATGCGACTGCTCGAGATCGAGACCATCCGCGACATCCGGCTCGCCACCAAGGCGCTCATGGGCCTGCCGCAGCACTGGCTCCAGGCCGACGTCGTCGAAGGACTCGAACGCGTCGCCCGCACCGCCGCCCGGCGCGGCGTCAACCTCGCCATCCACACCCACGTCAACCACCGGCAGTCGATCACCCCGCTGGTCGCCAAGGCCGCCCAGACCGCCCTCGACGTCGGCGTCCGCGACGTCCGCAACCAGGGCGTCCTCATGCGCGGCGTCAACGCCACCAGCACCGACCTGCTCGACCTCTGCTTCGCCCTGCAGGGCGAGGCCGGCATCCTGCCGTACTACTTCTACATGTGCGACATGATCCCCAACGCCGAGCACTGGCGGGTCCCCGTCTGGCACGCCCAGCAGCTCCAGCACGACATCATGGGCTACCTGCCCGGCTACGCCACCCCGCGGATCGTCTGCGACGTCCCCTTCGTCGGCAAGCGCTGGGTGCACATGCTCACCGAGTACGACCGCGAACGCGGCATCTCGTACTGGACCAAGAACTACCGCACCTCGATCGAGTCCGCCGACCTCGAGGCGCTCAACAAGCGCTACGCCTACTACGACCCGATCGACACCCTGCCCGAGGCCGGCCAGGCCTGGTGGGAGACCCACCGCAACGACTGACGGCAGCCCCACCGGTGCCCCGCGACCCTCGGGTCGCGGGGCACCGGCACGTCTCGGGCACCCCGGCGGCCCTGACCAGCCGCCGGCGCAGCCACGCCGGCGCCGGCCGGGCCGAGCCGGCCACCGGACGCAGGCGGCGGCGGGCCCCCGGACCTGCCCGGGGGCCCGCCGCCGTACGGGTCACTTCTCGAAGGCGCCCTTCACGTCGCGACCGGCCTGTTTGACGTCCTGGCCGACCTGCCGAGCGCGGGCCGTGCTCTGCTCGCTGGCCCCTTCCGCCCGCAACCGTTCGTTGTCGGTGACGTCGCCGATCCGCTCCTTGGCGGCGCCGCTCAGCTCCTGGGCCTTGGCCTTCGCCTTGTCGGTGAAGCTCATGGGACTCCCTCCGCTGCCGCGGTACGCCGGGCCGGGCGGCCCGCTCCCCTGTCGCGTCCCCGCCCTTGTCCCGCCAAAACGTCGGCCGTCCAGGTGGCCGGCTGCACCACCTCTACAGCATCCTAGGACACTAGGTGAACGGCTGGAGCGGGTGACTGGTTAACTGGACGGATGGGAGAAATCCTCTTGGTCCGGCACGGCGAGACCACCTGGAGCGCCACCCACCGGCACACCTCGTACACCGACCTGCCGCTCACCCCCGACGGCGAGCGGCAGGCCCGTGCCCTGGCCTCGCCGCTGGCCGGTCGCCGGTTCGTCCGGGTGCTGTCCAGCCCGCGGCAGCGGGCGCTGCGCACCGCCCACCTCGCCGGCCTGCGGGTCGACGCCGCCGACCCGGACCTGGCGGAGTGGAACTACGGCGAGTACGAGGGACGCACCACCGCCGACATCCACGCCGACCACCCGCACTGGAACATCTGGACCGACGGCTGCCCCGGCGGGGAGTCACCGGCACAGGTCGGCGACCGCCTCGACCGGGTCCTCGCCCGGATCGCTCCCCTGCTCGACCGCGGCAGCGTCGCCCTGGTCGGACACGCGCACAGCCTGCGGGTGCTCGGCGCCCGCTGGATCGGGCTGCCGCCGTCGGCCGGCGGGCTGCTACGGCTGGACACCGCCACCCTCAGCGTGCTCGGTCACGAGCACGGCCGGAAGGTCATCCTGCGGTGGAACCAGCCGGTGGTCGACCCGCCCCGGTCCAGCGCCGAGGCCGAACCGGAGCCGATCGACGCCGACCGCCGTCACAGGTAGCGCGAGGCCTCATCGAGGAAGCGCTGCGCGTACCGGTCCGCCGGGATGTCCCCCAGGTAATACTTCTTGAGGTCGCGGCGGGTGGCGGCCAGCGGGTCGCTGCCGAGGAGGTCGTCGAGGGCGGCATCGAGCCCCTGCACCCGGCCGTCGTGAGCGTCGATCACGTACGCCGCCCGGGCGAGCGGGAACGTCTCCGGGAACTGCGCCGCCGGCGCCGAGACGGCCACCATCACGAAGGGCTTCTCCGAGTACAGATAGTCCGCCACCACGCTCGACACGTCCGACACCATCGCGTCGGAGGCGTTGAAGCAGTCGGCGACCGACATCGCCACCTCCGCCTCGGCTCCGAAGACGTGTGGCCGCCCGTTCGTCCGGCGGTCCTCGGCCAGCAGCGCCCGGATACGCGCGCACTCGCCGGCCAACGCCGCGGACCGGTTGCTGTACGGATGCGGCCGGAAGACGACGCTGCACCCGCGAGCGACGAGCGCCTTGACGATGTCGTAGCCGACGAGCAGCGACGAGTAGTTCGAGTCGGCGTAGAAGCCGGCCCAGGTCGGGGCGTACAGGACCCGGGGGTTGGCGATCGAGGCGATCGGCCCGGCGGCGATGGCGACGTTCTCCACCTGAGGACGCCCGACGATGGTGAACATCTCCGCGGGCATCCGGACGCCGTTGGCCGCGAACCGGTCGATCGCGGCCTGGCCGGCGACAAAGTTCCGGTCGTAGATCCGGAAGACCGGGTTGTGGCTCGGCACCTTGTCGCTGTCGCCGTGGTTGAGCTGGATGTGCGTCAGGTTCGTGTAGCGGACGACGTGGTTGTTCACCGTCGCGGTGTTCACGTAGAAGGCGGCCCGCAGCGACGGGGCGATGACCTCGTCCAGCTGGTTGAGCCCCATCCGCATCACGACCGGGACCTTGGTCAGCGCCACGGCCTCGGTGAAGTTGGTCTGGTTGCGAACCAGCACGAAGAACTTCCTGCCGAGGCGTTCCAGGTAGGGCAGCCACATCGCGAGCTGGTAGGCGGTGCCGGCGGGTGCGTTCCAGTGCACGAGGAAGTCCGGCTCGTAGGCGGTCAGCGCGGCGTGCAGTCTCGCCTCCCGGCCGCGCCGCGCCAGCACGGCCCGCAGCACCCGCAATCCGGTGAACGCGGTGAACCCGAGCGCCACGGCCGCCGCCGCCAGCGCGATCCCCCCGACGAGGCCGGTGAACGCGCAGACCAGCGCCACGAGCACGGCGGCGCCGTTGGCCAACGCCACCCGGCCCGGGTTCGGGCTGCGGTCCGGCTGCGAGCCGAGCCCCGGCAGATTGGCCGAGACCGGGTAGACCGCCTCGTACATGCCCGCCAACAGCGGTTCGCCGAGCACGGCCAGGGCCGCCACGGCGACACCGACGGCCAGGGTGGGGTCGAGACCGTGGACCGCGCCGAGCAGGTACGCGCAGGCGAGCAGGAGAACGCGCGCCACGACGAAAGTTCCGGCCGCCGCACCGCGGCGCCACGTCCAGGCCAGCAGACCGAGCGCGACAACGGCCGGGGCGAGCGCCCAGAGGCGGGAGCCCCCCACCGCCGCCAGCAGCAGCGCGGCAAGGGCCGGCAGCTCGACCATCAGGGCGGGCAGTCGCGCCCCGGCGACCGAGGTCCGCGCCTCCGCCAGCCAACCGCTGAACCGGGACCCGCCCGGCTTCGACGCCGTCATCGCCCGCCCCCCGTCGCCCGACCCCGGCACGTCGCCACGAAGTACTGTCGCAACGCCAAACTCCTTTTTCCCACGGGCTGGACCCGCTCCTCGAGCCCTCGCGGCTCGGTGGTTCACAGTAGGCGAACCGGTACGGCCCCCGGGTCCCTGCCACCGGCACCCGGCTGCGAACCCGCAGACTCAGCCGATGCCACGCAGCCGGTGCTGGCTCACCGGGTCCAGGCCGGCCTTCGGCGGGCGATGCTCGTACGGGGTGGAGAGCACCACGGTCGTCCGGGTGGTGACGTTCGCGGCCGTGCGGATCTCCTGCAGCACCCGCTCCAGGTCCGCCGGGCCGGCCACCCGCACCAGCAACAGGTAGAAATCCTCCCCGGCCACCGAGTAGCAGGAGTCGATCTCGGGCAGGTGGGCCAGCCGCTCCGGGGCGTCGTCGGGCTGCGAGGGGTCGAACGGCCGGATCGCGACGAACGCGGTCAGCGGCAGCTCCAGCGCCTCGAACGAGACGCGGGCCGTGTACCCCTTGATGACGCCGCGCTGCTCCAGCCGGCGGACCCGCTGGTGCACGGCCGACACCGACAGCCCCACCTTCTCGGCGAGGTCCGTGTACGACAGCCGACCGTCGCCGGTCAGTGCGGCGACGATGGCCCGGTCGATCTCCTCCACGCGGTGCAACCTACCGGAGATAGCGCTCCCATGCCGCACCCCGGCCGGCCGGCCGTCACGCTCGGCGGGCGGTCCGGTCGCGGACCGCGTCCGCGGCGTACTCGAGCACCTCGGCGAGGTCCTCCTCGTCGAGGAACGGCAGGTCGGTGAGGATGTCGGTGACGGACATGCCCTCGGCCATCATCGCCAGCAGCGTGGCCACGGGGATCCGCGACTGCCGTACGCAGGGCGCACCGCCCATGACGTCGGGGTCGACGGTGATCCGCGGGAAGGCCATCGCCACAGGCTAGTTGCCCTTGGCCAGGGCGCGGGAGATGACCAGCCGCTGGATCTGGTTGGTGCCCTCGACGATCTGAAGCACCTTCGCCTCCCGCATGTACCGCTCCACCGGGTGGTCGGCGACGTAGCCGGCGCCGCCGAGCACCTGCACCGCGTCGGTGGTCACCCGCATCGCCATGTCGGTGGCGAACAGCTTGGCCTTCGCCGCCTCGATCGAGTACGGCCGCCCGGCGTCACGCAGCCGCGCGGCGGAGAGCATCAGGGCACGGGCCGCGGAGATCTGGGTGGCGTGGTCGGCGAGGCTGAAGCCGAGCCCCTGGAAGTCGATGATCTGGCGGCCGAACTGCCGGCGCTCCTTCGCGTAGCCGACGGCGTAGTCCAGCGCGGCCTGGGCCAGGCCGACCGCGCAGGCGGCGATGCCGAGTCGGCCGGAGTCCAGGGCGGACATGGCGATGGTGAAGCCCATCCCCTCCCCGCCGATCAGCCGACCGGCGGGGACCCGGGCGTCGTCGAAGGCGATCTGGGCGACCGGCGAGGCGTGCAGGCCCATGGTCCGCTCGGCGGCCTGCGGGTGGATGCCCGGGGTGTCGCGGTCGGCGAGCAGGCAGGAGATGCCCTTCGGTCCGGGCTCGCCGGTGCGGCAGAAGATGTTGTAGAAGTCGGCCACCCGGGCGTGGGTGATCCACGCCTTGGTGCCGGAGACCACGTAGTCGTCGCCGTCGCGGACCGCCTTCGTGGTCAGGGCCGCGGCGTCGGAGCCGCCCTGCGGCTCGGAGAGGCAGTACGCCCCGAGCAACTCCCCGCCGATCATGTCGGGCAGCAGCTTGCGCTGCTCGTCGGTGCCGTACTGGGCGAGCGGGTAGCAGGACAGGGTGTGCACGCTGACCGCCTCGGCGACGGCGAGCCAGCGGCTGGCGAGGATCTCCAGCACCTGGAGGTAGACCTCGTACGGCTGGGCGGCGCCGCCGTGCTCCTCGGGGTAGGGCAGGCCGAGCAGCCCGGCCCGGCCCAGGGTGCGCAGCACCTCGCGGGGGAACTCGGCGCGCTCCTCGAAGCCGGCGGCCTTCAGCGCGAGCTCGCGGTCGGCGAGCTCGGTGGCGAGGTCCAGCAGGTCGTGGGCCTCGTCGGTGGGGAGGATCCGGTCGACGTTCATAGCGCGATGAGCTCCGTGGGGGTGGTGTTGAGCCGTTGCCCGCCGTCCGTCGTGCAGACGACGATGTCCTCGATCCGGGCGCCGTGCCGCCCGGCGAGGTAGATCCCGGGTTCGACCGAGAAGGCCATGCCGGCCTCCAGCGGTCGGCGGTTGCCGGCCACCACGTACGGCTCCTCGTGGGTGTCGAGGCCGATGCCGTGGCCGGTGCGGTGCAGGAACGCGTCGCCGTAACCGGCGGCGGTGATCACGTCGCGGGCGGCCGCGTCGACCGCCTCGGCGGTGACGCCGGGGCGGACCGCGGCCACCGCCGCGCGCTGCGCCTCGTACAGCACCCGGTAGTAGTCGGTGAACCCGGCCGGGGCGGGGCCGCCGACGAGGTAGGTGCGGGTGCAGTCGGAGCGGTAGCCGGACGGCATGGTGCCGCCGATGTCGACCACCACCGGCTCCCCGGCCCGGATCGGCCGGTCGGAGGTGGCGTGGTGCGGGCTGGCGCCGTGGGGGCCGGCGGCGACGATGACGAAGTCGACGCTGACGTGGCCGGCCGCCCGGATGGCCGCGGCGATGTCGGCGGCCACCTCGACCTCGGTCCGGCCGGGGCGCAGCCACTCCCCCATCCGGGCGTGCACCGCGTCGATCGCCGCGCCCGCCTCGGCGAGGGCGGCCACCTCGGCGGAGGACTTGCGGATCCGCAGCTCCCGCAGCACCTCGGAGGCGAGGCGCTGGGCGGCGCCGGGCAGCGCGGCGCGCAGGGCCAGGACCTGCTCGGCCCACATCCGGTCGGCCAGTCCCACGGCCGCCACCGGGCCGGGCAGGGCCGCGCGGACCAGCGGGTACGGGTCGGTGCCGTCGGGATGGTCGACGATCCGGACGCCGGTGCTCGGCGCGGCCTCCGCGCCGGGGCGCTCCAGGGTGGGCACGATCAGCGTGGGCTCGCCCTCGGCGGGCAGCACGAGGCAGGTCAACCGCTCCCCCTCGTGGGCGTCGTAGCCGGTCAGGTAGCGCAGGTCGGAGCCGGGGGTGAGCAGCAGCGCGTCGAGGCCGGCGGCGGCGGTGGCGCGTTGCGCGGCGGCCAGCCGCTCGGCCGGGTACAGCTCGTCGGAACCCACCTCCTGAGCTTAACGGTCGTTTGGGCACCGGCGGGAGTCGGTCACCCGACGGCCGCGCCACCGGGACATCCCGACCGCGCCGGACCGGGCGACGGACTGCGTCCCGCCCAGGCCGCCCCGTACGCTCGGTCCCGACCGGCCACGAGCGGAGGGAGCGGCATGGACGCGGCGGGACGGATCGGACGGCTGATGACCATGCACGCGCAGCCCGGGCGGGGCGCCGAGGTCGCCGACGCGCTGCTGCGGGTGGCCGAGGGCCTGCGCGGATTCCCCGGCTGCGAGCTGTACGTGATCAGCCGGGACCACGCCGACCCGGACACCGTCCGGGTGACCGAGGTGTGGTCCGACGAGGAGGCCGTGCAGGCGGCGCTGGCCGCCGCACCTCCCGCCGTCGGAGCCGCCCCGAGCGTCGCCGACGTGCTGGGGATGCTGGCCGGGCCGCCCGAACGCGTCGATGTCGCACCCCTGGGCGGGATCGGCCTGCCGGACGGCGCGCCCGATGCCGGCTGAGCCGCCCGAACTCGTCGTCCCCGACGCGGCCGCCTGGCGGGCCTGGCTCAGCGCCCACCACGCGGACCCGACCGGGGTGTGGCTGGTGCTGGCGAAGCGGGGCACCACCGAACCGACCCGGCTCAGCTACGACGACGCCCTCGAGGAGGCGCTCTGCCACGGCTGGATCGACGGGCAGGTGCGGCGCCGGGACGAGGACACCTACCGGCAGCGGTTCACCCCGCGGCGGGCGCGCAGCCCCTGGTCGGCACGGAACGTGGCGCTGGTGGCGCGGCTGACCACCGACGGCCGGATGCACCCGGCCGGCCTGGCCGAGGTGGACCGGGCCCGGGTCGACGGCCGGTGGGACGCCGCGTACGCCGGGCAGGCCGCCGCCGAGCCGCCACCGGACCTGCTGGCCGCGCTGGCCGCCGAACCGCGGGCCCGGCGGATGTTCGACATCCTCACCGCGCAGAACCGCTACGCGGTGATCTACCGGGTCACCAGCGCCAAGCGGGCCGACACCCGCAGCCGGCGGATCGCCCAGTTCGTCGAGATGCTGGCCCGCGGCGAGACGCCCCACCCGCAGCGGCGCACCCTCGACTGAACCGCCGGCACGCGGTGACCGCCGGCGTCCGGGGTCGTGGCGGCGGACCTCCCCCGGGTACGGTGCCCCGGTGGAGGACCTGAGCCGCCTGTTCCGCTCGGCCGCCGACCATGCGGCCGACTACCGACGCTCCCTGGCGGACCGGCCGGTCGGGGTACCGGTCGATCAGGCCGCGCTGGCCGGCGCCTTCTCCGGCCCACTGCCCGCCGCGCCCTGCCCGCCGGAGCAGGTGCTGGCGGACCTGCGCGCCGCCGCCGAGCCCGGCCTCGTCGCGAGCGCCGGCCCGCGATACTTCGGGTTCGTGGTGGGCGGCGCGCTGCCGGCGGCGACCGCGGCCGACATCCTCGCCGCCGGCTGGGACCAGCTCGCGTTCAACGCCGTCACCTCCCCGGCGGCGGCCGCCGCCGAGGCGGCCGCCGGCACCTGGCTGAAGGAGCTGCTGGGGATCCCGGCGTCGGCGTCGGTCGGGTTCGTCACCGGGTGCCAGGCGGCCAACACCGCCGGGCTGGCCGCCGCCCGGCACCAGGTGCTGGCGGACGCCGGCTGGGACGTGGAACGGCGCGGGCTGCTCGGGGCGCCGCCGATCCGGGTGATCGCCGGGGAGGAGCGGCACGGCACCATCGACCGGTCGCTGCGCCTGCTCGGCCTCGGGACGGACGTGGTGGAGGCGGTGCCCGCCGGGCCGAACGGCTCCATCGACCCCGGTTCGCTGCGGGAGGTGCTGCGCGCCGGTTCGTCGGGCCCCACCATCGTGTGCCTGCAGGCCGGCAACGTGAACACCGGCGCGTGCGACCAGCTCCGGGAGGCCTGCGAACTCGTCCACCGGCACGGCGGGTGGGTGCACGTGGACGGGGCGTTCGGGCTGTGGGCCGCGGCGAGCCCCGCCACCCGGCAGCTGGTCGACGGGCTGGACCTGGCGGACTCGTGGGCCTGCGACGGCCACAAGTGGTTGAACCTTCCCTACGACTCGGCCTTCGCGTTCTGCGCCCGGCCCGACGTCCACGCGGCGGCGATGTCCTACGCCGCCGCGTACCTGGTCGGCTCCGGTGGCGCACCGGCGGCCGCGGACCTCACCGCCGAGTCCTCCCGCCGGGCGCGGGGCTTCGCCGTGTGGGCCGGGCTGCGGGAACTGGGCCGCGACGGGGTCACGGCCCTGGTCGACCGCTGCTGCACCCTGGCCCGCCGGTTCGCCGACGGGCTGGCCGCGGCCGGGTTCGAGGTGGCCAACGAGGTGGTCCTCAACCAGGTGCTGGTCGGCTTCGGCGACGACGCGCGCACCGACCGGGTGGTGGCGGCCGTGCAGGCGGACGGCACCTGCTGGGCGGGCGGTACGACGTGGCGGGGACGGCGACTGATGCGTATCTCGGTGTCGAACGCCACCACCACCGAGGCGGACGTGGACCGCTCGGTCGCCGCGATCATCCGCCTCGCCGCCTGAGCGCACCCCCTTGCTCGTGGCGGCCATCATGGAGCCGTGATCCGCTTCGTGCTCAACGTGCTCTGGCTCGTCTTCGGTGGCGGGATCGTCCTCGCCCTCGGCTACGGCATCGCCGCGCTGATCTGCTTCGCCCTGGTCGTCACCATCCCGTTCGGCGTCGCCTCGCTGCGGCTGGCCTCGTACGCGCTCTGGCCGTTCGGCCGCACCCTGGTCCCCAAGCCCGGGGCCGGGGTGGCCTCCGGCGCGGCGAACGTGCTGTGGGTGCTGCTGGCCGGCTGGTGGCTGGCGCTGTCCCACATCGTCGCCGGGGTCGGGCTCTGCCTCACCGTGATCGGCATCCCGTTCGGGGTGGCCAACTTCAAGCTGGTGCCGGCGGCGCTCTGGCCGCTGGGCCAGGAGGTCGTCGAGGCGCCCTGACCGGTCAGCGGCGGCTGCGCGAGCGTCCAGGCAACCCGCCCCGGTCACCACCTCTAAGGCATCCTAGGAGGCTGGGGTCCATCCCGGCTGGGACAGCCGGACGGACGCGAATCGCCCTCGCGTCGGCTCGGGTCCGACTACGGTCGGAGCAGTGGTCGATCACCTCACCGCGGTCGAGGCGCTCAAGGCCGATCCGGCCCTGGCCGGGCTGCGCCGATCCCTCGACGCGTACTACGGCGACCCGGCGCGGGAGGCCGCCATGGACGCCTTCTACGCCCGCTTCGTCCACCCCGGCGACCTGGTCTTCGACCTCGGCGCGCACGTCGGCGACCGGCTCGGCAGCTTCCGCCGCCTCGGCGCCCGCGTGGTGGCCGTCGAGCCGCAACCGCTCTGCGTCCGCGCGCTGCGCGCGCTCTACGCCGACGACCCGCGGGTGACCGTGGTGGCGGCGGCCTGCGGCGCCCACCCGGCCCCGGTGCAGTTGCACCTCAACTCCGCCAACCCCACCATCTCCACCGCGTCCCGGCGGTTCATCGCGGCGGCGGCCGGAGCGGACGGCTGGGCCCACGAGGTCTGGGACGCCGAGGTGGAGGTGCCCGGCACCACGCTGGACCGGCTCATCGCCGCGCACGGCGTACCGGCGTTCGTCAAGATCGACGTGGAGGGCTTCGAGGAGGCCGTGCTGGCGGGCCTGACCCGCCCGCTGCCGGCGCTGTCGTTCGAGTTCACCACCATCGCCCGGGAGGCGGCCCGGCGGTGCCTGGACCGGGTCACCGGGCTGGGCTTCACCCGGTTCAACGTCGCGCTCGGCGACGAGATGACACTCGCCCTGCCGGCGTGGCTGCCCGCGACCGAGGTGGCCGCGTACCTGCGCACGCTGCCGCACAAGGCCAACTCCGGCGACGTGTACTGCCGGGCCCGGCCGGCCTGACCCCAACGGTCCGGCATCACCGGACGCGATGCGGTCCGCCGCCCGAGGGACACCCGGGCGGCGGACCGCGGCGTGCGGAGCGTCAGCCGACGGTCCCGCACCACCACTCGACGCAACCGACCTCGAACGCCTTGAGGATGGTCTCCGTCACCTCGCTGCCGTCGCCGGCCACCGCGTGGGTGCGGAGCGCGACCCGGCCCTGCCCGAGGGCCGGGAGCGCCACCGCCCACCGGTCCCCGTCGGCCCGGACCGAGGCCGCGGCCCAGGTCGCGCCGCCGTCGACCGAATACTCGACGCCGACCTCCCGTACCGGTCCACCGGTCACGCCGGTCTGCCGGGCGACGGACAGGTGGAAGGTGGACGGCTTGCCGACGGCGACCTCCTCCAGCCCACCGAGCGGCAGGTCGTACCGGATGTCCAGCAACTCCTCCGCCCGTGCCCGGTTGGCGGTCGTGTGCCCGGAGCGGAACCGCCACTCGTCGGTGACCGTGTCGGACATCGGCCAGTCGCTGCCCGCCTCCTCGCCGCCGTCGCGGTGCGCGGTGACCGTCAGGCGGTACCAGGCGTCGCCGGGCGGCAGCCGGAACTCGCCCCGGCCGGGGACGTCGTTGTCCGCGACGACGGTGCCGTCGTCCCGGGCCAGCACGGTACGGCCGGTGTCCATGCCCGGCAGCCACTCGGAGCGGTGACCGGCGGCGTCGGAGAACATCGGCAGCGCGACCGTCAGGTCGTCGCCGGTGCGGGCCACCTGCGGCTCGCCGCTCGCGCCGAGCGCCGACAGGGACGGGTTGAACGGCGCCTTGAGCCACTCGTCGGCGTACGTCGTGCCCGCCCGGTACACCGTGGGCGCCGAGTACTGCGCGCCGACCACGCCACCCTCGCTACCCGCGAGGTGGAACGTGGCGGTGGTCCACGGCACGTCCGGCGTGAGGTAGACGTCGGCGGCGGCGGGCGTCCGGGTAACGGTGTGCTGCTGCACCCAGACCAGGCCGTCGTGCTCGATCCAGCCGTACAGCGCCTTGATGTCGTTCGGATACCCCGGCGTCCAGTGCGTGGTGCGCACCTTGGCCAGGTCAGCGGCCCGGTCGAGCCATCGCACCCCGGCCGGCACCCGGCCGTCGACCTGGTGGAAGGTCAGGTAGTGGTACTCGCTCGCCCTGATGCCCGTCACCCGCAGTGTCAGCGGACCCTTGGCGAGCAGCGCCCGCAGCCGCTTGGTGTTCGCGGGGTCGACGCTCAGGATCGGATCGGTGGGCTGGGACCCCTGGAGGTATCCGCTGAGGATGATCACCCCCGCCCCGGCGGCCTTGAGGGCGTTGTAGCGGGCGGTCCGCTCGGCGGCGGGCACGGCGAAGCTGGCCTCGAAGAGCACGACCTTGCCGGCCAGCTCGACGCCGCCGAGGTCGGCCGCGTCGCCGACATCGACCACCTCGCCGGTCACGTCGCCGTACCAGCCGGCGAAGTAGTACGGCCTGATCGTGACGTCGATCGGCTTGCCGGTGGCGGTGTCCCGGGCGGTGATCCAGTCCTGCTGGAAGCTGCCCGCCCCGAAGAACGTGAGGCCGGGCAGCTCGCCGCTGCCGACCGCGTAGACCGAGTGGGCGGTGGCCAGCAACGGTGCGACCAGGCCCGTGGTGCCAGCGCCGCCGCTGCCGACCCGGGACACCAAGCCGGTGCCGGCGTACTCGCTGGACACGGCGTCGTCGCGGTCGACCGCCAGGGTCACCGGCTTCGCGTCCGCGACGTCGATCGTCCGCTCGCGGTCGGCGTCCAGGGTCACGTCGTACGCGTAGTGCACCGCGGCCGACGCCACCTCCGTGTTGCCGTCGAGCTGCTGCTCCCAGACCAGGCCGAAGACCCGGTACGCGCCTTCCGGCAGGACCAGCTTCCTGGTCTTCCCCGAGCTGACGGAGGTCCGCACGGCCGCGCCGGTGGCCAGGTTCTGCACCACCACGTCGATGAAGCTCCGGTCCACGCCGGGCCGGTTCGCCCCGCCGACCAGGGTGAGCGTGCGGGTGGTCGGCTTGACCGTGAGGGCGTACGGGGTGCGGATGCGCTGACCCGCGCCGACGGCGGTGACGACCCCACTGTGGACGCCGGCCTGCGCGGCGAGCGCGGGCGCCAGCGTGAGGTCCACGGTGGCGCTGCCGTGCGCCGGGACGGTCACGTGCGCCGCGGCCAGGACGGCGAGCCCGCTCGGCGCGGAGCTGCCGTCCGGTCCGGTGGTTTCCGCCTTCAACTGCAGTTGGACGGTGCGATCGGAGGCGTTGCGGTAGGTGATCCGCCGCGTCGTCGGAGCGGCGCCGGCGACCGGCTGGGCGGCCTGGACCGTCGGCACGACGGCCGGATCCGCGGCCACCTGCTGATCGAGCGCCGCGGGCACGTCGACCAGGCCGGCGCCGACCTCGAACACGCCCGCCTGCTTGACGGCGCCCGCCGACGCGATGAGGGCCGCCTTCAGCTGCTCCCCGGTCCAGTCGCGGTGCGCCTGCTTCAGGATCGCCGCGGCGCCGGCGACGTGCGGGGTCGCCATCGAGGTGCCGGAGAGCCTGGCGTAGGAGCCGTCCACCGCCTCCGCGTCGAGGGTTCCCGTGGCACGGGCGGCGACGATGTCGGTGCCGGGGGCGGCGATCTCCGGCTTGATGGCGTCGTCGTCGAGCCGGGGACCCCGCGAGGAGAACCACGACAGGGCGGACTGCTTCGTGACCGAGCCGACGGTCAGCGCCGAATCGGCCGCGCCGGGGGCACCGACCGTGTACGCGGCGCCCTCGTTCCCGGCCGCGATGACGAACAGGCTGTCGGACTCGGCGGAGAGCCGGTTCACGGCGGCGGACAGCACGTCGGTGCCGTTGGTGGGGGCACCGCCGAGGCTCATGCTGACCACGTCGGCGCCCTGCGCGACGGCCCAGTCCATGCCGGCCAGGATCCAGTCGTACTGACCGCTGCCGTTGTCGTCGAGGACCTTGCCCTCGATGAGCTCGACGTCCGGGGCGACGCCCTTGAACCGGCCGTCCGACGCCGCACCGGAGCCGGCGATGGTCGACGAGACGTGCGTGCCGTGGCCGTTCCGGTCCTGGACGCTCGGCTCCCAGGTGAAGTTCTTCGCGTCGGTGACCCGACCGGCGAGGTCGGGGTGGCCGCTGTCGAAGCCGGTGTCCAGCACCGCCACCTTGACGCCCTTGCCGGTCAGGCCGGACTTCCACGCCTCGGGCGCGCCGATCTGCGGGACGCTGACGTCGAGGGTCGCGCGGACCTTGCCGTTGAGCCACAGTCGCCCGGCGGCGGCCGCGGTACGGGCCCCCGGTCATTGGCACGGGTTGATGCCTGGCGGGATTGTGTCGTGGCGAGAGTCCGTCACCGCGCCCGGCCGCCGGGTCGCACCGGTCCGCCGGGAGCGCTTTTTTAAGGTTTTGAACTTAGCCATGTTTTGTTACCGGCCTGTTATTGACGTGACCGGCGCCACTTCGGTTGACTGCGACGGAACCGCTTCCGCAACCGGTTCCGAACGCCCACCACCCACCGACCCGGGAGGGTCCCGTGCCGATCACCATCGCCGACGTCGCCACCCGCGCGGGGGTGAGCAAGACGACCGTCTCCCGGGTGCTCAACGGCAAGGGCGAGGTGCACGTCCGCACCGCCGACCGGGTCCGGGCGGTGATCAGCGACCTGGGTTACGTGCCCAGCGCCCGCGCGGTCGGCCTGGCCCGGGGCCGGACCCGGGTGGTCGGCATGCTGGTGCCGGCGCTGACCTGGCCGTGGATGGGCGAGGTGCTGCAGGGCGCGGCCGACGTGGTCGAGTCGGAGGGCTACGGGCTCCTGCTGTTCACCTGCACCCGGGGCGACGAGTCGATGCGCCGGTTCGCCTCCCAGGTCTCCGCGAAGTCCTTCGACGGCCTGCTCGTGGTCGAGCCGGAGGGCACGCTGGACTACATCACCGAGCTGCACGAACGTGGCCTGCCGGTGATCCTCATCGACGACCGCGGCCACCAGCCGGGCTTTCCCTCGGTGCGGACCACCAACACCGACGGCGCCCGGGCCGCCGCGGCCCACCTGCTGGCGCTGGGCCGGCGCCGCCCCCTCGTGGTGACCGGGCTGCGTCGCTTCGGCTGCACCCGGGAGCGGCTCGCCGGCTTCGCGGACGGCTACGCCGACGCCGGCCTGCCCATCGACCCGGCCCTCGTCGTGGAGGGTGACTTCACCTTCGAGTGCGGCCGGGCGGCGGTGGAGCACCTCCTCGCCGACGGCGTGCCGTTCGACGCCGTGTTCGCCCACAACGACCTCTCCGCCGCCGGCGCGCTCCAGGCGCTGCGCGACGCCGGCCGGCGCGTCCCCGAGGACGTGGCCGTCGTCGGCTTCGACGACCTGCCCCTGGCCGGGCACACCCACCCGCCACTGACCTCGGTGCGCCAGCCGCTGCACGAGATGGGCGCGGTCGCCGCCCGTACCCTCATCGCCCACCTCGCCGGCCGGCCGCTGCCCGGGACACCGACCGTCATCCCCACCAGCTTCACCGTCCGCGCCTCGACCGGCACCACCTGACCGCTCCACCGCCGCACCCACCACCACCACGCCGAGGGCAGCACGCCCCCGGTGGCACCACCGCACACCCTCCATCCACCACAACCCCCGCGACCTTGCGGAAGCACCGAGGGAGACCTCCATGAGAAGAAGGCAGTTCCTCGCCGTGGCGCTGGCCGGCGCGCTGGCCACCGGCGTCGCGGCGTGCGGCGACAGCCCGAACGCCAACAAGAAGAACGGCCAGGCGGCCACCGTGCTCAACGTCGGCATGCCGAACGGCCCGCAGACCGAGAACAACAACCCGTTCCTGACCACGTCCGCCGCCGCCTCGCTGGGCTACCGCTGGCAGATCTTCGAGCCGCTGATGATGTGGAACCCGGTCAAGCCGGCCGAGCCGTTCAAGCCGTGGCTGGCCACCAAGGCCGAGTGGTCGGCGGACTACACCTCGGTCAAGGTGACGATCCGCGACAACGCCACGTGGTCCGACGGGCAGAAGGTCACCGCCGAGGACGTCGCGTTCACCTACAACCTGGTCAAGAAGTACCCGGCCCTCAACGACCAGGGCGTCCCCTACACCGACGCGACCGCGAGCGGCAACGAGGTCACCATCAAGATGTCCAGCCCGCAGTTCGTCAACCAGCAGAAGGTGCTGTGGCGGGTGCCGATCGTGCCCAAGCACATCTGGGAGAAGATCAGCGACCCGACGACCGACCCGGTCAAGCAGCCGGTGGGCAGCGGCCCGTACACCTTGAAGTCGTTCACCCCGGCCACCACGACCCTGGCCGTGCGCGACAGCGGCTACTGGCAGGACCCGCCGAAGGTCAAGGAGCTGCGCTTCACGTCGTACACCGACAACAGCGCGCAGACCACCGCGCTGGCCAACGGCGAGTCGGAGTGGAGCTTCGTCTTCATCCCCAACTACCAGACCGTGTTCGTCGCCAAGGACCAGGCGCACCACAAGGTCTGGGCGCCCCCGATCCTGGGCATCCACGGCCTCTACCTCAACACCACGAAGAAGCCGTTCGACGACCCGACGCTGCGCCGGGCCATGAACATGGTCATCGACCGCGAGGACATCTTCACCACGGCCGAGGCCGGGTACTTCCACCCGCTGGTGAAGAGCGTGACCGGTCTGCCCAGCCCGGCCGGTGACGCGTTCGTCGCGCCGGAGTTCAAGGGCCAGGAGCACAAGGTCGACGTCGAGGGCGCCAAGGCGCTGCTCACCGGCGCTGGCTACAAGCTCGACGGCAACACCCTCAAGGACAAGACCGGCAAGCCGGTCACGATCAAGCTGACCGACCCGGCCGGCTGGTCGGACTACCAGACCAGCCTCGAGATCGTGAAGGACGGCCTGTCGAAGATCGGCATCGCCGCCACGGTCGACAAGGCCAACCAGGACGCCTGGTTCCGCAACGTCGAGCAGGGCAACTTCGAGGCGACCTTCCGGTGGACCGAGGGCGGCGCCACGCCGTACGACATCTACCGGACCGTGATGGACGGCCGGCAGCTCAAGCCGATCGGCACCGCCTCCCCCGCCGGCAACTTCGGCCGCTTCAACAGCAAGGAGGCGACCGACGCCCTGGTCGCCTACGCGAACGCGACCGACGACGCCGCCCGGACCGCCGCGATGAACACGCTGCAGAAGGTCTTCGTCGAGCAGATGCCGATGATCCCGGTCGGCGCGGACAACATCGGCGGCGCGTACAGCACCAGGAACTGGACCGGCTGGCCCGACGACTCGAACCCGTACGGCGCCATGCAGCCGACCCAGCCCAACGCGCTGGACGTGGTCCTGCACCTCAAGCCCGCCAACGGCTGACCCCCGGCACCGCCTCCCCGGCCGCGCGGTCGGGGAGGCGGCGGCCACGTCCATCAGATGGCAAACCCCAGACAGGAACTCGGCATGACGTTGAGCGAGAGCGCGGCGGCGCCGGCCGACGAGGTGGTGCTGGAGGCCGTCGGCCTGACCAAGCACTTCCCCGTCCGCAGGCGGCTGCGTGACCTCTTGTCCCGGACGCCGGCGGTCGTGCACGCCGTCGACGACGTGTCGTTCGCGCTGCGTCGCGGCCAGGTGACCGCGCTGGTCGGGGAATCCGGCTCCGGCAAGTCCACCGTGGCCCGACTGCTGGCCCAGCTCCATCCCCGCACCGCCGGCGACGTCCGCCTGCACGGCCGGTCCACCCGGGTGCGCGGCGGACGGGCCTTCCGGGCCTACGTCCGGCGGGTGCAGCTGATCCTGCAGGACCCGTTCGCGTCCTTGAACCCGGTGCACACCGTCCGCTACCACCTCACCCGATCGCTGCGGATCCACGGCAACGCCGGGCGGACCGCCGCGGACCTGGACCGCGCCCTGGCCGACCTGCTCACCCGGGTCCGCCTCACCCCGCCCGAGCGTTTCCTGGACGTGTTCCCACACGAGCTCTCCGGCGGGCAGCGGCAGCGCGTCGCGATCGCCCGTGCGCTCGGCGCCAACCCCGAGGTGCTCCTCGCCGACGAGCCCGTCTCCATGCTCGACGTCTCGATCCGCCTCGGCGTGCTCAACCTGCTGCAGGACCTCAAGGAGCGGCTGAGGCTCGCGATCCTCTACATCACCCACGACATCGCCTCGGCCCGCTACTTCGCCGACGAGACGATCGTCATGTACGCCGGACGCATGGTCGAGGGCGGTGACAGCGAGACCGTCACCCAGCAGCCGGCCCACCCCTACACCCGGCTGCTCATCTCCTCGGCGCCCGACCCCGACCGGATCACCGGCGGCGGCGGTGACGGGACGGCCGGCGGCGAGCGCGGCCACGGCGAGCCGCCGAGCCTGATCCGCCCGCCCACCGGCTGCCGGTTCCACCCCCGCTGCCCGCACGCCATGCCCCGGTGCGCCGCGGAGCTGCCGCCACGACTGACCATCGGCGACCGACCCGGCCACTGGGCGGCGTGCTGGCTCTACGACCCGGCCACCGCCGCCGCCGACGCCCCCGCTGCTCCCGACGCCGACCGGGCCGTGCCGCCAGCGGCGGCGGTCGGGCGGGAAGGCGCCACCACCCTCGGTGAGGCACGATGAGATTCCTCCTGCAGCGCACCGCCTTCTACCTGTTCACCGCGTGGGCGGCGATCACCCTCAACTTCTTCATCCCGCGGCTGGTGCCGGGAGACCCGGTGCAGTCGCTGATCTCGCGCAACCAGGGCCGGATCAGCGCCGACGCGATCCAGTCGCTGCGCGTGCTGTTCGGGCTGGACAAGAACGAGAACGTCTGGCAGCAGTACCTCGACTACTGGCGGCAGCTCTGCCACGGTGACCTCGGGCTGTCGTTCACCTTCTTCCCGACGCCGGTGTCGACGGTGATCGGCGACAGCCTGCTGTGGACCGTGTGCCTGGTGGGCATCACCACGGTCGTCAGCTTCCTGCTCGGCACCGCGCTCGGCGTCGGCGCCGGCTGGCGGCGCGGCTCGTGGGTCGACGGGCTGCTGCCGGCCACCACGTTCCTCTCCTCGATCCCCTACTTCTGGCTGGGGCTCGTCGCCATCGCGGTGTTCACCGGGCCGGGGAGCTTCTTCCCGTCCTCCGGCGGCTACGAGCCGGGCCTGGTGCCGGCGTTCGACCAGTACTTCGTCCCGAGCGCGATCAAGCACAGCGTGCTGCCCGCCGCCACCATCCTGGTCTCCTCGATGAGCGGCTGGATCCTCAGCATGCGCAACATGATGGTCACCGTCTCGTCCGAGGACTACATCACGGTCGCGCACGCCAAGGGCCTGCCGGAGCGCCGGGTCGCCCTCAGCTACGCCGCCCGCAACGCGCTGCTGCCCAACGTCTCCGGCTTCGCCCTGTCGCTCGGGTTCATCGTCGGCGGCACGCTCCTGGTGGAGATCGTCTTCTCCTACCCGGGGCTCGGTTACCAGCTCTTCCAGGCGGTCGGCTACAAGGACTACCCGCTGATGCAGGGGATCTTCCTGATCATCACGATCTCGGTGCTGGTGGCGAACCTGCTCGCCGACGTCGCGTACCTGCTCCTCGACCCGCGCACCCGAAAGAGCTGAGCGATGGCAATCTCACCCTCGAGCATCGAACAGGTCATCCCCGGCCAGGGGGCGATGGCCCAGCCGTCGGCCGCGCCGGCCCGCGCGAAGCGGCGCCGGTTCCGGTTCCTGGCCAACGCCAAGGCCGCCACCGGGGTGGCGATCCTGGCCGGCTACTGCCTCCTCGCGGTCATCGGGCCCTGGGTGGCGCCGTACGACCCGGACGCCCGCAGCGGCGACGTCCTGCAGGCGCCCTCGGCCCGGCACTGGTTCGGCACCACCCACCTCGGGCAGGACATCTTCAGCCAGATCCTGGTCGGCACCCGCAGCGTCATGGTCGTGGGCCTGGTCGCCGGCCTGCTGGCGACGATCCTGTCGATCCTCATCGGCGTGACGGCCGGCTACCTCGGCGGGGCCGCCGACGAGGGGCTGTCGGCGCTGTCCAACGTGTTCCTGGTCATCCCCGCGCTGCCGCTGATCATCATCGTCACCTCGATCGTCGAGCAGGCCAGTGACACCCTGGTCGCGCTGATCATCGGTTTCACCTCGTGGGCGTGGGGCGCCCGCGTGCTGCGCGCGCAGACCCTGTCGCTGCGCCGGCGGGACTACGTCGAGGCGGCGCGGGCCACCGGCGAGCGGACCGGGCGGATCATCCTGTTCGAGATCCTGCCCAACCTGACCGCGATCATCGCGTCCGGTTTCGTCGGCACGGTGATCTTCGCGGTCATGTCCGAGATCACCCTGGCCTTCATCGGCATCTCGTCGGTCTCGTCCTGGAACTGGGGCACCATCCTGTTCTGGGCGCAGGGCCAGCAGGCCCTGGCGCAGGGCGCCTGGTGGTGGTTCGTCCCGGCCGGGCTGGCCATCGCGCTGCTCGGCACCGCCCTCGCGCTGATCAACTTCGGCATCGACGAGTTCGTCAGCCCCCGGCTGCGCAGCGGCGGCCGCACCCGGATCCGTACCGCCGACGGGCGCACGGCCCGGATGCGGGTCGGCTTCACCCCCGTGCTGGCCCCGGCCCGCACCGTCCCGTCGCCGCGCGGCAAGGAGGTCACCAAATGACGGATCCGGTGCTGGAGATCCGGGGCCTACGGGTCGACTACGGCCTCGGCGACGCGGCCGTGCACGCGGTCCGGGACGTCGACCTGACCCTGCACCGGGGCGAGGTGCTGGGGCTGGCCGGGGAGAGCGGCAGCGGCAAGTCCACCCTGGCGTACGGGCTGACCCGGCTGCTGCCCCCGCCGGGGGTGGTCAGCGGCGGCCAGGTGATCTACCACCGGGACGACGGGCCCCCGGTGGACGTGCTGGCCCTCAGCCCGGCGCAGCTGCGGGCGTTCCGCTGGGCGGAGACCTCCATCGTGTTCCAGGGGGCGATGAACTCGCTCAACCCGGTGCACCGCATCTCCACCCAGCTGCTCGACGTGATCAAGGCGCACGAGCCGAGGAGCACGGCGGCCGCCCGGCGGCAGCGGGCGCGCGAGCTGCTGCGGCTGGTCGGCATCTCCGCCGACCGGCTGGACGGCTACCCGCACCAGCTCTCCGGCGGGATGCGGCAACGGGTCATGATCGCCATGGCGCTGGCGCTGGAGCCGCAGGTCGTCATCATGGACGAGCCGACCACCGCGCTGGACGTGGTGATGCAGCGGCAGATCCTCGGGCAGCTCGCCGAGCTGCGCGAGCGGCTCGGCTTCGCGGTGCTGTTCATCACCCACGACCTGTCGCTGCTGGTCGAGTTCTCCGACCGGATCGCGATCATGTACGGCGGCCGGATCGTGGAGGAGGCGCCCGCCGCTCAGCTGTACCGGCAGGCGCTGCATCCGTACACCGACGGGTTGCTGCATTCCTTCCCCGCGCTGCGCGGACCGCGCCGGGAGCTGACCGGCATTCCGGGCTCCCCGCCGGACCTGCGGGCGATGCCGGACGGGTGCGCCTTTCACCCGCGCTGTCCGAAGGCGTTCGACAGGTGCGACAAGGAGTTGCCGCCGCTCGGCCCGCCCGGCGACGGGGACCCGGGCCGCAGCGTCGCCTGCTGGCTGCATCCGGCCGCCGTGCCGCTGACCCGCTGACCACCACCGCCCGACCGACCACCCGCACGACTTGCGAGGAGAGCCATGGACACCGACCTCACCAGCCTCGGGCAGGCCGACCCGATCGACACCCTGCCGCCGACCTTCCGGTGGGGGGTGGCGACCTCGTCGTACCAGATCGAGGGTGCGGTGGCCGAGGACGGCCGCACGCCGTCCATCTGGGACACCTTCTGCCGCGTCCCCGGGGCCGTGGCGAACGGCGACACCGGGGACGTGGCCTGCGACCACTACCACCGGATGCCGCAGGACGTCGCGCTCATCGCCGACCTCGGCCTGGACACCTACCGGTTCTCGGTGGCCTGGCCCCGGGTGCAGCCGGGCGGGCGCGGCCCGGCGAACCCGGCCGGGATGGCCTTCTATGACCGCCTCGTGGACGAGCTGCTCGGCCGGGGCGTGGACCCGTGGGTGACGCTCTACCACTGGGACCTGCCGCAGGAGCTGGAGGACGCCGGCGGCTGGCCGCACCGGGACACCGCGTACCGGTTCGCCGACTACGCGGAGCTGGTCTTCGCCGCGCTCGGCGACCGGGTGAAGACCTGGACCACGCTGAACGAGCCGTGGTGCTCGGCGATGCTCGGCTACGCGTACGGCCTGCACGCGCCGGGCCGACGAAACCTGGGCGACGGCATCGCCGCCGTGCACCACCTGCTGCTCGGGCACGGGCTGGCGGCGCAGCGACTGCGGGCGGCGGCGAGCACCCCGATCGAGCTGGGGATCACCCTCAACCTGGCGCCCGCCGACCCGGCCACCGACAGCGCGGCCGACCGGGACGCCGCCCGGGCCGCCGACGGCCTGGCCAACCGGATCTATCTGGACCCGCTGGTGCACGGCCGGTACCCGGAGGACGTGATCGCCGACCTGGCCGCCGAGGGCGTCCGCGTCCCGGTGCGGGAGGGCGACCTGGCGGTCATCTCCACCCCGATCGACGTGCTCGGCGTGAACTACTACTTCGGGCAGCTGCACTCCGGCGTGGACGAGCAGGGGCGGGAGCGGGACGAGCGGGGCCGGCCGGTGCGCCGGGTGGTCCCGCGGGACCTGCCGCGCACCGCCATGGACTGGGAGATCGTGCCGGAGTCCTTCACCGACCTGCTGGTCCGGTTGCACCGGGACTACCCGGGCCTGCCGCTGGTGATCACCGAGAACGGCGCGGCCTTCGACGACCGGCCGGACGCCGACGGGTTCGTCGCCGACGACGACCGGGTGGCGTACCTGGCCGAGCACCTGCGCGCGGTGGCCCGGGCCCGACAGGCCGGCGCCGACGTGCGCGGCTACTTCGCCTGGTCACTGCTGGACAACTTCGAGTGGGCGTACGGCTACGACAAGCGGTTCGGCATCGTCCGGGTGGACTACGACACCCAGCGGCGCACGCCCAAGCGCAGCGCGCACTGGTACCGGGACACCGTCCGGCGGGTGCGCGGGGAGCGCTGAGCCGCCGTCGGGACGGCCGCGCGGGCTGGCGCCCGGGCGGCCGTCCCACCATGCCCGTACGCCCTGCCCGAACGCTTTATTCATGCCTTGACATAAGGGGGGGTGAGGGGTTTTCTCATTCACGGATGTCGATTCTTGCGAAGGGAGCATCCGTGTCCCCCACCACCACCCCCCGGCTCGCCGGCCGGGTCGCCCTGGCGCTCTGCCTGGCCGCCGGCAGCGTCGCCCTGTCCCCGCCCCCGGCCGCGCACGCCGCCGGGGAGACCGTCAACATCTGGCTCACCACCACCTCCGACGCCGGCGGCCGCACCGTCACCCGGGGCCTGCAACCGCAGAGCCCGCTGAGCTTCGCCGCGTCCAGCGCCGCCGCCACGCACACCGTCACCGTCGACGAGAACACCCGCTACCAGCAGTTCGAGGGCGCCGGCGCGTCCATCACCGACACCACCGCGTACCTGCTGCGCGGCGGGCCGGCCAGCGCGGCCACCCGGGACGAGGTGATGCGCAAGCTGTTCAGCCCGACCGACGGCATCGGCCTGTCGTACCTGCGCAACCCGGTCGGCGCCTCTGACCTGTCCCGCCCCGGCAACGTCTCGCTCGACGACACCTGCTGCGACCTGAACGACTTCGGGGCCAACGGCTACGACACCGACGTGGAACTGCTCACCGCGCAGGCCAGGCAGCTCAACCCGGGACTGCGGGTGATGGTGGTGCCGTGGAGCGCTCCCGGCTGGATGAAGGACAACGGCCGGATGGACCAGATGGGCTGGCTCAACTGGGAGTACTACGCCACCTACGCCCAGTACTTCGTGAAGACCATCCAGGCGTACGCCGCCCGGGGCGTGCGGGTCGACTACGTCTCGCTGCAGAACGAGCCGAACTGCTGCCAGGCGGGCAACCCCACCGCGATGGACTACCCGGGGATGAGCTGGAACTCCTCCGGCCTGGTGGAGCTGACCAAGAACTTCGTCTACCCGGCGTTCCGCGCCGCCGGCATCACCACCAAGGTCCTGGTGCACGACTGGAACTACGGCGACTACGGCACCATCGGCTCGGGGCTGCTCGCCGACAGCGCGGTCCGCACCGATCCGCTCTTCGGCGGGATCGCCTGGCACGGCTACTGGGGTGACCCGGCCGTCGGCAGCCAGGTGCACGACCAGTACCCGGCGGTGCCGCAGTTCAGCACCGAACACTCGGGCGGCACCTGGATCGGCAACCAGCACAACGAGGACCTGGCCGACATCGTGAACTACGCCCGGAACTGGAGCCGGAGCGTGGTGAAGTGGAGCCTCGCGGTCAACCAGAACATGGGCCCGCACAACGGCGGCTGCGGCACCTGCACCGGCCTGATCACCGTGCACGAGGGCGACTCGCGCGCCGGGCAGGTCGACTACACCGTCGAGTACTACACCACCGGACACCTGACGAAGTTCGTCCGGCCCGGGGCGTACCGGATCGCCTCCACCGCGAACGCCACCGTGCAGAACGTCGCGTACCGCAACCCGGACGGCACCAAGGCGCTGATCGCGCACAACGGCGGCACCTCGGCCCAGTCGGTGAAGGTGGTGTGGGGCGGGCAGTCCTTCACCTACACCCTGCCGGCGCGCACCACCGCCACGTTCACCTGGTCCGGCACCCAGTCCGGCGGCGGCGCCCCGACCGGCCTGGTCACCGGCATCGGCGGCAAGTGCCTCGACGTCACCGACAACGCCACCGCCGACGGCACGCCGATCCAGGTCTGGACCTGCTTCGGCGGCCCGAACCAGCAGTGGACCCGGGCCGCCGACGGCACCCTCCGGTCGCTCGGCAAGTGCCTGGACGTGGCCGGCGGCGGCACGGCCGACGGCACCAGGGTGCAGCTGTGGACCTGCAACGGCACCGCCGCCCAGCAGTGGGTCTGGACGGCCGGACGGGACCTGGTGAACCCGCAGGCCGACAAGTGCCTCGACGTCACCGGCAACACCTCCGCCGACGGCACGAGGACACAGATCTGGAGCTGCACGGGCGGCGCCAACCAGAAGTGGACCCTGCCATCCTGAACCCGGGCGCCGGGCCGGCGGCCTCCCGCCGGCCCGGCGCCTCAGCGGGCTCGCGCCCGGCCGCTCAGCGGGCCCCGCGCCGCCGGGGTCAGCCGGGCGACCGGTTCGCGCGGCACGCCGCCGTCGCGCAGCAGCCGGGCCATCGGCAGGGTGGCCGCGCCCATCGCGACCGCGTCCGGTCCGAGCCGGCACAGCTCGATCGAGGTCTGCGCGTACGGCTGACGCAGCGCATGCCGGGCGGTGGCCGCCCGGATCTGCGGCAGGTAGCGCTCGCCCAGGGCCAGTCCGGCCCAGCCGCCGAGCACCACCCGCTCCGGGTTGAAGAGGTTCACCAGGTTCGCCACCCCGGCGCCGAGGTAGCCGACCGTCTCGTCGAGCACCTTGCCGGCGGTCCGGCCGGTGGAGCGCAGCAGCTCGCCGAAGGCGGTCTCCTCGTCGCCGCCGGCCGCCGGGCGGCCCCGGTTGGCCTGCCGGAACCGGTCCAGGACGCCCTCGGCCCCGACGTACGCCTCCAGGCAGCCGAGGTTGCCGCAGCGGCAGCGTCGGCCGCCGTACACGATGGTGGTGTGGCCCCACTCGCCGGCGCTGCTGTGCGCGCCGCGGTAGCCGACACCGTCGGCCACCACGCAGGCGCCGACGCCGGAGCCGACCAGGGCGACCACCGCGTGCCGCACGCCCCGCCCGGCGCCGAACCACATCTCCGCCTGGCCGAGGGTCTTCGCGCCGTTGTCGATGTGGACCGGGATGTCGGTGCCGGCGCGCAGCATGGCCCCGAGCGGCACGCCGTCCCAGCCGAGGGTCTGCGCGTGCACGACCGCGTCGGCGGTCCGTTCGACGGTGCCCGAGACGGCGACGCCGAACCCGAGCACCGCGGCCGGATCGACACCGGCCTGCTCGACCACCGCGTCGAGGCCGTGCAGCAGGTGGCCGGCGACGTCCCGCGGGTCGGGGTTGGCGGCGGCGATCGGATACTCGGCCTTGGCGAGGGCGGTCATCGCCAGGTCGAAGAGTTCGACCTGGACCCGGGTCTCGCCGACGTCGGCGCCGACCAGGTAGCCGTAGTTGGGGGCGACACGCAGCAGCACCCGGGGCCGGCCGCCGTCGGACTCGACCGAACCGGCCTCCTCGACGAGCCCCTCGCCGATCATCTCGCCGACCAGGTTGCTCACGCTGGCCAGGCTCAGCGCGGTGGTCTGCCCCAGCTCGTGGCGGCTGAGCGGGCCGTCCAGCCAGATCCGGCTGAGCAGCACCGACCGGTTCGCCCGGCGCATGTCCCGCACCGTGGTGCGTCTGGCGTCCACGTCCCGCGCCGTCCTCTCCCGGGCCGCCGTGCGCGGCCGCATTCACACCGTGAAGCAAGTGTTGACAGAGTACTGCGCATTTACACTTAACAAAGTTTACTGATAGCCTCCGCCGCATCGATGAGGAGGTATGTCATGCGACTTCGACGCGGGTCGACCGCACTGCTCAGCGGCGCCCTGCTGCTCGCCGGCGCCGCCCTGCCGGCCACCACCGGCGCGGCCGCCACCGCCGGCACCACCGCCCTGGTCTCCTGCGCCGGCGTACCCGCCTGGGCCGAGGGGGTCACCTGGACCGCCGGCAGCAAGGCCACCTACGCCGGCCGGCTCTACCAGGCGCTGCAGACGAACACCCCACCGGTCGGCGCCGGCTGGACCCCGCCGGCCACCCCGGCGCTCTGGACCGACCTGGGCGCCTGCGACGGCGGCGGCACCCCGTCCCCGACCCCCACCACGTCCACGCCCTCCCCCACCCCGTCGCCCACCCGCTCCCCCTCGCCGACGCCGTCGCCGACCCCCACGTCCTCGCCCTCGCCCACGCCCACCTCCTCCCCGGGTGGCACCACCTGCCCGCTGAAGCCCCGGCCGTCGGGCAAGGTGCTCCAGGGCTACTGGGAGAACTGGGACGGCGCGGCCAACGGGGTGCACCCCGGCCTCGGCTGGATCCCGATCACCGACCCGCGCATCCCCGGGCACGGCTACAACGTGGTCACCGCCGCGTTCCCGGTGATCCGCTCCGACGGCACGGTGCTCTGGGAGGACGGCATGGACGCCGGGGTGAAGGTGCCCACCCCGGCCGAGATGTGCCAGGCCAAAGCCGCCGGGCTGACCGTCCTGCTCTCCATCGGCGGCGCCGCCGCCGGCATCGACCTGGGCTCCAGCGCGGTCGCCGACCGGTTCGTCGCCACCGTGGTGCCGATCCTCAAGCGGTACAACTTCGACGGCATCGACATCGACATCGAGACCGGGCTCACCGGCAGCGGGAACATCAACCAGCTCTCCACCTCGCAGGCCAACCTGATCCGGATCATCGACGGGGTGCTGGCCCAGATGCCGGCCGGCTTCGGGCTCACCATGGCCCCGGAGACGGCGTACGTCACCGGCGGCAGCGTCACCTACGGCTCGATCTGGGGCGCCTACCTGCCGATCGTCAAGCGGTACGTCGACAACGGCCGGCTCTGGTGGCTGAACATGCAGTACTACAACGGCAGCATGTACGGCTGCGCCGGCGACTCGTACGCCGCGGGCACGGTGCAGGGCTTCGTCGCCCAGACCAACTGCCTGAACACCGGGCTGGTCGTGCAGGGCACCACCATCCGCGTCCCCTACGACCGGCAGGTGCCCGGCCTGCCCGCCCAGTCCGGGGCCGGTGGTGGGTACATGGGCCCCTCCCTCGTCGGGCAGGCGTGGAACACCTACCAGGGCGGCCTGAAGGGGCTGATGACCTGGTCGATCAACTGGGACGGGTCGAAGGGCTGGACCTTCGGCGACAACGTCAGGGCTCTCCAGGGCCGGTGAGGCCGGCGGGGCCCCGCAGGCGCGCGGGGCCCCGCGTCACCGTCCGGCCGTCCGGTCCACGCGACGCAGGGGCGGACGCCGCCGGCCGGACCGTGGTTGACTGCCCGGCATGGAGCTGCACCTCGGCAGGCCGCGGCTGCCGGCCACCCTGGACCTGCCGGCCGGGCCGGCCCGCGGCGGCCTCGCCGTGCTGCACGGCTCCCACGCCGACCAGCGGTCGTACTTCCTCTACGAGCACCTGGCCCGGCTGCTGCCCCCGGCCGGGATCGCCGTACTGCGCTACGACCGGCGCCCCCGGGTGGACGGTCGCGACGTGCCGCTGACCGAACAGGCCGACGACGCGGCGGCCGCCCTCGACGAGCTGCGCCGGCGGGTCGGGGACGTCCCGGTCGGACTGTGGGGGTTCAGCCAGGGGACGTGGGCGGCGGCGCTGACCGCCAGCCGGCACCCCGTCGACTTCCTCGTGCTCGTCGGATCCAGCGGGGTCAGCCCGGCCGCGCAGATGCGGTACGGAACCGCCGAACAGCTCCGGCGGCACGGGTACGGCCCGGCCGACCTCGCCGAACTGGCCCGGCTACGCGGCGTCGCCGAGGCGTACCTGCGCGGTGCCGTGCCCCGGGCGGTCGCCCGGGCGGAGCTGGACGCCGCCGTCGCGCGGCCCTGGTTTCCGCTGGCGTTCCTGCCCCGGGAGCTGCCCGAACCGGGCTCGTGGGCCGACCTGGACTTCGATCCGGAGCCCGTCTTCGCGAAGGTGTCCTGCCCGGTGCTGCTCTGCTACGGCGAAACCGACGCCTGGACGCCGATCGAGGAGAGCCTCGCGGTGTGGCGCCGGTCGGGGGCGGACCTGACCGTGGCCCGGCTGGCCGGCTGCGATCACGCGCCCACCCGGCACGAGGGCGACACGGTGGACAGCGTCAGCCCGCAGTACGAGCGGACCCTGCTCGACTGGCTCGACCGGCGGCTCGGCGCCGCGGGCTGACGCCGGGCCGCCCTCGGACGGCCCGGCGCGGCCCCGCTCAGCCCTGCTCGCGCTGGCACGGTACGCAGAACCGGGCGTGCGGCAGCACCTCCAGGCGCTCCGGCGGGATCTGCGTCCGGCACCGCTCGCAGGTGCCGTAGCCGCCCTCGGCGATACGGCGCAGCGCGTCGCCGATCTGCCCCAGGCTCTGCCGGGTGTCGGCGATCATCGCGGCGCGGGTGTGCGCCTCGCCCGGGTCGCCGGTGTCCGCGGTCAGTTCGGTCAGCCGGGCGGTCTGCGCCTCGAAGTCGCTGGTCAGGGTGGCTCGCAGCCGGGTGAGCCACTGCTGGTCGAGGCCGCCTCGGATGTCGGTGCCCATGTCGGATCCTTCCTCGGAAAAAGAAAAAGGGCCGGAGCCGGATGGCTTCGCCCTGGTGGCCGTACGCGGAGTGGGATGCGCTTCTCCGGGGGGCCACGGCCGGTGGGGATCGGGCTCGGCAGGCCGTGCGCGGGCGCGACGGCGGCCCGGCGGCGCGGGGCAGCGGCCGGCGCCACCGCGGTGGGGATCGACTGGCCGGCCCGGGACATGCCGCCACCATAGGCGGTACCGGGCGGGGAACCAAGGCGGTTCTCCGGCTCCCCGCCCGCGGCGGGGAGCCGGCCGTCAGTGGGCGGTCGTGCCCGGCCCGGCGGGGGCCACCCAGGTCGGGTGGGCCTCGACGAAGGACCCGACGTCGTCCACCTTGACCGCGTGCAGCAGCTCCATGCTGGTCGGGCTGAGGATCTCGGCGCTGCCCACCCCGGGGACCGAGCGGCTGTTGAAGCTGCCGCCGTTGGTCTTGATGGTGGTGATCGCGTCCGGCCCGATGCCGCGCATGGCGAACGCCCAGTCCTCCAGCGGGATGCCGCCGTCGTCGACGGTCATGGTCCGGCCGACCGCCGTCAGCAGACCGGGCAGCTTCGTCGGCGAGTTCAGACCGTCGGTCATCACCTGGTGCAGCACCGCCCGGAGGAACTGCTGCTGGTGGCGCTGCCGGCCGTAGTCGTAGTCACGGTTGGCCAGCAGGTCCCGCTGCCGCACGAAGTCCAGCGAGTCCGCCGGGTCGAGGCAGTGGTTGCCCTTGGTGTAGACGTTCGGGGTGACCCCGTGGATGCGGTGGTTGACCGTGCCGTCCGGATTGATCTTGTACGGAGCCGCCGGCTTGCCGTCCTTGTCGTGCCCCACGTGGATCGAGGTGGTGGTCTCGTCGACGTACAGGCAGACCTTGCCGAGAACCTGGACGATCTGCTTGAAGCCCTGGAAGTCGATGATCGTGCCGGCGTCCGGGGTGATCCCGGTGAGGTCGCGGATGGTCAGGGCGAGCAGCTCGAAACCGTGCGACAGGGCCGCCGGCCCGCTCAGGCCCCGGCTGCCGAAGGCGAAGGCGGCGTTGATCTTGTTCTTTCCGCCCCGGAACGGTGTGGCGCCGTTGTCGTAGGCGGGGATGTCGACCAGCGAGTCACGCGGCAGCGAGACCAGGTAGGCCCGGCTGTGGTCGGCCGGGATGTGCACCAGGATGATCGAGTCGGACCGGGTGAGCTGGCTGGGATCCTGGTGCGGCCGGGTGTCGACGCCGACCAGCAGGATGTTCTTCGCACCGCTGATCGTTCGGTGCTGGCGGGGGGCGGCCGCCGCGCCGAGCAGGTTCTGCTGGGTGACCTTGCTGGTCGCGGCGTGCAGCAGGAACTGGCTGCCACCGAGCGCCACGCCGCTGAGCGTCATCAGCGTCGCGCCGGCCGCCACGCACCACCGGGCCCAGCGCGGGGCGCGCCGGCGCGCCGGGCGCGCGGGCGGGATCGGCGCGCCCGACCGGTCCGGTCGGTGCACGGCGGCGTGCGACACGAGGTGACCTCCTGCGGACGCCCGCTGGGCGGGCCGGGACGATCGGTGGGCGGCACAAGGGTATGCGCGCCGAGGGCCGCTCGTCCGCCCGCTCAGCTGTGAATCACCTGTACACCGGGTCCAGCGCCCGGGACACCGCGACGTGCCGCAGGACGAGCCGGATCGGACCGGCGAGCCTCACTCCGCCAGCCAGGCGCGGATTTCCGCGCCGTGCGCGTCCAGCTCGGGCGGGGGCAGGTGGTAGCGCGGTGGGGTGGCCGAGAAGCCGACCGGGTGCCGCACCCCGGGCACCCCGTCCACCTCGACCACCGGGTCCAGCCCCAGGTCCCGGGCCAGCGCGACCCCCCGGTCCAGTGGGTTGATCGGGCTGCACGGCACCCCGGCCGCCCGCAGCTCCCGGAACCACTCGTCGCCGCCGCGTCGCCGCAGCCGCTCGACCAGCAGCGGTCGCAGCGCGTCCCGGTTGGCGGTGCGGTCCCGGTTGCGCCGGAACCGGGGGTCGTCGGCCAGCTCCGGCACGCCCAGCACCTGGCAGAGGGTACGGAACTGACGGTCGTTGCCGGCGATCACGACCAGCTCGCCGTCGGCGGTGGGCAGCGGCTCGTACGGGAAGATGCTCGGATGGGCGTTGCCCATCCGGGTCGGCACCACCCCGCCGGCGACGTACGCGCTGGCGTGGTTGACCAGCCCGGACAGCGCCGAGGAGAGCAGGTCCACCTCGACGTGCTGACCGACGCCGGTGCGCTCCCGGTGCCGCAGGGCGGCGAGGATCCCGACCGCCGCGTGCAGGCCGGCGATCACGTCGAGCACCGCCACCCCGGCCTTGTACGGCGGGCCGTCGGCGTCGCCGGTGAGGCTCATCAGCCCGGAGGCCGCCTGCACCATCAGGTCGTACCCGGGCAGGTCGGCGCCGCCGGCGGCGCCGAAGCCGCTGATCGAGGCGTACACGATGCGGGGGTTGCCGGCCGCGACCCCGGCGTGGTCGAGGCCGAACCGGCGCAGCGCGCCCGGCCGGAAGTTCTGGATCATGACATCGGCACGCGCGGCGAGCCGGCGGGCCAGCACCAGGTCGCCGGGGTCGGCGAGGTCGAGCACCACCGAGCGCTTGTTCCGGTTGACGCCCAGGTAGTAGGTGGCGACGCCGTCGCGGACCGGGGGCGCCCAGGTGCGGGTGTCGTCCCCGCCGGGGCCCTCCACCTTGACCACGTCGGCGCCCAGGTCGGCGAGGAGCATGGTGGCGTACGGGCCGGCGAGGACCCGGGAGAAGTCGGCGACCAGCAGGCCGCTCAACGGCCCGGGCCGATCCGCGTCCAGGTCCATCGGCGTCCCCCTCCCTCGGCGGAGGACCACGATGGCACACCGGTGTCACCGACCGGCGGCGGCCCGGCGGACCAGCCGGCGCGCCTCGTCGCGGGGCACACCGGTGGCGCGGAGCAGGTCGTTGGCGACGGTCCGCAGCTGCGACACGACGATGGTGCCGGAGAAGCCGACGTCCTGCCGGCACGCCCGCCCCGCCTCGCGGACCGCGTCCAGCACCCGCGCGCGGGCCCGCACCGGCTCCCGGGCGGCCAGGAACTCCCGGTGCAGCAACCGGACCGCCTCGGCGACCTGCGCCACCGCGGCGGGCAGTCCGGCGGGCACCGGCTCCTCGTCGCGCAGCGTGGTGCCGATCCGCCGGACCAGGGCCCGGCTGTTGCGGAAGGCCCGGTCCATGTGCTCGACCCCGCTGCGGTAGGCGGCGAGGACCCGCCGGCGGCGCCAGCGCACCGGGGAGAGTCGGACCACCTCCTCGGCGGCGTTGACCACCTCACCGAGCCGGTCGAGTTCCGGCTCGGCGGCGCGCATCCGGTCCAGCACCTCCTCGGCGGCGCGGGCGTCCCGCCGGGCCAGCGCCTCCGCCGACGCGGTCAGGTCGCGGGCGAACACGTCCAGGGCCGGGTCGGCGACCCGGCGGACCGTGCGCAGCGGGTTGAGCGGGGCGAGCACGAGCACGACCAGCAGGCCGACGATCCCGCCCACCAGCGCGTTGACCGTCCGGGGCAGCTCCAGGTCGGGGGCGGTGGGGGTCAGCGTGGCGACCAGGACCGCCGTACCGCCGGCCTGGGTCACCAGGGCGCTGGGGCCGCGTACCAGCACCGCGGCGGTGACCGCCAGGAAGACGATCACGCCGGTCTGCCAGGGCCCGGTGCCCACCGCCGCGATCAGCAGGTCCCCGACGGTGATGCCGAGCACCACCCCGACCACCAGCTCGGCGGTGCGCCGGGCACGGTGGCCCAGCGACGCGGCGATGACACCGACGGCGGCGGCCGGCGCGAACGTCGGCTCGGCGCTGCCCAGCAGTTCGCGGGCCGCCACCCAGGCGAGGGTGGCGGCCAGGCCGGCCTGCACCGCCACGATCAGGTACGTCCGCAGCCGCCGGTAGGTGTCCCGGCCGGTGTCCCGGACCCGGTGGCCCCACCGGGCCCTGGCTTCCCGCATGCGCGGGGGTACCCGCCGCGCGCCGGGCGAACCTCACCCCGGATAGGCCATGGTGCCGGTCAGCGCCACCACGCCGGGCAGCCGGGTGTCCTGGCGCAGGAACTGCACCACCACCGGCACCGGGGAGCGCAGCACGCAGCCGTACGGGCGGTCCAGCCGGACCGCCTCCGGGTCGATCAGGTCGTTGACCCGGACGTGCCGCACCCGGCGCGCCCCCACCCGCACCCGGTACGGCCCGACCGGTTCGGCGTCCTCGTAGTAGAAGTCCAGGCTCAGGTCGGCCTCCTGGTCGCCGGCATTGAGCACGCAGAGCTGGTCGAAGCCGGTGAACGCCGGCTCCGGCCCGTGCGCCGGGAAGGGCACATGCCCGCCGGGGACCACCCAGACCCGGGCGCCCAGTTCGGTCATCACCCCTCCTCCAGTAGCCGGGCCAGGTCGGGGGTGAGGAACACCCCGTCCGGGTCGAGACGGCGGCGTACCGCCTGGAAGTCGTCCCAACGGGGATAGAGCGGACGCAATTCCCGGGCGGTGAGCCAGTGCTTCTTGCCCCAGTGCGGCCGACCGCCGTACTGCCGGAAGACCGCCTCCATGTCCCGGAAGTACTCCTCGTACGGCAGGGAGGTGTTCTGCAGGCAGGCGATCGTGGTGGTGGGCCGGCCGTAGGCGTTGCTGAGCCAGATGTCGTCCGGGGCGATACTGCGCACCAGCACCCGCCAGCCGGCCACCCGGCGGTGCCGCTCCCGGATCCGTCGGCGCACCTCGGCGAAGCAGGCCGGGAACGCCTCCGACGGCAGCATGTACTCGATCTCCTCGAAGCGCAGCTCACGGTGCCGGGGGATGGTGCGGTGGGTCGGGCCGACCTGACTCTCCCGCGTCCCGACCGCTCCGGCCCGGCGACCGGCCCAGGCGCGCTCGTCCGGCGTCTCGTCGACCCGGTTCAGCACCCGGACCTGGGTCAGGTCGCTGCGCGGATACCAGTAGAAATCCATGTTGCGGTTGGTGTGCTGGAGCTCGGCCAGGTGCTCCAGGGTCCAGTCGAGGTGCGCGCACCACGAGCGGCGGTGCAGGTCGTAGCGGGGCTGGACGTCGAGGGTGACCCGGGTGACGACGCCGAGCGCCCCGAGGGAGAGCCGCGCGGCGGGCAGCAGGTCCGGGTTGCGGTCCACGGCGATGTCCAGGGTCTCCCCGGTCCCGGTGACCAGGCGTACGCCGACGAGCTGCGTGCTCAGGTTGCCGAAGCCCAGGCCGGTGCCGTGGGTGCCGGTGGCGGTGGCCCCGGCGATCGACTGGTAGTCGACGTCGCCGAGGTTGTCCATGGCGAGGCCGGCGGCATAGAGCCCTTCGCCGAGCGCCCGGAGCCGGGTGCCGGCCCAGGCGGTGGCGAGGTTCCCGTCGTCGGCGATCACCCCGGCGAGCCGGTCGAGGCTGACCAGGATCCCGTCGGTGCGCACCAGCGGGCTGGACGAGTGGCCGGAGCCGACCGGCCGGACGGTCGTGCCGGCGTCCCGGGCGCGCCGCACCAGGGCCCGCACCGCGTCCTCGTCGGCGGGCTCGGCGTACTCCGCCGGGGTGAAGGAGAGGCTGCCGGACCAGTTCACGAACGACCGCGTCACACCTGCTCCCCCGCCCCGACGGTGTCCCGGACGCCCGGTCTTACCCGCCGGCGCCGAAGCTAGTCGCCCGTGCCGGCCGGTGGCCCGCCCCGCCGCGCCGGTTTCCGGGCCTCGCCGGGAACCGGGCGGCCGGCCCCGACGACTACCCGTACATGGCGTGTGAGCAGTGGCGGGAGATCCTGTCGGCGCAGCTGGACGGGGAGGCGACCCGGTCCGAGGCGGCGGCGGCCGAGGAGCACCTGGCCGGCTGCGCCGGCTGCCGGGCCTGGCACGAGGCGGCGGTGGCGTTGACCCGGCGGGCGCGGACGCACCCGGTGCCGGAGCTGCCGGACCTCGTCGACGTGGTGCTCGCGGCGGCGCCCCCGGTGCGGCGGGCCTGGCGGGACCGGGTGTCGCTCGGCCTGCGTACGCTGCTCGGGCTGCTGGGCGCGGTGCAGGTGGCACTCGGGCTGGCCCAGGTCGGCCGGGACGCCGTCGTCGACCACGTGCACACCTCCGGCCAGCACCTGTGGCACGAGTCCGCGGCGTGGAACGTGGCCGTGGGCGCCGGCTTCCTGGTCGTCGCGGTACGCCGGTCCGCCCCGGCCGGGCTGCTGCCGATGCTCAGCGCCTTCGTCGCCACCCTGCTGCTGTTGTCGGTGAACGACCTGATCACCGGCCAGGTCGGGGTGCAGCGACTGGTCAGCCACGGGTTCCTGCTGGCCGGCTGGGTGGTCGTGCTGGTGCTCTCCCGGCCCCGCTGGCGGTCCGGCGGCACGCCGCCGCAGCGCGGGCGCTCCGCCGGCTCCCGCTGGTCGCTGCGGCTGGAGGAGCCGGCCGAGCCGGCGCCGCTGCGGCTGTTGCCGCCGTACTCCGCACAGGCCCGCGACCGCCGGGCGGCCTGACCCGCACCGTGCCCCGCGTCGCGTATGCCGCGGCCGGCGGCAGGTCGCGGCCTCTCGGTCGTCGGATGCCCCGACCTGCGGTGAGCCGTCAGACCACCCGGGCACCCCGGGCCGGGCGGGAGCCGTCCTGCCAGGCGGCGATCAGGTCCTCCCGGGCCCGGGCCACCCGCGAACGGATGGTGCCGACCGGGCAGCCGCACACCTCGGCGGCCTCCGCGTAGGACAGCCCGACGATCTGCGTGGCGACGAACGCCTCCCGGCGCTCCGGCGCCAGGGCGGCGACGAGGCGCCGCAGGGTCACGGTGTCGTCGCTGCCGGCGATGACCGCGCCGGCGGCCTCCGCCGCGCTCTGCCAGTCGGGCAGCGCCGCCGTCCGGGGCCGGGCCGTCGCGGCCCGGACGTGGTCCACCGCGACCCGCCGGGCGATGGTGAAGACCCAGGTCCGGGCGGAGGAACGGCCGGCGAAGCCGGGCAGGCTCCGCAGCGCCCGCAGGAACGTGTCCTGGGCCAGGTCGTCCGCCTCGCCGGGTCCGGCCAGGTGGGCCAGGAACCGCCACACCGGGCCCTGCAGGGCCCGGACGAAGGCCGCGGCGGCCTGCTGGTCACCCCGTGCGGCCCGCTGCGCCCAGCGGGTCACCTGGTCGTCGTCGGCCTCGGCCGTCATGCGACCGGCCGCCGCCGTCGCCGCGTCCCACCCATGCCCGGCAGTACGGAGCGGGGCGTCGCTCGGTTCATCCGCACGGTCCTCCTCCGACCTCACGTCCGGCCCGGGGGACGCCACCGGTGCGGCGACGGCCCTGCCGTGTTGGTCGGTGGCGGGGGCGGGAAAGTTCCCGGGCCGGAGGCGCCGGAGACGGGATCACGAGCGCCGCGGGGTGAGCAGGTAGTCGTCGGCGTCGGCGTCCCAGCCCAGGTCGACCAGCCCGCTGGTGGCGGCCGCCTTGACGAACTGGAGGAAGCTGCGGTAGCCCAACTTCTTCTCGCTGAAGTCCGGCCGGGCCCGGCGGAGCTGGTTCTTCAGCCCGGACAGCGCCGCCGCCCCGCCGTCCGCGGCCAGCTCCGCCACCACCGCGCGGAGCAGCTCGAAGGCCGCCTCCCGGTCACCCCGCTCCGGCAGCGACACCTCGGGGTCGCCCTTGGCGGGCCCCTCGGCCAGCTCGACCACGTTGTGCCCGGCCAGGTGTCGCAGCAGCTCGCCGAAGGTGCGGAAGCCGTAGTCGGACTCGCTGAACGTGGGATCCTTGCGCAGCAACGTCCGCTTCAGCCCGGAGGCGGTCACCTCGCCGCTGGAGCTGCCCTGCAGGCCGGCCACCGTCTGCGCCACGAGCACCGCGAGGCGGTCCACGTCCCGGGCGGGTTCCTCCTCCTCCACCGCGGGCGGGACCTCGGGCCGCGGCTCCGCCTCGGGTCGAGCCTCCGGCGCGGCCGGCCGGGCCGCCGCCCGGCCCCGGCGGGCGGCCGGCGGGGGCACCTCGATCCCCTCCAGCCGGTCGTAGTAGAGGAACTCGTCACACGCCGGCGGCAGCAGCGCCGAGGTCGACTTCTCCACCCCGACGCCGATGACCCGCTTGTTGAGCTCGCGGAGCTTGTGCACCAGCGGGGTGAAGTCACTGTCGCCGGTGCAGATCACGAAGGTGGAGATGTAGTCCCGTTCGAAGGCCAGCTCGACCGCGTCCACGGCCATCTTGATGTCGGCCGCGTTCTTCCGGGAGGCCCCCATCCGCTGCGGGATCTCAATGAGCTCGACGTGGGAGCGGGTGAGCATCCGCCGGTCCTCGTCGAAGTACGACCAGTCGGCGTACGCCCGGCGCACCACCACCCGGCCGCGTTCGGCGAGCGCGTCGGCGATCGGGCGGAAGTCGAAGGACCTGCCGCCATGGTGGTCGCGTACGCCCAGCGCCAGGTTCTCGTAGTCGAGGAACAGCGCGATCCGGTCTTCCTGATCCACGCCGCTCAGCCTACGCGGACGATCACGCCTCGACGGTGACGGCGAGCCGGCCGACGCGGAGCAGGCCGTCGGTCAGCGGCTCGCAACGGACGCCGCCGCGGCCCCGCAGCGCCTTCCAGGCGCCGGGCCCGACGGTGACGTCCATCCAGGCGCACGGGTGGGCCCGGGTGTGCACGCGCAGGCGGACGGGCCCGGCGCCGGAGTCCAGCACCAGCACCCGGCCGACCAGGTCGTCCACGGCGAGCCCGGCGGTGAGCACGTTGCGCCGGACCTGGGTGAGATCCGCCCCGGGCGGCAGCGACTCCTGCGCGATCACCGTCACGCTCGCCTCCCGGTGCGCCGGCTGGCCGAAGTAGCGGTCGCCGACGATGCCCAGGCCGGCCCTGATCCGCACCTCGTCGACCAGTTCGCCGGGCGGGGCGGGCGCCGGGCCGTCCGCCGGGCGGCCCACGAAACGGTGCGCGGGCGAGGCCAGCAGCTGGACGATCCGGGGCATGGGTCGAGCTTAGGCCGGGTCAGGAGGCTGAGATCAGCGCCAGGCCGGTCTCCGGGTCGACCCGCTTGGCCAGTTCCGGCGCCACCTCCGAGATGATCACTTCCAGCGTCGGCCAGACCCGCCCGCGCAGCAGGTGGCCGCCGACGGTGCCGCCGTCGGACCGGCCCAGCACGGCGTGCACGTGCAGGACCGGCTCGCCGTCGTGTTCGGCGACGTCACCGAGCAGGGAGAGCACCTCGACCTGCTCGGTGACCGGGATGCGCCGGTAGTCGCCGGCGTCGCGGTCGAACCAGCCGAGTTCCGCGTCGGTGAACCCGCCCACGGCCGTCACCCGGGCGGCCCGGATGTCCTGCTCGCGCAGCGCGGCGCCGACGGCGGCGACCGCCTCCTCCCCCTTGTCGCAGATGACCACCAGCACCCGCCCGGTCTGCTGGCGTACCTCGCGTGCCCGCATGGTGGGCCTCCTCTCCCGGCCGTCCACCGGCCGCTCGTCACCCGATCCGGTACGGCTGCGCGCGGTCGGGCCGGCCCTCACCGTCCCCACCGGCGGAGCCGGGCCGCGGCGGTGGCCACCGGGGCGAGCGCGGCCAGCCCGACCAGCCCGGCGGCGGCCCACCCGGCGGCCCGGGACGGCGACGGGGGCCGCTCGGCCCAGGACCGCTCGGGCCGGGGCGGCACGCCGCTGCCGTGCAGGCCGGCGCGGAGCAGTTCGGCCAGGTGGATC
>NZ_RJLN01000033.1 GCF_003725545.1 Micromonospora solifontis | reverse complement strand
TACGCCGGAGCAGATCACCGACCCGGAGTACGCGACCCTGGCGTTCGAGAAGGGTCTCAAGCAGGTCGACGGGTGGCAGGACATGCCGCTGACCGAGGCCGCGCAGACCGTGCAGGTGTCGGCCTACCCGGACGCGTACGCGCAGTGGGAGCAGCAGGCCGCCGACATCGTCGCCCAGCACTGGAACAGCTGACCATGAGCAACACGCTGGCCGGCACCCCGAACCGGGGTGCCGGCCAGCGGCGTTTCGCCCCCTGCGAATCGCAAGTTGCCGAGATCGCAACAGAGGTGGGGACCCCGTCCGGGTGAACCGGACGGGGTAGTCGCGGTGCGGTCGTCGGGGGCCGGAGTTGGATTCGGGCATGGACGAGGTGGACGCCGAGGAGCTGCGGCGGGCGTACGAGGCCGTGCTGGCGGAAGTGGACGCGGGCGGCTTCGGCCCGCCCGAGGACGGGGAGCTGAGCGCCGAGCAGATCGTCGCGCACCTGGCCGCCAACGACGAGCTGATGAGCGAGGCGACCGAGGCGGTGCTGGCCGGATCGCCGTTCGCGTACTACGACCTGGAGACGATCCACCGGCCGCAGCTCGACGCGCTGGTCTCCGAGTGCGGTGGGCTGGACGGGCTGGCCGCCCTGCTCCGGGCCACCAGCCAGAAGCTCTGCACCCTCGCCGAGCGGCTCGGCCCGGCGGCGGAGGCCCCGGTCGACACCGTGCTGCGGGAGGGCTTCGACCTGGACGTGGACGAATCGCTGCCCTGGGGTCGAGCCCTGGACCTGCACGCCCGCGTCCACCTGCCGATGCACCTGGCCCAGCTGCGCGCCCTGCGCCGGCAGCCGCACCTCGCCTGAGCCGCACCTCGGCTTAGCCGCACCTCGCCCCGAACCGCACCGGCCCGGTCGGGCCACCCGAGCTGACCGCCACACCCGCCGTCAGGCGCAGGCGCAGCCACCAACCGCCAGCCGGACTCGCCGCACCGGCGACGAGCAGCCGCCGCTGAGTCGTCCGTCAGCGGGCTGCCGCCGCCTCCGGGGTGCGGCGGAACGTCCGCCGGTACGCGGTGGGGGCGACGCCGACGCGCTGGTGGAAGTGCTGCCGGAAGGCGGCGGTGGTGCCGAACCCGGCGTGCCGGGCGATCTGGTCGACGGTGAGGTCGGTAGTCTCCAGCAGCAGCCGGGCGTGCTCGGTGCGCTGCTGGATCAGCCACTGTGCCGGGCTGAGCCCGGTCTCCGAGCGGAAGTGCCGGGTGAACGTCCGTACGCTCATCCGCGCGTGCGCGGCCAGGTCGCGCAGGGCGACGGGTTCGTGCAGCCGCTGCCGGGCCCACTCCCGGGTGGCGGCGGTGCCGGCTGCCGCGGCCCGGGGCACCGGGCGCTCGATGTACTGGGCCTGGCCGCCGTCCCGCCACGGCGGCACGACGCACCGGCGGGCGGCCCGGTTGGCCACCTCGCTGCCGTGGTCGCTGCGGATGACGTGCAGGCAGAGGTCGATGCCGGCGGCCACCCCGGCCGAGGTGAGCACCGCGCCGGTGTCCAGGAAGAGCACCTCCGGGTCCAGCTCGACGTCCGGGTGCAGCCGGCGGAACCGGTCCGCGTACGCCCAGTGGGTGGTGGCCGGGCGGCCGTCGAGCAGGCCGGCGGCGGCCAGCACGAACGCGCCGGTGCAGATCGACATGATGCGTACGCCCCGCTCGTGGGCCGCCCGCAGGGCCGCCACCACCTCCGGGTCGAGCGTCCCGTCGGTCATCGGCGGGCCGCCGTGCAGCCCGGGGACGATCACGGTGTCGGCCTGGTCCAGCAGTTCCAGCCCGTGGTCGGGCAGCACCTGGAAGCCGGCGGTGCTGCGTACCGGGCGACCGCCCGGGGTGCAGGTCTCGACGGTGTAGAGGGGCGTGAGGTCGTCGGTGCGGGCGCAGCCGAACACCTGGGCCGGGGTGCCGAGGTCGAGGCCGACCACGTCGTCGAGGGCGAGCACCGCGATCCGGTGCGGGACGAGCGTCATGGCCCGATTATTGCGCATGCTGGCTTTCCGGCCACTCGTCGGACGGTCCGCCGCCGCCGAGACTCGGAGCGTGACCCGACACCGTCTGCATCCGGCCTGGCTCGTGGCCGGCGTCTCCTTCGTCGCGCTGGTCGGCGCGGCCGGCTTCCGCGCCACCCCCGGGGTGCTGCTGCACCCGCTGCACGCGGAGTTCGGCTGGCCGCTCGCCACCATCTCCGCCGCCGTCTCGGTCAACCTCATGCTCTACGGCCTCACCGCACCCTTCGCCGCCGCGCTGATGGACCGTTTCGGCATCCGCCGGGTGGTGGCCGCCGCGCTGGTGCTGGTGGCCCTCGGCAGCGGCCTGACCGTGGCGATGACCGCGAGCTGGCAGCTGATCCTCTGCTGGGGCGTGCTGGTCGGCCTCGGCACCGGCTCGATGGCGCTGGCCTTCGTGGCGACCGTCACCGGGCGCTGGTTCGTCCGCCGTCGCGGCCTGGTCACCGGGGTGCTCACCGCCGGTGGGGCCGCCGGGCAGCTGGTCTTCCTCCCGCTGGTCGCCGTGCTGGTCCGCGACCACGGCTGGCGGGTGGCGGCGCTCGTCGTCGCCGGGGCCGCGCTGGCGGTCGTACCCCTGGTGGTGTGGCTGCTGCGGGAGCACCCGGCCGACCTCGGCCTGCCCGCCTACGGCGCCGAGGAGGTGACGCCGCCGACGCCGCCGGCCGGCGGGGCGGCGGCCCGGGCGGTCGGCGCGCTCACCGCCGCCGCGCGGACCCGGCCGTTCTGGTTGCTCGCCGGCGGGTTCGCGATCTGCGGCGCCACCACCAACGGCCTGGTCGGCACCCACTTCGTGCCGGCCGCGCACGACCACGGCATGCCGGAGACGACCGCCGCCGGCCTGCTCGCCCTGGTCGGCCTCTTCGACATCGTCGGTACGGTCGCCTCCGGCTGGCTCACCGACCGGGTGGACAGCCGGCTGCTGCTCGGCGCCTACTACGCGCTGCGCGGCGCCTCGCTGCTGGTGCTGCCGGCCCTCTTCGCCGGTTCCGCCCGGCCGAGCATGCTGGTCTTCATCATCTTCTACGGCCTGGACTGGGTGGCGACCGTGCCGCCGACGGTGGCGCTGTGCCGGGAGTGGTTCGGCGCGTCCGGCGCGGTGGTCTTCGGCTGGGTCTTCGCCGCCCACCAGGTCGGCGCGGCCCTCGCCGCGACCGGCGCCGGCCTGGTCCGCGACCGGCTCGGCGACTACGCTGTGGCCTGGTACGTGGCCGGCGCGCTGTCGATCGGGGCGGCCGGACTCTCGCTGCTGCTGCGCCGCCGGGCCGACGAGCCGTCGTTCGTGCTGCCCGTCGCCGCCGGCCGCCGGGCCTGGAGCTACCGGGGCTAGGCGGTCAGCCGGCGGTCCACTGCTGCTCGGGCGCGCCGGTGCAGGGGGCCTGCACGATCTTGGTGCCGGGCTGGGTGCCGGCGCCCTCGGGCTGCGCGCACTTGCCGCTGTGCACCGCGACCAGCAGCACCGCGCCCGGGCCGGCGGGCTGCAACCGCCACTGCTGGTTGCCCTGCCCGTGGCAGGGGAACTGCTGGAGCTTGGCGCCGTCGTCGGTGCTGCCGCCCTCGACGTCCAGGCACTGCCCGTACGCGACCACGGTGAGCGCCACCGCGTCCGGGGCGAGTTGGCTGGCCGTCCACTGCTGCTCCGGCCCCCCAGTGCAGGGGGCGAGTTGCGCCTTGGCCTGCTGCTGGTCGCTCTCCAGCCCGAGGCAGAGCCCGGAGGGCGCCGAGCGGACCACCTTCGGCCCGGCCGCCGGCGCCGCCGGTGTGGTCGGCGCGGCGGTGGGTGACGGCGCGGTCGTGGTCGGCGCGGCCTGCGTCGTCGGCGCCGTCGTGCCGGTCGGGGCCGCGCCCGACCCGCTGGCGGCCGCCGCCGGCACCACCGGACGCCCGCCACCGGCGCCGAGCACGCCGGTGGCGAAGAAGAGCCCCACGAGTACGCCGGCGGCCGCCACGCCCAGGGCGACGCGCATCAGCGGGTCCTGCGGCAGGCGGGCGCGGCCCGGGCGGCGGGCGCCGTAGACGGTGCCGGGCGGGTCGGTGTGCGGGTCGGCCATGGGGGCATCCTGAACCACCGCGTCCGTCGATGACCAGTCGCCTCGACGGAGCGTGACTCAGTCGACGACCTTGACGTCCTTCCAGAAGGCCACCCGGTCGCGCACCATCTCCGCGTCCGGCTTCGGGTCCGGGTAGTACCAGACGGCGTCCTCGCTGGTCCGGCCCGCGTGGTCCAGGGTGTAGTAGGAGGCGGTGCCCTTCCATGGGCAGACGGTGTGGGTGGCGGAGTCGCGGATCACGTCGTCGCGCAGCGCCGTACGGGGGAAGTAGTGGTTGCCCTCGACCACCACGGTGTCGTCACTCTCCGCGATGACCAGGTCGTTCCAGACGGCTTTCGGCATGCCTGCCACGCTATGCCGGTCCGGCGCCGACGGCCACCGGTCAGCGGTTCGGCTCCGGATCGGTGACGTCGGCCACGGTCGCGTCCAGAGTGGCGATGGCGGTGTCCGCGTCGACCGCCACGGCCACCCCGTGTTCGCCGGCGCCGAGGGTGATCTCGCGGCCGCGCAGCCGCTCGTCGGCGACGACCGGCCAGGCGGTGGTCGAGCCGAACGGGGTGATGGTGCCCCGCTCGTAGCCGGTGGCCGCCTTCGCCGCCGCCGCGTCCGGCATGGACATCCGGCTCACCCCGAGCAGCGCGCGCAGCTTGGGCCAGGAGATCACCCGATCGCCGGGGGTGAGCACGAACAGGTGGTCGTCCTCGCCGCGCCGGACCACGATGGTCTTGACCACGTCCGGCACCTCGACGCCGCGCGCCTGCGCCGCCTCGGCGAGGCTGCGGACCGGACCGTGCCGGATGACCCGGTACGGCAGTCCGGCGGCGTCGAGGGCGGCGAGCGCGGGGGAGGACATGACGGCCACCGTAACGCGGCCGTCGGAAGCCGGACGCGAAACCGCCACTGTGGTCGACCCGCCAATTGTCGTACCCAGGCGTAAGGTGATCTCATGCACGCTGTCCGTGATCATGAACGGGCGGTGGACACGCTGCGACGTTCCTACGCCGCGGTGCCCGCCGGGGAGCCCGTACGGCTGGCCAAGCAGACCTCCAACCTGTTCCGCCCCCGATCCGCGCCCCGCACGCCGGGGCTGGACGTCAGCGGCCTCACCGGGGTGCTCGCCGTCGATGCCGACGCCCGCACCGCCGACGTGCAGGGCATGTGCACGTACGAGGACCTGGTCGACGCGACCCTGCCGCACGGGCTGATGCCGCTGGTGGTGCCGCAACTGCGCACCATCACCCTGGGCGGCGCGGTGACCGGGCTGGGCATCGAGTCCACCTCGTTCCGCAACGGCCTGCCGCACGAGTCGGTGCTGGAGATGGACCTGCTCACCGGGGCCGGCGACCTCATCACCGCCCGGCCGGAGGGGGAGCACGCCGAGCTGTTCCGGGCCTTCCCCAACTCGCTCGGCAGCCTCGGCTACGCCACCCGGCTGCGCATCGAGCTGCAGCCGATCCGCCGGTACGTGGCGCTGCGCAACATCCGGTTCACCCGGCTGGAGGAGTTGACCGACGCGATCGGTGAGGTGATCACCAAGGGCTCCTGGGAGGGCGACCCGGTCGACGCGATGGACGGGGTGATGTTCAGCCCCGGCGAGGCGTACCTGGTGCTGGGCACGTTCACCGACGACGCCGCCGGCCACCCCAGCGACTACACCGGCCAGGACATCTACTACCGGTCGCTGCGCCGGCGCACCCGGGACGTGCTCACCGGGTACGACTACCTGTGGCGCTGGGACACCGACTGGTTCTGGTGCTCGGCGGCGTTCGGCGTGCAGCACCCGGTGGTCCGCCGGCTCTGGCCGCAGCGCTACCGGCGCAGCGACTTCTACCACCGACTGGTCCGGCTGGAGCACCGGCACCAGGTGGCCGCGCGGATCGACCGCTGGCGTGGCCGGCCGGCCCGGGAGCGGGTGGTGCAGGACGTGGAGATCCCGCTCGACGGCACCGCCGACTTCCTGCGCTGGTTCGCGAAGAACGTGGGGATGACCCCGGTCTGGCTCTGCCCGCTGCGGCTGCGCGAGCCGGCCGGCCCCGGATCGGCCAGGACCTGGCCGCTGTATCCCCTCCAACCGGGCGAAACCTATGTGAACATCGGTTTCTGGGGAAGCGTGCCGATCGCCGAGGGCGCCGCCGACGGCGACGTCAACCGGGAGATCGAGCGCGCGGTGTCGGAGGCGGGCGGGCACAAGTCCCTCTACTCCGACGCGTACTACGACCGCGCCTCGTTCGACCGGCTCTACGGCGGTCCGGCGTGGCAGGCGGTGAAGGACCGTTACGACCCGGACCACCGGCTCACCGGACTCTATGAAAAGGCGGTAGCACGGCAATGAGCCTGATCGACCGTGAACAGGGGGCGGCTGACGCCCCGTCCAGCCCGCCGGCGGGAGGCCGGCGCACGGGCCCGACCGTCGCGGACGTGGTCCGCGCGGTGACCACCGGCCCGCTGCCGGTCCGCGTCACCGGCTACGACGGCAGCGCCGTCGGTCCCACCGACGCGGGCATCACCCTGTCCGTCCGCTCCGAACGGGGCCTGTCGTACCTGCTCACCGCTCCGGGCGACCTCGGCATGGCCCGGGCGTACGTCAGCGGCGACCTGGGCCTGGACGGCGTGCACCCGGGTGACCCGTACGAGGCGTTGCGGGTGCTCAAGGACGAGATGCCGCTGCGGATGCCGCCGGTGGCCGAGGCGCTTGCCCTGGTGCGGGGGCTGGGCTGGGAGCGGCTGATGCCGCCACCGCCTCCGCCGCAGGAGTCCGCGCCGCGCTGGAAGCGGGTGATGAACGGGCTGCGCCACTCGCGCGCCCGGGACAGCAACGCGATCTCCCACCACTACGACGTCTCGAACGCCTTCTACGAGAAGGTGCTCGGCCCGTCCATGACGTACACCTGCGCGGTCTTCCGCAGCCCGGAGGACACCCTGGAGGAGGCGCAGCGGGCCAAGTACGACCTGGTCGCCGGCAAGCTCGCGCTCAAGCCGGGAATGCGCCTGCTCGACGTCGGCTGCGGCTGGGGCGGCATGGTCCGGCACGCGGCGCGCGAGTACGGCGTCAAGGCGCTCGGCGTGACCCTGTCGAAGGCGCAGGCGGAGTGGGCGCAGGCGGCCATCGAGCGGGAGGGCCTCGGTGAGCTGGCCGAGGTGCGGCACCTGGACTACCGGGACGCCCCGCGCGAGCAGTTCGACGCGATCTCCTCGATCGGCCTGACCGAGCACATCGGGGTGCGTAACTACCCGGCATACTTCGGCGCGCTGCGCAGCCGGCTCAAGCCGGGCGGCCGGCTGATGAACCACTGCATCACCCGGGCCGACAACCGCGCCCCGCACCGCTCCGGCGCGTTCATCGACCGGTACGTCTTCCCGGACGGTGAGCTGGCCGGGCCGGGCCGGCTGATCAGCGAGATCCACGACGCCGGGCTGGAGGTGCACCACGAGGAGAACCTGCGCCAGCACTACGCGCTGACCCTCGCGGGTTGGTGCCGCAACCTGGTCGAGCACTGGGACTTCTGCGTCAACGAGGTCGGCCAGGGCACCGCCCGGGTGTGGGGCCTCTACATGGCCGGCTCGCGGCTGGCCTTCGAGCGCAACGGCATCCAGTTGCACCAGGTGGTCGCCACGCACAACGGGCCGCAGGGGGTCAACGGTTACCCGCTGCGCCCCGACTGGACGCCCTGACCGGCTGACCCACGACGAAAGGCCGCGCGATCCGCGCGGCCTTTCGTCGTGCTCGGATTTTTCCGATCGTCCAGTCAACCTTCGGGTGGTGCCCGTCGTCCTTGGTGGCGACGAAAGGAGAGCCGGTGTGGCGGAGGAAGCGCTTCGAGGGGCTGGACGTCCTCGTCGCGGAACGCGGCGATGCGCTGCTCGCGACGGCGGTGCTGCTGACCGGTAGCCGGTCGGCCGGGGAGGACCTGGTGCAGGCGGCGCTGGAGCGGCTGATGCGGAACTGGGGCCGGGTGCATGGCGACAAGGAGGGCTACCTGCGCCGCACCCTCTACCACCTGGCGGTTGACCGGTGGCGGGTGCGCCGGCGTCGGCCGGAGGTGCTGACCGCGATCGAGCCGCCGGGCCAGGTGGACGGTACGGAGGCACTGCACCTGCGGCAGGCGTTGATTCAGGCGCTGGGCCTGCTGCCGCCCCGGCAGCGGGCCGTGCTGGTGCTGCGCTACTGGGAGCAGCTCAGCGAGGCGGAAGCCGCCGAGACGCTGGGCTGCTCGGTCGGCACCGTCAAGTCGACCGCCTCCCGGGGGCTGACCCGGCTACGTGAACTCACCGCGGACTGGGCGCTGGAGGGCGCCGGCATGAAGGGAGCGGCACGATGACCACGGACCTGGAGGATCAACTCATCGCCGGGATGCGGGACGAGGCTGCCGGCCTGACGTTCCGCCGGGACGTGCTGGGCGACGCCACCCGCCGGCACCAGCGACGCACGATGGTGCACCGCTCCGCGTATGCGGCCGGGGTGGCCGGGGTGGCCGGGGCGCTGGCGGCGGCCCTGACCGTCGGTGCGGGGGGCACCGCCGGCTCGCCGGGGCCGGTCGCCGAGCGGCCCGCGACCGCGGCGAGCCCGGAGTCGCCGCAGATGCGGCTGGCCGCCGCTGCGGCGGCCAGCGAGAACATCAGTTACCGGGTGAAGGTCACCACCACGAACAAGGACAAGCTTCCGCCGCGGGGCGAGCTGCCCGAGCCGGTGGCCAGGACCTGGGTGACAACGGGCGCGTTCGATCCGGCGACGGCCACCGGCTACCTGGACTCGCCGAACACCGGGCTGCGTCCGCCCATGTCGATCGGTTGGCTGAAGGAACGCCTGGTCGAGGGCGTCCTGTACCACGGCGGCCTGGACGGCGCCGACCCCGACAGCGGAAGGGTCGTGTGGTCCCGGGATCCGGAGGGAAGGCAGACGAGCTTGGACTTCGATGACGCGCTGGGTGGCAGGCTGGGCACCTCGACGGATCCGCAGCAGCTGTTCCGGATGTTGCGGCAGGCCGGCGCCCAGGTGACCCAGAACCCCGGCGGCGGCTACCACTTCGAGGTCACCGTGCAGGATTCGTCCCGAGGAGTTGCTGCCGACAGGCTGGTCGGTGACGTGACGGTCGATGCGGACGGCCGGATCAAGACGGTGGCGTACGACCGTGCGGCGCGATGGAACGCCAGGGGCCCGGAATTCACCTATCACCTGCACGTGCTGGTGGAACTCTCCGACTACGGCCTGCCGGTGCAGGTCGAGGCGCCGGCGAACGCCATCGTCATCGGCAAGTAGGCGGGAAAGGCCGCGCCGACCGCGCGGCCTTTCCTCGACCCTGTTGACAAATAAGTTTTTTACGTACAAGATGATTTTTGCCATGAGAGACGTCGTGTACCTGGAAGAGCGCGAGCAGGCCGAGGCCCTGCTCAAGCCGCAGCGCATCGAGGTGCTGCGGCAGCTCGCCGAGCCCCGCACCTGCACCGAGGTCGCCGCCCGGCTGGACCAGACGCCCCAGCGCGTCTACTACCACGTCAAGCAGCTGGTCGCGGCCCGCCTGGTCGAGCAGGTCTCGACCCGCAAGGTGCGCGGCATCAGCGAGGGCATCTACCAGGCCGTCGCCCGGTCGTACTGGCTCTCGCCGAGGCTGGTGGGACGGATCGGAGGTGCCCGCCGGGCCCGCGACGAGCTGAGCCTGGGCTACCTGCTCGACCTCATGGAGGAGGTCCAGGCCGACATCGCCGCGCTGGACCGCACCGCGCCGGAGCTGCCCTCGATCGGGGTGTCCGGCGAGATCAGAGTGCCGGCCGAGCGCCGGCAGGAGTTCCTGCACGACCTGCAGACGACGCTGCAGGACCTGTTCACGCGCTACGGGGGCGCCGAGGGGGATGCCTTCAAGCTCGCTGTGGCGTGCTATCCGAAAGGTGACGACCGTGAGTGAACCGCTGACCGTCCGCGTCCGTCTCGCCGCCCCCGTCGACGCCGTGCGTCACGCCCTGACCGACCCCGCCGAGCTGCGCGTCTGGCTCGCCGAGCACGCCGAGGTCGAGCTGCCGCACCGGTACGAGTTCTGGGGTCGCTACACCCCCGAGGGGGACGCGCCGCACCAGCGGCTGCTGCACGCCGACGAGCGCTCGCTGCGCTTCGCCTGGACGCTCGACGGCGTGGAGACCACCACCGAGTTCGAACTGGCGCCCGACGGGGAGAACACCCTGCTCACCCTCCGGCAGAGCCACTTCGACTTCGCCGAGGCGATGAGCGGCAGCACCATCCGCGGCGTGCTGCAGACCTTCTGGGCCCTGTCGACCGCCAACCTCGCCAACCGCCTGGAGGGCAGGCCGCTGCTGCCCCGCACCGACTTCACCTCGGCCGACCTGCGCGCCGAGCTGACCATCGACGCCCCAATGGACCGGGTCTGGGCCTCGCTGACCGACTCGGAGCAGGCCAGCGCCTGGTTCGGCTACCCGATCGGGATCGAGCCCTGGGTCGGCGGCCGGTACGCCATGGGTGGCTTCGAGAGCGGGTACGCGGCCAAGGTGGTCGACCTGGAGCCCGGCCGGAAGCTCTCCGTCGACTGGGGACCCGTCGGAGTCAGCACCTGGGAGCTGGCCGAGTCCGCCGGGAAGACGAGGTTGACCATGGTGCAGAGCGGCTTCGACGAGGGCAACCCTCCGTACGCGGCGTGGTGCGGCAACGTCGCCGGGCTGTTCGAGCTGCGCCGCTTCCACGAGATGGCCGACTGGCAGCCGATCTGGCTCGCCGAGGAGCTGCCGACCGGCGCCTGAGCCGGCCTCGCCGTGGCCGAGCCGGCCCTGTGGGTTCGAGCGACATGTCTCAGAGACATGATTACGTCGCTTAGACATGTCGCTCTCCGGCAGTCGGCCGCCCGAACCGGGCGGACCTCCGACCTACGCACCGGACAGCTCGGCGGCCCGGCGCAGGAGGGCGCGGCGCTCCGGCTCGGAGCGGACCGCCTCGGCGGCCGCCCGGAACAGGGCGGCGCCGCGTACCGGGTCGCCGAGGCGGACGGTCAGCTCGGCCTCCGCGGCCAGCGCCGGCGGGTAGCCGTCCAGGGCGCCGCCGGCGCGGGCCTCGGCGAGCAGGTCCAGCCCGCTGCGCGGGCCGTACGCGTAGCCGTGGGCCACCGCCCGGTTGAGCCGGACCACCGGGGTGGGACGCAGCCGGGCCAGCTGGTCGTAGCAGCGGGCGATGGTCGGCCAGTCGGTGTCCGCGGCGGTCGGGGCGGTGGCGTGGCAGGCGGCGATCCGGGCCTGGAGGGCGTACGGGCCGTCGCCCGCGCCCTCAAGCAGGGCGACGCCCTCGGCGACGGCCCGCCGGTCCCACCGGGAGCGGTCCTGCTGCTCCAGGGTGAGCAGGTTGCCGTCAGCGTCCCGGCGGGCGGCCCGGCGGGAGTGGTGCAGCAGGAACAGGGCGAGCAGCCCGGCCACCTCCGGCTGCTCGGGCATGAGCGTGTGCAGCAGCCGGGCCAGCCGGACCGCCTCGGTGGCGAAGGCGGGTTCGCCGTCGGCCTCGTACCCCCGGGTGAAGAGCAGGTAGAGCACGGCCAGGACGCCCGGCAGCCGCTCGACCAGCGCGGGCCCGGTCGGCACCCGGTAGGGGACGCCGGCGGCGGCGATCCTCGTCTTGGCCCGGGTGAGCCGGCGGGTCATCGTCGACTCGGTGACCAGGAAGGCGCGGGCGATGTCGGCGGCGGGCACGCCGGCCACGGTGCGCAGGGTCAGCGCGACCCGGGCCTCCAGGGCCAGCGCCGGATGGCAGCAGGTGAAGATGAGCCGCAACCGGTCGTCCACCACGTCCCCTCCCGTCGGCCGGGGCTGTTCCGGGTCGGTCAGCAGGGCCAGTTCGCGCAGCTTGCGGCGCTCCACGGCGGCCCGGCGCAGCACGTCCAGCGCCCGGTTGCGCGCGACGGTCATCAACCAGCCGCCCGGATTCCCCGGCACGCCGTCCCGGGGCCAGCGCTCCAACGCCGCCGCGAGGGCCTCCTGGGCGCAGTCCTCGGCGAGCGTCCAGTCCCCGGTCACGCGGATCAGGGCGGCCACGATCCGCGGGTACGCCTCGGCACCCGCGTCGGCGACCGCCCCGGCCGCATCGGTCACCGGGTCAGTCCACCAGGGGGCGCAGCTCGATCCGCCCCCCGTACGCCATCGGGTGGGCGCGGGCCACCTCGATCGCCTCGTCCAGGTCGGCGCACTCGAGCAGGTCGAAGCCCACGATCACCTCCTTGGTCTCGGCGAACGGGCCGTCGCTGAGCAGCAGCTCGCCGTCGCGGATCCGGACCGTGGTGGCCGCCGACGGCGGCGCGAAGACGCTGCCCGTCACCCGCTGGCCGTTGGCGTCCCGCTCGGCCACCCACTGCTCGATGTCGGGCGCGGCATCGGGGTTGCGGTCCGGCTCGGTGTCGGTGCAGACGAACATCATGTACTTCATCGGTTCTCTCCCTCGGTCGTGCTTCCATCCAGCGTGACGAACGGGGCTGGCGCATCCGGACAGCAGCCGGCGGAAAAATTCGTGGGTGTGCGGCGGGCCCGGCCGGGGTACTGCCGGGCGATGTTCCTCATCTTCCCGGTCGGCTGAGCATGGCCCGGTTCCTCTGCTGGCTGATCGGCCGCCAGCCGGTCCCGCCGCCGTCCGCACCGGTGCACACCGTCTCCCGTCCGCCCTGCACGCCCGGCCGCCGGCACCGCCGCCGCACCCGGCCGGCGGCGGGCGCCCAATCCCCCCGCTCACCCTGGAACCGCTCCGCCGGCCGCTGACCGGCATGTGATCTTCGACCCGCCACCGGATCCGTCCCGACCTGCGCCAACTAGGCTCGGGACGCCGTCCTAACGGGGAGAATCGTTGCGCAATCACCCGGCCGTCGTGCTGGCGGCCGTCCTGCTCTCCACCATCGCGTTACCGGTCTCGCTGACCGGCGCGTCCGTCGCGCTGCCGGACATCGGCCGGGATCTGCACGCCGACCTGGCCGGCGTGCAGTGGGTGGTGAACGCCTACAACGCCACCTTCGCCAGCTTCATGCTCGCCACCGGCGCCCTCGCCGACCTGCTCGGCAGGCGTCGGGTCTACGCCGTCGGCGTCGCCGTCTTCGCCGTCGGCGGCCTGCTCGCCGCGCTCGCCGACAACGTGCTGCTGCTCGACCTGGCCCGGGCGCTCGCCGGGATCGGCGCGGCGGCCGCGGCGACCAGCGCCTCCGCCCTGCTCGCCGGGGCCTTCCAGGGCCGCGCGCGGGCCCGCGCCTTCAGTCTCTTCGGTACGGCGATCGGCGTCGGCCTGGCCTTCGGCCCCTCGGTCGCCGGCCTGCTCATCGAGGGCTTCGGCTGGCGGGCCGTCTTCGCCGCCCCGGCGCTGGCCACCTGCGCGGTGCTCGCCCTCGTGCCGCTGCTGCCGGAGTCCCGCCAGCCGCATCCCGGGCGCGTCGACTGGCCCGGCACCGTCTCCTTCACCGCCGCGCTGCTGCTGCTCATCTTCGGTTTCGTGCAGGGCCCCGCGTACGGGTGGAGCGCCCCGGTCATCCTCGCCGCGTTCGTCGCCGCCGCCGCGCTGCTGGCCGCCTTCGTCCGGGTGGAGCGTCGCCGCGCCGACCCGATGTTCGACCTGAACCTGCTGGCGAGCCCCCGGTTCCTCGGCATCTGCCTGGCGGCGGCGACCATCGTCGCGGTGCTGGTGCCGCTGCTGGTCTATCTCCCGGCGTACCTGACCACCGTGGTCGGGCTCAGCCCCGGCGCGGCCGGCGCCACGCTGATCCTGCTCACCGCCCCGACCCTGGTGCTGCCGCTGCTCAGCGGCGCGCTGACCCGGCTGGTCCCGGCCACCGCGGTCACCGTCGTCTCGGTGCTGCTGGTCGCGGCCGGCGCGGCCTGGGCGACCGGGCTCGGGCCGCACGCGAACACGGCCACCCTGGCCGGTCCACTGCTCACCATCGGGTGCGGGGTGGGACTGTCCATCGGCCTCCTGGACGCCATCGCGATCGGCAGCGTCGCGCCGTCCCGCGCGGCCACCGGGGCCGGGATGATCAACACGGCCCGGCTGACCAGCGAGACGGTCGCCATCGCGGTGGTCGGGGCCGTGCTGGCCAGCACCACCGCCGGCCGGCTCGCCGATCCCGGGTTCACCGGCGGCCTGCGTACGGTGCTGTGGTCGATGGCCGGGCTGGCGCTGGTCGCCGCGGTGGCCGTCGCCGTGCTGGTCCGCCGCGCCGCGGTGCGCCCCGAACCCGAACCGGTTGCCGTCGGCTGAGCGCCGACACGGGCCGGATCGCCGGGTACCGCCTATCCTGGCGGATCATGACGGACACCGCGCAGCGCCTGGCCGAGATCCGGGGTGGCGTGCCGCCCCGGCGGCACAACGCCCGGACCATCGCCGCGCTGACCGGCAACCCCGGCTGCACCCGCCGGGCCGTGCTGGACAGCGCCGGGGTGGACAAGCCGAAGCTGGCCGAGCGGATCGGCTTTCCGGCCCGGTTCGGCCAGTCCCGCTTCGCCATCACCCGGGGCAACGCGTTCGAGGCGCAGGTCAAGGCCGACGGCGGGGTGGAGCTGCTGCGGCTGGTCGCGGAGCGGCTGGGCGTACCGGTGCCGGCCGGGGCGAGCTGGACGGATCTGGGTGGCGACGAGGACCGGCCGGAGCGGTCCCGGGCGGCGCTGACCGCACCCGGGCAGGGGGCGGCGCTGTTCGACCATCCGCTGCTCGGGCTGGACGTGGCGGGCCGGCGGGTGCACCTGGAACCCGACCTGGTGGCCGCCCGGCTCGGTGGCCGGTTCCACGTCGTGGAGATCAAGTCCTTCCCGGTGATCGACGGCCAGGCCGACCCGGCGAAGGTCTCCGCCGCCGCGATCCAGTCCGCCGTCTACGTCCTGGCCCTGCGGGAGCTGCTGAGCACGGCGGGCGGTGACCCGGAACTGGTCTCGCCCGAGGTGGTGCTGGTCTGCCCGCGCGACTTCACCAACCAGCCGGTCGCCAGCCTGCTCGACGTGCGTCGGCAGCTGCTGGTGCTGCGCCGCCAGCTCGACCGGATGGCCCGGATCGACGACCTGCTGGCCGCCGTGCCGGCCGGTTTCACCGCCGATCCGGCCGCCGACCCGGCCGCGCTGCGGGAGGCGCTGTCCACCGTGGCGGCCCGCTACGCGCCCGACTGCCTGGCCGCCTGCGAGCTGGCGTACTTCTGCCGGCACGAGGCGCGCGGCCAGACCGCCGCCCTGGGCCGACCGGTGCGCGAGGCGCTCGGCGGCGTCGACGGCGTCGACGAGGTGCTCGCTCTCGCCGCGGGGGAGCGCGCCCCGGAACCGGAGCAGGGGGAGGCCGCGGCGCTGCTGCGCGCCGCCGCCCGCCTGCGCGCCGACGCCCTCGCCGGAAACCCGTCGTGAGTACGCTGCGCGCCCTGGCCAAGGCGCAGGCGGTCGCCGCCGGGGTGGCCCAGCCGGTGGCCACCGTCCGGCACCTGCACCTGTCCGACCGCCCGCTGGTGCTGGTGCCCCTGGCCATGGCCGGTGAGGCGAACGCCCCCCTCGCGGCCCTGGTCGGGGCGGCGCCCGACGAGGCGCGGCTGCTGGTCGTGCCCCAGCCGCGCAACCGTGAGCAGCGGCTCGCGTTCGCCGCCGAGCTGGCCGAGGCGGTGCTGCCGCACCTCGAGTCGTTCCGGGGGGTCAGCGAGGCGGTGCCGGTCGACCGGGGCAGGGACGTGCGCTACCGGTACGTGGACGCCCCGCAGCTGATCGTGCCCAACCCGGCCGGGATCACCTTCCTGCGGCTGCTCGGCCGCTCCACCCGGTTCCGGCGCCCCGACGGGGAGTATCCGGTGCACCCGTCGGTGCCGCTGCTCGGCCGGTGGCTGACCTTCTTCGCGGAGCGCGCCGAGCATCCCGGCTCGGCGGCCCTGGTCGCGCTGACCGAGGCGCTGACCCTGCACTGGGCGACCGGGCAGAGCGCCGTGGAGGACCTGCACCTGCCGGCCCTGCTCGGCTGGCTCGACCCGCCACCCGGGACGACCGGGGCGGAGGCGGCCGCCCGGGCCGAGGACCCGCAGACCTGCCCGCCGGCCGGCCCGGCCACCGACCCGGACTTCGACAACCACCGGCTCGCCCCGGCGATGGCCGCGTACGCCGAGGCCGAGGACGACCCGGTGGCCCGCGCCGAGGCGTACGCGGAGCTGGAGCGGCTGCTGCGCGGCCAGCTGGAGCCCACCTGGGAGCTGATGTGGCGCGGCCTGGGGTTGCTGCGCGCGCTGCCGCCCGGGGCGCGGGTGGCCGGCCGCTGGGCCGGTGACCGGGACGCGTTCACCGGCTACGCCGAGCACGTGGATGCCGGTGGCGGGCCGCAGCCGCGCCGGGACGGGGCGGTGGCGGCGGCGGTGCGCCTGCACCGGCTGGAACGGGCCCTCGCCTCCTACGCGGTGCAGCGCGCCTACGACGACCCGCTCGTCATGGCCGAGCACCGGCTGACCGGGGAGGCGTTCGTCGGGGACGTGACGCTGGCCGATCCGAAGCGGGTGGACGACAGCGGCAAGCGGCCGGTGCTGCGCCCTCGTATTCAGGTGGTGACCACCGAGCCGGTGCTGGTGCCGGTCGGGGCGACGCTCTACTCGCCCGCCCGGCCGGCGCAGAAGGCGAAGGTGGTCTTCGTGACCCCGGCGGCGGATGGCAAGACCGAGGTGGTGCTGGAGCTTTCCGGCGGGATGGGGCGAGGGCTGACCGCGCCGCCGGGCAGCGTCCCGGAGGTGGGGGAGCGGCTCTGCCTGACCACCCTGTCGGACGCGTACCTGCCGGCCGGGAACTTCCCCGCGCCGGAGGAGACCCCGTGGACGCACGGCGGCCCGCCGGCCGAGGCGGTGTAACGAGTGGGCGGCGCAGGGCAGCTACTCCCTGAAGTCCGACGTCAACCTCGGTGGCGGCGCGGCGTACCTGAAGAAGACCGCCACCACCAGCCTGAGCGGGCGGACCACCCTGCGGGCCACCGCGCGGGTCGCCCCGTGGGGCAGCTTCGGCACCAGCAGCCAGGCCAAGCTCTACGTCAAGACCGGCTCGTCCTGGCAGTGGTACGACGGCGGCACCGTCGCGGTCACCTCCTCCGGACTGAACCTCTCGCTCAATCTGAGCGGGGTGGCCAACCTCGGGGACGTGCGCGAGATCGGCGTGCAGTTCGTCCCCGGCAGCGGCGCGAGCGGCACCTCCGCCGTCTACGTCGACAACGTCACCATCCAGTAGGCCGGGCGGCCCGGCCCGGCGCTCCCGCCGGGCCGGGCTCCCGCCTCACGCCAGGCCGGCCAGGGCCGCCCGGGCCTCGTCCGCCGTCGGGCGCTGCGGGTCCGCCGCGAGCAGGCTCTCCAGGGCCATCCGGTACGCGGTGTCCCGCGCCCCCGCCGCCGGGGTTTCGACGTCCGGGGCGACCCCGGTGCCCTCCCAGTTGGTGCCGGTGGCCGCGTGCACCGGCCGGGCCACCGGCACGGTCAGCTCCAGGTGCGGGTGGGCCCGGAACCCGGTCCGGGGGTGCGCCCCGCCCCGGGTCCGCTCACCGACCACCGTCGCCCGGCCCAGCTGCTGCAGGTCGTACGCCAGCTCCTCGCCGCCGGAGAAGGTGTCCGGGCCGGTCAGCACGTACACCGGCTTGTCCGGCTGGTACCCGGGCACGGGCAGGTGCGCCGCGCTCCAGTACTGCCGGCCCGCGCCGGCCCGGTTGTACATGGTGTGCAGGTGCACCGGCTCGGCGAAGAACCAGCCGCAGACCAGGGCCGTCATGTCGGGGCTGCCGCCCAGGTTGCCGCGCAGGTCGAGCAGGAGCGCGTCGGTGCCGGCGAGCAGCCCGAGCGCCGCCGTCACCGCCGCGCCGCCGAGCTGCGGCGGGAGGAGGAACGGCCGCAGGTCCAGCAGGCCGACGTTGCCGGCGAGCCGTTCCACCCGGGCCACCCCGCCCATGTGCCGGGCGGCCAGGTCGGCCCAGGCGCCCTCGTCCGGGTCCTCGTCGCGCTCGGGCAGTGCGGTGACGTGGTGCTTGAGCCGCAGGTGCAGGTCCCGGTTGGCCGACTGAAGGTCCTCGGTGACCAGCGCGCCCAGGGCCGCCGGGTCGGCGACGTCGGCGTACCGCCCGGCGCGGAGGCGGTCGCCCAGGTGGGCGGCGATCCGCTCGGCCACGTCGGGAAAGACGTAGTGCTCGGCGACCAGCTTCGCGGACCGCTCGACGATCTCGGTGATTTCGTCCTGTCGCATGTTCCTGCCCCGTTTCCACAGTGGTGTGCGGGCCAGTAGAGCAGCCGATTGACAAAGCGTCAAGAGAAGTAGACGCTTTACGTCGTGCCCGATCCGCTCCCCGGCGACCTCCACGTCCGCACCCCCGCCCACTTCAAGGCGCTGGCCCACCCGTTCCGCCACCGGCTGCTCTTCGCCCTCGGCGCGGGACCCGCCACCATCAGCCAGCTCGCCGCCGGGCTGGGCGCGGCCAAGGGCACCGTCGCCCACCACCTCAAGGTGCTCACCGAGGCCGGCCTGGTCCGCCCCGCCCACACCCGCCAGGTCCGCGGCGGCACCGAGCAGTACCACGAACGCTCGTTCCGCCGCCTGGCCGGCGGCGAGGGCGACGCCGAGGCCACCGCCGCGCTGCTGGGGGCGGTCGCCGAGGAACTGGTCACCGACCCCGACCCGCTGCTGCACCTGCGCCACCTGCGGCTCACCCCCGAACAGGCGCACCGGCTCCGGTCCACCTTGGAGGAACTGGTCGCCGACGCCGACGAGGCCGGCCCCGGCCAGCCGCGCCACGGCGTCCTGGTCGCCCTCTACCGCCGGGGCGCCCCGGCGACGCCGCCCGAGTGACGTACGCCGATCGGACCTGGCGGTGGTAACCCGGGCTGGCTAGGCTGGCGCCGTTCGCCGTCCGCAACCGGTCCTCATCGTCGAGGTGCGCGCCCAGAGAGCCGGAGCGATTTCGTTGTGCCCCAGCAGGACGTGGACCCGGCCGTGACGGCGCGGGTCCGTTCCCCGCTCGCCGGCCGCGTCGGGCTCGTCGCGGCCGCCTTCGTCGTACTCGGGGAAGCGGGCTGGCTGCTCGCCGGCCTGCCCAGGGCCGCCCTGGTCAGCGACCTCGGCGCGGTGGCCGTGGCCAGTTGGGCGGCACTGGCCTGCACCGGGGTGGCCCGCCGGCACCCGGCGCCGCTGCGCCGGTTCTGGGTGCTGCTGGCCGTCACCATGACGCTCGCCGCCCTCGGCCGCACGGTGTGGACGGTCGAACGGCTCGGCGGCGACGCGCTGCCGCACACCCCGCTGGTCGGCGGGCTCTTCACCGCCGGCATCGTCACCGGCACCGCCGCGCTGCTCTGCTCCCTGGCCGCCCCGCGCAGCGTGGTCGGGCAGGCCCGTACGGTGCTCGACGGGGTGATCGTCGCGCTGGCGCTGATCCCGATCGGCTGGGTGGTGGTGTTCCGCGACATCGCCGCCGCCGACCTCGCCGACCCGCTGCGCACCTTCGGGCTGCTCTACCCGATGTTCGACCTGATGCAGCTCACCATCCTGGTCGCGGTCTCCGGGCCGACGCGGCCGATGTGGCGGGCACTCACCCTCATCGGGGCCAGCCTCGCCATCCGGGCCGCCGCCGACGCGGTCTACGTCTCGCTCGTCGCGCACGACAGCTACGCCGCCGGCCACCCGATCGACGTCTGCTGGCCGCTGAGCTACCTGCTGATCGGCGCCGCCACCGGGCACCCGCCGCCGGCCGACTGCGACGGTGAGGAGGAGACGATCGAGCCGCCGCTGCCGCCGTGGTGGCGGGTGGCCCTGCCGTACCTGCCGGTCGGCGGCGCCATCGTCGCGGTGGTGCTCGCCCGGCGGCCCACCGGGCAGACCCCGCACCTGATCTTCGTCGCCATGATGGTCCTGCTCGGGGTCCTCGCGCTGCGGCAGGGGCTGGCCGCCAACGAGAACCTGCGGCTGGTCGCCCGGCTGCGCCGGCTCGCGTACTCCGACCAGCTCACCGGGCTGCCCAACCGGCTGACCTTCACCCGGCGGCTGCGTCGGGCCCTGCGCGACGGCCGCCCGGTCGCCGTGCTGCTGCTCGACCTGGACGGCTTCAAACAGGTCAACGACCGCTTCGGGCACGCCGCCGGGGACCGACTGCTGACCACCATCGCGGAACGGATGCACGACACGGTCGGCGGCGACGGGATGATCGCCCGGCTCGGCGGCGACGAGTTCGCCGTGCTGGTCGGCCCGCCGGTGCCGCCCGAACGGCTCGCCGAGCGGCTGCTCGCCGCCCTCGAACCGCTGCCCGGTGAGGAGGACCTCGGCGTCCACCCGTCGGCCAGCATCGGCATCGCCGAGTACGGCCCGCAGCACACCTCCCACACCGACCTGCTCCGCGACGCCGACATCGCCATGTACGCGGCCAAGGCGGCCGGCAAGTCCGCGTACCGGGTCTGCACGCCGAGGTTGCGCGAGTCGGCGGTGAGCCGCGCGGAGCTGATCGCCGACCTGCGCCGCGCGGTCGACGAGGGACAGCTGCTCATCGAGTTCCAGCCGATCGTCGACCTGGCAACCGGCACGGTGAAGAGCGCCGAGGCCCTGGTCCGCTGGCGGCATCCCCGGCTCGGAGTGCTGCCCCCGGCGCGGTTCCTGCCACTGGCCGAGGAGACCGGGCTGATCCTGGCGATCGACCGGTGGGTGCTCGGGCAGGCGTGCCGGGCCGCGGCGACCTGGCGGCAGCGAGCCCCCGAGGTGACCGTCGCGGTGAACATCGCCGCCGCCCACCTGCGCCGTCCCGACCTGGTCGCCACGGTCACCGAGGCGCTCGAGGCGGCCGGCCTGCCACCCGACGCGCTCACCCTCGAGCTCACCGAGTCCGCGCTGATCGACGGGAGCGAGACGGTCCTGGAGCGGCTGGCCCAGCTGCGCGAACTCGGCGTCCGGATCGCCATCGACGACTTCGGCACCGGCTACTCCTCGCTGAGCTACCTGCACCGGATCCCGGCCACCGAGCTGAAGATCGACCGATCCTTCGTGGCCCGTCTGGACGCCGAGGACAGCCGGGCGTACGCCACGGTGGAAATGGTCAACCGGCTGGCCGGCGCGTTCGACCTGATGGTGGTGGCCGAGGGCGTCGAGACCGGCGCCCAGCACGCGGCGGTCGCCGCGATCGGGTGCGTGCAGGGCCAGGGCTGGCGGTACGGCCGCCCCACCGCCCTGCCCGACCTGCTCGCCACGCTCACCCCGATCGACGTCGCCCGCTGACCGGCCCGGGGTGAGGGGGGCCTAAGGTCCCGAGCGGGACAGGGGGTTCGGCCCTGCCTTCGACGGCGAGCCGACGGCCATCATGAGACGGTCGAAAACAAAGACCCCCATCCACACAGGAGCTCGACATGAAGCGACGGACGCTGGATCTGCTGTTCAGCATCGGCGGCATCGGCCTGGCGGTTCTGCTGCTCGTCGTGGGCATCGTCCTCACCACGAACGCGAACTTCGCCAACAACTACGTGCACGACCAGCTCGCCGCGCAGCACATCAGCTTCAAGCCGGCGAACGCGCTGACCGACGAGGAGAAGAAGTCGGAGTGCCTGCGTGAGTACGCCGGCCAGCAGCTCACCACCGGCAAGCAGGCCGAGTGCTACGCCAACGAGTTCATCGGCCTGCACCTCAAGGCGATCAGCGGCGGCAAGACGTACGCGGACCTGGGCGGGCCGGAGTCGGCGCTGAAGCAGCAGGTGGCGCAGGCCGAGCAGGCCAAGGCCGCGAACCTGCCCGACCTGCAGAAGCAGCTCGCCCAGGTCAGCGCCCAGCGGGACACCGTGTTCAAGGGCGAGTCGCTGCGCGGCATGCTGCTCACCTCGTACGGCTTCAGCGAGTTCGGCCGCAAGGCCGAGCAGGGTGCCCTGGCCATGTACCTCGGTGCGGCGCTGCTCCTGCTGCTGTCGCTGGCGGGCCTGTGGCACGCCTTCCGCACCCCGGCCAGCGAGACCTTCGCCGCCCCGGAGAAGGCCAAGGAGCCGGTGAACAGCTGACCCGCTCCCGCCAGATCGCCCCCGGTCTCCTCCCACCCCCTCAGGAGGCCGGGGGCGATCGCCGTTCCGGTACCGCCCCGGCGGGCCGGCGGCACAATCGGGCTTGACCCTCACGCAACGGGAGGCGGGAGCCTTGGTCGCGGAAGGGAGGGAACCATGGCGTACACGGTGGGTCAGGTGGCCCGGGCGGCCCGGGTGACCGTTCGGACGCTGCACCACTACGACGAGATCGGGCTGCTGTCGCCGAGCGGGCGCAGTCCGGCCGGCTACCGCCGCTACGACGACGCCGACCTGGAACGGTTGCAGGTCATCCGCGCCTACCGGGAGCTGGGGTTCCCGTTGGAGGAGATCGCCGAGATCCTCGACGACCCGGGCGGGGACCGGCTGCCGCACCTGCGGCGGCAGCACGAACTGCTCACCGGGCGGATCGGGAAGCTGCAGGAGATGGTCGCGGCGATCGAGTTCGCGATGGAGGCGAGAAAATTGGACATTCAGCTCACGCCGGAGGAGCGGTTCGAGGTGTTCGGGGACTTCGACCCGGACGAGCACGCCGAGGAGGCGGAGCGGCGCTGGGGCGGCACCGAGGCGTACCGGCAGTCGGCCGAGCGGACGGCGCGCTACTCGAAGGAGGACTGGCAGCGCAACAAGGCCGAGAACGAGGACTGGGCCCGGCGGATCGGCGCACTGTTCGACTCGGGCGCGCCGGCCGACGGCGCGGAGGCGATGGCCCTCGCGGAGGAGCACCGGCAGCTCATCACCCGCTGGTTCTACGACTGCCCGTACGAGATGCACACCTGCCTGGCGGACATGTACGTGGCCGACCCCCGATTCACGGCGTACTTCGAGAAGATCCGGCCGGGGCTGGCCGCGTACCTGAACGAGGCGATCCACGCCAACGCGATCAGCCGGGCGTGACCGGGGCGGCCTGGCAGGATGGGCCGGACGGCTCAGCCACCGGAGGTCACGTGATCATCGTCGCCGGCACCCTGTACGTCGACCCCGCCGAGCGGGACGCCTACCTGGCCTCGTGTGTCGAGGCCGTGCGGGCGGCCCGCTCGGCGCCGGGCTGCGTCGACTTCGCGGTCAGCGCCGACCTGGTCGAGCCGGGCCGGATCAACGTGTACGAGCGGTGGGAGTCCGACGAGCAGTTGCTGGCCTTCCGCGGGTCCGGCCCGAGCGAGGAGCAGGCGACGGCGATCCGCGGCGCCGAGGTGCACCGGTTCCGGATCTCCGGCGTCGAGGCGCCCTGACCCGGATCGGGGGTCGATCGTGACCGTGGTGCTCGGGCCGTACCCGCTCTGTCCGGCGTGCCGGCAGGTCAACGGGGGACTCGTCGCGGTCCGACACCGCCAGGTGCACCTCCGGGCGCACGGCCGGGAGGCGTGCGTCGACCGGGGAATCGCCGGCCTGATCGCCCACCTCTGGGCGGTCTGCGAGACCCGCAGTTGCTGCGAGGACGACGGTGGCCGGGGGTACGTGGTCCCGACGCCGGAGACCCGGCCGGCGGCGGTTTCGTGCCGCACGAGCCCGACCCGGCAGACGGGTCGTGAGGCCCTACAAACTTGATGACGCAGACGATTCGCCGGCGGAGACCCGCGTCGCGGGCCATTTCGGCCTGAGTCGTACACGTCATCAAGTTCGTAGTCTCGTGGGGGCGTGGGGCGGCCCGCCGGGAACCCGCGGGCTCGCTCATACCCCGATTGTGCAACTCGTGCATCTCGTACAACCGGATGGTCTCGGCGGAGAGCCACACCGGCGGGCGCGGCGTCCGCCGTCGTCACAGGATCAGGTCGAGCAGGAGCACCCCGGCGAAGCCGACCACGGAGATGATCGTCTCCATCACCGACCAGCTCTTGATGGTCTGCCCGACGGTCAGCCCGAAGTACTCCTTGACCAGCCAGAAGCCGGCGTCGTTGACGTGTGAGAAGAACAGCGACCCGCAGCCGACCGCCAGCGCCAGCAGCGCCACCTCCGGCTGGCTCAGGGTGGCCGCGAGCGGCGCGACGATGCCCGCGGCGGTGATCGTGGCGACGGTGGCCGAGCCGGTGGCGATCCGGATGCCGACCGCGACCAGCCAGCCCAGCAGCAGCGGCGAGATGTTCGCGCCCTTGGCGGCGTCCGCGACCAGGTTGCCCACCCCGGCGTCGACCAGGACCTGCTTGAAGCCGCCGCCGGCGGCGACGATGAGCAGGATGCCGGCGATGGCCGGCAGCGACCCGCCGAGGAAACCGGACACCTGGGTACGGCTGAACCCGGTCCGGTAGCCGAGGAAGACCATCGCGAAGATGACGCCGGCCAGCAGGGCGACGATCGGGGTGCCGATGATGTCCAGCGTCTTGCGGCCCGCGGTGCCCTCGTCGAGGGTCAGCTCGCCGATGGCGCGCAGCAGCATCAGCACCACCGGCAGCAGGACGGTGACCACGGCGGCCCAGAGCGCGGGCGCGCGGCGGGGGCGCTGTCCCTCGTCGATCGGCGCCCCCGGGCGTTCGGCACCGGGGTTGACCAGGTCGTCCTCGGTGACCAGGTCGCCGTCGGCGTCGAGCCGGCCGCCGCCCGGCGTGGTCGGCCGCTTGGCGTCGGCGACGGCCAGGGGCCGGCGGGTGGGCAGCAGCGCCTCCGGCGCGGTGGCCGGCACGTACCGGGCGATGAAGTTGCCGAAGACCGGCCCGGAGATGATCACCGTGGGGATGGCCACCAGCAGACCCAGGGCGAGGGTCTGGCCGAGGTTCGCGCCGAGGGCGTCGATGGCGACCAGCGGGCCGGGGTGCGGGGGCACCAGGCCGTGCAGCACGGAGAGACCGGCCAGCGCCGGGATGCCGATCTTCATCAGCGGTACGTCGACCCGACGGGACACCAGCAGCACGATCGGCACCAGCAGCACCACGCCGACCTCGAAGAAGAGCGGGAGGCCGATCAGCGCGGCGACCCCGGCCATCGCCCAGGGCAGCGCGCCACCGGTGACCCGGGCGACCACGCGTTCCACGATGCTGTCCGCGCCGCCGGACTCGGCGAGCAGGCCGCCGATCATCGCGCCGAGGGCGATGAGCAGGCCCACGCCGCCGACGGTGGAGCCGACCCCGGAGCTGAACGAGGTGACGATCTTGTCGGGGGTGATGCCGGCGACCACGCCGAGCACCGCCGCGCCGAGGATCAGCGCCAGGAACGGGTGCACCTTCGCCCAGGCGATGAGCAGCACCACCGCGGCGATGCCGAGCAGCGCGGCGACGACGAGTTGGGTGTGGCCGGCGTCGGTGAGTGGTTCCGCCGGTGCGGCGAGCAGGGTGACCACGGCAATCACGGCCTTTCGGTCAGTGTCACTGAGGAGGAGCGGTGGGTGGTGGCTCCGGCGGCAGGCTGGGCGCCAGCCGCCGCAGCGACGCGAACGTCGGCACGAGGGCGTCGTACAGCTCGGAGAAGAGCGGCAGCAGGGCCGCGTAGGTGGCGGCGGCGGCCGGGTCGGGGCGTACCGTCTCGTCGATCTTCACCAGGTCGGCGGCGACGTCGATCGACTCGATCAGGCCGAGCGCCTGCATGCCCAGCAGCGCCGCCCCGAAGCTGGAACCCTCGTGGCCGGCGGGGAAGCGCACCGGCATGCCGAGCGCGTCGGCGAGGATCTGCCGCCACAGCGGGCTGCGGGCGAAACCGCCGCTGGCCCGGATCTCGCGTACCTCGTTGCCGGCGGCCTTGACCGAGGCGAGGACCAGGGCGAGCTGCTGGCAGACGCCCTCCAGCGCGGCCCGGACCAGGTGCTCCCGCCGGTGGCCGTGGGTCAACCCCACGTACGCGCCGCGCGGCAGCGCGCTCCAGTGTGGGGCGCGCTCGCTGAGCAGGTACGGCAGCATGATCAGCCCGCCGGAGCCGACGGGCGCGCGGGCGGCCATGTCGAGCAGCTCCTCCTCGGCGTGCTCGCCGAGTTCCGGGGTGAGCGCCTCGCCGGCCCACTGGAGCACGATGCCGCCGTTGTTGATCGCCCCGCCGACCACCCAGCGGTGCTCGGTGAGGGCGTAGCAGAAGACGCCGCCGAGGGGGTCGACGCCGGGGCGTTCCACCATCACCCGCATCGCCCCGCTGGTGCCGACGGAGCAGGCCACCTCGCCCGGGTGCACCGCGCCGAGCCCCAGGTTCGCCAGCGGGCCGTCGCCCGCGCCGACGACGAGCGGGGTGTCGGCGGGCAGGCCGGTGGCGCGGGCCGCCTCGGCGGTCAGCCCGGGCAGCACGTGCGTGGTCGGCACGAGCTGCGGCAGCTGCTCCTCGGTGATGCCGGCGATGCCCAGCGCCTCGGCGTCCCAGGCGAGCCGGTGGATGTCCATCAGCCCGGTGGCCGAGGCGACCGAATGGTCGGTGACCAGCGCCTCGGCCAGCCGCAGCAGCACGAAGTCCTTGATGCTCACCCAGTGCGCGACGCGTTCGTGCAGCTTGGGCTCCTGCTCGGCGTACCAGACCAGCTTGGGCAGCGGGGCCATCGGGTGCACCGGCGTGCCGGTGCGCCGGTGCAGGGCCAGCCCGGACGGTGCGGCGCGCAGCCGCTCGGCCTGGGCGCTGGCCCGGGAGTCGGCCCAGGTCACCGACGGGGTGAGCGGTTTGCCGTCGGCGTCCAGCCCGATCAGGCTGTGCATGGCGGTGCTGAAGGACAGGCCGGCGACCGGTTCGTGGAGTTCCGCGACGACCGCCCGGATACAGCCGACCACCGCGTCGAGGATCAGCTGGGGATCCTGCTCGGCGTAGCCGGGGTGCGGCTCGTCCAGGGGGTAGCCGATCGAGTGGACGGCGAGCTGCCGCCCGCCGGTGTCGTACGCGACCGCCTTGGTGCTGGTGGTGCCGATGTCCACGCCCACCACGACGGCCGTCCCACCCACCGGCTCACCTCCTCGTGCGGACCGCGGCGCCCCGCGACGGCGTGCGGACCGGACGTGATCGCCCTTGCGGCCGACGTTACCGACGGTGGGTCACCCCTGCACGGTGAAGCGACAGTGGGTGCTGCTCAGCGTGGCAGAGCCGGGCCCCGCTCAGCGTTCCGGTCCCCGGACCAGGAGATGGTCGCGCTCAGCAGACCGGCGGCCAGGAGGGTCACCCCGGAGACGATCGTCACCTTCATCTGCCCGCTCACCTGCGGCAACAGGAAGGCCGCGATGTCGAGCAGGAACGACGCGGACGCGACCACGGTCAGCGCGGCGGCGACCCGGTTGAGCCGCCGGTCCAACCGTTCGCTGCGCAGCGAGGCCTCGGCGAGCAGTGAGGCGTTCACGTGGCTGAGCAGCTTCTCCGCGCGCTCGTGGGTACCGTCCAGGCCGATCGTCTCGCGGGCCGCGAGGTAGGTGGCCCGGTGCGCCTGGCCCGACTCCACCCGGTAGGCGTCGAGATGGTGGTAGTCGGCCCAGACGCCGTCGAGGAACCGGCGGAACTCCGGCCCTTCGAGCCGGCCCGGGGCCGCCCGGGCCAGTTCGGTCAGGATCCGGAGCCCGCCGACGCTCGCGCCGACCAGCACCGACTGCTGAGCGACGGCGATGTCGGCCGGTTCCAGCATGGTCAGGATGTCGTCGATGGTGTCCGGCGACGGATCACCGTCCCAGGCGTAGGTGTAGGGCAACAGGATCTGGCAGTGGGGGCCCAGCACCAGGCCCGGCACCCGCCCGTCCGGCTCCCAGGCGGGATCCCGGGCGATGAAGTGGCAGTTGTACCGGACGGCGCGGGGGTCGACCTCCGTCCAATCGGCGGCGGCGGCGCCGCCCGGCGGCACCATCACCTGCCGGAGGAGTCCGGACCGCTGCGCGGCGGCCAGTACGTCCCGCAGCAGGGCCCGGTCGGCCTCCCGGAGCTTGCGGTTGATCGTCGCGTCCAGCGCGACCAGGGCGTGCACGTCGAGCTTGCGAAGGTCCGTCGGGTGTCGCAGGGCGTACGTCACGAGGATGGCGCCGGCGGCGAGGATCCGGATCCGGCAGCCGACGATCGTGACGTCGGGCAGGCTGACCGCGGCCCGGGCGAGGTCCGTGAAATCGACGTCGACGGTCTCCTCGGCGTTGTACGCCACCGAACCGAGCATTCCCGGGACGGGGTGGATCTCGCCATGTCCCGGCACCACCACCGTGCCCACGGTGCGGTCGACCGAGGCGTAGTGCAGGGGATAGGCCCTGGTCTGGACGTGCAGTACGTCGCTCATATCCCGGCCACCGCCATGTGCTCCGGGATCAGCCCGGTCTCCGGTACGACAACCTCACCGAGGTACCGGCGCTGAAGGTCCTCGGTGCTGTGGTTCCGCACCGGGGCGCCGACGGCCGCCGCGAGATCGTCCGTGGTCAGGTAGCTGGCGTCCTCGGGCACCGACCGCTTCCGGAACCACCGTCGTTGCGCGGCCAGCACCGGATGGTCCGCCGCGGCGAGCGGCCAGTAGCTGACCATCGTCACGGTCTGCGGCTGCGCCGCGGCCCCCAGGCCGACGACCGCCCGGGCGTGCTCGTCGGGAAGGTAGAAGACCAGCCCCTCGGCCACGTACGCGATGGGCCGTCCGACGGCGAACCGCCGGATCCGGTCCAGGAGCCGGTGACGTTCCGCCGCGTCGTTGAGATCCGCCGCGACGTGCTCGACCTCCCGTTGATCGAGTATCCCGGCCGCCCGCAGCTCGGCTGCCCGTCGCCGCTTGGCCGCCACGATGTCGGGCAGGTCGACCTCCATCGCCGCGGCGAACGGCAGCAGCCACGGGTACGAGGAGAAGCCGGCGCCGCACACCACCAGCACCGTGTCGCCGCGCTGCTGCAAGGCCCGGGTCAGGGTGTCCAGGATGACCCGGCCACGCAGTGACACGACGAGGTCGTCGTGGGGGTACACCGATCCGGCGAACTCGTCCCACAGGTCCCGGACCGCGCCGCGGTCCTCGTCGGAGATCCACTCCCGGGCCAGCGGATCGGCCGCGAGATCCTCCCGTCGCGCTCGTGATTCGTTCACCAGGTAGGCGGTCAGTCCGACGTCGTTGCGCACGTCCACATAGAACCATGATCCGGCAATGGGACGGAGGCCCGCGGCGGCTCGGCCCGGAGACGGTTCGCCGGGCGCCGAACGGTCCCGCCCGTACCGTCCCGGCATGATCCCGACGAACGATCACCTGACCATCCAGCCCAAGATCCTCTACTTCGGTACGCCGGTGGTGCTGTTGAGCACCGAGAATGAGGATGGGACGAGCAACCTCGCGCCCATGTCGTCGGCGTGGGCGCTCGGCCAGGTCGTGGTGCTCGGCCTCGGCTCGGAGGGGCAGACCGCCCGTAACCTGCGCGCGCGGCCGGACCTCGTGATCAACCTGCCGAGCGCGGAGCAGTGGCCGGCGGTGGAGCGGCTCGCCCCGCTCACCGGCCGCGACCCCGTTCCGGAGCACAAGCGGGGCGCGTTCCGGTACGAGCCGGCGAAGTTCGCCGCCGCCGGGCTGCGTCCGGAGTCGGCCGAGCTGGTACGACCGCAGCGGGTCGCGGAGTGCCCACTTCAACTGGAGGCGCGGGCCGCGCGGATCAACCCCGACCTGGGCGGCGACTTCCTGATCGTCGAGGCGCACGTGCTCCGCGTACACGCCGATCCCGCCGTCGTCGTGCCCGGTACGGACCACGTCGCCCCCACCGCGTGGCGCCCGCTGATCTACAACTTCCGGCACTACTTCGGCCTCGGCCCCGAGCTCGGGCACACGTTCCGATCGGAGACGCCGGTGCCCGGGATGGCGGGCGCCGGGTGGTAGGACCCCGGCCGTGGCCACCACCCGGGGACCTCCGAAATCGACGCGCCGGACTCCGCCTATCGTGCGGGTCAATCAGCCGATCGGTCAGATTGGTGACATTCGCGTATCTTGAGGAGCTTGCTTCCTAGTTGATGTGAATGACACCCCGATTGGTGGGCTCGCGCGGCGAAGGAGTCGGCGTGACGAAGACTGATTCGACGGGTTCCACATGGCGCTACCGGTGGGCGCGCCGGCAGAACGAGCGGCGGCAGCGGTCCTTCCGCGCGGCCGACGAGGCGTGGCGACGACGCGACGAGGAACTGCGCCGGCTGCGTACACTCGCGGGGTCCTTCCACGGCACGGCCGACGCGGGCGCGGGACTGCCGATGGAGCTGTCCCCCGGCGAGGTGGTCTTCTGGACCCTGCCCGCCGCGCAGTTGGTCGAGGTACGGCACACCGCCGTGCTGCCCGCCCCCGACCTGATCGTCGACCCCGACCCGCCGGCGGTACGCCCGCGCCGCCCCGACGGGGTCAAGGTCACCGACGCCGGGCTGGCCGTGCTCACCAACCGCCGGTTGGTCCTGCTCGGCGGGCGGGGCCGCCGCGACTGGGCGTACGGCCGGATGACCGGGCTTTCCCACGACCCGGGCGCGCCGGTGACGCTGATCCAGGTCCTGGACCGGCGGCGCACCTCCGGGCTGCTGCTGCCCACCGGCGCGGTCGGCGACTTCCGGTTCAAGCTCACCCTGGCCTTCGCCGACGCGATCGAGCAGCGGGCGGCGGTGATCGCCCAGCTCGACGAGCTGATCGAGGAGCACACCGCCGCCCGGCCGGTCCGGCCCGCGATCCGCACGCCCGCCCAAGCCCGGCTGTCCGCGCGGGTGCCCGGGGGCCGGCGGACGATCGCGGCCGGCGCGGCCCTCGCGCTGATCGTGCCGGCGATGCTCTTCGAGTCCGACCCGCCGGTGCGTCCCGGTTCGGAGATCGCCTCCGCCGCCACCCCGGCGGCGACCACCCCGCCCGCGGCCCCGCCGCTCGCCCCGGTGGTGCGGATCGACCAGACCACCGCCCCGAAGGCGCACCGCAGCCGCACCGGCCCGGCGGATCCGCCGTCCCGCCAGGCCCCGCCGCAGCCGGCCGGCGAGCGGCGGTGCGGCGCCCCGGTCAACCCCTACGGGTACGACTTCTGCGGCGGCTCCCGCATCCGCCGGCCGGCCGACGGGGTGTGCGACTGGTTCGACTGCGTACCCGGGTTCTGGTCCGGCCGCGGCTGGCTGGTGCAGTGCCGCGACGGCACGGTCAGCCTGACCGGCGGGCAGCGCGACTCCTGCGCCGGCCACCGGGGCTTCCGCCGGACGGTGTGGACCTGACGCTCAGCCGAAGTCGGGGACGGTCAGCGTGCCGTCCTCGCTGCGGCGCGCCGGCCAACCCGTACGGCTACAACTACTGCGGGGGCGACCTCGTCTACGACCCCGCCCCGGACGTCTGCGACTGGTTCGCCTGCGCCACGAACTTCTGGGACGGCAAGGGGTACGTGGTGCAGTGCGCGGACGACCTGCTCAGCCGCACCGGCCTGCCGGGCGGCCCGTGCGCCGACCACGGGGGCACCCGCCGCTCGCTCTACGTCGCCTGACCGACGGCGGCCGTCCGGAGCGAAAACAGCCCGGCGCCGACGGAGGTCGGGTCCGATTCGGTGCTACGGTCTCCGGCGTGATGTCCGGGTGGATCCCGGCGTTGCGCCGGTCGCACGACACCTGAGGAGGACCGCGACCCGCACCGCCCCCGCCCTGGGATCACCCCGGAAGTGGAAAGGGGGTGAGTCATGACCACCCCGATGCGAGCGGGCGACGTCGTCGCCGCAACCGTGACCAAGGTTCTGCCGTTCGGCGTGCTCGTCGAGACTCCGGCAGGCGTGCCCGGGCTCGTGCGCGGCGCGCGGGCCGAGGTCGGCGCGGTTGTGCGCGTTTACGTGCGCGAGTTCGACGGCCGGCGGTTCGCCGCCGCCCTGAGGTGAGTGAGGTGGCCGGGCGCGGCTGCCTGACCGCGCCCGGCCACGCCCCGTCCCCGTAAACCCGGTGCACCGCACGGGCGCCCCGCACTATGGTCCGCCCGTGTCCCGCACCGTGACCCTCGTCCTGGTCGACCCCACCGGCCGCCCGCTCGGCGCGCTGCCCCCGTACGACGTGCCGGAGCCCTGGTGGCAGCAGGTCGGCGCGATCGTCGACGAGGCCCGCCACCGGTACGGCGTCGACGTGGCCGTGCTGCGGCTGCTCGCCGCCGACCGCCCCGAACCGCCCGGCGGCAGCCTCACCTACCTGGCCGAGGTGGCCGCCGCCCCGGCCGTACCCCTGGCACCGGTCACGGTGGACCTCGCGCCGCACCCGCTGCGCGCCGCCTGGGCCGAGCCCGGCGGCCCGGCCGCCAGCGTCGCCTGGGCCACCGCCGAGCTGGCCCGGCACGGGCGCCCGGTGACCGCCGTCGCCCAGCACCGCACCTGGAACCTGTCGGCGATCTGGCGGCTCGACGGCCCGGACGGCAGCGCCTGGCTCAAGCAGGTGCCCGCGTTCTTCCGGCACGAGGCCGCCGTGCTGCGCCGGCTCGCCACCGTCGTGCCGGACCTCGTGCCGGCGCTGCTCGCCGCCGACGACACCGGCCGGATCCTGCTCGACCATGTGCCCGGCGAGGACCGCTACGCCGCCGACCCGGCCGAACGGGCCGCCATCACCGCCGCCCACCACACCGTGCAGCGCCGGGCCGTCGCGGACACCGAACGGCTGGTTGCCGCCGGCGTACCCGATCTGCGTGGACCGGCCCTGTCCCGGTGGATCCGCGACCGGCTGGCCCCGCACGACACGGCCGTGGCGGCCGACCTGCTCGCCGGCCTCGACGACCGGCTCGACCGGGTACGCGACTGCGGGCTGCCCGACACCCTGGTCCACGGCGACCTGCACCCCGGCAACGTGCGCGGCGACGGCCGGCGGGCGACGATCATCGACTGGGGCGACGCGTTCGTCGGGCACCCCGCCTTCGACATCCTGCGCCTCACCGAGACCCTCGACGCGCCGACCGCCGGGCCGCTGCTGGACGCCTGGGCCGCCCGCTGGCGGGCCGACGTGCCCGGCAGCGACCCGCACCGGGCCGTCGAGCTGCTCCGCCCGGTCGCGCCGCTGCGGCTGGCCGCCGTGTACGCGATGTTCCTCGCCGGCATCGAGCCGAGCGAGCGCCCGTACCACCTGGGCGACGTGCCCGCCTGCCTCAAGCGGGCCGCCGCCCTGGCCTGACCGTCACACCTTGCGCACCGGGATCCACAGCTGCGCGTCGGCGGTCCGCCCGTCGGCGGCCACCCGCACCTGCGAGATCTCCGGCCCCGGCCGGCTCTCGTACGGGTTGGACGGGAACCACTGGGTGAACACGTCCCGCCACAGGTGCTGCAACGCCTGCGGGAACGGCCCCGAGCTGTGGAACACCGCCCACTCGCCCGCCGCCACCGGCAGGCTGTCCAGGTCCGCCGGCACGTCCGCGCCGGTCACCACCCCGTGCCAGTAGTCCAGCTCGGTGCCCTCCGCCCGGGAGCCGGCCAGGTCGTCACTGACGTTGACGAGCCCGCGCGGCTCCTGGTCCGACAGCGCCTCGATCCGGCGTACGGTCTCCGGCTCCAGGCCCTTGATGAACGCCACGATGTGCGGGTTCATCCCCTCGTGGACCAGCGGCACCCGCGCCTTCCGCCCGGCCAGGCGGAACGCCTCCTTCGCCACGATCCGGTACTCCATGCTGGCGCTCCCTTCGACGACGAGCCGGAAGGACATCCGGGGCTGGGCGCGCAGGGCCGCCCCCGTACGCCGGGCCTCCTGCGGGCCGACGCCGTGCACCGCGCGGAACGCCCGGGCGAACGCCTCGTTCGAGCCGTACCCCCAGCGGACCGCCACCTCCAGCAGCGACGCCTCCCCGGACAGCACCTCGGCCCCGGCGACGGTCAGCCGGCGGCGGCGCACGTACTCCGACAGCGGCATCCCGGCCAACGCCGAGAAGAGCCGCCGGAAGTGGTGCTCCGACACGCAGGCGATCCGCGCCAGCCCGGCGACGTCGAGCGGCTGGTCGAGGTGGCGTTCGAGGTGGTCCATGGCCTGGTTGAGCCGTTCCAACACCCGATGCTCCTTCCTGGTTTCCGCCATCGACGCTAGGCATCCGCAGGCTGGGCGGCCCGACCTCGACGGCTCCGATCCGGTCGGGTCCCGCCAGGATCCGCAGGTGTCCGGCCAATCTTGAGGATCTTTGCCGCGAACTCGTGTTATAAGTATTACGCGAGGAGGTTCGATAATGCTTATGCCGGCTGCGACGTGGGGCGCGCTGATCGACGCCGGGGTCATGGTGAGCCCGCTCGACGCCGATCACGCCGAGCTGCGCACCGGGCCTCATCGTGACGTACTACGAGTGGTCCACCCCGCGACCACGCTGAACCCGAGCCACGTCGCCAAGCTGAGGGATCGGTACCGGGAGCCGATTCTGCTCATCGTGCCATCGGCGACTTCCGCCGTCCGAGCGGCAGTCGAGGCGGCCGGCTGGTCCTGGCTGATCGACGACGGGAAACGGGTCACCGGCAGCCTTCGACTGGCAGGTCACCGGGTGGCCGTCGGCCCGCAGAACGCCGGCCTCCCGTCCCCGCCTGCCCGGCCGGGTCGCGTGCCGTGGGGCACCTTCACCCTGCTGCGACGGCTGGTGGAGCGACCATGGGCCGGGCAGCAGCAGTTGGCCGAGGCCACCGGCCTGTCCCAGCCCCGCGTGTCGCAGGCGCTCGCCGCGCTGTCCGACGAGGGAATCGTCTCTCGCGCATCGACCGGTTGGGACGTCACTGACATCGATGCCGCCTTCGATTGGTGGCTGCGCTCGTACCCGGGGCCACATGGCCTGAGGACCCTCTGGTACGGCTTGGACCCACCCGTGCGGCAGGCACAGTCGATCGTCGGTCTGCTGACCCGCGACGGTCAGCAACAAACCGTGATCTCCGGAGATGTGGCAGCCGACATCATCGCGCCGTGGCGAAGCCCGCGCCGTGCCATCGTCTACGCCCGGACCGGTGCCGACCTGGCTCCGGTCGGCCTCACACCCGCTCACGAAGAGGACGCAACGGTGGAGCTGATCGTGCCCAAAGATCCTGGTGTCTGGCCGAGCCCTGCCGCCGAAGAGCCACCGGGCGGTCTTCCGTTGGCAGACGCTCTGCAGATCCTCTGGGACGTCGCCCGCGCGCCCGGACCGGACACCGACGAGGCAATGCGTCAGCTGCGGCGGGTGTTGCGCGACCGGCGCCCACGATCCGCACGGGAGCAGGCAGCATGACCGAGCCGACAGTGGGCTCGCCGTCCGTGCCGTAGGCGAAGACGGGTTCCCGCTCCGAAACGTACAGGCCGGGCAGTTCGTCGAGCGAGACGACCCGGGCCAGCGCATACGACAGGTACGTCTCCATCTCGTACGGCACGGATCGGATCCTGGAAGCAGCGGGCGGCTGGCGCGTCGCACCATGGCGTTGTGATCAACCTGAAGCGGAAGCGGCACCACAAGAAGAAGCACATGGACTGGTGCGACTGCGACGGCTGCGACTGCGACGGCCCGGACTGCTGCGACTTCGGCCTCTTCTCGTTCCTGCTCACTCTCGGCTCGGTCGCGGCGGGCGCGGTACGGGCGCCGGGCGTGGACCGGGCCGGCCGGGCCGCCATCCTCGGCTACCGGCGGTGGCTGTCGCACCGCTGGCCGGGTCGGTGCCGCTACACCCCGACCTGCAGCGCCTACGGGCTGGCCGCGGTGGAGAGGTACGGCCTCGCGGTGGGCGGGCGGCTGGCCGCCGAGCGGGTACGCCGCTGCAAGCCGCACGTGCCGCGCGGCACCCACGACCCGTTGCGCTGACCTGGGCCGCCTCGACGGTCCTGTGACGGCGATCACAGTGACTGGGTGCCGGGTGCGTCGTTGGGCAGACAACGATCTGGCGGCGGAGAGGTCGCCGCGACGGGGGAGGCGAGGGCATGGCCGAGCAGGCCGCCGGGGGGCAGCTGCGTGAGCACCGCATGGTCGGGCCGGACGCCGAGGCGGCGTACGAGGCCGCCCGCATCGAGTTCGAGCTGAGGCAGGCGATCCGGGAGCTGCGGCGCCGCTCCGGCCCGGTCGCGTCGCGCCGGCCCGGCCGCCGCTGACGGGCGTCAGCTCAGGGCGACCGGCCCGCCGAACACGACCGGGACGCCGGGGGAGTGCAGCACGCTCACCGGCGGTCCCGGCATCGGCGGCAGCCCGGCGGCGGCAACGAGTTCATCGTCCAGGTGCAGCAGCTCGGCCCGGTGCAACGGCCACTGTGGATGCCAGTTCGGCAGGTGCAGCGTGCGACCGTACGCCCGGGTGTGCAGGCCCCAGCGGGCGGTGAGGAAGTGCTCCAGCGGCGTCGGGTCGGCGATCGGTTCGCCGACCCGGACCGCCATCCGGCTGGTGGCGCCGGCCGGGCCGGGCCAGCGGCGCCGGCAGCGGTAGGTGAGCCGGTCGCCGTCGCGGTCCAGCCGCATCGCCGACCATTTGTACGGCAGCCGCAGGCTCAGCTGCGCCACCAGCACCGGCACCAGCCGGGACGCGTCGAGCGAGCGGAACACCACCGCCCGCCGGCCGGTGCCGTCGACGGAGTAGAGCCGGACGTTGGTTTCCCAGAAGGTGCCGAGGTACGGCACGCCCGGCCCCCGGCCGAGGCCGAGCCCGACCATCCGGAAGCCGATCAGGCCGACGTAGCTGACCCCGTCGAGGACGTCCGGGCGGGTGCCGGTGGGCAGCAGCGGCGCGACGACCTCCGGCGCGACCGCCCAGTGCAGGAAGGTCAGGTCCTGCCAGCGTTGCCGCAGCGTCGCCCACGGGAAGGTGCGCGTGGGTGCGGCGTCGACCGGCTCGATGTCCACCGGTCCATCCTGCCCGGAAGCGAGGTCCCTGTGACAGCTCACCGGCAGCCGTGGCGGCGGTCCCACCTGTCGGCCACGACAGAGCGGCTCGCCGGGGAGCCGGGCGATGCACGGCTGTCACGCGAGGAACGGCAGCAGATGGCGGAGCGTCTCGTCGGGCGCCTCCTCCGGCAGGAAGTGCCCGCCGGCGATCGGCCCCCCGTCGACCTGGTCGGCCTCGTCCTGCTGGTAGTCCAGCGTCGCCGCCGCCCGGTACTGCTCACAGATCGCGTGAATCGTCTCCGGCGGGCTGAGCTTCGCCACGTACTCCGCGCGGATCGGTGCCGGGAAGCTGTCCGGCACCTCCGACAACCCGTCGAGCATGTGGTCGACGATGACCTCCGGCGCCGGCCCGAGCAGCCGCTCCGGCACGGGCTCCGGCGCGGCGAGGAACGACCACAGCCAGAACCCCAGGCAGAAGGCCATGTCGGCGCGGCCGAACGCGTCGCCGGTGGGCACGATGTCCAGCACCGCCAGGCGGGTCACCGTCTCGGGACGGTCCAGCGCCATCCGGTACGCGCACCGCCCGCCCCGGTCGTGCCCGACCACCGCGAACGAGTCGTACCCCAGCAGCCGCATGACCTCCACCTGCTCCTCGGCCACCCGCCGCATGCTGTACGGGGCGTGGTCCGGCGTGCTGGGTGGGGTGCCGCTGTCGCCGAAGCCGCGCAGGTCGGTGGCGACCACGGTGAACCGTTCCGCCAGGCGCGGGGCGACCCGGTGCCACATGAGGTGGGTCTCCGGCATGCCGTGCAGCAGCAGCACCGGCGGCCCGTTCCCACCACGACGCCCGTGGACCGTGCTGTCCGTGGTGGGGATGTCGAACACCTCGAAGCCGTCGAACACGGATCCCGCCTCCTCGCTCCACCGGTTCAACGACCCGGGACGCCGGACCGCCGTCCAGAGGTCCTTGAGAACGTCCGACCCGGCTGCTCTGATGGCCCCATGCAGGAGGCGGAGGCGCGGCGCACCGTCGAGGCGGTGTGGCGGATGGAGGCCGGGCGGGTCGTCGCCGGCATCGCGGGGATCGTCCGCGATGTCGGCCTGGCCGAGGAACTCGCCCAGGACGCCCTCGTCGCCGCGCTCGAACAGTGGCCGCGCGACGGGGTGCCGGCCAACCCGGGGGCGTGGCTGGTCACCGTCGGCAAGCGCCGCGCCGTCGACGCGCTGCGCCGCCGGCAGACCCAGCAGCGTACGCTCGCCGAACTCGGCCGGGACCTCGACGAGCAGGTCACCCCCGACTTCGACGCCGCCGTCGAGGACCACATCGAGGACGACCTGCTGCGGCTGATCTTCACGGCCTGCCACCCGGTCCTGTCGCCGATCGCCCGGGCCGCGCTCACCCTGCGGCTGCTGGGCGGCCTCACCACCGGCGAGATCGCCCGCGCCTTCCTCACCTCCGAGTCCACCGTCGGGCAGCGGATCACCCGCGCCAAGCAGACCCTGGCCACGGCCAGGGTCCCGTTCGAGGTGCCCGGCCCGGCCGAACGCGCCGAACGCCTCGACTCGGTCCTCGAGGTCGTCTACCTGATCTTCAACGAGGGCTACGCGGCCACCGCGGGCGACGACTGGATGCGCCCCGCCCTCTGCCAGGAGGCGCTGCGCCTGGCCCGGCTGCTGCAGGGCCTGATGCCCGGCGAACCCGAGGTGCACGGCCTGGCCGCCCTGCTGGAGATCCAGGCGTCGCGCACCCGCGCCCGCACCGGCCCCGACGGGGCGCCGATCCTCCTCAACGACCAGGACCGCAGCCGGTGGGACCAGCTGCTCATCCGCCGCGGGCTGGCCGCCCTCGACCGGGCCCGCACCGACCATCCCGGCCCGTACGCCCTGCAGGCCGAGATCGCCGCCTGCCACGCGCGGGCGCGTACCCCGGAGGAGACCGACTGGGCGCGGATCGCCGACCTCTACGCGGACCTCGCGCGGCTGGTGCCCTCGCCGGTGATCGAGCTGAACCGGGCGGTGGCCGTCGCCCAGGCCCACGGCCCCGCCGCCGGCCTGGAACTCGCCCGCGAGCTGGCGTCCGAACCGGCCCTCGAGCACTATCACCTGCTGCCCAGCGTGCTCGGTGATCTGCTGTTCAAGCTCGGCCGGCACGATGAGGCGCGGGCCGAGTTCGAGCGGGCGGCCGAGCTGACCGGCAACGCCCGGGAACGGGCGCTGCTGCTCGCCCGGGCCGCCGAGTGCGGCTCCTGAAAAAATCTTGAGGACCCATGTCGGATCCGGGTCGGCCCGATCGACGCGTCAGCGAGACACCGTTGACGAGGAGATCGAGATGACCAGTACGACGATCACCCGGGCCGGGACGACCGAGGTCGTCCCGACCGCCACCCTGCTCACCGCCGGGGCCGCCGCCGGGCCGCTGTTCCTGGGGCTGGGCCTCGCCCAGGCGTTCCTCCGGGACGGCTTCGACCTGAGCCGGCAGCCGCTCAGCCTGCTCACCCTCGGCGGGTACGGCTGGATCCAGATCGGCAACTTCGTACTATCCGGGCTGCTGGCCCTGGCCGGTGCCGCCGGCCTGCGGCGGGCGCTGCGGGGCGGGCCGGCCGGCACGTGGGGGCCGGCGCTGGTGGCCGTCCTCGGCGTCGGCCTGATCATCGCCGGGGTGCTGCGCCCCGACCCGAGCATGGGGTGGCCGGCCGGCGCGCCGGAGGGCAACCCCGAGACGATGAGCTGGCACTCCTACGGCCACGGGGTCGGGGCGATGCTGTCCTTCGGGTCGCTCACCGTCGCCTGCCTGGTCCTCGCCCGCCGTTTCCTGCGCCGCGGCGCCCGCGGCTGGGCGGTGTTCTCGGTGCTCAGCGCGCTGGCGACGGTCGTCGTGATGGCCTGGCCCGACCAGGGCAGCATCAGCGTCCGGCTGGCCGTCGGCTCGTTCTTCGTCTTCGCCTGGCTCACCGCTGTCTCCCTGCACACCATCACCGAGAGGAACAACTGAGATGCGCTACATGCTGATGCACAAGCTGGACGAGGCCGTGCCCGGCAACTTCGAGCCGAGCCCGGAGTTCCTGAAGCGGATGGGCGCCTACATGGAGGAGGTGTCCCGGGCCGGGATCCTGCTCGCCGCCGAGGGGCTCTGCAAGAGCAGCGACGAGTCGGCGCGGATCACCGCCACCAAGGGCAGGACCACCGTCACCGACGGGCCGTTCACCGAGACCAAGGAGCTGATCGCCGGGTTCGGGCTGATCGAGGTGCGGTCGAAGGAGGAGGCCGTCGAGTGGGCCAAGCGGTTCGTCGACGTCTTCACCCAGAGTGGCATCGACGTGGAGGTCGACGTGCGGCGGGTCAGCGAGGGCCCGCACGAGGGCTGACCCGTTCGGTCGGGGAGGCGGCCACGGCCGGCTCCCCGACCTGCGGAAACCACCCGGGCATGACGTGCGCGCCGGTAGCGTCGGTCGGGTGCGGCTCACGGTGCTCGGCGGGTGCGGGGTGTGGCCGGAGGCGGGCCAGGCGTGCAGCGGCTTCCTGGTGGAGCACGACGGGTTCCGGCTGGTGCTCGACCTCGGCTACGCGACGCTGCCGCGGCTGCTGGGGCACATCACCGCGGACCAGGTCGACGCCGTGTTCATCAGTCACGGGCATCCCGACCACTGCGCCGACCTGAATCCGCTGCTGCGGGCGCGGACCCTGCGCGACGACCCGCCGCCGTCGCTGCCGGTGTACGCGCTGCCCGGCGCGCTGGACGCGGTGCTGGCGCTGGACCGCCCCGGGATGCTGGAGGCCGCCTACGTGCCGCACGAGTTCACCGCCGGCGATCCGCTCGACATCGGCCCGTTCCGGGCGCAGACCCGCCTGCTGCCGCACTACCTGCCGAACGCCGGGATCCGGCTGGCCGCCGGCGGCCGGGTCCTCGCGTACACCGGGGACACCGGACCGAGTCCCGATGTGGTGGAGTTGGCCCGCGACGCCGACCTGCTGGTGGCGGAGGCCACCTACGTGACGCGGGTGCCGGAGGACTCGCAGGGCCACCAGTCGAGCGCCCGCCAGGCGGGCCGGCAGGCCGCCGGGGCCGGCGCCGGACGCCTGCTGCTGACCCACCTGCGGCCCGGCACGGACCACGCGGCGGCCCGCGCCGCCGCCGTCGACGGGTACGGCGGCGAGGTGGAGGTCGCCACCGCCGGCCTGGTGATCGACCTGCACTAGCAACCAACGGTCACACGCCGGGACGGTGGCCCGTCATCCGGGCATGAGAAGCATGGTGCGGGTGGTGGTCGCGCTGCTCGGCGTGGCGTCGCTGGTGGTCGGGGTGTGGGCGTTGACCGGGCCGGATTCGTTCGCCTCGGCGGTGGCCTTCCCGCCGCAGGTGCACTTCGTGCACGACGTGGGGGCGTTCCAGTTCGGCATCGGGGCGACCCTGCTGCTGGCGCTGATCTGGGCCGACGGCCCCGCGGTGGCGCTGGCCGGCTACCTCGTCGGCGCGGTGGCGCACACGGTGTCGCACGTGGTCGACGCGGAGCTGGGCGGCAGCCCGGCCCAGACGTGGCTGGTCGGGTTGTCGGCCGTGCTGGCGCTGGTCGGGCTGGTGGCCCGGCTGCGGCAGCTCGGCTGGGTGGTCGGCCACGTCGACCCCGCCCCGGCGCCAGCGTGGGCGCCGCTGGTGCGGCAGAAGACCGTGGTGCTGACGACCTTCAAGCGGGACGGGACCGCGGTGCCGACGGCGGTGAGCGTCGCGGTGGCGGGGGAGCGGGCGTACGTGCGCAGCTTCGAGAAGGCGTGGAAGACCCGGCGGATCGCCAACAACCCGCGGGTCACGCTGGCTCCCTCGACGGGTCTGGGGAGGCCGACCGGGGCGGCGGTCGAGGCGGTGGCCCGGCGGTTGACCGGCGCCGAGTGCCGGGCGGCCGGCCGGGCGCTGGCCCGCAAGCATCCGGTGCTGCACGGGGTGCTGGTGCCGTTGACGCACCGGCTCGGGCGGGCCAGGACCGGTCGGACCGTCCACTTCGAGCTGATCCCGGCGGCCGCGACCGGCCGTCCGGTCGCCGGGGCCTCCACTGCGAGCGGCACCGCGAACTGACCTACGCCGGGGATATATACGCGAGGTATACGCTCAGGGTATGGTGTGCCCATGAGTGTTCCCATGACCCTGCTCGGCCTGCTCGAACGCGAGCCCAGCCACGGCTACGACCTGAAGCGCGACTACGACACCTTCTTCAGCCGCGGCAAGTCCCTGCCGTTCGGCCAGGTCTACGCGACCCTCGGCCGGCTCGTCCGGGACGGCAAGATCGTCGTCGGCGAGATCGAGCCCGGCGTCGGCCCCGAGCGCAAGCGCTACGTCATCACCGACCGGGGCGCGACCGAGTTCGAGTCGTGGCTGACCGAGCCGGTGCAGGCCGAGCCCAACCTGCAGACCGTGCTGTTCACCAAGGTCGTGCTGGCGCTCATGCTCGACCGCCCCGCCGAGGAATACCTCGACACGCAGCGCGCCACCCACCTGCGCCGGATGAAGGAACTCACCGACATCAAGCGCGGCGGCAACCTGGTCGACGTCATGCTGGCCGACCACGGCCTGTTCCACCTCGAGGCCGACCTGCACTGGATCGACACCACCGCCGCCCGGCTCGACGCCCTCCGCACGGTGGTGAAGGGATGAAGGCGATCGAGGCGCGCGACGTCGCGTTGTCCTTCGGCGAGACCCCCGCGCTGCGCGGCGCCAGCATCTCGGTGGCCCCCGGCGAGATCGTCGCCATCATGGGCCCCAGCGGCTCCGGCAAGTCCACCCTGCTGCACTGCCTGGCCGGCATCCTGGTGCCCGACGCCGGCGAGATCCACTTCGACGGCCACCGGATCGACACCCTCAGCGAGCAGCAGCGCAGCATCCTGCGCCGCGACCAGTTCGGGTTCGTGTTCCAGTTCGGGCAGCTGGTGCCGGAGTTGACCGCCGAGGAGAACGTCGCCCTGCCGCTGCTGCTCGGCGGCGTCAAGCGGGCCGCCGCGCTCAACCAGGCCCGACCCTGGTTCGAGCGGCTCGGCCTGGGCGGGTTGGAGGGCCGCCGCTCCGGCGAGCTCTCCGGCGGCCAGGCGCAGCGCGTCGCGCTGGCCCGCGGCCTGGTCGCCCGCCCCGGGGCGCTGTTCGCCGACGAACCCACCGGGGCGCTCGACTCGCTGACCGGCGAGCAGGTCATGGACCTGCTGGTCGCCTCGGCCCGCGAGCAGGGCACCACCGTCGTGCTGGTCACCCACGAGGCCCGGGTCGCCGCGTACGCCGACCGGCAGGTCATCGTGCGCGACGGCAAGGTGAACGCGCTGGTGCACTCGTGATCCGGTTCGCGCTGCGGCTGGCCCTGGCCGGCGGCCGGGAAGCCGCCACCCGACTCGTCATCATCGCCGCCGCGGTGGCCCTCGGCGTCGGCATGCTCCTGACCACCCTCGCCGGCATGAACGCGGTCAACGCGCAGAACCAGCGCTACGCCTGGCTCAACACCGCCGTCGCCCCGGCGACCAAGGACCCGTCGGTCGATCCGATGTGGTGGCTGATCCGCGAGGACTACTACCACGGCGAGTCGATCGGCCGGGTCGAGGTCGCGGCGTCCGGCCCGGACGCGCCCGTCCCGCCCGGCATCCCGCGCCTGCCCGGCCCCGGCGAGTACTACGTCTCGCCCGCCCTCGGCGAGCTGCTGCGCACCACCCCGGCCGCGCAACTCGCCGACCGCTTCCCCGGACATCAGGTCGGCACCATCGGGCGGGTGGCGCTGCCGTCGCCGGACTCCCTGCTGATCGTCATCGGCCGCACCCCGGCCGACCTGGAACAGCTGGGGGCCACGAAGGTCACCCAGATCATGACCACCGCACCGGACCAGTGCAGCCGGGGCTGCTACGTCGGAATCCGGCACGACGGCATGACCCTCGTGCTGTCCATCGTCGCGGTCGCGCTGCTCTTCCCGGTGCTCATCTTCATCGGCACCGCCACCCGGCTCGCCGCCACCCGCCGGGAACAGCGGTTCGCCGCGATGCGGCTGGTCGGCGCCACCCCACGGCAGATCTCCCGCATCTCCGCGGTCGAGTCGACCCTCGCGGCCGCGGCCGGCACCCTCGTCGGGTTCGGGCTGTTCCTCGCGTTCCGCCCCGCCGTCGCCGGCATCCCGTTCACCGGCGACCCGTTCTTCACCACCGACCTGTCGCTCACCGCCGTCGACGTCCTGGCCGTCGCGGCCGGCATCCCGCTCGGCGCCGTCGTGGCATCCTGGCTGGCGCTGCGCCGGGTGCAGATCTCCCCGCTGGGCGTGGCCCGTCGGGTCACCCCGAAACCGCCGCGCGCCTGGCGGCTCATCCCCCTGGTCGCCGGGGTCGCCGAGCTGGCGTACTTCGTCGGGCGGCGTCCCCCCACCACCAACGGGCAGCTCACCGCGTACCTCTCGGGGTTTGTCCTGATCCTGACCGGGCTGCTGCTGGCCGGGCCGTGGCTGACCATGCTCGGCGCCCGCCTGCTGGCCGGGCGGGCCAGCCGGCCCGCCACCCTCATCGCCGGGCGGCGCCTCGCCGACAACCCCAAGGCGGCGTTCCGGTCGGTGAGCGGCCTGATCGTGGCGCTCTTCATCACCAGCGTCGCCACCGGCGTCATCACCACCTACGTCGCCAACCGCGGCGAGCCGCGCACCGACTCGGTGGCCGCCACCTCCCTGTCGATGTGGTTCCCGCCCGAGGACGGCCCCGCGCCGGCCGCCGACCAGATCCCGGCCGGGCTCGCCACGATCCCCGGGGTACGCAGCGTGACCCTGGTCCACGCCAACCCGGTCGACACCCCACCCCCGATCGAGATTCGGGGAACCCCGGCCGGCGACGCCGCCTACCGGGCGTGGTGGCCCGGCGTCATCACCTGCGCCGAGCTGGACCGCCTGGCCGCGTACGGCAGCTGCCCGGCCGGGGCGCAGGTCGTGTCCGTGGCCGACGACCTCATCGGCGAGCGCGCCTGGGACCTGACCAACGACAACTACGTCTGGCCCGCCGCCGACCTCCCCCCGGCCCAGGTCGACCGGCAGCCGATCCGCTCGGTGGTGGTCAACACCACCAGCCGCGCCGCCTTCGAACAGGCCCGCACCATGCTGATCAACGCGTTCCCGGCGCAACGGTTCCCCAGCAGCACCGCCGAGTGGGAGGCGGACTCCGCGCGGCTGCTGCGGCAGTTCCAGCAACTGGCCAACGTGGTTATGCTGGCCAGCCTGCCGATCGCCGGCTGCAGCCTGGCGGTGAGCGTGGCCGGCGGGCTCAGCGACCGCAAACGCCCGTTCAGCATGCTGCGGCTCACCGGCGTGCAACTGCGCACCCTGCGCCGGGTCGTCGCGCTGGAGACCGTCGTACCGCTGCTGCTCGTCGCCGTGGTTGCCACCGGGATGGGGTTCCTGGGCGCGCACCTGTTCCTGCGGTCGCAGCTGCACTACACGCTGCTGCCGCCGGCCGCGTCGTTCTACCTGATGGTCGCCGGCGGACTGGCGGTGTCGCTGGGCATCGTCGCCTCGACGCTGCCGCTGCTGCGCCGGATCACCGGCCCGGAGACGGCCCGCAACGAGTGAGCCGGCGGGGGAGGGCCGGCGGTGGCCCGGCCCTCCCTACCCCAGCGGGACCTGGACCGCGACGTCGTGCTTCGGGTACAAGTTCTCCACCTTGTCGGTGCCGTACTTGGCCTTGAACAGCCCCACCACGTGGTCGACCCGATCCGCGTCGGTGATCGGCGTGGCGCTCGAACTCAACGCCGTGCCGTTCGCCGACACCTCGATCATCGGGGTCTGCCGGACGTTCTTGTACCACTGGCTGTCCGAGCCGGTCACCGGCATCAGGAACACGCTGTCCTCGTCCAGCACGAACCACACCGGGTGCGAGATCTGCCGCCCGGTCTTGCGCCCGGTCACGGTGATCTCGACCTCGCTGACGCCATCCAGCGCGTCCCAGACCGCGTTCGCCACGATGCCTCCCGACAGATGCCCCGACGTGCCTGCACCGGCCAGCGTAGGAACCGGCGCAGCCCCACGTCGCCGGTTCGGCGACCTGTCACCGGCACGGGACCAAGGTCCCGGCGGCGGGTGCGGTCCTCCCCTGACCAGGGCGGCAGCCGCCGGCGCACGCTGGAACCGAGCGAACCGGTCCGCCCAGCCGACCTGGGGAGGCGCCATGACCACGCAGACCGCGACCCGGTCCCGCCGCTCCCTGGCCGCCGGCGATCCCGAGGCCGGCCGGCCGCCGGCGCACGATCATCCGCGACTGCTGGCCACCGTCCTGGCCGCGACCGCCGCCGCCATCGCGGCGACCTCGCTGCTCGGGCCGCTCGCCCTGGACCTGATGCGCTACCGCACCTCCGACACCACCCTCAACCAGTTGCTCGGCAGCGACACCGCGGCCCTCCTGGCCGTCGCGCCGCTGGCGCTGGCCGCCGCCGTGCTCGCCCTGCGCCGCCACCCGGCGGCGCCGCTGCTGGCCACCGGCATCGGCGGGTACGCCCTCTACACGTACGCCCAGGTCATCGTCGGCCAGGAGTACCTGCGCCTGCCCGGCAACGTGGAACGGTTCTTTCCCCTGCTGCTCGGCGTCTTCCTGCTCGCCGAGGCGCTGCTCGTCCTCGGCTGGCGTGCCCTACCCGCCCAGCTGCCGGCGCCGTCACCCCGGCTGGAACGGGCCGCCGCCGTGGCGCTGCTGGCGGTGGCGGTCTTCCTGCTGTTCGGGCTGCACCTGCGGTCGATGCTGACCGCCTGGCAGGATCCGGCGCAGCTCACCGAATACGTTTCCAGCCCCACCCCGTTCTGGCTGGTCAAGCTGATGGACCTCGGCGTCGTCGTGCCGGCCGCGGTCGCCACCGGCCTCGGCCTGCTGCGGCACGCCGGCTGGGCACGGCGGGCGACGTACGTGCTGCTCACCGGCTACAGCTGCCTCGCCCTCTCGGTGGCGGCGATGGCCGCAGTCATGCTCGTCAACGGCGACCCCGACGCGTCGGCCGGCCTGGCGGCCGGGTTCGGGCTCTTCGCGCTGGTGTTCGTCACGCTGACCGCCGCCCTGTACCGCCCGCTGTTCCACCGGAATGGGACGCCCGCCCGCCTCGACACCGAGGGGCGTCCGAAAAGGATTGCCCACCCCCGGTAGCATTACCGCCGGTAGCGACGTCTGCCGCCACGGTGACGGGGTGGACTTCATCGGGCGCTCCGCGCCCCGGACGTCGGGCGAGCCGGACAGACGGGGGAAACGATGTTCGAGCGGCTGGGCAGATTCGTCGTACGCAGAGCGTGGTGGGTGATCGCCGGCTGGCTGCTCGCCGCCGCCGCCATCGTCCTCACCACACCGTCGCTGAGCGACATCACCTCCGCCGACCAGGAGAGCTTCCTGCCCCGCTCCTACGAATCGGTGCAGGCCACCGAGCTGGGCAAGAAGGCGTTCCCGCAGCAGGCCACCGCGACGGCCACCATCGTGGTCAAACGCGCCGACGGGCAGCCGCTCACCCCGGCCGACGAGGCGAAGGTCGGCCAGCTCGCCCAGGCGCTCAAGGCGAAAAACATCCCGCACACCTCCGGCTACCTGACCGGCCCGCCGGCCGTCGCGCCGGATAAGTCGGTGCAGGTGGTCACCGTCGGCCTCGACGCGCCGACCCCGGACGACCCGGCGCTGCTGGATGCCGTACGTGATCTGCGGTCGGGCATCGGCCCGCAGCTCGCTGGCAGCGGCCTGACCGCCGGGGTGGCCGGCGACGTGGCCAGCTTCGTCGACAACGAGGACACCTTCAACAAGGCCTTCTCCGTGGTCGGCGTCGCCACCATCATCCTGATCATCGGACTGATCCTGATCATCTTCCGCAGCCCGATCGCCGCGCTGCTGCCCGTCGTGACGATCAGCCTGGTCATGACCGTCACCACCGGCCTCGTCGCCGCCGCCGGCAAGGCCTTCGACCTGAATGTCAGCCAGGACCTGCAGACGATCCTGCTGATCGTGCTGTTCGGCATCGGCACCGACTACATCCTGTTCCTGCTCTTCCGCTACCGGGAACGGCTGCGCGCCGGCGACGACAAGCGCACCGCCATGATCGTCTCCGTGCAGCGGGTCGGCGAGGTCATCACCTCCGCCGCCGGCGCCGTCATCGTCGCGTTCCTGGTGCTGCTGCTGGCGTCCCTCGGCTTCTTCGGCTCGCTGGGCCCGGCGCTCGCCATCGCCGTCGGGGTCATGCTGGTCACGTCGCTCACCCTCATCCCGGCGGTGGTCTCACTGCTCGGCCGGTACGTCTTCTGGCCGTCCAAGGCCTGGCAGCGCGCCCCCAAGGCGACCATGTCCCACCGCCTCGGCACCGCCATCGGCCGCCGCCCCGCGCTCGTCGCCGCCGCATCCGGCGCCCTGCTCGTCGCGCTCGCCGCCGGCGTGCTCGGGTACCAGGCCGACTACGACTTCAGCGCCGGCTTCCCGCAGGACACCGAGTCGGCCAAGGCCGCCAAGGACCTGCAACGCGGCTTCGCCGCCGGGGCGCTCGCCCCCACCGAGGTCTACCTGACCACCGGCAACGGGACGCCGCTCACCGAGCAGCAGATCACCGACTTCGCCGCCGCCGCGGCCAAGGCCCCGGGCGTCGGCCGGACCCAGCCGCCGGAGCGCGGCACCGACCCCAGCGTGGCCCGGGTCAACCTGCTGCTGAACGAGAACCCGGTCTCCAACGAGGCCATCACCCTGGTCCGCGAGGACCTGCGCGACAACCTGCACCGGGCCGCCCCACCGGGCACCCGCGCCCTGGTCGGCGGACCCACCGCGATCTTCGCCGACATCAACTCGGCCAACAACCGCGACCTGTCGGTCATCCTGCCGGTGGCGGCCGGCCTGATCGCGCTCATCCTCGCGCTGCTGCTGCGCAGCCTCGTCGCGCCGATCTACCTGGTCATCGCGGTGCTGCTCAACTTCGCCGCCACCCTGGGCGCCACCGTCTACCTGTTCCAAGGCTTGCAGGGCAAACCCGGCGTCACCTTCCAGCTGCCGATCATCCTCTATTTGTTCGTGGTGGCGATCGGCACCGACTACAACATCCTGATGATCGCCCGACTCCGCGAGGAGGCACGGGAGGGCAACGAGCCGCACCAGGCCGCCGCCATCGGCGTGGAGCACGCCGGGCCGACGGTCGCGGCGGCCGGGCTGATCCTGGCCGGGACGTTCGGGGTGCTGATGCTCGCGCCGATCTCGTTCCTGCAGCAGATGGGCTTCGCGGTGGCGATCGGCATCGTGCTGTCGGCGTTCGTGATGTCGATGTTCTTCGTGCCGGCGTTGACCGCGCTGATCGGGCACACGGCCTGGTGGCCGGGGCACGGGGATGAGCGGCGAGTCAACGGGCGGGAGGTGCCGCCGGAGCCGGTGGGCGTACCGGGGGAGTAAAGCGGGGAACTTCCCACCATCGATCTTGACGGATGGTGAGACGGCGATCACGCTTTGGATAGCTGCGCTGGTCGAGGTGGCCCACCAGGCAACCTCGACCGCGCGGCCTTCTGGATCGCCTCGCCGGAAGGACTCTCATGAGGAGTACGCCAAGATCCAACCGACCGCGCCGATTCCTCGCCCTGCTCGCCCTACCCCTGGCGCTCGCCGTCAGCGCCCCCGGCCTCGCCAACCCGACCACCGACAGCGCGACAACCCCCGACCGGTCGTCGACCGGCGCACAGAACGGCGTCGGCCTGATGCGCATCGTCGTCGCCGACAAGTCCGGCATCGACCGCCTCCACCACCTCGGCGTCGACCTCGCCGAGTACGTCAAACCCGTCGACAACGGCATCGAGGTGCACGCCATCCTCAGCCCGCAGGAGAGCCAGGCGCTACGCGACCAGGGCTTCGACGTGCAGGACGCCGTCTCCGACCAGAGCGACTACGCACAGAACATGGCCGAGCGGGCCGCCGCCATCCGCGCCGCGACCGCCGCCACGGCCAGCACCGACACCCTGACCGTGCTGCGGGCCGAATGGTTCACCAGCCTCGACAACCAGCTCTTCCTCAACATCGAGGTGAAATCCAGCGCCGGCACCGACGCCACGACGGTGCTCACGGCCAGCTGGGACAGCGGGCCCGGCACCGCGATGGGCTCCGGCGGCACCGCCACCCTGTCCCGGTTCACCGACGCCGGCCAGTACATGTACCACCGGTTCAGCAACCCCGTCCCCATCACCGCCGCCCCCGCCAAGGTCACCATCACCAGCAACCAGGGCGGCACGGTCACCGTCGACGTCGCCAAGTGGCTGGGCAGCCCGCGCAAGGCCCCCGGCAAACACCCGTACGTGTCCGACTTCGTCGACCACTACATGGACCCGACCGAGGTCACCGCCCGGTTCACCAGCCTGGCCGCCGAGTTCCCCACCCTGACCGAGCTGATCGACCTGCCGTACAAGACCAACGGCTACCGGCGCAAGGCGCAGGCCCAGTTCGGCACCGCCGTGCCCAGCACCCTCTACGTCACCTCCACGGCGTACGGCTCCGACGGCGGCAACGACCTCACCATGTCGCTGGTCAACCCGGGCACGGCCAACGCCCCGCTGACGGTCAGCGTCTCCGGCACGGCCGTCACGGTCAGCCTGGCCACCGACGGCTCCGGCGCCATCACCAGCACCGCCGCGCAGGTCGTCGCCGCGATCAACGGCAACACCGACGCGGCCCGGCTGCTCACCGCCAGCACGTACCGGGGCAACGCCGGCACCGGCACGGTGGCCGCGGCCCCGGTGACCCCGCTGACCGACAACCTGAAGGCACCGGCCAGCGTGTCCCGCGAACCCTTCCAGATGAAGGTGCTGCGGATCGGCAAGCACCGCGACGGCTCGAAGGTCGGCGTCTTCCTCTACTGCCAGGAACACGCCCGGGAATGGGTCACCCCGCTGGTCTGCGTGGAGTCCGCCGAGCGGCTGCTGCGCAACTACGCGCAGGACCCCAACACCCGCAAACTCGTCAACGACCTGGACATCTTCATCCTGCCCGTCGTCAACCCGGACGGCGCGCACTACAGCATGTACGACTACAACATGCAGCGGCGGAACATGACCAACCACTGCCCGGCGTCCAACGCCGACCCGGGCCGCCGCAACTCCTGGGGCGTGGACGTCAACCGGAACTTCTCCGTCGGATCCGTCTTCGACGGCTACGTCGGCGCGACGGCGACGAGCTGCACCAGCGACGTGTACGCCGGCCCGGCGGAGCTGTCCGAGCCGGAGGCACGCAACGAGGTTTGGCTGGTCGACCACTACCCGAACATCAAGCTGTCGATGAACACCCACTCCTACGGCGGATACTTCATGTGGCCGCCCGGGGCGTACAAGGCCGACGGGCGGGAGGTGCTGCCGCGGGTGGACCAGGGCACCGAGGCGTACTTCTGGACCTCGTCGGACTACATCCTCTCCCGCGTCCAGGAATACCGGGGCACGGCGATCTGGCCGGGCCGTACCGGGCCGGTGACCGACGTGCTCTACTCGGCGGCCGGCAACAGCGCCGACGAGCACTGGTACAACCGGGGCATCATCGGCTGGGACTTCGAAGTCGGCGCCGACATCTACAACCCGACGACCGGGCGGTTCAGCGCCGTCGGGTTCCAGCCGCCGTTCGCCGAAGGGCACGAGGAGGCGATGGAGTTCGCCAACGGCAACATCGGCATCCTCGAGGTGGCCCGGGCGTACGCGACGGACAAGAGCCAGCCTCGGAGCAGCCTGAAGGTCGTCAAGCAGGAGGCGGGGGCGACGTCGTTCACGTTCAGCACGAGTGAGCCGGCGAACGTGTACTACACGGTTGATGGGAGCCGGCCGACGTATGACTCGCCGAAGTTGGCGCTGGCGGGGATGCGGGAGGGAGTGCAGAGCATCACGGTGAACAGCGACACGACCGTGAACTGGTTCTCGGTGGACATCGCCGGCAACGTGGAGAGCAACTACAAGCCGGACGGCGATGGCTCGAACTACAACAAGCAGAGGGTGACGGTTCAATAGGCCAGCCCGTTGCTTGAACGTTGGGGCCGCCGGCCATGGTCGGCGGCCACTGGCCTGTGGGAGCCAGCCCGAGGATCAGCGAGTGGGGAACTCCAAACCGGCGAGCCTGGCGGAGACGCCGGCCCAGGTGACCTGCGCGTGTTCCGCCATCCACTCCGTGAGCTGCTTCTCGCCCTCCCGGCCGAATGTCAGTCGCTTACCGCTACCGACCCGCCGCAGATCAATCCCGAGATCCTTGGCGAGCAGTGAGCCGAGCGTGAGGCGGAGGGTCGACCCGGCCGCGTTGCCTCGGTAGTGATAGCGGATTCGGCTGCGGATCGTCTGCCGGCTCGGTGGCCGTCCGTTGCTGGGCGGTGCCTTCGGGGAAATGCCGACGTACAGCAGCACTGCCCCGTGCTGCTCGTGGCATCCACCGACCGGCACCAGGGGCGGCGGCGAGGTGAAGTACCAGGCGTAAACCCCGGGAGCCGCCGGTATTGGGCACTCCCGCCCGCGTATCTGCTCTGCGCGATACAGCCGGGCGGGGTTGAGCAACGCTTCCTCTGGGCTCATTGGTGCTCCTACGCGGCGATCGCTCGGGCGGCCGAGTACATGTCGGCGGGCAGCGGGTGGGCCAACTCCCAGATGATCCGCATGGGCCGCTCCCCGCTGTGCTCCCGATACCTCATCGGGCCGGCGTACAGGTAGGCCGGCACGCCCATGTTCCCCTCGGCAACCTTGGTCTCGCGCACGAACAGGTGCACCGTTGACCCCTGCTTCTCGTGGTGGATATACCGCTGTCCGGTGGCCGATGCCGAGGTCGTGGTGCTTTGCGACTCCCATTGGAACAGGGTCTCGGTGATAGCCCGATCGGCGTACATGGTCGTGGGGGAGTAGTGCTGCTCGGACTTCACCAGTGTCACGAAGAAGATGTCGGCTTGCTCGTCCGGCAGCCACTTGACGCCTTCTCGGAGCGACCCGGGGTTCGGCATTCCGAACGCCGCACACGCCTCGTTGCGGCTGTACCGGGCGTGTACTCGCAGCGGAATTTGACCTAGCCCGACCGGCTTGGTGACTCTATGGATCCGCTCCCGCAGCACGTCCGCGACCTGGCGCAGCTCGGCACAACGCGCCGGCTCTGCCCAGAGCTGCGCTAGCCGCTCCTCCCGCTGCGATGGCGGCACATTCGGTCCCCACAGGCTGAAGTGCAGCATGTCCAGCAGCCGCCCCTGGTGCACTGGTCCACCGGCCGCCACATGCTCCCACAGGGCCAGTCGGTCCAGGTCGTCGGTGTGCAGCATCCGCCCGATCGCTCGCGCCAACTCTCGATCAGCCGGACCCGGGGACGTGGTCTCCACCCCGGCGAGCCGTCGCAGGCCGGTCCATCCGCCGAGCGTCGCCGACCGGTACACGTCCTCAATCTCCAGGCCGGTGTCCCGCAGGAACTCCGCCAAGGAGAGGTCACCGAGCTGCCGCAACTCGGTGACCATGCTGTTTCTCGACGACGGAACCGCCCGCTCCAGGTTGCGGAGCACAACCTCCTTGGCCACGCGGTCCAGTTCGATGTGGCAACCGCTGGGCAGCATCGGAAAATCCTGCTCAACCGCGTCGTGCACTTCTCGGCGGCTGACCCCGGTCAGCGCCCGCCATCGCAGGTCGAACCGGAAGTTGGCGTGCTGCGCGCCGATGAAGTCGAGCACCGTTAGGCACGGCTTGTCGTCGTCCAGGCGCAGACCACGACCGAGCTGCTGAAGGAAGATCGTGGCGCTTTCGGTGGGTCGCAGCAGAAAGATCGTGTCGACCATCGGCAGGTCGATGCCCTCGTTGAAGAGGTCGACGGTGAACAGCACGCGCAGCTTGCCGGCCTTGAAGTCGCGAAGCAGTTCGTGCTGCGCTGGCCGGTCGACCTCCGAGGTCACCGCCGCCGACGGCACACCGTGACGGGTGAACCAATCCGCCATAAACACGGCGTGCCCGATGCTCACGCAGAACCCCAGCGCCCGCATCCGCCTCACGTCAACGAGGTCCTGGGCGGCACGCAGCACCAGCCGCGCCCGTGCCTCGTTACCGGTGTAGACGTTCTCCAACTCGCCCCGGTCGTAGCCCTGCCCTCGCTTCCACGTGACGTGCGACAGGTCCACGTCATCGTGCAGCCCGAAGTAGTGAAACGGCGCGAGCAGTTGCCGGTCGAGCGCCTCCCGGAGGTGCAGCTCCACGGCCGCATGCCCGTCGAACCACCGTCGCACGTCCCGGCCGTCGGCGCGGTCGGGCGTGGCGGTCAGCCCGAGCAGTACGCGTGGCCGCAGCCGCGCCAGGAGTTGGGCATACGTCCTTGCCTCGGCGTGGTGGAACTCGTCCACGATCACCATGTCGAAGGCTTCGGGGTCGATCTCCTGTCGATGCAGTGACTGAATCGATGCAAACACGTGCTGCCACTGCTTGGGCCTATCCCCGGCTACCAGCCGCTCGCCGAAGCTCCCGTCGCCCATCACCTGGCGGAACGTCGACCGGCTCTGTCGCAGGATCTGCTCCTGATGCGCGACGAACAGCAGCGAGTCGACCTTCCCCGCCTTGTTTAGCCGTCGATAATCCAGCGCCGCGACCACCGTCTTGCCCGTGCCGGTCGCCATGACCACCAGATTCCGCCAGCGGCCGTGTACCTCGCGCTCCGCCGTGAGGTCGTCCAGGATCTCCCGCTGATACCCGTACGGCCGGACCTCAACGTTCGCGATTTCCGTGATGCTGTCGTCGTGGGTCCGCTCGCCCCGCAGCGCGTGTCCGAGTCGCTCGCTATCTCTCGCCGGGTCGTACGCCTCGAACGCCGGGTCGTTCCAGTAGTCCTCGAACGTCGCGGTGAAGGTGTCGATGACGTGCGGTTGCTCGACGTTTGAGATCCGCACGTTCCATTCCAGGCCGTCTACCAGAGCGGACTTCGAGAGGTTGGAGGAGCCGACGTAGGCAGTGGTCATGCCGTTGTTGCGGCGGAACAGCCACGCCTTGGCGTGCAGGCGGGTGGTCCTGGTCTCGTACGAGACCTTGATGTCGGCACCCAGCTCGGCGAGGCGGTCCAGGGCTCGCTGGTCGGTGGCGCCCAGGTAGGTGGTGGTTATGACGCGGAGGCGGCCGCCACGGGCGGCCAGCTCGCTAACGGCGGGCTCGATGAGGCGTAGGCCGTGCCACTTAATGAAGGCGCAGAGAAGGTCGACGGAGTCGGCCGACTCCATCTCGTAGGCGACCTCGTGGCCGATACGCGGCTGGTGCCGGCCGTTGACAAGCAGGGTCCCAGAACTCAGGGACGTGGTTGGGCGTCCCGGGAAGGCTGGTGAGGTAGGCGGAACGGTTGGGGCTGCGATGGCGTAGAGCAAGCGTTCTGCGTCAGCGATCTGGTCGTCGGCGTTAACCACATGTTGCATGTGCTCAGTGATGTTGCCGATGATGCGGTTTGCTAGCGCGATCTGGCGAGCTAGCTTGTCGTCGCCACCACTCACAGCAAGTAATGCACGGCGAGTGACCGCGGCGATGTGCCGGGCAAGCACCGCAGGAGCCTCGGCCGGATCCAACCTAGCCTGTTGAACTAGGGCAGGGTCGGAATGCCGGATTCGGTCGTTGAGCTGTCGAGTAATGAGATGCTCGTAGATTCCCGGCTCAAGCCCCGTCACTCTCACACCCTATCGGGCAAGGGCCGACCTCCTGGTTCCGCGACTGCCCCCGTTGGCTACTGTCGGCTCCATGACAGGTCGTCTTCCGGGCTCTTCTCTTGATGGAGCCTGCCGCACCGCACTAGGAGCCAGCACATCTGCTCTCGATTGATCTCGGAAAAGGTGCCCTGAGCTGCGAACTTCTCCAGTCGGGCGAGGATCTGCGCCAAGCAACATCGACCCGTGTAGCTCCTTGGCAGCGTAGAGGTGCCAGGCGGAAGCAGGCTGAACGGTTGAGTTCCGGGGGTGCCGCACGTCGGACTCCTACCGGTAATGTCACCAGCACACCTTGTGGGGAGGTGAGGCGCGATGCTTCCTGAACTAGAGGGACGGCCGGGTGCCGATCGGGGAGACAGGGCCTGGGTAGCGCGGCCCGATCAGGTTCAGAAGCACGATCGAGGAGCCATCGCAAGTGTGCCATCGGTAGCTGTGGATGCGGGCTACTTGCCTGCCGCCGAAGTTCGGGAGAGGCGTCGTGCCGGTGGCTTCGCGTCCTGTCCTCGGCCATCAGCCGCAGAAGAGTGCACCTCGGTTGGCTGCTACTGGAGTGGTAATGCCAATTTCTGACTACATTTTGAGAAGTTTTCGCCTGAACGATCCTACCGATCGCGGCCCTGTCATCGATGCAGTTAGGGCCGCTGGATTCTCAATCGAGAACATTCAGGAAGACATGAGGCATCCCCAGAAGTGGGGCCTAATTCTCAAACCAAACCGGCGGCTTTCCGAGCTGTTTAGGCTGGATCGAGAAGTTCTTCTTTGGTGCTCCACGTACCCACGGTTCCAGGCGCGTGATATTGATGACATGAAGGTCGTCTTAAGTCGCATGGGAGTGCGGCTAAGTCGAAGCTTTGCGATCCTCGTGTCACGCTATGATCCACATACACGAAGTCGAGTCGAAGCAGAATCCTCTCTCGATACTACGATCGTTCATTGCTCGTTTGATGAGCTGAGCGCGAAGCGGCCTGGTGACGAGCCGGCTCTACAACGGATCCTACTCGATCGCTTGTATGTGCGAGACCTGTACGATCTGCCTTCGGCTGCCATAAAGGCCGCCGACTTCTTCGGTCGGCGTGACACAATCGATGACATAGCTGATGAGCTCATTACGGGACAATCTCAGGTTGGGGTATTCGGGCTTAGGAAGATCGGAAAGACTAGTCTGACAAATCGAGTCACCGAATCTGTTGCGCAGAGTGGGAGATGTATAGTCGCAAAGATTGATCTGCAATGGACGACTTCGATAGATCCCCGTCCCGAATATACTTTGTGGGCGCTGGGTGAAGCACTCTATGCGTCCGGCCGCGTAGCGCGAAGCACCAAGGGGTTGAAGCTCTTTGGTCAGTACGCAACAGCCACTGACGCGATATCGGCAGGACTGTCGGTCTGGGAGGCTTTCGCGCACGATCTGACCGCCATAATCCATGCCAGTAGCCGAAGAGTCGTAATCGCAGTAGATGAAATTGAGAGGCTTTTTGAACTACCTGACAAGAGCTCGTTCGTTCGACTTTGGCGGGTTTTAAGGGGGTTAGATCAGCAGTTTCCAGGAAGACTAAAATATCTCATTTCTGGAACGAGTCCGGAGTGCGCCGAGTCGGCAACCATTTCTGGACTGGATAATCCTTTGTATCGCTATCTTTCAATTCGCTATTTGGGGCCTCTTGATCCGCGAGACGCTCAAGACCTATTAGTCAATCTCGGTTCTCCGATCGGTCTTCGGTGGACAAACGAGGGACTTTCATACGCGCTAGAGCAAACGGGTGGGCATCCGGCCTTACTAAGAACGCTCGGAAGCCTCGTTCACTCGAGTCTGCTCCCGCGTCATGAAGCTGTGGACGTTGTTCGTAACCATGCCGTACTCGCGGCGAGGTCTATGGTTTCAGCTCATAGCGCCGTACTTGCACAAGTAACGGCTTCCCTTGAGGATCAGTATCCAGACGAATTCGTGATGCTCAAAATGCTGGCCGAAGGGCAAGTGTACAACTTCCGAATGCTAGCCTCGGAATACGTCGATGAGATGTCGCATCTCATCGGTTATGGCCTGCTGCCGGACGGCGACCGAAGTGAGGCGTTGTCCATCGGATTGCTGCAGTCGTACCTCCAGGCTCGACAGGACAGACCACAGGAAGGGCCAGGAACTCCCGTTCTCAGGGTGGGTGACCATGTCGGTGGGCGCGTAATCGTCGCTCGGATTAGGTCCGGTGGTTTCGCTGATGTTCTGGTCGCTCAGGATGAAAAGGGAGAAAAGGTTGCGGTCAAGGCTTTCCGTGCCGCTCGCCTGAGTGCCCTGGAGCGCGAGGTTGAATATCTTCAATCACTTAGTCATCCCGGCATTGTGCGCTTCATTGAGGCCACGCAGGCGCCGGGGGGTGTTCCTTGCATCGTAATGGAGTATCTCGAGGGCAGCACGCTCGCTGATATGTGCAATGCGACGCTGTCACCGGACACGGCGTCCTTCTTGTCCATCGCTAGCCGCCTGTTGGATGCTCTCTCGTACATGCATCCTTCGGCGTCCGGAGCGGCGGCGCTGATGGAGAATTCTGAGCTTACGCCGGGAGGTTTCGAGGACTGGGAGCGACTGCGTTACGGCGTGGTCCACCGCGATATTAAACCAGAGAATATAATCATCGCTGATCGGGGCCCGGTTTTGATCGATTTTAACATATCGGTGAGAGCGGCGGACCCAGTTCAGACAATATCCTCAACCCCAGGCTACCTTCCGCCTGACTTCAATGGCATCTCTTGGACGCCGGATGTCGACATCTTTCAGCTGGGGGTCACTCTGGCGCAGCTTGCGGCGGGCGCCCGCTTCGATGGCGAAAACCTTAAGGATCTATTGACGCTGGCCGGCGGCCGGCACGGAGATGTGGTTGGTTCTTGGCTTAGGACGCTGGTAGCAGACTCGGATCGGCCGACTGCATCCGACGCTAAGGTCGGATTGCCGAGGACTGGCAACTGAGGCCGCCCGTGCTATCCATGATCCAGGCTTCAAAAAGTGTCAACAACGCCGGCATATCTTTGGTTGTTGGGGCTAGATCGGGATGTTGCGGCCGGCTAGCCATCGGTGAGGGTGATCGCGGATTTCGGCTGGACTAGCCAAAGTCAATTGACTGGAGGGGGATGTCTCCCACGTTTCGAACGCACGTGCTCTTCTAGGCGTTCAGGCGAGACAGTACGGTCTGGTTGACTCGCTCGCCGGTCAGCGAAGTCGCGATGACGCCTGCGTCCCGAAGCTGCTGCAGGTGTAGTCGGTATCTGGGATGAGCGGCAAGTTGAGTCTTGACATTAGGAAATGCGTATACCGGGACGCCATTGCCAAGAGCCTCGTTTAGGACGCCGAGCGCGAGCGTGTCGTTTATGCCCAGAGCCCACTTGTTGATCATGTTGAAGGTCGCCGGCACCACAGCAACGACATCCGCCGGTGGATGCGGCTCGGGCTCGCCCGGCATCCGCCACTCCACGCGCACCGGATACCCCGTCAGCCGCGCCAACGCCTCACGATCGATCCATGTCGCCGCAGTCGGCGTAGCGGTCACACAGACGGTCCACGCGTCCTCCTGCAGCAGCTCGATTAGCTCACCGATCCGCAGCGCCGGAGGAGCGGCACAGACGACTAGTGCCAGCACTCCACGCCTCGTCACGCCAGCAGCCCAGCACGCTCCGCCAACGGCCGCAGCCCCGGCGTCGCCGCTCGGCGCTCCTTGGCCAGCAGGTCAAGCAGCAGCGCCCTCGCCTGCACGTTGGCGTAGACCATTTCGGCACCGACCCGCTCGGCTTCAAGAAGGTGAAGCACCGCAACCGACCTGTCGCTGGACGACGTCAGCGCCGCTGCCGCCAGGTCGACGTGCACCTGGGCCCGTCGACCGACCAGCACCGCCGGCAGCCGCGACGTGTCGAGCCGCGCCCCGATCTCCAGCGCCTGATCCGCGTTGCCGGCTCGAACCGCAGCGGAGACCGCATGGATGACGACATTCGTCGGACCAAACCCGGTCCACAGCCGGTTGCGATCTGAGCCGAGCACCGCCGCCAGGTCTGCGGCCGTCGCAAGGAACTGGCCCGCTTCCCTGGACCTGCCCTGTCCAGCGGCCATCACGGCAGCCAGCAATACCAAGGCTCCCTGCGCAGACAGCAGGTCGGGGTCATCAACGGTACCGAGGCGGTCAACGCTGGTGAGCACGATCTGTTCGGCGTCGCCCGCTCTCCCGGGCAGCCGCATAAGCCCGCATGCCGCCTGATAGGCAGCCACGGCTGCCAAGGCCTGGTCGTCCGCCAACCGGGCGGCGGTGGAAGCCCGATCGGCGGTCAACAGGGCGGTGTCACCATCACCCACCTTGGTGGCCAGCTTCGACGCGGCGATGTAAGCGGCGGCGAGCAGCCGGAAGGCCCTGCCGCGATGCAGCCCGCCGGCATCGCCCGTCAGGGCTGTTGCTTGGCTGAGCACCTCCGGCAGCAGGCGAGCGACCGATGTGTAGCTCGCCCGCTGGTAAAGGTTATGCACCCGGCCAACGGCTCGCCGTACTTCGACAAACGATGGAGTCGGCCCGTCGGGCGTCGTCAGGTAGCTGTTAAGAAAGGCGCGGAGGCCGCTCAGTAGTTCCGGCCGAGCGGCACCGGAAGCGGGACTGTGCGCGTCATCTCCCATGGCCTGCCCTCGATG
>NZ_RJLN01000032.1 GCF_003725545.1 Micromonospora solifontis | reverse complement strand
CCCGGCCGGCGGGCCGGTGGCGACCACCGGCCGGGCGGCCTGGCACCGCCGGACCGGCCTGCTGCCCATCGCCTACCTGGGCGGGCTCGTCGCCCTCGGCTTCGCCCACCCGTTCCTGCCGGCCTGGCGCTGGCTCGCGATCCACCTGCTGCTGCTCGGCGCGGTCACCAACGCCATCCTCGTCTGGTCCGCGCACTTCACCGCGGCGGTGCTGCGGACCCCGGTGCCGAGCCGGCGCCGGCCGGAGGGGGTACGCCTCGCCGTGCTGAACGTCGGGGTGTGCGCCGTCCTCGTCGGCGGGACGGCCGACCGGCCCTGGGTCGGGGTCGGTGGCGCCGCCCTCGTCTTCGCCGCGGTGGCCGCCCACCTGGCCTGGCTCGCCCGGCGGCTGCGCCGGGCCCTGCCGGCCCGGTTCCGGGTGACCGTCCATTACTACCTGGCCGCCAGCCTGGCGCTGCTCGCTGGCGTGCCGGTGGGCGCCGGGATGCTGCTGACCGATGACGCCCACCGTCCCCGGCTGCTGCTCTTCCACGCGCACGTCAACCTGCTCGGCTGGGTCACCCTGACCGTGCTGGGCACGCTGCTCACCCTCTGGCCGACCATGCTGCGCACCCGGATGGCCGACGGCGCGGCGCGGGCCGCGGCCGTCGCCCTTCCGCTGGCCTGCGTGGGCCTGCTCCTCCTCGGCCTGGGCCTGCTCGCCTGGTGGCGGGCCGTCACCGCGGTCGGACTGGCCCTGTTCCTGCTCGGCGTCTCGGTGGCGCTGCGCCCCGCGCTGGCCGTCGCCCGGGGCCGCCCGCCGTACGCCTTCGCCACCTGGTCGCTGGCGGCGGCGGCCGGCTGGCTCCTGGTCGCCCTGGCCGTCGACGCGGTCACCCTGCTGACCGCCACCGAGCCCGCCACCGCCGTCGACCGCTTCGGTCAGGTGCTGATCCCGCTGCTGGTGGGTTTCGTCGGTCAGGTGCTGGTCGGCGCCCTGACGTACCTGCTGCCGGTGGTCCTCGGCGGCGGGCCGGCCCCGGTCCGGGCCCGCGCCGCGCTGCTCGACCGGCACGGACCGCAGCGGGTGGCGATGACCAACGCCGCCCTGGCGGTCTTCGCGCTGCCCAGCCCCCCGTACGTCCGCATCACCACGTCCCTGCTGATCCTCGCCGCGCTGGTGCAGTTCCTGGTACCGGCCGCCCGGGTCCTGCTCACCGCCCGGAGATGACCCTGTGACCACGCCCGCAACCCCGGCCCGACCGCTCGGCGGCGTCGCCGCCGGTCTCGCCCTCGTCCTGGTCGCCGTGCTGGTCGGCGTGGCCGCGCAGCGGATGACCGCCGGTCCGTCCGCGACCCGCGCCGCCGCGGCGGTCACGGCGACCGGGCACACCACCACGGTCGAGGTGGTGGCCGAGGGCATGCGCTTCCACCCGGCCCGGATCGAGGTGCCGCCCGGTGACCGGCTGGTGGTCGAGTTCCGCAACCGGGACCACCGCCGGCACGACCTCGTTTTGGACAACGGCGCCCGGACGGACCTGCTCGGCCAGGGCGCGTCGGCCCGCCTCGACGCGGGGATCATCGGCGCCCCGACCCAGGGCTGGTGCTCGCTGCCCGGACACCGGCAGGCGGGCATGACCCTGCAGATCGTCCCGACCGGCGCGGCGGCGGCGTCGCCCGCCCCGTCCGCGTCCGCCGCGCCGCAACCGAGCCTCGACGTCATGGCCGATCCCGGGCCGGACTTCGCCGCCCGGGACGCCGCCGTGCCGCCCGCCCCGCCGGGCCGGCTGCACCGCCGGGAACTGCACGTGCGGGAGGTGGTGCGGGAGGTCGCCCCGGGCGTACGCCAGCGGCTCTGGACGTTCGACGGCACCGTGCCCGGGCCGGTGCTGCGCGGCCGGGTCGGCGACACGTTCGAGATCACCCTGGTCAACGACGGCACGCTGGACCACGGCATCGACTTCCACGCCGGGGCGGTCGCCCCGGACGAGGTGATGCGCCCGATCGACCCGGGGCAACGGCTGACCTACCGCTTCACCGCCAGCCGGGCCGGCATCTGGATGTACCACTGCTCGACCATGCCGATGCTGCACCACCTCGGCAACGGCATGTACGGCGCCGTGATCATCGACCCGCCCGACCTGCCCCGGGTGGATCGCGAGTACGTGCTCGTCCAGTCGGAGCTCTACCTCGGACCCGACGGCCAACCCGGTGACCTGGCCAAGATGCAGGCCGAGCGGCCCGACGCGGTGGTTTTCAACGGCTACGCCGCCCAGTACACCCACCGCCCGTTGACCGCCCGCCCCGGGGAGCGGGTCCGCGTCTGGCTGCTGGACGCCGGGCCCAACCGGGACAGCTCGTTCCACGTCGTCGGCGCCCAGTTCGACACCGTCTACCGGGAAGGGCACTGGGAGAACCGGGCGACCGACCCGGGTGGGGCGCAGGTGCTGTCCCTCACCCCGGCGGCCGGCGGGTTCGTCGAACTGTCCTTCCCGGCCCCCGGCGACTACCCGTTCCTCAGCCACGCCATGGTGGACGCCGAGCGGGGCGCCCGCGGCGTCTTCGCCGTCCGCTGACGCCCTGACGTGGATCGGCCGCCGCCGCGGCACCGGCCCCGCCGGTCAGCCGGCGGCCCGGCCCAGCTCGGCGAGGATCCCGGTGGCCTGGCCGAGCTCGATCAGGTAGCCGTCGGGGTCGCGGAGGTAGCAGCGGATCTCCATGCCGTGGTCCTTCGGCTCGGTGAGGAACTGCCCGCCCCGGGAGCGCCACAGCTCGTAGACGGCCCGTACGTCGGTGACCCGGACGTTGAGCGCGCTGCCGAGCACGTCCGGGTCCGCCGGCGCCTGGGCCCGGACGGTCGGCTTGTCGTCGGTGGGACCGCCCTCGTCGTTGATCACCAGGTAGCCGTTGTGCAGCCGGAGGATGGCCGGCTGCCGTTCCCGGACGACCGTCGCGCCCAGCACCGTGCGGTAGAACTCCCGGGAGCGGTCCACGTCCCGCGAGATCAACAGGTGGGTGAGCACCAGCCCGTGCTCGGGTTGGAAGTAGTCCGGCGCCTCGTCCGTCACGTGGACCCTCCTCCTGGTCGGCTGAGGGGGTACCCGCGCGGCGGCGCGGCACACCGGCCGCACGCCACGGAACTCGGGCGGGCTGACCTCGCGCCCCGGGTTAGGGTGCTGGCCATGATCGACCCGCTGCCCTGGCCACCGCTCGCCGAGCTGCGCCGGCGCACCAGCTTGAAGTGGCGCCGGTACCCCGAGGACGTGCTGCCGATGTTCGTCGCGGAGATGGACGTGGCACCCGCGGAGCCGGTGGTGCGCGCGCTGACCGAGGCGATCGCGCGTGGCGACACCGGCTACCCGAACGGCCCCGGCTACGCCGAGGCCTTCGCGGGCTTCGCCGCCCGCCGGTGGGGCTGGGCGGTCCGCCCCGAACACACCGCCATGGTGCCGGACGTCATGCTGGGCATCGTCGAGGTGCTGAAACTGCTCACCGACGACGGGGACGCGGTGATCGTGAACCCGCCCGTGTACCCGCCGTTCTTCATGTTCGTCGGGCATCTCGGCCGGCGGATCGTCGAGGCGCCGCTCGGTCCCGACGGCCGCCTCGACCCGGACGCGCTGCGCGCGGCCTTCCGCACCGCGACCGCCGGCGGGCGGCGGGCCGCGTACCTGCTGTGCAGCCCGCACAACCCCACCGGGACCGTGCACACCCGGCAAGAGCTGACGGAGGTGGCCGAGCTGGCCGCCCGGCACCGGGTGGGGGTGGTGGTCGACGAGATCCACGCCCCGCTGGTGTACCCCGGCGTCGAGTTCGTGCCGTACCTGACGGTGCCGGGCGGCGAGGAGGGTTTCGCGGTGGTGTCCGCGTCGAAGGCGTGGAACCTGGCCGGCCTCAAGGCGGCGCTGGCGGTGGCGGGCCCCGCGGCGGCCGGGACGCTGAAGCGGATGCCGGAGGAGGTCGGCCACGGCCCCAGCCACCTGGGGATCCTGGCGCACGCGGCCGCCCTCACCGAGGGTGTCGGGTGGCTCGACCGGCTGCTGGCCGGCCTGGACCACAACCGCCGGCTGCTGGGCGAGCTGCTCGCCGAGCGGTTCCCGGAGATCGGCTACCGGCCGCCGGAGGGCACGTACCTCGCCTGGCTGGACTGCCGGGCGCTGCCGGTGGGCGACGACCCGGCCGCAATGTTCCTCGACCGGGGCCGGGTGGCGCTGAACCCCGGTCCGGAGTTCGGTACGGGCGGGGCCGGCCACGCCCGGTTCAACCTGGCCACCGCGCCCGAGCACCTGCGGGAGGCGGTACGCCGGATGGCCGCCGCCGTCGGGCGCTGACCTTCCGCCCCGAACCAACACCCCGACCGGCGGCAGCGGCGCCCCGGTCCGTACGGTCGGGACGTGGACACCGATGTGATCGTGGTCGGGGCGGGCCTCGCGGGCCTGGTCGCCGCCGCCGAGGCGGCCGACGCGGGCCGCCGCGTGCTGCTGCTGGACCAGGAGCCCGAGCAGAACCTCGGCGGGCAGGCGTGGTGGTCGTTCGGCGGGCTCTTCCTGGTCGACTCGCCCGAGCAGCGGCGGATGGGCATCCGCGACTCCGCCGAGCTGGCCTGGCAGGACTGGACCGGCAGCGCCGCCTTCGACCGGCCCGAGGACCACTGGCCGCGCCGCTGGGCCGAGGCGTACGTGCACTTCGCGGCCGGGGAGAAGCGGGCCTGGCTGCGCGGCCTCGGCCATCGGATCTTCCCGGTGGTGAGCTGGGCCGAGCGCGGCGGCGGCGCCGCCCACGGGCACGGCAACTCGGTGCCCCGGTTCCACGTCACCTGGGGCACCGGCCCGGGCGTGGTCGAGCCGTTCGCCCGGCGGGTGCGGGCCGCCGCCGAGCGGGGCCGGATCCGGCTGCTGTTCCGGCACCGCGTCGACGAGCTGGTCACCAGCGGGGGCGCGGTCACCGGCGTGCGCGGCGCCGTGCTGGCCCCGGACGACGCACCGCGCGGCCGCCCCACCTCCCGCACCGTCGTCGGCGACTTCGCGTACGCGGCGCAGGCCGTGATCATCACCTCGGGCGGGATCGGCGGGAACCACGACCTGGTCCGGCGCGCCTGGCCGGCTCGGCTGGGCACCCCGCCCGCGCGGATGGTCACCGGGGTGCCGGCGTACGTGGACGGCCGGATGCTCGCCGCCACCGAGGCGGCCGGCGGCCAGATCATCAACCCCGACCGGATGTGGCACTACGCCGAGGGACTGCGCAACTGGGATCCGGTCTGGCCCGGCCACGGCATCCGGATCCTGCCCGGCCCGTCGTCGCTCTGGCTCGACGCCACGGGCCGGCGGCTGCCGGCGCCGCTCTTCCCCGGCTTCGACACCCTGGCCACCCTGCGCCACCTGCGCGCCACCGGGCACGACTACAGCTGGTTCCTGCTCACCCAGAAGATCCTGGAGAAGGAGTTCGCGCTCTCGGGCTCGGAGCAGAACCCGGACCTGACCGACCGCAGCGTCCGTCAGCTGCTGCACCGGGTGCGCCCCGGCGCGCCCGCGCCGGTGGAGGCGTTCAAGCGGCACGGCGCCGACTTCGTGGTGGCCGACGACCTCACGAAGCTGGTCGCCGGGATGAACGAGCTGGCCGCCGAGAGCGGCGGGCCGCGGCTCGACGCCGCCGACGTGCGCCGGCTGGTCGAGGCCCGGGACCGGGAGCTGGCCAACCCGTACGGCAAGGACGCCCAGCTGCACGCCATCCGGGACGCCCGCCGCTACCGGGGCGACCGGCTGATCCGGGTCGCCACCCCGCACCGGCTGCTCGACCCGGCCGCCGGCCCGCTGCTCGCCGTGCAGTTGCACGTGCTCACCCGCAAGACGCTGGGCGGGCTGCACACCGACCTGTCCGGCCGGGTGCTGCGCCCCGACGCCGAGCCGCTCGGCGGCGTGTACGCGGCCGGCGAGGTCGCCGGCTTCGGCGGTGGCGGCATGCACGGGTACAACGCCCTGGAGGGCACCTTCCTCGGCGGCTGCCTCTTCTCCGGCCGCATCGCCGGCCGGGCCGCCGCCGCTGCCGTCGCCTGACGGGCCACCGCTGCCGTCGCCTGACGGGGCGGCTCCGGGCCCACCGGGCGGCCCGGCCGCCCGCCGACGTCGCCCAGGGGGTGCGGGAGGCGCAGCGCCGGCCCTCGCCGACCTCAGCCGCCCGCCGGGTCCGGTGTCCGGGGGCGGGCCCGCAGGTGGGCCCGCTCGCCCTGCCGGCCGAAGAGGCTGAGCAGTTCGACCGGTTCCGCGTCGGCCGGGCCGAACCAGTGCGGCACCCGGGTGTCGAACTCGGCCGCCTCGCCGGGGGAGAGCACCAGGTCGTGTTCCCCGAGGATGACCCGCAGCCGCCCGTTGAGCACGTACACCCACTCGTAGCCCTCGTGGGTCTGCGGGTCCGGCTCGCCGCGGCGACCGTCGCCCGGCAGCACCAGCTTGTACGCCTGGATTCCGCCGGCCCGGCGGGTCAGCGGCAGCATGGTCATCCCGTGCCGGGTGATCGGGCGCAGGTGCACCCGCGGGTCCCCGGTCGGCGGCGCGTCGACCAGCTCGTCCAGGGTGACGCCGTGCGCCCGGGCGAGGGGGAGCAGCAGTTCGAGGGTGGGCCGGCGGCTGCCGGACTCCAGCCGGGACAGGGTGCTCACCGAGATGCCGGTGGCCGCGGCGAGCTCGGCGAGGGTGGTCTCGCGCTGCTGGCGCAGGGCGCGCAGCCGGGGGCCGACCGCGTCGAGGGCCTGGTCGAGGGCGTCGTCCATGCGCTCAGTTTGCCACTTCGGCAACAATGTTTGCCACTCGAGGGGGGTGTGCCGGATGGTTGCCGCGGGAGGTGGTCACGGTGACCGGAGAGCTGGCGGCGGCGTACGACGTGGTGGTGATCGGCGGGGGTGCGGCCGGGTTGAGCGGAGCGCTGACCCTGGCCCGGTCCCGGCGCTCGGTGGTGGTGCTCGACGCGGGGGCGCCGCGCAACGCCCCGGCCGCCGGGGTGCACGGCCTGCTGGGCCGCGAGGGGACGCCGCCGGCCGAACTGCTCGCGCGCGGCCGCGCGGAGGTCCGGGGGTACGGCGGCCAGGTGCTTCCCGGGGAGGTGGCGGCCGTGCGCCGCGACGGCGACGGATTCCTGGTGACGCTGGCCGACGGCCGGGTGACCCGGGCCCGCCGGTTGCTGGTCGCCAGCGGCCTGGTCGACGAGCTGCCCGACGTGCCCGGGCTTCGGGAACGGTGGGGCCGGGACGTGCTGCACTGCCCCTACTGCCACGGGTGGGAGGTCCGGGACCGGGCCATCGGGGTGCTGGCCGCTGGGCCGATGTCGGTGCACCAGGCGCTGCTGTTCCGCCAGCTGAGCGACGACGTCACCTACTTCGCCCACACCACCGGGCCGCTGGCGGACGAGCCGGCCGAGCAGTTCGCCGCCCGGGGCGTCCGGGTGGTGTCCGGCGAGGTGGCGGCGTTGGAGATCGCCGCGGACCGGCTCGTCGGGGTACGGCTGGCCGACGGCACCGTGGTGCGGCGGGACGCCCTCGCGGTCGCGCCGCGGATGCTCGCGCGGGCCGGTTTCCTGGCGGAGCTTGGGCTGGCGACCGCCGAGCACCCGTCGGGGATGGGCGAGCACGTCACCGCCGATCCCACCGGCCGGACCGGGGTGCCCGGGGTGTGGGTGGCGGGCAACGTCACCGATCCGTCCGCCCAGGTCGGCGCCGCCGCGGCGGCCGGCACGCTGGCGGCCGCCCAGATCAACGCCGACCTGGTCGGCGAGGAGACCCGTTGCGCGGTCGCCGCCCGGCGGGAGCCGTTCTCGCCCGCGGCCGAGGCGCGGGTGGGTGAACTGGTGGCGGGCGACCGCCGGCACGGGCTGTGAGCCCGGGAAGGAGCGATCAGATGTCCGAGCGGTTCGACGAGGCGTACTGGGAGCAGCGCTACCGCGGCCACGGCCCCGGCCACCGGCGCGAGCCGAACCCGTACCTGGTCGCGGCGGTGGCGGACCGGGCACCCGGCGTGGCGCTCGACGCGGGCTGCGGCGAGGGCGCCGAGGCCGGCTGGCTCGCCGCGCGGGGCTGGCGGGTGACGGCGGTGGACATCGCCGCCACCGCGCTGCGCCACGCCCGCGAGCACGCCACCGCCCTCGGCCCCGACGTCGCCGACCGGATCGACTGGGTGCGGGCCGACCTGACCGGGTGGACGCCCCCGGCGCAGCGGTACGACCTGGTCTGCGCCCACTACGTGCACCCCGCGACGGACGGCCCGGACCTGCTCCGCCGGCTGGCGGCGGCGGTCGCCCCGGGCGGCACGCTGCTCGTGGTCGGCCACGCCCCGTCGCCGGCCAACCCTGCCGCGGGCGCCACCGTCGAGGAGGCCACCGCGGTCCTGGACGCCGGGCGGTGGGAGGTGCAGCTGGCCGAGGCCCGGTCCCGGACGGCCGCCGGCCACCACGGCCACGACGTCACCCTCCACGACACCGTCGTCCGCGCCCGCCGGCGCCCCTGACCGGGTGCCGGCTTGCTCGGCGCGGCCGGGCCGGGCCGGCGTCGATCCGGCCCCGGAACCGGGCGTACGGCGGCGGGAACCGGTGGCCGCCCATTCCCGCCGCCGCGCCGGCAGACCCGGCCGGCGGTCGCCACGGGCGTCACCACGGGCGGACTCGACGCCCGCCGCCGGTGACGGCCGGTTGACGTGACCTCGGGCAGGGTCGCAGCACGACGTCCGCCCCTCGTCCCGTCAGGCCGCCCGAGGAGACCTCATGATCAGGACGATGCTCCGGCTCACCGCCCGCCCGGGCTGCGAGTCCGTGCTGGATGTCGCGTGCCGGACGGTCGCCGGGCAGATCGCCGGGCTGGCCGGCGGCGTCCGCCAGGAGGTGCTCCGCGACGCCACCGACCCGGCGGTGTTGGTCCTGGTCACCGAGTGGGTTGACGAGAGCGCCCGGCGCCGGTACGCGGACGGCCCGGTCGCCACGCGCTTCGTCGACGCCGTCCGTCCACTCTGCGCGGCGCCGCCGCGCGAGCGGGTGATGCGGGACGCGCCCACCGGGTCGACGATCTACGTGGACGTCGAGCTGACCGTGCCGGCCGACCGGCGGGCGGAGTTCCGGCGCGGCTACGTCGAGGTCCTCGCCCGGATGGCCGGGGTGCCCGGCTACCTGCGCGAGGAGCTGCTGCGCGAGCCGGGATCGGACACCCACCACATCTTCGCCGAGTGGCGTGGCGAGGCGGAGTTCCACCGCTGGATCGGCAACCCGGCGCACGCGCGGGAGGAGGCCGGCCCGATCGCGCCGTTCCTCCTCGACATCCGGCGCCGGCTCTTCCACGCCGTGACCGATCCGGACAGCAGCCGAGAACCCAGCGCGGGCAGGGAGGCGGACGTGCACAGGACAACGGACGTACTGGTCGTCGGGGCGGGGCCCACCGGGCTCACCGTCGCCGTCGAACTGGCTCGGCGGGGCGTCGAGTGCCAGGTGATCGACAAGCTGGCCGCGCCGCCCGGCCAGGCCGACAAGGCGATCGGCGTGCACTGCCGCACCATGGAGCTCTGGGAGGAGCAGGGCATCGTCCGCGAGGCGATGGACGCCGGGGTCTGGCTCACCGGCAACATGGTGTTCGTCAACGGTGTGGAGACGCACCGGATGAGCTGGGAGCTGCCCGGCCTGCCGTACGCCCACCTCGGCCTGCCCCAGTACGAGACCGAGCGGCTGCTCACCGAGCGGCTGGCCACCCTCGGGGTGCGCCCGCGGCGGGGGACCGAGCTGGTCTCGTTCAGCCAGGACGACGACGGGGTGTCGGCCGTCCTGGCCACCCCCGACGGCGGGACGGAGGAGGTACGCGCGAAGTACCTGGTCGGCTGCGACGGCGCGCACAGCCGGGTCCGGGAGCTGCTCGGCCTGACGTTCACCGGCGGACTGGGCCGGTTCCCGCAGCTGTTCATGCTCGGCGACGTGGACGTCGACTGGGACATGCCGGACGGCCACCTGCTCCGGTTCCTGCACGAAACTGACGGCCGGATGGACGGCATGCTGGTCTGCGTGCCGCTGCGCGGCGAGCACCGGTACCGGATCGCCACCCTCGCGCCGCCCCGGTTCTTCGCACAGACCGGCGGTCAGGACGCCCCGCCAGGGTTCAGCGAGGAACTGGCCGAACCGACGCTGGCCGACGTCCAGGCCGCGCTCGACCGGCTCGCGCCGCCCGGCACCCGGGCGTCGAACCTGCGCTGGTCCTCGGTGTTCCGGATCAGCCACGGCATCGTGGACCGCTACCGCGACGGCCGGGTGTTCGTGGCCGGCGACGCCGCCCACCTGCACCCGCCGGCGGGCGGCCAGGGCATGAACACCGGGATCCAGGACGCCTGGAACCTGGCCTGGAAGCTGGCCCTGGCGGTACGCGGGATCGCCGCTCCCGGCCTGCTCGACAGCTACGAGACCGAACGGCGACCGGAGGGCGAGGAGATCGTCGGCCGGGCGGTACGGATGGCCTTCACCGACGAGCTGGACCGCGCGGACCTGGAGCGGCAGTTCCTCCAGGAGATGTCCCTGCTGCTCAGCTACGCCGGCAGTCCACTGGTCGGCGAGTCGGTGGCCGACCCCGACGCGCTGCGCGGCGGCCCCGGGCCCGGCGATCTCGCCCCCGACGTGGCCGGCCTGCACCGGCGCGGGGTCGGGCACCCGCTGCGGCTGCGGGACCTGACCCGCGGCACCCGGCACACCCTGCTGCTCTACGCCGACGCCACCGCCGACGAGAAGGCGCTCACCGCGATGGCCGAGCTCAGCGCCGACGCGCAGCGGCAGATGTCCGGCGAGCTGGACGCGTACCTGCTGCTCAGCCCGGACGCCCGCGCGCCGCGGCTGCCCGCGCCACCCGCGGTGGTGGACGCCGACGGCGCGTTCCGGGCCCGCTACGGGGTCGCCGGCACGGCGCTCTACCTGGTCCGCCCCGACGGGCACGTCGGGTACCGCAGCCAGCCGGTCGACGGCGACGGCCTCCGCAAGCACCTGCACCTGCTCTTCGGCGGTGCCCGATGACCCGGGTCCGCACGGTGCTGGCGATGCGCGCCCGACCCGGCTGCGAGGAGCGGTTCGAGGCGGAATGGCGGGCGGCGGCCGAGGAGATCCGGACGCTGGACGGCTGCCTGCACCAGGACCTGGTCCGCGACGCCGACGACCCGCGCAGCTACCTGATCATCAGCGACTGGGCCGACCGGGACCGGCTGGACGCCTTCGGCCGCAGCGCACACCGGGACCGGCTGCTGCGGATCATCCGCGAGCTGCGCGAGTCCGCCCACCGGAACACCTACCAGGTGCTGCACAGCGTCAGCGGCGAGCCCCAGGAGCAGTCGAGATGACCGAAGACGCGGTGCCCGGCCGGGAGCTGTACAGCGACGAGTTCGCCGCCGACCCGTACCCCACCTTCGCCCGACTGCGGACCGACCGGCCGGTGTGCCCGGTCAGCGGCCGGTTCGACCAGTACCTGATCACCCGGTTCGACGACGCCCGGGTCGCGCTGACCGACCCCCGGCTCTCCAAGGACCTCTACGGGCCCGGCCAGCACTACCTGCGGATCTTCGGGCCGAACTCGGCCGGGCTGAACCGGAACATGCTCAACGCGGACCCGCCGGAACACACCCGGCTGCGCCGGATCGTGTCGCAGGCGTTCGCGCCGCGCCGCATCGAGGCGCTCCGGCCCCGGGTCGCCCGGATCGTGGACGACCTGCTCGACAAGGTGCTACCGCACGGCCGGTCCGAGCTGATGCACGACTTCGCGATACCGCTGCCGATGACGGTGATCTGCGAACTGCTCGGCATCCCGCCGGCCGACCACGGCCGGGTGCTGGACTGGACCCAGGTGATCCGGACCTCCGGCTCCTCCGGTCGCAGCGCGGAGGAGGAGCGGGCGGCGGTGCAGGACGCCCAGCTGCGACTGCACCACTACCTCGCCGACCTGGTCCGGGCCAAGCGGGCGCGCCCGGACGACGACCTGATCGGCGCCCTGATCGCGGCCTGCGACGACGACGCGGCGCTGTCCGAGGCGGAGGTCGTCGCCACCACGTTCCTGCTGCTGTTCGCCGGGCACCAGACCACCGCCGACTTCCTCGGCAACGCCGTGCTCGCCCTGCTCACCCATCCCGAGCAGCTCGAACTGCTGCGTACCACGCCGCAGCTGCTGCCGTCGGCGATCGAGGAGCTGCTCCGCTTCGACGGCCCGCTGCCGGTGGCCAGCCCGCGGATCGCCACCGAGGACGTCGAGTACCCGGGCGGCACGGTCCCGCGGGGCGCGATCGTCGGCGTGGTGATCAACGCGGCGAACCACGACCCGGCGCACTTCGCCGACCCGGACCGGCTGGACATCCGCCGCGTGCGCGGCCCGCACCTCGGCTTCGGCCACGGCGTCCACTACTGCCTCGGGGTGTCGCTGGCCCGGATGGAGGCGCAGATCGGTCTCGGGGCGCTGCTGCGCCGGCTGCCCGGGCTGCGCCTGGCCGTACCGGCCGCCGAGGTACGCCGGCTGCCGGCGGCGTCGCCGTTCCGGGGCCTGCTGGAACTACCGGTCACCTTCGCCGCCTGAGCCCCCGTCCGCCTTCCGATCCCACCCAAGGAGCAGCCATGGTCTTCCGTAACGTGATCGTCTGTCGCATGGTCCCCGGCAGCGAGGGCACGGTCGGTGACGTCTTCGGGTACTACGACCGGACCACCCGGCCGCAGGATCTCGGGGTCATCGGCCGGATCCTGCTCTCCCACCACGACCTCTACCTGCACGTCATCGAGCGCAGGCAGGATCCGAAAATCTCGGGGCAGACCCGGGGCCTGCCCGCGTTCCAGAAGATCGCCGAGGCCATCGGCCCGTACGTGACGCCGTACCCGAGGTACTGGAAGAACCCGTCCGACTCGGTGGCGAAGGAGTTCTACCGCTGGGCGCCGGAGGACGGCACGGCGCCCGGGGACACCACGCTGACCGTCGTCGTCCAGCGGATCAAACCGGGCGCCGAGGCGGACGTGGCGCGGATCTTCGCCGAGTCCGACGCCGGGCCGCTCCCGCGCGAGCTGGGCGTCGCCGCCCGCTACCTCTACTCGATCGACGACGTGTTCGTGCACCTGATCGAGCAGGACGCCGCGACCGCCGAGCAGCTCCGCCACCAGCACGAGCAGAGGCCGGCCTTCGGCAAGCTGATAGCGGAACTCGCCCCGTACGTCGAGCCGTACCGGCCGGAGAGCTGGCGGGGCCCGCAGGACTCGGTGGCCACCGTCTTCTACCGCTGGCGCGCCGAAGACTGACGCGTCGGTGAACCCGGCGGCAGCCCGGCAGCCGGGACGCGACCGCGCCCGACCCGTCGGTGACGGGTCGGGCGCGCGTCGGCCTGCTCAGCTCACCTGCTCGCCCCGGCTGGCGCGGACGATGCCGTCGGTGTCGGAGATGCCCTCGCCCTTGATCACCTTGCCGTCGCGCAGGGTCCAGAAGTGCACGAAGCGCACGTTGAATTCGCCGCCGCTGCGGAAGTGGCCGTACCACATCCCGATGGCCGCGGCCCAGTCGTCGCCGGAGACCCGGATCTCCTCGACGTCGAACCGGTTGTCGTCGAGCAGCTCCAGCGCCCCGGTGAAGTACTGCATCGCCCCGTCCAGCCCGCTGTAGTGGCCGGTGGACCACGGCAGGGACTTCGGGGTGACGATCTCCGCGTCCGGGTGGAAGAGGCTGACCACCGCCGGCGCGTCCATCCGCTTCAAGCCGTCGTAGAGCGCCTCCACGACCGCCTCGACCCGTTCCGTCATGCGATCCCTCCCCGGGGTACGGCCGCCCCACCGGGGCGGGCGATGCGCCTGTCCGTCCATGTCGGACGGTGCGCCTGCGTCGATGTCAGCCAAACGCACCGGACCAGCGCGGACAACCCCTAGCCAGCGGGCGGCAGCCCCTATCGACCGGACGCGGACGCCCCGCCCGGGATGCCGACCGGCGGGTAACCCTGGCCGGTCGGACAGCGGGCGGCGGGTCGTTCGGACACGGTTCGCGCAGCCCGGACCGGGCAGCAATCTGGGAGAAGACAGTGATGGCACTCACTCCCAGGATGGGAATCGCGCAAGGGTGGTCACCACGCCGCCCCCCGTCGGTCCCGCTGTCCGCATCAGCCCGACCGTCCTCATCGGACCTCCGCCCGCCACCCGATCGTCCGGCCCGGCGTCGCTTCCACCCACGCCGCAAACCGCCGGTCGGGTCCTCCTCCCGGCGTGATCCGCCGACCGGCGGGCGACCCGGTCCACGATCCCGCCCGCGCCGGTCCACCGGCGCCCTCCCCATGAAGGACGACACATGCAGGACTACTGGCTGGCCCGGGTGCGCCAGCACGCCACCTCCCGCCGTGCGGTGCTACTCGGCGCGGCCGGCGCCGGCGCCGGCCTGGCCCTCGGCGGCACCAGCGCCGCCTCGGCCGCGCCGTCCACCGCCGCCGATACGCCACCGTTCGACTTCGACAAGGGCAACGCGGCCGAGGAGGTGCTCGGGCCGTTCGCCGGCCCGGTGGTCGTCACCGCCGTCGGACAGGGCGACGCCACCCTGATCATCCGGTGGGCGCACATGCTGGAACTCTCCTGGTTCGACGCGATCGCCCCCTACCACCCGACGGCGGTGGGCATCTACACCCAGCTGCCCCGGCGGCCGCGCGCCGAGGCGGAGACCAACCGCAACAAGAACATCGCCATCCTGTACGCCTCATACCACGCGTTCAACAGCATCCTGCCGCAGCACAACCAGACCTGGCGGGCCATGCTGCAGTCGGTCGGCCTGGACCCGGCCGACGGGAGCACCGACCCGAGCACCCCGGTCGGTATCGGCAACCTGGCCGGCAAGGGCGTCGCGGCCTTCCGCGAGCACGACGGCATGAACCAGCTCGGCGACTACGGCGGCCAGGTCTACAACCGGCGGCCGTACTCCGACTACACCGGCTACCGGCCCAAGAACACCGCCTACGACCTGATCGACGCCTCGCGCTGGCAGCCGGCCATCGTCACCAAGGGCAACGGCATATTCCAGGTGCAGCAGTTCGTCACCCCGCAGCTGCAGCACGTCGCCCCGCTGAGCTTCACCGACCTCGAGGAGGTCCGGGCGCCGATACCGACCGCCAGCAACCACCGAAACAAGGCCGCGTACAAGAAGCAGGTGGACGACATCCTCGCCACCTCCGCCGGGCTCACCGACAAGCAGAAGATGATCGCCGAGTTCTTCGACAACAAGTTCGAGAGCCTCGGCATCGCGGTCGGGCAGGCCATCCAGAACGCCGGGCTGGGCCTGGACGCCTGGGTGCACCTGCACGCCGTGGTGGAGACCGCCACCTGGGACGCCGCCACCGCGATCTGGTGGAACAAGAACGTCTACGACGCGGTGCGCCCGTTCAGCGCGATCCGCCACGTCTACCAGGGCAGGACGGTGACCGCCTGGGGCGGCCCCGGCAAGGGCACCGTCCGCGACCTGCCCGCCGAGCAGTGGCGCAGCTATCTGCCGGTGCCCGACCACCCCGAGTATCCGTCCGGCTCGACCTCCCTCTGCACCGCCCAGGCGCAGGCGGCCCGCCGGTTCCTCGGCACCGACCAGGTGCAGTTCCGGTACGAGCGGAAGGCCGGCTCCTCGGTGATCGAACCGGGCGTCACCCCGCGCCAGGACCTCGTGCTGAGCTGGGACACCTGGACCGACTGGCTGCACGACTGCGGGATGAGCCGCTACTACGGCGGGGTGCACTTCCTGCCCGCCATCCGCGCCTCGTGGGACATCGGTCGGAAGATCGGCGATCACGCGTACGAGTTCGTGCAGCGGCACATCAACGGTGAGGCGGTGCTGCGGACTCGACGCTGACCTTCAGCGCCGCGAGCGTCCGCCGCATCCCGTCGCGGTTGTGCCGGGACCGGTCGCGGACCCCCGACGTCAGGGCGGAGACCCGGCGTCGGGCCGATCCGCGCCGGTCCCACCACGACTGGACGACCTCCGTCCCGGTGCCGTCCGGGGCGGAGGTCAGGTCGAAGCGCCAACTGGACACCAGCGTGCCGCCCAGCCGCACGTCGAAGGCGAAGCAGCGGCCGGGCTCGGCCGCCGTCACCGTGCACCGGGTGGTCCAGGAGCGCCACCGGCCCAGCCGGTTGTGGCCGCGGAAGGTGCTGCCCACGGTGAGCGGGAAGCCCGGGTCGTCGAGCGTGGCGCCGACGCACTCCGGGCTCCATTCGCCCATCCGCCGGACGTCGCTGACCGCCGCGTACACCGCGGCGGCCGGCGCCCGGACCGTGATCCGCTCCTGGACGGCCTCCGTCATGCCGCCGCGCGGAGCTCGTCGGACAGGTAGCTCTGCGCGTTGTAGATGGTGCGGGCCGGGTCGAGGATCCGCCGCCGCCCGTGCATCACCCGGGTGTTGTCGATGAGCGCCACGTCCCCATCCTGCCAGGCCAGATCCTCGGTGAGGGCCGCCGTGGTCTCCTCCACCTCGCGCATCAGCTCGGCGGAGAACTCGGTGCCGTCGGCGAAGGTGATCCGCGGCTTCTCGTAGTTGTAGGACGGGCCGAGGATGCTGTTGGCGAACGCCAGCCGGGAGCCGAACAGGGTCGGGTGCGCGGCCGGCACCTGGAACTCGTAGCGGATCGCGCCGCCGTCCAGCGGCTCGATCACGGTCCGGCCCGGCCCGGTGGCCAGCGCCCGCATGTCGTCCACGGTGATCTCGTCGGCCGGCTTGGCGTCGCCGAGCTGGTGCGCGACGAACGCCTTCCAGCGGTCCTCCTCCACCCGGCGGCTGTAGGCGATGTCCTGCGCGCCGAACTGCGCCCGGGCCTCCGCGCTGAACCCGTCCCAGACCCGGTAGCCGTCGCACACCGTGGTCTCCGAGCCCTCGGCGGCCGCCTTCTCGCAGAAGAACCAGGTCAGGTCGGGGGCGAACGGGCTGTTGCCGTTCTCGATGTGCAGCCCGACCGCGTCCGTGCCGGCGTCCACCTTCTGCGCGACGTCCCCGCCGTGGAACTCGCGGGCCGGGTCCAGGGTGATCCGGCCGGAGACGGCGTGCACCAGGGCGGAGAAGAGTTCCAGGTCGGCCCGGAAGCCGCGGAACACGATGAACCCCGACTCGCGCAGCAGCCGGACGGTGACCAGTGGGTCGAGGTCGGTGAGCGCGGCGGTGGACGGGGCGGTGCAGAGCAGCCCGTTGCCGCTGCCGTAGCGACTCATGGCGAAGGTCGTGGTCAGCATTGCCGTCATCTCCCGAGGGTGGTCTCGAAGGGCGTGGGCGTCGACGCCGGCCGGTCGGCCGGCGGGTCCAGCGGCCGGCAGGGCAGCCGTCCGTCGGCGATGGCCGCCCTGATCTCGTCCCGCCGGGGGCGGCCGGTCACCGTGAAGTACCGGCCGTACAGGTCGTCACCGGCGGGCAGCACGCAGGCGGCGGTGACCCGCTCCACGGCGGAGAGCCGCTGCGCGCCGAGCGCCGCGAGGTCCCGGCGGGCGGTCGCCTCGTCGGTCCCGTCGGCGACCAGGAACAGGCCGTGCAGCGTCTGCATCCCGTCGCCGACCACCGCGCCGGCGCGGACGAACGGCAGCGTGGCGTACTGCGCCTCCACCCATTCGGGGGCGACGTTGCGTCCGGCGGAGGTGACGATGACGTTCTTCTTCCGGCCGACGATGCGGATGTGGCCGGTCTCCTCGATCTCGGCGAGGTCGCCGGTGTGCAACCAGCCGTCCGGGTCGACCCGGCACGCGGACGGGTCGGTACCGGTGTAACCGGCGAACAGCGACGAGCTGCGCACCAGCAGTTCGCCGTCGTCGGCCAGCCGGACCTCGACGTGGTCCAGCGGCTGCCCGACCGTGCCGATCCGCCGGTTGCCGGGGCGGTTCCAGGAGACCGTCGAGCTGTTCTCGCTCAGGCCGTAGCCCTCGTACACAGTCAGGCCGTGCCGGTCCAGGCGGCGCAGCGTGCCGGGCTCGACCGGCGCGCCGCCGCAGCAGATCAGCGGCGGCGCGTCCCGGCCGAAGAGCTCCCGCGCCACCGGCCGGCCCTGCGCCGCGACCCGGTCCGCGCGGTCGGCCAGCTCCTCGGCCAGGGCGGGCGTGGCCACCAGCGCGGTCGGCCGGGCGGCCGGGGTGTAGCGCAGCACGGCACCGGCGGCGAACGACGAGGTGCCGACGAGCGGCTCGTCCGGCGGCAGCAGCACCACCGTGCCGCCGTGGCAGATCACCAGGTAGATCGCGGCGACCTGCTCGATCAGCAGGCTGAACGGGACCAGCGACAGGTAGCGGGTGTACGCGCCGGCCGGCATGACCCGGTCCAGCGACCGGAGCAGCGCGTCCAGGCCGGCGCCCCGGATGCGGACGCCCTTCGGGTGGGCGGTGGTGCCCGAGGTGTGCACCACCTTGCAGATCGCCTGCTCGTCCCGCCACGGGTCGTCCGGCCAGGGCGGGGCGGCCTCGACGGCCTCGGCCACCAGGTCGGCCAGCGCCAACGGGACGACCCGGCAGCCGGCCGGCAGCACCCGTTCGGCGCCCCATTCGGCCAGCCGCTGCCGGCCCGCCTCGTCCACCAGGCAGACGGTCGCCTCGGGCAGCAGACTGGCCGCCTGCTCGGCGGAGAACGCCAGCGGCACCGGCACCTCCACCGCGCCGGAGAGCAGCAGCGCGAGGTCGGCGACCACGAACTCCGCGGTGTTGCCGGCGAGCACCCCGACCACCGGCCGGTTCTCCGCCAGCCGCAGCCGGCCGGCCAGCACCCGGGCGGCGCCCACGCCGTCCCGGTAGGACAGCACACCGACCGGACGTCCCGCGCGGTCCAGCGCCTCGACCAGCGCGCGCCCGTCGGCGGCCAGGTGGGCGAGGCGTTCCTCAACGAGCATCGGTCATCGCCTCCCGGGGCAGCGCGCGGCGCAGCGCGACGTCGACGTTGAGGAAGCGGTACCGGCCGGTGCAGGCGCGCACGAGGTCGCCGATCCGGTCCAGCGGCACCAGGCCGGTGGTGGGCGCGTGATCGTAGTAGGTGCCCCAGCGCCTCCGCTCGCCGGGGGTCATCCACGTCGGCCGGGCCCGACCCAGGGACAGGAACGGCACCCCGAACTGCGGCAGCGCCGCCGCGAGGGGACCGGTCGCCGTGCACAGCGCGAAGCGCATGCCCTGGCACCAGGCGAGCAGCGGCAGCAGCCGGATCAGCTCGCCGCCGCTGCCGCCGACCGCCACGAAGGAGCCGACCTCCACCACGTCGTCGCGGGACACCGACGCCCCGGCGACCCGCTGGAGCACGTCCTCCAGCGGGTGGTCCAGGTAGCGCTCGGAGAAGAAGCCACGGGCGGAGTTGAAGGTCATCCCGCCGCAGGCCACGATCTCCTCCGGCCGGTCCGGGCGGTGCCGGGCGGCCAGGACGAAGCAGTCCGGCCGCGGGTCGATCAGGGCGCCGTACATCTCGGCGTATCCGGCGCGGACGAACGCGGCGGCCGCGTCCCACTCGGGCGACGGGGGGCTGGTGACGCGGACCCGCAGCGGGTCCGCGCCGATGGTCGCCGCCGGCCCCGGTGGGGCCGTGGCGGATCTGGTGATCGTCATGCGGCCTGCCAGTCCATCCGGATCGGGGATTTGTTCATCCGCAGCAGCAGCCGCGGGGGCAGCCGGTACTGCCGGCGCAGCAGCGCGGTCGCGGCGCGGGTCAGCGCGCGGGGTTGCCGGTCGAGCCAGGTGAGCGTCTCGTCGAGCGCGGCGAGCGCCTGGTCGATCTCCTCGGCCGTGCAGGTCAGCGGCGGGTACATGCGCAGCACCGGCTCGGCGATCTGCTCGTTGAGCGAGTGCCCGGTGTGGACGCCGCGCATCCCCATGCCGATCGACACCATCAGCTCCACGGCGGGGTTGGCCGTGCGCAGGCCGGTCATCAGACCGATGCCGGGCGCCGCGCGCAGGTGCTTCGGGTGCCGGCGGACGGCCTCCGCCAGGCCCTCGGTGAGCCGTGGCCCCAGCTCGGCGGCCCGGGCCGGCAGGTCGCGCTCGCGTACCTCGGCGATGGTGGCCGCCGCGGCCGCCACCGCGACGCCGGTGACGGCGCTGCCCGAGGTGAGCAGCGACGGGTGCCAGCGCGGGTGCCGCGCCGCGTCCTCGACCACCGCGGAGCTGAGCGCGCAGACGCCGATCGGCACGAACCCGCCGGTGAGCGCCTTGGACAACAGCATGACGTCCGGCCGCACGTCGTCGCGCTCGACCGCGAACATCCGCCCGGTCCGGCCGAACCCGGTCTGGATCTCGTCGGCCACGAACAGGGTGTCGGTGGCCGCGCAGGCCTCGGCGACCCCGCGGACGTAACCCGGTGGGGGAACGGTGAGGTGCGCCCCGCCCAGCACCGGCTCCAGGAACACCGCCGCCACCGAGCCGTCCGCGACGGCGGCGCGGACCGCCGCGGCGTCGCCGTACGGCACCACGACGAGGTGGCCGCCGAGCGGTTCGAACGGGGTGCGGTGGTTGCCCTGACCCAGCAGCGACAGGGCGGCCAGGGTCTTGCCGTGGTAGCTGCCGTCGGCGACGACGATCCGGTGCCGGTCGGGCCGGGCGAGCCGGACCGCGCGCAGCGCCGTCTCGCAGATCTCCGCGCCGGAGCAGCCGAGCGCGAAGCGGTCGAGGCCGGCCGGCAGGATCTCGCCCAGCGCCCGGAACAGCGCGGCGGTGGCGGGGTGCACCGCCCCGGGCGGTGCCGCCGGCGCCTGGCGCAGCGCCTCGGCCACCGCCGCGGCCACCCGCGGGTTGCCGTGCCCGACCAGGAAGACGCCGTAGCTGGCGGCCAGGTCCAGCGCCTCCGTGCCGTCCTCGGCGTACACCCGGCTGCCGCTGGCATGGCTCTCCACCGCCCGCCCGGCGGCGGCCAGCATGGTCGCCGCGGTCGGGTTCCAGTGCCGGCCCAGTGCGGAGAAGATGCGTTGCCGATCGTCCAGCGAGGTCATGCGCGTACCTCCCGCCCGGCGTCGGGGCCGGTGGTGGTGAGCCGGCCGCCGGCGGCGGCCACCCGGTCGAGGAGTTCGGCCACGTCGCCGGGCGCGGCGGTGAGCGGTGGCAGCACGGCCACCACGTCCCCGTCCGGGGGCCGCGCCAGCACGCGGTCCCGGGCCAGCTCGGTCACCAACGCCCGGGCGGCGTCGGGCCCGGCGAGCCGCAACCAGATCAGGGCGCCGTCGGCGCCGACGTCGGTCACCGCCCCGACGCCGGCCAGCGGCGCCAGCCGGGCACGGGCGAGGCGCTCCACCTCCCGCTGGCGGTCGGCCAGCCGCTCGTCGGCGACGACCGCCAGCACGGCCGTGACGGCCGCGGCGGAGAGCGGGTTGGCGCCGAAGGTCGAGCCGTGCAGGCTCGGGTTGCGGCGGGCGTAGACCCGGTCGTAGGTGGCCCGGCTGGTCACCACGCAGCCGACCGGCACCGCGTCCGCCCCGAGCGGCTCGCCGAGCACCAGGGCGTCCGGCGTGACCGGCAGCCGGGTGACCGCCAGGTCGACGCCGAGCCGGGCCGGGCCGGTGAGCCGTTCGTCGAGCACCAGCAGCGTCCCGGTGTGGTCACAGGCGGCCCGGAGCCGCCGCCACCAGTCGGCGGGCAGGTCGGCCAGCCGGCGGCCCGGGGCGGCCGGTGCCACCACCACCGCCGCGACGTCGTCGCGGACCCGGGCGACCAGCTCGTCGGGGCGGTCCCGGGGCACGGCGACCGGACCCAGCGGCTGGTCGGGCAGGAGGGGGAAGCCGTGGGTCAGCGACAGGCCGTGCAGGAGGGTGCCGTGGTCGGCGCCGGCGAAACCCATGACGAGGCGCCGGCGCGGGTGCGTGCCCTTGGCGAGCTTGAGCGCGGAGTCCAGCGCCTCGGCGCCGCTGTTGCACAGGTACGACACGGTCAGCGGGTCGGGGCAGAGCCGGTGCAGCGCGGTCACCGCCTCGGCCAGCGGCCGGCTCACCAGGATCCGGCTGGACAGGGCGGTCCGGCCGGCCTGCGCGACGAGCCGTTCGGTCACCGCCGGATGGCCGGGACCGAAGCCCGCCGAGGCCGCGTCGAGCCAGACGGAGCCGTCCGTCGCCTCGATCCGGGCGCCGACCTGGCGCCGGATCACCGGCGCCTGCGGGCCGGGGCCATCGATCAGGTGCCGGCGTACGACGGCGCCGTCGTCGAGGTCCGGCGCCTCGCGGGTTCCCAGGTGCGAATTGGTCGTCATGAGGTCACCAATCACGGCCGCCGACTCGTACGAAAAGGACGGAGTGGCGCAGGTATAGACGTTGCGGAATGGACGCGGGGTGCGCCGACGACCCCGTCGACCCGCTTCAGCATGTCGGCCCAAGTCTGAAAAGTCTTCGCGCAAATTGCTGTCTTGGCTGCCCGTCGGCCCTGCGTCCGGTCCACGGGACGCACCGCGCGACGGCGGAGAATCCGCAGCTCGCCGCGCTGATGGCGGCGGGCGGTCGAGCGGTGTCCGGGGCGCGTGACGGGAAGCCCGGGTCGCCTTCCGGACATCCGCCGGACGGCTGCCCGACGATCGGCGTACGCTACCCTTTCTCCGGCGCCGGTTAAAAGCCGACAGAGTATGTCGCGCCACGCGGTTAAGTAGTCTCGGACCGCGTGTCCGCCCATTATGGTTGCTGCCATGAATGGGATTTCGGGACCGATCCACCGTCCGGGCGACGCCGGCTACGACACCCACCGCGCCGGCTACAACCGGGTCATCGAGCACAAGCCCGCCCTGGTGGTCGAGGCCGCGGACGCCGACGACGTGGCGGCCGCGGTGCGCCTCGCCGCCGCCGAGGAACGGCCGGTCGCCGTGCAGGCGACCGGACACGGCCCGGCGGTGCCCGCCGACGACGCGGTGCTGGTCCACACCGGACGGATGGCCGGGGTACGGGTCGACCCGACCGCCCGGACCGCCCGGGTGGCCGCCGGCGCGCGGTGGCGGGACGTGCTCGCCGTGGCGGTCCCGCACGGTCTCGCGCCGCTCAACGGCTCCAGCCCGGTGGTCGGCGTGGTCGGCTACACCACCGGTGGCGGGGTCGGCATGCTCGGCCGGCGGTACGGCTTCGCGGCGGACCACGTGCGCGCGATCGACCTGGTGACCGCCGACGGCCGGCTGCGCCGGCTCACCGCGACGGAGGAGCCCGACCTGTTCTGGGCGGTGCGCGGCGGCAAGGGCAACTTCGGCGTGGTGACCGCCCTGGAGATCGACCTGTTCCCGGTCACCCGGCTCTACGGCGGGGGCCTCTACTTCGGCGCCGAGGCGGTGCCCGACGCGCTGCGCGCGTACGCCGAGTGGACCCGGACGGTGCCGGACGAGATGACCTCCTCGGTGCTGATGGTCCTGGTGCCGGACATCGAGGCCGCCCCGGCGCCGCTGCGCGGGCGGTACGTCATGCACCTGCGGATCGCCTGGTGCGGCGCGCCGGAGGAGGGGGAGCGGCTGGTCGCGCCGCTGCGCGCGGCGGCGCCCGCGCTGATGGACACCCTCGGGGTGCTGCCCTACGAGCGGGTTGGCTCGATCCACCACGAGCCCACCGACCCGGCGGCGAGTTACGGCCGGAACGTCACGCTGCGCGCCCTGGAGCCGGACACGGTGGCGGCGCTGCTGGCCGCGGCCGGTCCCGACGCGGGCGCCCCGTACGCGATCGAGCTGCGCCACCTCGGCGGCGCGTACGGCCGACCGCCGGCGGTGCCGAACGCGGTCGGCGGCCGGGACGCCGCGTTCAGCCTCTCCTCGATGTCCTTCGCCGACGGCGCCGACCTGGCGGCCCTGCGGGCTGCCCACGAGGGGCTGCACGAGCGGCTGCGCCCGTGGCTGGCCCCGGGCCTGGTCAACTTCCTCGGCGTGCACGACGCCACCGGGCCGACCGTGCGGGCCGCGTTCGGTCCGGAGCGCTACGAGCGGCTGGTGGACGTCAAGACCGAGTACGACCCGGCGAACCTGTTCCGGATCAACCACAACATCCCGCCCCGTAATGCGCCTCGATAATTGACGGCGAAACTGTCCACCTTGCTTTTCCTGACGCTCGACGGGCCCGTGCGTAAACGCCGGTGGCGGAAATGTTGCCGGCAGATGTCCGCTCCGGTCGAATGCCGCATACTCCGCATCCGGCGTTTGTCGGGAGTGCGATACAAATAGCCTTCAGTCGATGACTACCCTACGCAGGTGTCTCCTCGCTCACAGCAATATGGGAGTGGTTGCGGATGCGCCGTCCCTGGCAGAGTCTTTCCCGATCCTGCCGATGCCGCCGGCGTCGGGTTCGGCGTTCCGCCGTTGCCACCGCCGACCCGCCCCGCCGACACATCGCCGAAAGGAAACGCAGGGACACAATTAAATAGGACAAGAATCAACGTTACCTGTTTGGGTCGCCCGGTTTCCGGACCGGTTCCTGCCGGTCCCTGGACGGCCCATTCGGAAAGCCCACCGGAAAAGACGTCCCGGACGGCCCGGCCGAGCGCCCGCACAGGTCGGTCGGCCGGACGTGGGGAGGCGGTGGGCGGCAACGACGGTGGTGGTCTGCCGCCGGGCCCCGAGCACCGGGTTGTCACCCGGCCGCCCGGGACCCCGCGCGGGCGCTGGGGGAGGCGTTCGGTGCGACAAGTTCGGGAATCACTGTGTCTGGCCGTGCTCGGCCCCATGCGTGCCTGGCGGCACGGGGACGAGATCACGCTGGGCCCGCCGAAACAGCGGGCCGTGCTCGGCCTGCTGGCCAGTCGGGTCAACGACGTGGTCGGCTTCGAGGAGATCATCGACGCGGTCTGGGGCAGCGAGGTGCCGCCGACCGCCGCCAACGGGGTGCACACGTACGTCGCGGGTCTGCGTCGGGTGCTGGAACCGGGCCGCAGCCGGCGGGAGTTGGGCGACGTCCTGGTCTCCACCGGTGGCGGGTACGCCCTGTTCATGGACCCGGAAGACCTGGACACGACCCTCTTCGCGGCCCGGCACCGGCAGGCCCGCCGGCTGCGCGAGACGGGCGACGGCCCGGGCGCGGCGGAGGTCTACCAGTCGGCGCTGCGGCTGTGGCGCGGCGAGGCGTACTTCGGGGTGCCGGGGCCGTTCGCCGCGGTGGAGCGGACCCGGCTGCAGGAACTGCGGCTGACCGTGGTGGAGGAGCTGGCCGAACTCCTGCTCGACCTGCACCGGCCGGCCGACGCGGTCACCGTGCTCTCCGACGCGGTGGCCAAGGAACCGCTGCGCGAGAAGCTGCGCGGGCTGCTGATGCTCGCCCTCTACCGCAGCGGCCGGCAGGCCGACGCGCTGAGCCTCTACCGGGAGACCCGGCAACTGCTCCACGAGGAGCTGGGCATCGAGCCGGTCCTGGAGCTGCGCGACCTGCACAACCAGATCCTGGCCGGACACCCGGACCTGGACGACCCCGCGCCGCCGGAGCTGCTGGCCGAGACGCCCGCCGCGCCCGAGCCGCGCCCGGCCGACCTGCGCTGGCCGGCCCAGCTGCCCTGCCGGCCGCGCGGCTTCGCCGGTCGCCACGCGGAGCTGGCCCGGCTGCGTGACCTGATCGAGCGGGACCGGCATCGCGGCGTGACGACGGTGGCCGTGCTCGAGGGCGGGCCGGGCGCCGGCAAGACCGCCCTCGGCCTCGAACTGGCCCACGAGATCGCCGCCGGCTTTCCGGACGGCCAGCTGTTCGTCGACCTCCGCGGCTCCGCCCCGGCCGGCGGACCGCCGCTGTCCCCCCTGGACGCCCTCACCTTCGCGCTGGTCAGCCTCGGCATCGACCGCCCGCGCATCCCCGACGAGCTGCACGCGGCCAGCGCGCTCTACCGCAGCGTGCTGCACGGGCGGCGGGTGCTGGTGGTGCTCGACGACGCGGCGGACCCGGAGCAGGTCCGGCCGCTCATCCCGGGCGGCCCCGCCTGCGTCCTGGTGACCAGCCGTCGCCGGCAACGCGGGCTCGCCGCCCGCGACGGGGCGTACCGGGTGACCCTCGGGCCGGTTTCCACGGCGGAGGCCACCGAGCTGCTCGCCAACCTGGCCGGCGCGGGCCGGCTGACCGGTCCGGCGGACGAGATCGCCGAGCTGGCGGAGCTGTGCGGCCGGTTGCCGCTGGCGCTGCGGATCGCGGCCGTGACGCTGGCCGCCGAGCCCGCCCTCACCCCCGGCGACCTGGTCCGGCGGTACCGGCTGCCGCACACCCGGCTGGACCATCTCGCGGTACGCGGCGACTCGAGCACCGACGTGCGGGCCGCGCTGGCCGTCTCCTACCAGGGGCTGCCGCCGGAGGCCGCCCGGATGTTCCGGATGCTGGGCTGCTGCCCGAGCAGCGCGGTCACCACCCAGATGGCGGCCGCGCTGTCCGGACTGACCCGCGCCGAGGCGTACCACCAGCTCCAGGTCCTCGTCGACCATCACCTCCTCGAGGAGGTGAACGGCTGCCTGCACCGGTTCCCGGCGCTGGTCCGGGTCTACGCCACCGAGTGCGGCGAGGCCGAGCCGCGGGCCAGCCGGATGGCCGCGCTGGGCCGGATGCTCGGCCTCCAACGCCGGGAGGAGGCCCTCCGCCAGTACGAGGAGAGCGCCGCCTGAGCCCGTGCAGACATCGACCAGAGAACCTCCAGACCAGCGGCGGCAGACTCAGCACACCCGGCGGCGTCGCCGAACCGCGCGCCACCCGATGGTCTCGCTTCCCGACAGCAGCCCTGAGGAGAGAGTCCGTGAGCATGATCGGTAGCCATGCCATCGTCGTAGGTGGCTCCATCGGCGGGATGGCCGCGGCCACCGCCCTCGCCCGCCGGTTCGACCGGGTAACCGTCATCGACCGGGACAGCCTCCCGACCGAACAGGCCCGGGACCGCCGCGGCGTGCCGCACGGCATGCACGCGCACGCCCTGCTCATCAGTGGCCGGCTCGCCCTGGAGGAGCTGTACCCGGGCCTGACCGACGAGCTGATCGATGGCGGCGCGGTGCCCTTCGACCCCGGCGCCGACCTGCTGTTCCACCAGATGGGCGGGCTGCGGGTGCGGTTCCGCAGCGGCATGCTCGGGATCAGCCAGACCCGGGCGTTCCTGGAGCTGACCGTACGCAAGCGGGTCCTGCGGCTGCCCAACGTGACCGTCCACGACCGGCTCGCCGTCTCCGGCCTCACCGGGGTCAGCGGCCGGGTCACCGGAGTGGAGTTGGACGACGGCCGTACCCTCACGGCGGATCTCGTGGTGGACGCCACCGGCCGCAGCGGCGGCCGGTCCGACCGCTGGCTGGAGAAGCTCGACTGCCCGGCGCCGGAGAACGCGGTCGTCCGGATCGACGTCGGCTACACCAGCCGGATCTACGCGCGCCAGCCCGGGGACGTGCCCGACGGCACGCTGCTCGTTCTGATGGCCGCGGTGCCGCCGCACCACAAGAAGGCCGCGGCGGCCTTCGCCGTGGAGGGGGAGCGGTGGGTGGTGACCATCGGCGGCTGGCACAAGGACCACGCGCCGGCCGACCCGGCCGGCTTCCTCGCCTTCGCCGAGGGCCTGCCGTCGCCCGCCATCGCGCACCTGATCAAGAAGGCCGAGCCGCTCAGCGAGCTGGAGACCCGGCAGTTCCCGGCCGCCCGCCGCCGCTTCTTCGAGCGCCTCGACCGGCTGCCCGCCGGCTACGTCGCCCTCGGCGACACCATCTGCAGCTTCAACCCGCTGTACGGGCAGGGCATGACCGCCGCCACCCTGGAGGCCCTCGCCCTCGGCCGCAGTCTGGACAAGTTCGGCACCGCGTCGGCCGAGATGGCCCGGCACTACTACCGGGCCGCGGCGAAGGTGCTGGAGACGCCGTGGCGGATGGCGACCGGTGGTGACTTCGCCTACCCCGAGACCACCGGCCCCAAGCCGTTCGGCACGGACCTGATCAACCGGTACGCCCGGGAGGCGATGCTCGCCAGCCACGTCTCGCCGGAGGTGCACAAGGTGCTGTTGGAGATGCAGCACCTGCTCTGCCCGCCGTCGGCGTTGCTGCGGCCCACCACGGTGCTGCGCTCGCTGGTGGCCGCCCGCCGCTCGCCGGCCCGGGCCGAGGTCATCGCCCAGTCGGCCCGCTGAGCTCCGAGCGGGCCGGTCGCTGCCCGGGCCGCCCGGACCGTCCACCGTCGAACGAGGGAGCTGCCGTGCCACCGTCGAACCCGCCCCGGCCGCAGCGCTGGTGGGCCCTGGCCGCGGTGGTGGCCTGCCTGCTGCTGATCGGGCTCGACACCACGACCGTCTTCCTGGCCCTGCCGGAGTTGATGACCGCCCTCCCGGCCTCGGCCGGCCAGCTCCAGGGTGTCTTCGTCGGTTACCTGCTCGCCTTCGGCCTGCTGATGGTGCCGCTCGGCGCCCTCGCCGACCGGTTCGGCCGGCGGCGCGTACTCCTGGCGGGCCTGCTGGTCCTCGGGCTCGGCGCAGCCGGCGCGGCGCTGGCCGGCAGCGTCGCCGCGCTGCTGGTCGCCCGGGTCGCGATGGGCGTCGGCGCGGCCGTCGTCATGCCGACCGCGATGGCGATGCTGCCCGTGCTGTTCCCGCCCGAGGAGCGGGGCCGGGCGTTCGCGGCGGCCTCCGCCGCGGTGAGCCTCGGTCTCTGCCTCGGTCCCCTGGTCGCCGGCGCGCTGCTGGAACGGTACTGGTGGGGTTCGGTCTTCCTGGTCGACCTGCCGATCGTGGCGGTGGCCGCGCTGCTCGTGGCGGTGCTCTTCCCCGAGTCCCGGTCACCGGGACGTCCGGCCGCCGTCGGTGGTGCCCGGCTGAGCCGCCCCGTCCTGGTGCTGGCGCTGGTGTACGTGCTGATGACCGGGTTCCTGTTCGGGTTGACGCCGTACCTGAACGGGGTCGGCCCGGCCGGCGGGTTCTCCGCCGGCCTTCGGCTGCTGCCGCTGGTCGGGGCGCTGCTGGTCGGTGCGGGCCTCGGCGAGCGGATCGGCGGCCGGGTCGGCCCACGGGCGCCCGTGGTGGCCGGCGCGCTGCTGGCCGCCGCCGGCCTGGCGCTGTTCGCCACGACGGGCACCGCCACCGCCGCCGCCCGGGTGACCCTCGCACTGGTCGCCGTCGGGGCGGGCCTCGGCGCGATGCTGTCCGGTGCGATGCGGGCGGCCACCGCGGACAACCCGGACGACCTGCTCGGCGTGGTCCGCTTCACCACCGCGGTGCGCCAGGTCGCCGGGGCGGTCGGGGTGCTGCTCGCCGGCACCGCGCTGACCCTGGCGTACCGGGCCGGCTCCGGGGTCGTCGGCGCTCACCTGGGTGCTGCCCTGCGCCGGGCGGAGCAGGCCGGGGCGGCGGGCGAGGAACTGCGGGCCAGCGCTCGACTGGCCTACGTCGACGGCCTGCACGCGGCGGCGCTGCTCGGGGTCGGGCTGGCACTGCTCGCGGCCGGGCTCGCCGCGACCGGCCGGTTCGGGCCGCCCGCCGGTGGCCGGGCCCCGGCGGCACGGCGTCCGGCCCCGGCCGGCGCGGACCAGCCCGCCTGACCTCGGCCACCCCGGTACCACCCCCACCCTCCGCCCACCACCCGGTCGCGCTGGGCGGGCACCGGCCGGGCCGGGGGTGATTTCGCCCCGGGCTGCGGCAGTTCGGTGCCTCGGAGCGTCGCGATGCCGCTGTTCGCGGCGATCGGCGTGGCTGAGGCACGGGCTCGCGGAGGCAGCGACATCCCCGGCGCGGCGGGTGGAGAAGGGTCCGGGCGGATCAGCGGGTGGATCGCGGGGCGCGCCGCGCAGGGTGCGGAATGCAACGTGCGGCTCGTGCCGCGGGTCCCGTCGGCGGGATGGCCGGTGAGTCAGCTCCACGACTCTGTGTCCACTAGGGACGGCCGGCCAATCCTTGTCTGAGCTGCCCGGCGGCCGGTGCGCCGCCGCGCCGCCGCCGGCGTCCGGCCGGACTGGGGAACCCCTTAAGACCGCGTCCAGAGGGTCTGCAGAACGGTCTGCGCAGACTGGCGTGGCGCACCTGGGACCCGCTCGTCGGACCGCGCGGGGCCGGTCGTCAGACATCGGTCCGCCCGGGTCGCGCGCCCCTTTCGTGGCCCGATCAAGGGAGAGTTGCGAATGTCGTCCAATCTCTACGGCATCCCAGACGACTTCGACGTCGTCGTCATCGGTGGCGGCCCCGCTGGCGCCACGCTGTCAGCGCTGCTGAGCGAGCGCGGCCGGCGGGTCCTCGTGCTGGACCGCGAGCGCTTCCCCCGCTACCACATCGGGGAGTCCCTCATCCCGGGCTTCATGCGGCCGATGGAGGAGCTGAAGCTCCTCGACCGGATGGAGCAGCGCGGGTTCGAGAAGAAGCACGGCGGCACCCTGGTGTGGGGGGCTCAGAAGATCCCGTGGGGCTTCTCGTTCATCGAGGGCGGCCCCTACAGCTACTCGTACCACGTCCGCCGCGCGGACCTGGACTCGATGATCCTCGACCGGTCGCGCGAGCTCGGCACGCACGTCATCGAGGAGGCCACCGTCAAGGAGGCCATCGAGGAGGACGGCCGGATCGTCGGCGTCCGCTACACGATCCGCGGGTCCGAGGAGGTCCAGGAGGCCCGGGCCAAGCTGGTGGTCGACGCCTCCGGCCAGGCCCGCGTGCTGGGCCGCAAGCTCAGCAACGTCAACTGGCACGAGGACATGCGCAACGTCGCGGTCTGGACGTACTTCGACAACGCCGACCGGCTCCCCGGCGACGAGTACACCAACATCCTCATCGAGGGCCTGGAGGGTGGCTGGTTCTGGGGCATCCCGATCGACAAGGGCACGATGAGCGTCGGCTACGTCACCGCCTCCGCGGCGGCGGCCGCCTCCGACGAGTCGCTGGAGGACCTGTTCCGGGCCCAGCTCGCCCGTTCCAGCCAGCTCAAGGAGCTGCTCAAGAACGCCCGCCAGTCCAGCGGCTTCCGCTCGGCCCGCGACTGGTCGTACACCTGCGACCGGTTCTACGGCCCGGGTTGGGTGCTGGTCGGCGACGCCGCCGCGTTCGTCGACCCGCTCTTCTCCACCGGCGTCGCGCTGGCCACCCTGGCCGGCAGCGCCCTGTCGAAGATCCTCGACAAGGTGCTGGAGCACCCGGAGATCGAGGACGCCGCGCTGGAGCGGTACGCGACCGCGTACCGGGCCTTCTTCGACGAGATCCGCACCTTCGTCGGGAAGTTCTACGACCGCACGAAGTACAAGGAGTTCTACTGGGAGCAGGCCCAGACGATCGTCGACCCGTCGCGCGAGCGCGACCCGCGGGAGGACTTCGTCACCCTGGTCTCCGGCCTCAGCGGCCGTCACCCGCTGTTCAACATCAACGTGGACGACCTCATCGCCGAGCGCGCGGAAACCGCCGCGGTCGGAGCCTGACCCACCCACGCGGCAGCCGCTCCGGCGGCTGCCGCGTGGCGCCGCACCGACGTCGAATGGGGCCCGATGACCAGCCACACCGTCCAGATGTTGTTTGTCGACCTGGCGCTGATCCTGCTGCTCGCCCGCGGGTTCGGCGTGCTCGCCGTCCGGCTGGGGCAGCCGCCGGTGATCGGTGAGATCTTCGCCGGCATCCTGCTCGGGCCGACCCTGTTCGACGGCTGGATCGCCGCGAACCTGTTCCCGGCAGCCGTCCGGCCGCTGCTCTCCGGCATGGCGGACGTCGGGGTGGCCCTGTTCATGTTCGTGGTCGGCCTCGAGCTGGAGCGCGGCGTGCTGCGCGGCAAGGGACGGAACACCGCCGTGGTGGCGGCCGGCTCCACCCTGCTGCCGTTCGTCCTGGGGCTCGGGCTCGGCTGGTACCTGTGGCGCGGCCACGGTCACGGCGACGCCGTCGCGTTCGTGGTCTTCGTCGGGCTGTCGGTGTCGGTGACCGCGTTCCCGGTGCTCGCCCGGATCATCGCCGACCGGGGACTGGCCCGGACCGGCGTGGGCGCCTTCGCCCTGGCGGCCGCCGCCGTGGTCGACGTGGTGGCCTGGGTGGCCCTGGCCGCCGTGCAGGCCGCCATCGGCGGCGAGGACGGGCAATGGCGGGTCCTGCTGCTCCTGCCGTACGTGGCGGTGATGTTCCTCGCCGTCCGGCCACTGCTGCGCCGGCTGGTCAACGGCGGCGATCCGGGCGGCCCGCTCAGCGTCCCGCGGCTGGCCGCGCTGCTCAGCGGCGCCCTGCTCTCGGCCGCGGCCACCGAGGCGATGGGCATGCACTTCATCTTCGGCGCGTTCCTGTTCGGCCTGGTGATGCCGACCGGTGCCGCGGAACCGCGCAGTGAGTCCATCCAACGCCAGACCGGCCAGCTCACCGCCCTCCTGCTCCCGGTCTACTTCGTGGTCGCCGGGTTCAAGGTGGACCTCGGCGGGATCGGCCTGGGCGGGCTGCTGGACTTCGGCGCGATCCTGCTGGTCGCCGTCGCCGGCAAGCTCGGCGGCACCTACCTGGCCGCGCGGGTCCAGGGCGTACCCGCCCGCGCGTCGCTGGCGCTGGGCACGTTGCTGAACACCCGCGGGCTCACCGAACTGATCATCCTGGGCGTCGGGCTTCGGATCGGCCTGCTCGACGGCTCCCTCTACTCGCTGATGGTCGTCATGGCGCTGGTCACCACGGCGATGACCGGCCCGATGCTCGCCTGGATCTACCGCCGGCCGGTGGAGATCACCGCCTCGGCAAGGGGGCCGGCCCTGGTGCCGGCGGCCCGGTCGTCGGCTTAGGAGGAGAAACAGATGAACCTCGTCGAACGTGGATCGGAGCTGGCCACGCTGGCGGAGGTCCTGACCGCCTCCGCCGCGGGCAGCGGCGGCGCCGTACTGGTCAGTGGCGGCATCGGCTGCGGAAAGTCGGAACTGCTCGACGCCGTGCGCGGGCGGGCCGAGGCGGACGGCTTCGCGGTGCTCGCCGCGGTGGGCTGCTGGGCCGAACGGGAGTCGCCCGGCGGCGTCCTCGGCCAGCTGCTCCGCTACGCCGAGCTGCCCGGGGCGTCGCCGGGCCGGATCGGTGAGCTGCTCGACGGGCTCGGCGCCGCCGGCCCGGTCCCGGAGGCCGAGCCGCGCACCCTCGACGCGGGGGCCACCGCCGCCCTGCACCAGCTCTGCACCGAGGTGCTCCAGGTCGCCGAGCGGATGCCGGTGCTCATCTGCGTCGACGACGTGCAGTTCGCCGACGCGATCTCCCAGCACTGGCTGATCCAGCTGCTCGGCCGGCTGCGCAACACCAGGGTCGCGGTGGTCGTCGCCGAGTGCGTGCTCTCCCGGCCGACCAACCCGCGACTACGTGCCGAGCTGCTGCGGCTGCCCAGCTACCGCCGGATCCCGCTGCCGCGGCTCTCGCCGGCCGGGGTCGCCACCGTGCTGCGCCGGCACCTCGACCCGGACACCGCCGCCGCGCTGGCCGGCGAGGTCCACCACGTCAGCGCGGGGAATCCGCTGCTGGTCCGGGCGCTCGTCGAGGACCACCGCAACGGCGACCGGCCGCCGGCCGCCGCGGGTCGGCTGCGGGTCGGCGAGGCGTACGGGGACGCGGTGCTCAGCTGCGTGCTGCGGGGCCGGCCGGTGCTGATGCGGGTGGCCCAGGCGCTCGCCGTGCTCGACGAGGGCACCGGCAGTGCCGCGCTGGCGGTGCGCCTGCTCGACGACGAGGAGGCGGCCACGGTGCAGCGCGGGTTGGACGCGCTGGACGCCGCCGGCCTGCTGGACGGCGGAGCGCTGCGGCATCCGGCCGCCACCGCCGCGCTGCGGGCCAGCGTCCCGGCGCACGAACGCACCCGGCTGCACCGGCGGACCGCCGAACTGCTCTACTCCGACGGAGCGCCGCCGACCCGGGTGGCCCGCCACCTGGTCGCCGCCGACCGGACACTGCCCGACTGGGCGCTGCCGGTGCTGCGCGCCGCGGCCGAGCGGCACCTGGTGGAGAACCGGGCCGCCGACGCGTACGCCTGCGTCGAGGTGGCGCTGCGGATCTGCACCGACGAGAGCCTGCGCGTCCCGCTGAAGGCGCTGCTGACCAGCGCCGCCTGGCTGCTGAACCCCTCGATGAGCGTCCGGCACCTCGGCGAGCTGGCCGAGGCGCTGCGGGAGGGGCGGCTCGGCGACCGGCACGCGCTGATGCTGGCGAAGTACCTGCTCTGGCACGGCCGCTTCGAGGAGGCGGCGGAGGCGATCGAACGCATCGTCGCCCGCGCCGACGAGCACGACCCGACCGGCTCGGCGGAGCTGCGCGCGACCCGGGAGATCCTCGCCGCCTCATACCCGGCGCTGGTCTCCGGCCGGCTGCGCCCGGAACGCACCCCCGCCCGCCCCACCCGGGACCCCCGGGTACGCAGCGCCGCGGCGCTGTCGTCGCTGCTCGCCGGCGGCGACGAGGACGAGGCGGTGGCCGACGCGGAGGCCTGCATGCGGGCCATGCGGCTGACCAAGAAGACCCAGGAAGCGCTGATGTGCGCGGTGGCCACCCTCCAGTTCGCCGACCGGCTGCCCGCCGCGGCGAGCTGGTGCGACCACTGGCTGGCCGAGGCGCGGGCCTGGCAGGTGCCGCTCTGGGAGGCGGAGTTCGCCTCGCTGCGCGCCAGCATCGCGCTGCGGCAGGGCAACCCCCTGCTGGCCCGGCAGCTCGCCGAGGCGGCGCTCAAGCAGGTGCCGCTGGAGAGCTGGGGCGTCTGCATCGGCGGGCCGCTGGCCAACCTGGTGCAGGCCGCCACGGACACCGGCGACCACGAGGCGGCGTCGACGTACCTGGAGATGCCGGTGCCGGAGGGCATGTTCAAGAGCCGGTTCGGCCTCTACTACCTGCACGCCCGGGGGCGCTTCCAGCTGGAGAACGGCCGGCCGCACGCGGCGCTCAACGACCTGACCACCTGCGGGCAGCTGATGACCTCCTGGGGCTTCGACCGGCCCGCGCTGGTGCCGTGGCGGGCCGAGGCCGCCCAGGCGTACCTGCTCGCCGGCGATGTGGCGCGGGCCCGGGCCCTCGCCCGGGAACAGCTGGCCCTGGTCGGACCCCGGGCGTCCCGGACCCGCGGCATGTCGTTGCGGGTGCTGGCCGCGGTCAGCCCGCCCGGGGAGCGGGCCGACCTGCTCACCGAGGCGGTCGAGGTGCTCCGCGGCTGCGGCGACCAGGCCCAGCTGGCCCAGGCGCTCGGCGACCTGGGTTGCCTGCACTACCAGGCCGGCCGCCCGGCGCGCGCCCGGCCGCTGGTGGAGACGGCGGCCCGGCTGGCCCGGTCGTGCGGCGCCCGGCCGATCCTGCGCCGGCTGCCGCTGGAGGCCGGCCCGGCCCGGCCCGAGCCGGCCGACCCGGCCGAGCAGGTGAGCCGGGTGGCCGCGCTGTCGCTGCTGTCCGGCGCGGAGCGCCGGGTGGCGGCGCTGGCCGCGCGCGGCCACACCAACCGGGAGATCTCCCGTCGGCTGTGCATCACGGTCAGCACCGTGGAGCAGCACCTGACCCGGACCTTCCGCAAGCTCGGCGTCAAGACCCGGGCGGACCTGCCCGAAGAGATCGTGCTGGACATGGCGGTGGCGGGATGAGGCCCGCCGGCCGTCGCGCCCCCGCACACCGTTTCCCGACGAGAAGGAGGTGAGAAGATTGCCGCTCGACAGCTCCGGATCGGGACGTGACGACCGGTACGACGTGGCGATCCTCGGCAGTGGTATCGCTGGCGGCATGCTCGGTGCGGTACTGGCCCGCAACGGTGTCAAGGTGCTGCTGCTGGACGCCGGCGCCCACCCACGGTTCGCGATCGGGGAGTCCACCATCCCCTTCACGTCCGGGATGACCCGGATCATCGCGGACCGGTACGGCGTGCCGGAGATCAAGCCGCTGTCCAGCTTCCGTGGCGTGCAGAAGCACGTCTCCCGCAACTGCGGCCGCAAGCAGAACTTCGGCTTCATCTACCACCGGGAGGGGGCCCCGCAGGACCCGGGGGAGGTCAACCAGCTGGTCGTCCCGTCGATGCTGCGGACCGAGTCGCACCTGTTCCGCCAGGACGTCGACACGTACCTGTTCCAGGTCGCGGTGAAGTACGGCGCGCACACCCGGCTGAACACCCGAATCGTCGACGTGGAGATCGACCCGGACGAGGGCGCGGTGCTGCGCTCGGACCGGGGCGAGGAGTTCCGGGCCAGCTACGTGGTCGACGCCGGCGGGTTCCGCTCGCCGCTGGCCGACAAGTTCGAGCTGCGCGAGGTGCCCACTCGGGCCCGGACGCACTCGCGCAGCGTCTTCACGCACCTCATCGGGGTCCGCCCGTACGACAAGTCGCCAGCCGCCGCGCGCGGCCACGGCCAGCCGAACCCGTGGCACCACGGCACGCTGCACCACGTGTTCGACGGCGGCTGGATGTGGGTGATCCCCTTCGACAACCACCCGGACTCGCTCAACCCGCTGGTGAGCGTCGGACTGACCCTCGACCCGCGGGTGCACCCGAAGACCGACCTGCCGCCGGAGGAGGAGTTCCGGCAGTTCCTGAACCGCTTCCCGGACATCGCCTGGCAGTTCGAGGACGCCAAGCCGGTCCGGCCGTGGGTCTCCACCGGCCGGTTGCAGTACTCGGCGAAGCAGATCGTGGGTGACCGGTTCTGCCTGACCTCGCACGCCGCCGGTTTCATCGACCCGCTCTACTCGCGCGGCATGACGAACACCCTCGAACTGATCAACATCATGGCGTGGCGGTTGATCGCCGCCGCCCGGGACGGAAACTGGTCGACCGAGCGGTTCGAGTATCTGGAGACGCTCCAGCAGGGCCTGTTCGACTTCCACGACGACCTCGTCTACAGCTCGTTCGTCGCCTTCCGGGACTACGAATTGTGGAATGCGGTCAACCGCACGTGGCAGCTCGGCACCATGCTCGGGAATGTCGTCATCGAGGACGCCTACTTCCGCTATTCCCGCAGCGGTGACGACAAGGTTTTCCTCGCCCTGGAGGACAGCCGGCACCCCGGCTCACCGTTCCCGGTCAGCGAGAAGTTCAGCGAGTTGGGCTTCTTCACCCGGCAGACCTGCCAGGCGGTGGAGGCCGGCACGCTGTCCCCGAAGGACGGCGCCGCGCAGATCTTCGCCATGATCGCCTCGGCCGACTACCTGCCGCCGTCGTTCGGCTTCGGCGACCCCGTTAACCGTTGCTTCAGCGCCTCCCCGTCCAAGATGGCCCGCAACGCGGTGTGGAGCCGGCGCAAGGCACCGGAGGAGATCGGTGCCATGATGAGCCGGGCCACGGCCGGCCTGGTCCGGATGCGGCTGCGCCCCTGACCGCACCCCCTACCCGTACGGCGGCGGTCCCGGTGTCACCCACCGGGGCCGCCGCCGACGTGTGTGCGGGGTCACTCCACATTGGCCTCTTTCACTGCCAGTGGGGTCGCCGCGATAGGGGTCGGCCTCGGGTACGGATGGATCGAATCGGGGTTACCGCCCATTCGCCGCCCGCGTAGATTCTGGTGGGCGGCGACAATTTCGCCCGCACCCGTGGAATTTCCACACCGCCGGGCGACGACCGGTCGTAACCGCAATTTCTGCATTCTCCCGCCGCAGTCGGCGTCGACGAAAAGGCAGTGAATGGACGCGATGGCAGACTTCGACACGGCAGACCAGATCGCGATCGTCGGCATGGCCGGGCGGTTTCCCGGCGCCGACGATCCGCAGGCCCTGTGGCGACTCCTGACCGGACGCGGCGACGCCATCGTCGGCGTACCGGCGCAGCGCTGGGACGCCACCGCGCAGCTCGACCCGGAGCGCGAGATCCAGGCCGTGGGCGGCTTCCTCGACGGCGTGGACGGATTCGACGCCGCCTTCTTCGGCATCTCCCCCCGCGAGGCCGAGGACATCGACCCGCAGCAGCGGCTCATGCTCGAGGTGACCTGGCGGGCGCTGGAGGACGCCGGGCAGCCGGCGGCCGGCCTGGCCGGCACCCGCACCGGCGTCTACGTCGGCGCGTCCTGGCACGACTACGAGCTCGCCCGCCGCGAGCGCGGCGCCCCGACCAGCCAGCACAGCCTGGTCGGCAACGCCCTCGACGTGATCGCCGCCCGGGTGTCGTACGCCCTGAAGCTGCGCGGCCCCAGCCTGACCGTGGAAACCGGCTGCTCGTCGTCGCTGGTGGCCCTGCACCTGGCCGCGCAGGCGCTGCGCGCCGGGGAGATCGACGCCGCGGTCGTCGGCGGGGTGAACCTGATCCTCGCCCCCGACGTCTCCATCGGCCTGACCCACTTCGGCGGCCTCTCCCCGAACGGCCGGTGCGCCGCCTTCGCGGCCGAGGCCGACGGTTTCGTCCGCGGCGAGGGGGTGGCCGCCGTCCTGGTGAAGCGGCTCGACCGGGCGCTGCGCGACGGCGACCGGGTGCACGGCGTGCTGGTCCGGTCGGTGGTCAACAACGACGGCGGCGGGGAGAGCCTGGTCACCCCCAGCCCGGACGGGCAGCGCGAACTGCTCCGCCTGGCGTACGGCGACGGCGCCGTGCCGCTGGACCGGCTCGGCTATGTCGAGGCGCACGGCACCGGCACCGGCCGGGGCGACCCGATCGAGGCCGGCGCCATCGGCGAGGTGCTCGGCGCGGCCCGCACCGTCGGGCCGCTGCCGATCGGTTCGGTGAAGACCAACATCGGCCACCTGGAGGCCGCGGCCGGGATGGCCGGCCTGTTCAAGGTCCTGCTCGCGCTGCGGCACCGCACCGTGCCACCGAGCCTGCACTCCGCCACGCTCAACCCGGAGATCCCGTTCGACCGGCTCAACGTCACCGTGGTGCGCGAGCCGCTGCCGCTCCCCGCCGACGAACCGGTCTACCTCGGCGTCAACTCCTTCGGCTGGGGCGGCACCAACGCCCACGTGGTCGTCGGCCCGGCCCCCACGCCGGCCGCCGAGCCGGCCGCCGACCCCCCGGACACCGGCCTGCCCGCCGTGGTGCCGCTCTCCGCCCGCCAGCCGGCCGCGCTCGCCGCGCTCGCCGGCGACCTCGCCGGGCGGACGGCGGAGCCGGAGCCGGAGACCGACCTGACCGCCGTCGCGGGCACCCTCGCCTGGCACCGCGACCACTTCCCGGTACGCGCGGCCGTGGTCGCCGACCGGCCGGCCGCGCTCCGCGACGGGCTGGCCCGGCTCGCCGCCGCCGGCCCGGACGCGCCCGCGGACCCCGACCTGCCCACCGGCCGGGCCGTCCCGCACCGGCGTACCGCGTTCGTCTTCCCCGGTCAGGGCTCCCAGTGGCGGGGGATGGGCCGGGAGCTCTACAAGCGCAGCCCGGTCTTCGCCGACGTGGTGCGCCAGTGCGCCGAGGCGCTGCGCCCGCACGTCTCCTGGGACCTCACCGCGGTCATCGCCGACGAGGCGGGCGACGAGTGGACCACCCGGATCGACATGCTCCAGCCGACCCTCTGGGCGATGTCGCTCGGCCTGGCCGAGCTGTGGCGGGCCAACGGCGTGCACCCGGACCTGGTGCTCGGCCACAGCCAGGGCGAGATCACCGCGGCCACCCTGGCCGGCGCGCTCACCTACGCCGACGCCGCCCTGCTGATGGCCCGGCGCAGCGCCATCGCCCGGCGGGCCTCCGGGCGGGGCCTGATGCTCGCCGTGGACCTGGACCGGGACGGCGCCCGGGAGGCGCTGCAGGGCTTCGAGGAGACGGTGGCCCTGGCCGTGCACAACGGCCCCCGGTCCTGTGTGCTCTCCGGCGACCGGGACGACGTGCTCACCCTCAAGGAGCTGCTGGAGGCCGAGGAGGTCTTCTGCCGCCTGGTCAACGTGGACTACGCCTCGCACAGCCCGCACATGGAGGCGCTCCGCGACGACCTGCTGACCGCGCTGGCGCCGGTCCGCCCGACCACCGGCGGCGTGCCGCTGCTCTCCACCGTCCGGGTCGGACTGCTCGGCGGCCCCGAGCTCGACGCGTCGTACTGGGTGGAGAACCTCTGCCGGCCGGTGCTCTTCGCCGACGCCATGCGGCAGGCCTTCGACGACGGCGTCACCCACGTCGTCGAGATCAGCCCGCACCCGGTGCTCACCCCGGCCGTCGAACAGCTCGCCGCCGAGCGCGCCGAACCGGTCGCGGTGCTCTCCACGCTGCGCCGGGACCAGGGCGGCGCCGAGGACATGGCCCGCGCCCTGGCCCGGGCGTACGTGGCCGGACTGGGCCCGTTCGGCGGGCTGCCCCGGGGCCGCCGGGTGGACCTGCCGGGCTACCCGCTGCGGCCGGAGAAGTACTGGCCGGCCGCGCGCCCCCGGCGCACCGGGGGCCGCGGCTTCGAGGTGACGCTGACCCCGGCGCCCGGGCAGGTGGACACCTGGCACGCGCCGGTCGGGCTGACGCTGGCCGAGCAGCCCTGGCTGGCCGACCACCGGGTGCACGACGCCGTGGTGCTGCCCGGCGCCGCCATGCTCGGCCTGCTCCTGCTGGCCGCGCGGGCGCGCACCGGCGGCCGGCCCGGCCGCCTCGACGAGGTGACCTTCGACCGCGAGGTCACCTTCGCCGGCGACGACGTGCGGCTGACCGTGGAGTGGCGCGACGACGTCACCGAGGGCGGCAGCGTACGCCTGCTGCACCTGCCCGACGGCGCGGCGGGCTGGACCGCCGCGGCCGGCGGCCGGGTCTCCTACCGGGCGGCCGACGGCCCGGCCCCCGGCTTCCCCGACTGGGCCGAGCCGGCGGAGCCGGCCGACCCGGACGCCTTCTACCAGGAGTGGGCCGGTCGCGGGCTCCGCTACGGCCCGGCGTTCCGTCCGATCCGGACGCTCCGGGTGCACCCGGACGGCGCGGAGGCGGTCGGCGAGGTGGTCCTGCCCGACCGGCTGCGCGCCGGCAACCGGCCGCACACCCTGCACCCCGCGCTCGCCGACGGCGCCCTCCAGGTGGCGCTCGCGCTCTGCCCCGGCGACGACGCCGTCGTGCCGGTCGCCGTCGACCGGGTCCTGCTGCACACCGACCTCGACGAGCCGCCGACCACCGTCTGGTCGCACGTGATCCGGCACGACGCCGAGCACTACGACGTGCACGTCCTCGACGCCGGGCGGCGGCCCGTGCTGACCCTGCGCGGACTGCGCCTGCGGCCGCTGCCGGCCACCACCGGCGGCACCGACGACGCGGACCGGCTGCACCGCCTCGCCTGGACACCCGCCGAGCCGCCGGCCGTGCCGGCGCACCCCGGTCGCTGGCTGGTCTGCGGCCCGGCCCCCCGCGGCGAACTGGTCACCGCGCTGCGGGCCGCCGGTGCCGACGCCGTGGACGACGGCAACGACCTGCTCGCCACCGATCCCCGCGCGGAGGCCGCCGGGGTGGTCTTCGTCGCCCCGGACGGCGACGCCGGGCTCGGCGCGCAGCGCCAGAACCTGCTCCGGCTCACCGCCGTGGCCCGCGCCTGCGCCGGCCGGAGCGTCCCACCCCGACTCGCCGTGGTCACCACCCGGGCCCAGGCCGTCACGCCGGCCGACCGACCCGACCCGGGCGCGGCCCTCTACTGGGGCTACCTGCGGGCGCTGCGCCGGGAACACGGCGAACTCGACCCCCGGGTGATCGACGTGGACCCGGCCGATCCGGACCGGTCCCCCCGGTGCGCCGCCGAACTGCTCGGCGGGGAGGACGACCAGGTGGTGCTGCGCGCCGACGGCCGCCGGGTCGGCCGGCTGGCCCGCGGCGAGCTGCCCGAGGACGACGCCGCCGAGCTGCCCGTCCCGCGTACCGCCGCGCAGCCGTTCCGGGTCGTCCCGATCCGACCGGGCCGCTGGGAGGGCGTGGTGCCGGTCCCGCTGGCCCGGCGCGCCCCCGGGCCGGGCGAGGTGGAGGTGGAGGTCAGCGCCACCGGGCTCAACTTCATCGACGTGATGAAGGCCGTCGGCACGTACCCCGACCCGTCGGGCGGGGCCGAGCTGCTCGGCGGCGAGTGCGCCGGCCGGGTCGTCGCGGTCGGCGACGGGGTCAGCGAGCCCCGCCCCGGCGACCGCGTGGTCGCCTGCGCCTTCGGCGCGCTGGCCAGCCACGTCACCGTCCGGGCCGGGCACACCCGACCGATCCCCGCGGCGCTCGCCGACACCGACGCCGCCGCCCTCCCGCTGGTCTACGCCACCGCCTGGTACGCCCTGACCGACCTCGGCCGCCTCGCCCCCGGCGAGACCGTGCTGGTGCACTCCGCCGCCGGCGGCGTCGGCCTGGCCGCCGTGCAGGTGGCCCGCGCCCTCGGCGCCCGGGTCGTCGCCACCGCCGGCAGCGAGGCCAAACGCGCGCACCTGCGCACGCTCGGCGTCACCGACGTCTTCGACTCCCGCGACCTGGGCTGGGCCGCCCAGGTCCGGGCCGCGACCGGCGGGCGGGGCGTGGACGTCGTGCTCAACTCGCTGACCGGCGCGGCGATCCCGCTCGGCCTGGACGCGCTCGCCGAGGACGGCCGGTTCATCGAGATCGGCAAGAAGGACATCTACGCCGGGCGGCCGATCGGCCTGGACGCCTTCCGCAAGGGCATCACCCTCGCCGCCGTCGACCTCGCCGGCCTGATGGACCGGCGACCCGACCGCTTCGCCCGGCTCTTCGCCGAGGTGTGGCAGCGGGTCGCCGACGGCAGCCTCCCGCCGCTGCCCACCCGCGTCTTCGGGTACGCCGAGGCGGCCGAGGCGCTGCGCGAGATGTCCCACGGCACGCACGTCGGCAAGCTGGTGGTGGCCGACCCGACCACCGTCGACACGGTCACCGCGGTGCCGCTGCCCGAGGGGCGGTTCCGGGACGGGACGTACCTGATCAGCGGCGGCCTCGGCGCGCTCGGCCTGGCGCTGGCCGAGTTCCTCGCCGGGCACGGCGCCGGCGGGCTGGTGCTGTTCGGCCGCTCCGAGCCCGACGCCGCCGCGCAGGCCCGGGTGGCGGCGCTGCGCCGCACCACCGCCGTCGAGGTGCTGCGCTGCGACGTGGCGGACGAGGCCGCGCTGCGCCGGGCGCTGGCCGGGGTACGCGCCGGACTGCCGCCGGTGCGCGGTGTGTTCCACGCCGCCGGCCTGCTCGACGACGCCACCGTCGGCACCCTCACCGACGGGCAGGTGGCCCGGGTGCTGGCGCCCAAGGTGGACGGCGCGCTCGCCCTGGAGGCGGTCACCGTCGACGACCCGCTGGACCTGTTCGTGCTCTTCTCCTCGGCCGCCGCGCTGATCGGCAACGCCGGCCAGGCCGCGTACGGGGCGGCGAACGCGTACCTGGACGCGTTCGCCGAGGCGCGGCGGCGCGCCGGCCGGCCCGCGCTCAGCGTGCAGTGGGGCCCGTTCGGCGACGTCGGCCTCGCCGCGGCCGACGAGAACCGGGGCGCCCGGCTGGCCGAGCGGGGGATGGAGAGCTTCCCGACCACCGAGGCGTGGCCGGCGCTGGTGCGGATGCTCGGCCGCGACGAGCCGGTGGTCGGGTACGTGCCGCTGAACCTGCGCCGCTGGTTCGACGCGTACCCGGACACCGCCGCCCTGCCGAGCTGGCAGTGGCTGCGCGCGGCGGCCCGCGACGGCGAGGCCGCCGGTCCCGCGCACGGCTTCCGGGGCACCCTGCTCCAGACCCCGGCCGCCGAACGCGCCGCCCTGGCCGAGGCGAAGGTGCGCGAGCTGGCCGGCCGGGTGCTGCGACTGGACACCGAACGGGTCGACCGGGAGACCCCGTTCAAGGACCTCGGCCTCGACTCGCTGATGGGCCTGGAACTGCGCAACCGGCTGGAGCAGGCGTTCGGGCTGCGGTTGTCGCCCACCCTGCTGTGGACGTACGGCAGCGCCCGCGCCCTGGCCGGCGCCCTCTGCGAGCAGCTCGCCCGCACCGCCGAACCGCCGACCGCCGAGCCGGCCGAGCCCGACGGGGCGGGCACCGAGCCGGCCGTGCCGAGCGCCACCGGCTGACCCGCCGCACCGCCCGACCGACCGCATCCGCGCCCCGAGGAACCGAGGTCATGGACGACACCGACAACGCCGCCGCCAAGCGGCAGGACGCCCAGCTCAAGCGGGCCCTGGCCACCATCCGGACGCTGCGCCGCAAGCTGGACGAGCAGGGCGGCGACCAGCCCGTCGCGATCGTCGGGATCGGCCTGCGGCTGCCCGGCGGGATCGACGACACCGACGCGTACTGGGACGCGCTGGCCGCCGGCCGGGACCTGGTCGGGCCGATGCCCGCGGCCCGGCAGGGCCCGTTCGCCGCCGAGTGGGCGCAGCTGCCGCAGCGCGGCGGCTTCCTCGACGAGGTGCTCGACTTCGACGCCGACTTCTTCGGCATCAGTCCGCGCGAGGCCCGGGCCCTCGACCCGCAGCACCGGCTCCTGCTCGAGGTCGCCTGGGAGGCGCTGGAGAACGCCGCCGTCCCCGCCGACCGGCTCGTCGGCCGCCCCGCCGGGCTGTACGTCGGCATCACCGGCCAGGACTACCGGGACTGGCTCCCCGGCGAGCCGGACGCCTACTGGGCCACCGGCAACGGGCACTGCTTCGCCGCCGGCCGGCTCGCGTACAGCCTGGGCCTGACCGGCCCGGCCATGGCGGTCGACACGGCCTGCTCGTCCTCACTGGTCGCGGTGCACCTCGCGGTGCAGGCGCTGCGCCGGGGCGAGTGCGAGGTGGCCGTCGCGGCGGGCGTCAACCTGATCATGTCGCCCCGCTCCACCCGGCTGGTCGTGCAGACCCGCTCGCTCGCCCCGGACGGCCTGTGCAAGGCGTTCGACGCCCGGGCGAACGGTTTCACCCGGGGCGAGGGCGCCGGCGCGCTGGTGCTCAAGCCGCTCGCTCGCGCGGTCCGCGACGGCGACCGGATCCACGCGGTGATCCGGGGCAGCGCGGTCAACCAGGACGGCCGCTCCAGTGGCTTCACCGCGCCGAACGTGCTCTCCCAGGTGGCGCTCATCGAGGCGGCCCTGGCCGGGGCCGGCGCCCGGCCGGCGGACGTCGGGTACGTGGAGGCGCACGGCACCGGCACCGCACTCGGCGACCCGATCGAGCTGGAGGCGCTGGCCACCGTGCTCGGCCGGCGCAACGACGGCGCGCCCCTCGCGGTCGGCTCGGTGAAGACCAACCTCGGGCACCTGGAGGCCGCGGCCGGGGTGGCCGGCCTGGTCAAGGCGGTGCTCTGCGTGCAGCGCCGCCAGGTGCCGCCGGTGGTGCACCTGCGTACCCTCAACCCGCGCATCGACCTCGCCGGCACCGGGATGGTGGTGCCGGACCGGCTGGTCGACTGGGCCGAGGACGCCGGTCGGCTGGCCGGGGTCAGCTCGTTCGGGATGAGCGGCACCAACGCCCACCTGATCATCGGCGCGGTCGAGCCGGACGAACTGGCCGAGCGGCCGGCCGCGCCCGCCGGCCCGGTGACCGGTTTCGTGGTCTCCGCACGCACCCCGGAGGCGCTGCGCGAGCTGGCCGCCGCGTACGCCCAGCGGGTGCGGGGACTGTCGCCGGAGGACTATCCGGCCTTCGCCGCCACCGCCAACGCCGGGCGCAGCCGGCTGCCGGTCGCCGCCTGGATCGCCGCCGCCGACCCGGCGGCCGCCGCCGCGGGCCTCGCCGCGCTGGCCGGTGGCGGACCGGCGGTCGAGGTCGACCCGGCCGTGCTCGCCGCCGCGTCGGCCCAGCGGGCCGTGCTCGACCTGCCGGGCTATCCGTGGCAGCGCCGCCGGCACGCCCCGGAGTGGCCCACCGGCGGGGAAGCCGACGAACCCCGAACCGCGGCGCACACCCACGAGGTGGCCTGGACCGAGCTGGACCGGCCGGCCCCGGACCCCGACCCCGGCCCGCTGGTCCTGGCCGGCGACGACACCGCGCTCGTGGCGGAACTGGCCGCCACCGCGGCGGCCCGCGGGCTCACCGGCACGCTGCTCACGCCGCAGCCGGCCGCCACCCCACCCGGCTGGCGGGCGGGCGCGCTGCCCGGCGACCCGGGGGAGTGGACCGCGTTCTGGGCCGACCATCCCGACGGGACCCTCGTGCTCGTCCCGGCCGCGCACCTCGTCCTCAGCGACTTCGCCGCCGACGATCCGCACCTCACCGGGCTCGACGAGGAGAGCGCCGGCGGCGACCCGGCCGCCGCCGATCCGGACCGGCCCGCCACCGACCCGGTCGACCGGGCGGCGACCACCGTCGCCGCGGTGACCACGGCGGTGGCCGCCCTGGCCGGGGCCGACGGCCGTCGGGCGGTGCTGCTCACCCGGGGCGTCCGCCGTACCGGGCCGACCGACGAGGTGACCGCCACCGTCCACGGGCCGCTGCACGGCCTCGCCCCGGTGCTGGGGCTGGAGTTCGGTGCCGCCTTCGGCGCTGTGCTCGACCTGCCCGCCCGGCCGGGCCCCGACGACCTGGCCGCCGCGCTGGACCTGCTCACCGCGCCGCCCGGCCCGGTGCTGGAGGACCTGGTCGCGGTGCGCGCCGGCCGGCTCCGCGCCGCCCGGCTCCGGACCGCCGACCCCGTCCCGGCCGGCCTGCGGGTCCGCCCCGACGCCACCTACCTGGTCACCGGCGCGCTCGGCGCGGTCGGCCGGGAACTCGTCGCCGACCTGGTCCGGCGGGGCGCCCGCCGGCTGCTGCTGGTCGGCCGGCGCACCGAGGCCGACCTGGATCCGGCCGCGCGCGACCTGCTCACCCGGCTACGCGACGAGGGGATCGGGGTCGGGTACGTCGGCGGTGGGTGCGACACCGCCGACTCCCGCCGGCAGGTGAGCGACGCGCTGCGCGGCATGCCGCCGCTGGCCGGGGTGCTGCACGCCGCCGGCACCATCGCCCGGGTACCGGCCGGCGAACTGGACGCCGGGCTGATCGCCGCCGCCCTGCGGGCCAAGGTGGGCGGCGCGTGGTGGCTGCACCGGCTCACCCGGGACCTGCCGCTGGACTTCTTCGTGCTGGTCTCCTCGGTGTCCGCGCTCTGGGGCACCGAGGGCTACGCCGCGTACGCCGCCGCGAACGGCGGACTGGACGCCCTGGCCGCGTACCGCCGGTCGCTCGGGTTGCCGGCGGTCAGCATCGCGTACGGGCCGTGGGCGGTGTCCGGGATGGCCGACGGCGACTCCCGGGACCGGTTTGCCCGGCTCGGCGTGGGCGCGCTGGACCCGGCCACCGGTTGCGCGGCGCTGCGGGACGAGACGCCCGGAGCGGAGGGGTACCTGGTCGCCTGCCCGCTGGACCGGGCCCGGCTGGACAGCGTGCTGGGCGGGCTGCGCCCGCGCGGCCTGCTCGCCGCCGTGCCCGCCCCCGCCGGGGCCACGCCCGGGGCCGATGAGGTGGCCGCGCCCGTCGACGAACGGGAGCCGTCGGTGGTGGCGGAGCTGACCGCGCTGCCGGTGGGCGCCCGCCCCGCCGCCGCCCGCGCCCACGTGGCCCGGCTGCTGGCCGCCCAGCTCGGGCACCCGGAGGGCCACGTCGTGCGGGAGGACGCGGGCTTCTTCGACCTCGGCCTGGACTCCATCATGGCGGTGGACCTGGCCCGCCGGCTCGCCGAGGCGTTCGAGGTGCCGCTGCAGGTGGCCGATGTCTTCGACCACCCCACCGTGCGCCAGTTCGCCGCGCACCTGCTGTCCCTGCGCGCCGGCCCGACCGCCGGCGCCGGGCCGGCGGTGGGCGTACCGCCGGCCGACCACGCCCGGGTGCACGCCGCCGACCCGGCGTCGCCCGAAGCACCGGCCGTGGTGCGCCCCGTGTCTCCGGCCATCCCGATCGATCCCGTGCCGGCCGTCCCGCGGGTGGGGGAGCCGGCCGCCCCGGTCGCCACGGTGACCGGGTCGGCGGCGTCCCCGGCCGGGCCGGCGGCGATCGTCGGGATGGCCGGTCGCTTCCCCGGCGCGGACTCCGTGGAGGAGCTGTGGGACCTGCTCCGCTCCGGCCGGGACGCGGTCGGTCCGGTGCCGGCGCACCGCTGGAGTCACCGCATGTTCCACACCGCCGACCCGGACAGCGGTCCCCGGATCACCACCGACCAGGGCGGCTTCCTGCGCGACGTGGCCCGCTTCGACGCCGGGTTCTTCGGCGTGCCGACCCGCGAGGCGGAGAACCTCGACCCGCAGCAGCGACTGCTCCTGGAGTGCGCCTGGCACGCGCTGGAGGACGCCGGGATCGACCCGAAGGGGCTGGCCGGCACCCGTACCGGGGTCTTCGTCGGGGTGAGCAACGGCGACTACGCCCGGGTGCTGGCCGGCGCGGGGGTGGACCGGCTCGACGCGTACTACAGCACCGGCACCGCGCTCAACGCCGTCGCCGGCCGGCTGGCGTACGTGCTGGGCCTGGCCGGACCGGCGCTCGCCGTGGACACCGCCTGCTCGTCCTCGCTGGTCGCCCTGCACCTCGCCGTCCGCGCGCTGCGCGCCGGGGAGGTCGACGCGGCGATCGTCGGCGGGGTGAACGTCATCGTCGACCCGCTGGCCTCGGTGGCGGTGAGCCGGGCGCACATGCTCTCCCCGGACGGGCGGTGCCGGGCCTTCTCCGCCGACGCCAACGGGTTCGTCCGCTCCGAGGGCTGCGGGGTGCTCGTCCTCAAGCGACTCGCCGACGCCGACCGGGACGGCGACGCCGTGCTCGCCCTGGTCCGGGGCAGCGCGGTCAACCAGGACGGCAGCTCCTCCGGGCTGACCGCGCCGAGCGGCCGGGCCCAGGAGCAGGTCATCGCCGCCGCCCTCGCCGACGCGGGCGTGACCGGCGCCGCGGTGGACTTCCTGGAGGCGCACGGCACCGGCACCTCCCTCGGCGACCCGATCGAGGTCGGGGCGGCGTGGCGGGTGCTCGGCCCGGGCCGGGCCGCCGACCGGCCGCTGCGGCTCGGCTCGGTCAAGAGCAACCTCGGCCACTGCGAGTCCGCCGCCGGCATGGCCTCGGTGATCAAGACGGTGCTCGCCCTGCGGCACGGCACCATCCCGGCCAACCTGCACTTCACCGAGCCCAACCCGCACATCGACTGGGCCGGCATGGACGTCCGGGTGCTGGACACCCCCGCGGCCTGGCCGCGCGCCGGCCGGCCCCGGCTGGCCGGGGTGTCCGGCTTCGGCTTCACCGGCACGAACGCGCACATCCTGCTCGCCGACCCCGAACCGGACCGCGCCGCCGGCCCGGAGTGGACCGGGCTCCCCACCGGCGCGGCCGCGAGCGTCGGGGCGGCCAACGGCTCCCGCCCGGAGGGGCCCGCCGCCGGCCCGCTGCTCGTCCCGCTCTCCGCGCCGACCCCGGACGGGCTGCGCCGGCTGGTCGACCGCTGGCGGGACCGGATCGCGGGCGGGCCGGAGGAGGAGCTGCCCGACCTGGCGGCACTGGCCGGCACCGGGCGGGCCCACCTGCCGTACCGGGTGGCGCTGCTCGGCCGCGACCGCGAGCAGGTCCTCGCCGCCGCCGTGCCGGCCGACCCGGCCCCGGCGGGCCGGCCGCCCCGGATCGCGTTCCTCTTCTCCGGCCAGGGCAGCCAGTTCTTCGGCATGGGCCGCGAGCTGCACGCCACCGAGCCGGTGTTCCGGGCGGTCTTCGACGAGTGCGACCGGCGGCTCGCCCCGGCGCTCGGCGCCTCGCTGACCGAGCTGATCTTCACCGGCGAGGACCGGGCCGCGATCAACGAGACCCGGGTCACCCAGCCGGCCCTGGTCACCCTGGAGGTCGCCCTGGCCGAGCTGTGGCGATCCTGGGGCGTCACGCCGGCCGTGGTGATGGGCCACAGCGTCGGCGAGATCTCCGCCGCCATCGTGGCCGGGGTGCTGGACCTGTCCGCCGGGCTCGACCTGATCGCCGAGCGGGCCCGGCTGATGCAGGCCACCCGGCCGGGGGCGATGCTCGCCGTGGTCGCCACCGAGGAACGGGTCCGCGACCTGATCACCGGCACCGGGCTGGACGTGGCGGCGGTCAACGGTCCCGCGGCCACCGTGGTCTCCGGCCTGCCCGAGGAGGTCGACGCCCTGGCCGCCCGGCTGCGCGCCGAGGGCGTACGGCACCGGGCGCTGAGCGTCTCCCACGCGTTCCACTCGCGACTGCTGGACCCGGCGCTGGAGGAGTTCCGTGCGGTCTGCGCGACGGTCCACCACACCGGCCCCACCATCCCGGTGATCTCCAACCTGACCGGGGAGGTCGCCGGCCCCGACACGTACGACGCCGACTACTGGGTGCGCCACGCCCGCCAGCCGGTCCGCTTCCACGCCGGCGCGGCCCGGCTCGCCGCGCTCGACGTGGACGTGTGCCTGGAGATCGGCCCGGACCGTACCCTGGTCAACCTGGTCCGGGCCGCGGACCTGGCGCCGGCCGGCGGCCTGCTGTCGTCGCTGCGCCGCGGCACGCCGGACCGGGCCGCGCTGCTCGCGGCGGTCGCCGCGCTCTACCCGCTCGGCCAGGACCTGAACTGGTCCCGAGTGCAGCCCCGCCGCGCCGGCACCCGCGTGGACGCGCCGCGCTACCCGTTCGCGGAGACCCGCTACTGGGCGGTGACCACCGGCGGGCCGGTGGTCACCGCCGGTCCGGCCGCCGAGGCGCCGGCCTGGGGTACGCCGGTCCGCTCGCCCGCGCTGCGCGGCCGGGTGTTCCGGACCGAGCGCAGCACCGAGTTCCCGCCGCACCTGACCGACCACCGGCTCTACGGCACCGTCTCGGTGCCCGGCGCCTCGCAGACCGCCACCGTGCTCAGCGCGCTGGCCGGCGGCGGGACCCCGCCCGCCCTCGCCGACCTGGTCTTCCCCCGCGCTCTGGTGCTGCACGACGGCGAGCGGTACGAGCTGCAGGTCATCGAGGTCGAGCAGGAGCACGGCGGCCGGACGGTGAGCGTGCAGAGCCTGGTCGATCCGGAACGGGAGCGCTGGCAGGAGCACCTCTCCGCCCGCCTGCTGGCGGATCAGCCGGTCGAGCCGCGACCGGTGCCGGACCTCGCCGCGTTCCAGGCCGCCGCCGAGCGGCAGCTCGCCGGGACGGACTTCTACCGGCACTTCCGCGAGATGGGCTACCTGCTCGGCCCGTCGTTCCGCTGGATCGACCGGGTGTGGTTGCGCGGCGACGAGGCCCTGGTCCGGTACGCCCGCCCCGAGCGGATGAACGAGGACCCGGCCGGCTGGGCCATCCACCCCGGCCTGCTCGACTCCTGCCTGCAGAGCACGGTGACCTTCGGCGTCGACCCGGACGCGGCCGGCGGGTCGGCCGAGGAGGCCGGCCGGGCCGGGCTGGCGATCCCGTTCGCCGCCGCCCGGCTCACCCTGGCCCGCCGGCCCGACCCGGACGGGGAACTCTGGGGCCACGTGCGGGCCCGGCGGTCCACCCCCCGCCCCGACGGGACCCGACAGGTGGACGAGGCGGACCTGCACCTGTTCGACGGGCGCGGCCGTACCGTGCTGGCGGTCGACGGGTTCCGCATCCGGCACGCCCCGCGCGACCTGCTGGAGCGGTCACTCCGGGACACCGCCGTGCACGTGCACGAGCTGACCTGGACCGCGCCGGAACCGGACCGGCCCGCCCCGGCGCCGGCCGGGCCGCCGCGCGCCGCCGTCCTCGGCGGCGACGTCCGGCCCGCGCTCGCCGCGGCGGTCACCGACCTGGCCGCGCCGGACGACGGGCCGCCCGACCTGGTGCTGGACCTACGGTTCGCGGCCGCCGAGCCGGGGGAATCGGCCGACGTCGCGCTGTCCGCCGTCCGCCGGCTCGCCGACGACCTGCGGACCGCCTCCGCCGCCGTGCCGTACCTGGTGGTGTGTGCCGACGGGCCGGCGGCCGCCCCGGTCCGGGAGGCGCTGTGGGGGATGCTCGCCGCGGTCGAGGCGGAGCAGCCGGACCGCCGCCTGGTCCGGGTCGTGCTCGCCGCCGACGCCGACCCGCAGGCCGCCGCCGCGCTGCTGGTCGAGGAGGTACGCCGGGGCCTGCCGGAGACCCGGCTGCGGATCGAGGCCGACGGGCTGCGGGTGGCCCGGCTGCGCCCACTGCCCCCGGCCGAGGCCGACCTGCCGGCCGCCGTCACCACCGGCACCGCGCTGATCACCGGCGGGCTCGGCGCGCTGGGGCTGAGCGTCGCCGGCTTCCTCGCCCGGCAGGGCGTCCCCGCGATCACCCTGGTCGGCCGGTCCGCGCCCGACCCGGCGGCCAGCGCGGCGATCGACCAGCTCACCGCCGGCGGCACCCGGGTCCGGGTGGTGCGCGGCGACGTCACCGACCCCGGGGACTGCCGGCGGATGGTGGCCGAGGCGGAACGCGACGGGCCGATCGGCAGCGTCTGGCATCTCGCCGGGCGGACCGCCGACGGCGCCTTCGACCAGCTCGACGAGGCCGCCTACGCGGAGGTCTTCGCCGGCAAGGCGGCCGGCGCGGACCGGCTGCTGGCGGCCATGGCCGGGCGGCGGCCGGCGGCGCTGGTGCACTTCTCCTCGGTCTCCGCCGTGCTCGGCTCCGCCGGCCAGGCCAACTACGCCGCCGCCAACGGCTATCTGGCCGGCCTCGCCGCCCGGCTCCGCGACGGCGGCCTGCCCGCCGTCAGCATCGACTGGGGACCGTGGACGCCCCGGGTGAAGGGCGGCCTCGCCGCCACCGAGGCGACCCGGCGGGCCATCGACCGGCTGGGCGTGCGTGCCCTCACCGACGAGGAGGCCGAGACGATCCTGCGGGCCGCGCTCACCGCCGGCCGGGACCGCCTGGTCGCGGTGGCGGTGGACGCCCGGGCGTACGTCGAGCGGGCGGCCGGGCACCCGCGGGCGGCGCTGCTGCTGCCGCTGCTGCGGGGGGGACGGGTCGGCTCCGCCGCGCCCGCGGCCCCGGCCGCGCCGCGAGGCTGGCTGCGCGCGGAACTGGACCGGACGGCCGCCGACGAGCGGGAGGACCGGCTCCGGGCGGCCGTGCGGGGCGTGGCCGGTGAGGCGCTGGGCGACCCGGGGGCGCTCGACGACGAGGCCGGCTTCGTCGACCTCGGCCTCGACTCGATCATGGTGATCGACCTGCGGACCCGGCTGTCGCACGCCCTCGCCGTGGACCTGCCGGCCACCGTCGCCATCGACCACCCGACCATCGCGCAGGTCGCCGCGTACGCGATCGACCTGCTCTACCCCGACGACGAGCCGGTGGACACCCCGGCCGGCGGCTGGCCCGCGGAAGAACCCGGCGGGACCGACGGCGACCTGGCCGACCTGTCGATCGACGAGCTGGTCCGGGCCGTCCGGGCGGACCTGGCCATGGAGGAGTGAGGGACGTGACCATGGACGCCACCGAGCTGCGCCGACTCGTGGAGGACCAGCTCCGGCTCTCCCGCCGGCAGCAGGCCCGGATCCGCGAGCTGGAGCGGGAGCAGCGGCCGCCGCTCGCCGTCGTCGGGCTCGGCCTGCGCTTCCCCGGCAACCTGCGCACGCCGGAGCAGTTCTGGGACTTCCTGCGCGGCGACACGCACGCGGTCACCGGCATCCCCGAGGACCGGCCCGGGCTGCGGGCCGCGTACCAGCCGGGACCGGTCCGCCCCGGCCGCTCCTACGTGGACCGGGCCGCCTTCCTCAGCGACATCGGCCACTTCGACGCGGACTTCTTCGGCATCTCGCAGCGGGAGGCCGAGCTGCTCGACCCGCAGCAGCGGCTGCTGCTGGAGACCGCCTGGGAGGCCCTGGAACGGGCCGGGGTGGCGGTGCGCCGCACCGACCGGCTCGACGTCGGCGTCTACCTCGGCATGATGGCCTCCGAGTACGGCGAACGGCTGGCCGTGCGGGAGGACAAGACGCCGCTGGACCCGTACTACGCCACCGGCGGCGGCCTCTGTTTCGGCGCCGGCCGGATCAGCTACGTGATGGGCTTCGCCGGCCCGGTGGTCAGCGTGGACACCGCCTGTTCCTCCTCACTGGTGGCGATGCACCTGGCGGTCCGCGCGCTGCGTGCGCGGGAGTGCCGGTACGCGCTGGTCTGCGGCTCGAACCTGCTGCTGTCACCGAACCTGATGGTGTCGCTGTGCCAGAGCCGGGCGCTCTCCCCGACCGGCCGGTCCAAATCCTTCCTGGCCTCCGCCGACGGGTACGGCCGGGGCGAGGGCGTCGGCGTGCTGGTGCTGATGCGCCTCGACGAGGCGGAACGGGAGGGCCGGCCGATCCTGGCCGTGGTCCGGGGCAGCGCGGTCAACCACGACGGCGCCGCCTCCGGACTGACCGTGCCCAGCGGCCTCGCCCAGGAGCAGGTGGTCCGGGCCGCCCTGGCCGACGCCGGGGTGGGCGCCACCGACGTCGGCTGGGTCGAGGCGCACGGCACCGGCACGCTGCTCGGCGACCCCGTCGAGGTGGGCGCCCTGGACGCCGCCCTCGGCCCGGCGGTCCGGGAGCGCGGGGTGCCGCTCGGCATCGGCAGCGTCAAGTCCCGGCTCAACCACCTGGAGGCGGCCTCCGGCGTGGCGGGGCTGATGAAGACGGTGCTCATGCTGCGGCACGGCGAGATTCCGGCCGCGGCCGACGACGCCGACGGCCCGCTCAACGAGCACATCCCGTGGGACCGGCTCAGCTTCACCGTGCCCCGGCGCACCGCGCCCTGGCCGGCGGAACTGCCCCGCCGGGTGGCCGGGGTGAACTCGTTCGGGATGAGCGGCACCAACGCGCACGTGGTGCTCGAGGCGTACCGGCCGGCGGAGCGGGACCTGCCGGCCACGCCGGCCGGTCCCGAGCTGCTCACCCTCTCCGCCCGGGACCCGCAGGGCCTGGCCACCCTCGGCGCGGCCGTGGTGGCCCGGCTGCGCGTCGCCGGCCCGGCCGACCTGCCGTCGCTCTGTCACACCCTGCGCGCCGGCCGCGCGCCCTTCGGGTACCGGGTGGCGGTGGTCGGCGGCAACGCCGACGAACTCGCCGTCCGGCTGGCGGCGGCGGCCCGGCAGCCGGCCGGCCCGGTTGGGCGACCGCGCCCGGTCACCCTCTGGGCCGCCGCCGACCACAGCGCGCTGGAGGTCGCCTTGGACGCGGTCCGCGCCCGCTGGCCCCGGCTGGTCCCGGCCGAGCCGACCGGCGAGGTGCCCGGCCGGTGGGTGGCGCTGCTCGGCCGGCTCGGGATCCGGGTCCGGTCCCGCCGCGACCCCGGCCGGCCCGCCGACGCGGCCCGCCTGGAGTGGCGCGGCGAGGACGGTACGGCACACGTGGTGCCACTGGTCACCGCCGTCCCCGAGGCGGCACCGGGGCTGCTGCTGGACGCGCTCGCCGCGCTCTTTCTGGCCGGGCTCGACGTCCGCTTCGACGAGCTGCGCCCGGCCGGTGCGCGGATCCTGCCCGACCTGCCCACCTACCCGTTCCGGCGCCGGCGGTTCTGGGTGGACGAGCCGGTCGGCGCGGCCGGAACCGCGGCCGCGACCGGCGACGCCGGGAACGGGGAACCGCTGCCCACCGACCGGGCGGGCATCGAGGCGTACCTGATGAGCGAGCTGCGCGACGTGCTGCACGCCGAGGAGGAGCTGGACCCCAGCCGGTCCTTCCTGGAGACCGGCGGCGACTCGTTCGTCTCCACCCTGTTCATGACCCGGATCGAGGAACGCTTCCAGATCGCGCTCACCCCCGAGGACCTGCCCATCGAGCGCCCGCTGGCCGCGCTGCTGGCGACCATCGCCGACCACATCACCGGCCGCCTGGTCGCGGCCGGGGGACGGGAGTGACCCGATGACCGCCTTCCTCCGACCGCGGCCGGTGCCCGACCCCGACCTGCGCCTGGTGGCGTTCCACCACGCCGGCGGGTCGGGCAGCGCCTACTTCCCGCTCAGCCGGGGCATCCCGGCGGAGTGGGACCTGCTCCTGCCCGACCTGCCGGGTCGGGGCCGCCGCCACCGCGACGAGCCGCTGCGGGACATCCCCGCCATGGTCGCCCGGGTGGTCGAGGACCTGCTCGACTGGGCCGACGCGCCGTTGGCCCTGTTCGGGCACAGCCTGGGCGCGGTGGTCGCGGCGGAGACCGCGCGGGCACTCGGGGCGCACGGCGTCGAACCGGTCTGGCTCGGCGTCTCCGGCCGCCCCGCCGCCGGTTACCGCGGTCCGAAGGCGACCCTGCCGTACGACGTCTCCGACGACGAGATGCTGCGCCACCTGTTCGCGCTGGGCGGCATGCCGGACCGGATCCACGAGGTGCCCGAGTTCCGCGCCCAGCTGCTCCGGCTGGTCCGCGCCGATCTGGGGGCGCTGGCCGGGTACGCCCCGCCGGCCGTGCGCCCGCCGCTGACCGTGCCGATGACCGCCTTCGGCGGCACCGAGGACGACTGGGCGCCGCCGGCGGCGATCGCGGCCTGGGCGGCGGAGACCACGGGACCGTTCCGGCGGCTACTCTTCCCTGGCGGGCACTTCCACTTCCTCGGTCCCGCGTTCGGGTCCTTCACCGCCGCGCTGGTGGCGGAGGTCCGCGCCGCGACCCGGTCCACCTCCCGGCCCCGGCCCACGCCCGGCGTGGTCACCGCCGGAGCCGCGTCACCCCCGGTGTGAGGAGCGCACGGATGAACACCAAGGACCAGCTCGTACCGACGGAGACCCCGGCGGTCGACATGCGACCCCTGATGGCCAGCTTCCCGTCCGGGGTCACGGTGACCACGGCGCTGCACGGCGACGGCCGACCGTGGGGGATGACCTGCACGTCGCTGTGCAGCGTCTCCCTCGACCCGCCGATCCTGCTGGTCTGCCTGCGCTGCGGCAGCCCCACCCTGGACGCGATCGCGGCGACCCGGGCCTTCGCGGTGAACCTGCTGCACGACCAGGCCCGGGTCTTCGCCGAGTTGTTCGCCTCCGGGGCGGCCGACCGGTTCGAGCGGGTGCGGTGGACCGTCGGCCCGGAGGCCGGCGGCCCGCACCTGCTCGACGCCGCGCACACCATCGCCGACTGCGAGGTGGTCGACGACAGCGTGGTGGGCGACCACGCCGTGGTGATGGGCCGGGTCCGTGCGGTCACCCGGCTGCGCCCGCAGCGGCCCCTGCTCTACGGCCTGCGCCGCTACGCCACCTGGCCGGAACTGGTCGACGGCAGCTACCTCTCCTCGGACGCCCAGGCCTTCGACTGGTCCTAACCGCCCCCTCGGCAGTCGGCCCAGAGGGAGCCGAGCAACCCCGGTTCCTCTGGCTGCTGGTCTGGCGGGCCTCCCGGGGTACTTTGTCGCAACTCCGCTGCGGGAGAGCGCGTCGAGCTGCCGCGCGAGTACCGTCGACTGTGGCGGCCCGCCGGAGTAGCGGCCGGCGGTCCGCCGCCCAGACCGCTACCTGGGAGACGACGATGACCGACCCCACGACCTTCGGTGCCCGCCTCCGTGCCCACCGCGAACGTGCAGGTAAAACGCGTCCGGTTCTTGGTGGACTCGTCGGCCGGAGCGCCGAGTGGGTCAAGGCCCTGGAGAGCGGCCGTCTTCTCCCACCTCGCCTGCCCATGCTGCTCCGCCTGGCTGAGGTGCTCGATATCTCCGACCTGGCGGACCTGACCGGCGACCAGTCCTTGCCGGTGGCGTCGGTGACCCGCGCCGGCCATCCCGACGTGGACACCGTCGCCGCCGCGATGCAGCGCACTGCGGTACCGCCCGGGGAGCCGGCACCCGTCGAGGTGTTGCGCGGTTTGGTCGATCAGGCGTGGGCGCTGTGGCATCGGTCGACCGTCGAGCGTACGGCGGTCGCCGCGGTGCTTCCCGGGCTGCTGGCGGAGGCGCAACGCAGCGCTCGCCGGTTGGATGGCGTGGCCCGCCGGCAGGCGTTGGTCGAGTTGGCTCGGGTCTACCACCTTACGCAGTTGTACCTGGCGCACCAGCCGTATCCGGAGTTGGTGTGGCTCGCCGCCGACCGGGCGATGCTCGCTGCCCAGAACGCCGACGATCCGGCTGCGATCGCTGTGGCCGCCTGGTACTACGCCCACGTCTACCGGGGTGCGAATCAGGTCGACGCCGCTGAGCAGGTGCTCGTTGACACTGCCGGCTTGGTTGACCCGGCTGCGGGTGGTGAGCAGTTGGCGCGGTGGGGGCAGGCGCAGCTCGGCATCGCGCTCGGGCACAGCAAGGCCGGTCGGGCCGGGAAGGCATGGCGGGCATGGGACGCCGCCGAGGAGGCGGCGAGCCGGCTCGGCCCCACGTACGCCCACCCGTGGCTGATGTTCGGGCCGGCCGCCTGCGCGGCGTACGCGGTCACCATCGAGACGGACTTGTGTCGTCCTGGTGAGGCCGTGCGGCGGGCTGATACGGCGGACTATCGGGCGCTGCCGTCGTACACCCGTCGGGCTGCCGCCCTGCTCGAGGCCGCTCGGGCGCACATGCTGGACCGAGGCGAGGTCGCGGCGATCCACCTGCTGGGCCGGGCGCTGCGCGAGAGCGTGGACACGGTGCGGCACCAGCCGTTCGCCCGCACGGTCGCGCTGGAGTTGTCGAACCGGCCGGGCACGGTCGGGGAGGACGCGCGGGAGCTGGCTCTCGCGATCGGGGTCACGGGGTAACCCTCCCTCGGGTACAAACTGTCCCCGCCGCTGCCCGTGACCGCTCGTAGCGTCCACCTCACTGACGGCGGCGGATCTTCGTCAGGGCCTGACGAGACCTCGCCGCCTTCCGACACCCGACGTGGAGGCGGAACCTGTGGCGATCTGGTCCGAACTGCGCAAGCTGGTGAGGTGGCTGTTCCGGCGACCGGAGCCGCCACCACCACCGGGCACCGGGCAGCGGTACCAGGCGAGCGAACAGGCAGAAGCGCGGCGACGGCTGCTCGACCAGGCCGGACAGTTGCGGGACACCGAGTGGCATCGCCAGCCGACGCAGATCGTGCCCACCGTGCCGACGACGCTGGGCCAGCGCGCCGGCTACGGGATGAGGGGCCACCGGTGAGCCGAATGGTGGCCGGCGCTCGTGGTGCGTCGACCGAAGGCAGGCAGCGGGCCTTGTACGAGGAATATCTGCTCGCGGCCGCGCTGACCCTGGCTCGCCGCCACCGCCCGGTCTGGTCCTGGCGGCGGTGGCGGCGGGTCTGCCGCTGCGGAGCCGACTTGCCCTGCCATGTCCGGCACCGGGTTCCGATCGGTCGTGGGCACTGGCCGGCGGGGGGATGAGCGGTGACGCACCAGGAGCAGCAGATTCTTGGCGTACATCTGCGGGGTCTTGACGGGATGTGTGTGGGGTGCCGGGTGTGGTGGGGGCGGTTGGCTCCGTACCCGTGTTGGCAGGTGGAGTGGGCGACCAGCCGGCAGGCGCGGTCGCTGACGGCGGCGCTGCTCGGAGGTGGCGCGTGAGCACGCACGGGCCGGTGTTGCCGATCTGGAGCTGTGGTGGTTGTGGCGCGCCGTGGCCGTGTGCGACTCGGCGGCGGGAGTTGCGGGCGGAGTTCGCGGACGCGCCGGTGTCGCTGGCGCTGTACATGGGGGCGCACCTGGTCCGGGCCACGGCGGATCTGACCTGGGCGCCGGCCGGGACGCTGCACCGGCGCTTCCTCGGATGGACTGGAGAAGCCGACCAGCCGACGCCAACAGTCCAGCGAAGTGCAGCAACAGTGCCGGCCAGACCGCGCACAGACGAGCCGAAGCAAGCCGGATGAGCTCGGGGCAACCTCACATACTGACTGCCGAGGCCACGTAGCGCCGCCCTCACCGACGGGCTACTACTTCCCCGAAGTCGTTTCCTCCGCTTCGTAAGCTGCCTTAAGCTCCGTCTCCTGGTCTTTGCGTCTAGCCTTCACCGCTCGAAGCCCGACAGAGCGAGCACGGAATGATTGATTGGTGTCGCAAGTAAGGAGTGCAACCTCGCGTCCCGCGAGTGGCTGGATGGACAGTGCACGATCGATGATTTCGTCATCAATGATCGGCAGGCGTACGTGTCCCGGAGGGTCAAATAGGATCTCGATGGTGAGATCTCCGGTAGGGGCCTGAACCCCACCGGCGAGCTCGCGGAGCTCGGGTGACCGGAGCTCGTGGGGATCCTGCGGGGATCCGGCAACCACACGGTCGAGGATGGCGAGAGAAACGCGGGCTCGGTGGCGTACGGCAGTGCGGGCTTCCTTGAGCTCGTCAAGTTCATCCACTACCGCGATCGGGATCAGCGCCCGGATCGGGGTCCTCCAGTTGATGCCAAGGATGTGGTGGTAATCGGCTTGGTCGAACAGCCTCTCGCCTTGACAGAAGAAGCTCGTGTCCGGAACGACGTAGGTGGCGAGGTCGGTCCAGCGGGCAATTTGAGCCTCCAATTCTGTTCGGGCTGCCTCGAATTCGGCGATTCGCTGGTCGATCTCCCGGGCAAGAACCTGGTAGAACTGGGGCGTACCGATGGTAGGTGATCCGAGTAGAGCCCAGTAGCGTGGTGTGAGGACGAGGCGATGTATGTCCCGTTCAGCGATCTGGCCGGTAAGTTGGCTGACGGCCGAGTCTGTCCACCGGAAGTAAGCGCCTATGGGGGGCCCTCCATGATCGCCACGGCTACGGATGTTCATCGCTTCCGTGTGAAGATTCCGAAGTACTTCGCGCAGGTTTCGGCGGTCGGTACCAGGCAGTGGCGTAACGGGCATCCAGAGATTCTGTCACTCCTCTGTGGCATGCAGCCATCACGGCGAGGCTCGGTGCATCACGACGGCGGCCAGGCCTAAGCCGTCGGGGACTCCGCCCGCTCAGGGCGCTACGCCGAGCGCATCTCGCGCCTCCCCGGCCGCCGCCTTCGTTTCCGCCATCGCCGTCCCGGCGGCTACATCAGCCCCCGCCGTCTCCCTATCAATGGCGAAGCGGGCGATGCGCTCGGCCAGCCGGATCGAGGAGACCGCCGACACGATCGAGTGGTGGTCCTCCGGCCAGCGTTCCACCGTCAGCTCCGGGCAGATCGCGCGCCAGGCCGGCACCGGGTCCGGGCGCGCCACCCGGTCGGCCACGACCAGCAGCACGGGCGCCACCCCCGGGGCGGGCCGGTGGGCGGCCAGCGCGGCGAGGTTGTCCCCGTGCACCCGCACCAGCCGCCGGTACCCGGCCTCGTCCAGCTCGGCCGGGATCAGGCCGGCCGCCCGGGCCGCGGCGTGCGCCGCCCCGGCCAGCCCGGCCTCCGGCGCGGCGGCGAGCGCGGCGCCCACCGGCGCCGGCAGCCGGCCGCCAGCCAGGTCGGTGAGGAACTCGCGGTGCCGGTCCCGGTCGTCGGCCGGCAGCCGCACGGTGTGGATGTCGCTGTCGATCAGCACCACCTGGGCCGCCTCGCCCTCGTCGCGCAGCTGGGCGGCCAGCTCGTGGGCCAGCACGCCCCCCATCGACCAGCCGGCGAGCAGGTACGGACCGTGCGGCGCCAGCCGGCGCAGCTCGGCCCGGTAGCCGGCGGCCATGTCCGCGAGGCCGGCCGGGCCAGCCACGTCGCCGCCGGCGAGGGCGTGGCTCTGGAAGCCGTACACCGGGCCGTCCCAGGCGCGGGCCAGGACGGCGTAGCGGGCCACCGAGCCGCCGACCGGGTGGCACAGGAACAACGCCCGCCCGGCGCCCTCGGCCAGCGGTACGGCGCACCGGACGGCGCCGTCGCCGGCGGTGAGCCGGGCGGCCAGCCCGCGTACGGTGGGGGCGTCGAAGATCTGCCCGAACGGCACCTCCGTGCCGAGGTCGGCGCGGAGCCGCTGGACCAGGCGCAGGGCGAGCAGCGAGTTGCCGCCGAGGGCGAAGAAGTCGTCGTCCGGCCGGACCGCCGGCACCTCCAGCAGCTCTGTCCAGATCCGGCAGATCCGCTCCTCCACCGGGCTGGCACCATCCACGGTGGCGGGGGTGTCGTCGCGCGTGGCGGCCTCGGCGGCCGCGAGGGCCCGGTCCAGGTCCACCTTGCCGTTGCCGCTGAGCGGCAGCCGGTCCAGCAGGTGGATCCGCGCCGGCACCAGGTACGCGGGCAGCCGTTCCCGCAGGTACCCGGCGAGCGCCGCCGGGTCCGGCATGGCCTCCTCCTCGGGCACCACGATGGCGACCAGCCGGCGCTGCCCGCCCGGCACCTGCTGGGTGGTGACCGCGCAGTCGCGCACGCCGGGGTGGGTGCGGGCGACCGCCTCGATCTCGCCCGGTTCCACCCGGAACCCCTGCACCTTGACCTGCCGGTCCTCCCGGCCGAGGAACTCGATGGTGCCGTCCGGCCAGTACCGCCCCAGGTCGCCGGTGCGGTAGAGGCGTTCCCCGGTGGTCGGGTCGGTGACGAACCGTTCGGCGGTACGTTCCGGGTCCCGCCAGTACCCCTCGGCCAGCCCCACGCCACCGATGTGGATGCCACCGACCGCCCACGGTGGACGCAGCCGCAGCCGGTCGTCGAGCACCCGCATGGTCTGGTTCGGCAGCGGCCGGCCGTACGGGATGCTCCGCCACGCCGGGTCGACCGCGCGGACCTCGTAGCTGTTGGACCAGATCGCCGCCTCGGTGGCACCGCCCAGCGCGGTGACCCGGGTGCCCGGCCAGGTCTCCCGGAGCCGGTCCGGCAGGGTGGTGGGCACCCAGTCACCGCTGAGCAGGAACGCCCGGACCGGAGGCCGGTCGGCGGCCGGCCGGGTGGCCACCACCTCGACCAGCATCTGGGCGAGCGCGGGCACCGAGTTCCACACCGTCGCCCCGTGCCGGGTGGCGGTGTCCGCCCAGCCGACCGGGTCGGGGCGGCTCCCGCCGGCGGGCAGCACCAGGGTCGCGCCCGCGGCCAGGGTGCCGAACACGTCCCAGACGGACAGGTCGAAGCTGAGCGAGGAGATGCCGAACACCCGGTCGTCCGGACCCAGCCCGAAGCGGCGGTTGATGTCCGCCACCGTGTTGAGGGCGGCCCGGTGCGCCACCGCCACCCCCTTCGGCCGGCCGGTGGAGCCCGACGTCCAGATCACGTACGCCAGGTCGGTGGCCGGCCCGACCGGCGGGACCGGCTCGGCGGTGGGCGGGAGACGGTCCACCTCGATCGCCGGCACCGCACGCCCACCCAGGTCGGCCGGCCGGTGCGACTGGACCAGCGCCACCCGGGCCGGGCACTCATCGAGCAGGTGGCCGATCCGTTCCGCGGGCAGCGCCACGTCGACCGGGCAGTACGCCGCGCCGGCCCGCAGCACGCCGAGGACGGCGACCACCTGCTCCCAGCCCTTGGCCATCACCACCGGCACCAGGTCACCCGGGCCGACGCCGTGCCGGCGCAGCGCCGCCGCCACCGCGGCCGAGCCCGAGGCCAGCTCGCCGTAGCTGAGCGTCCGGGCGTCGGTGACCACCGCCGGGTGGTCCGGCCGTTCGGCGGCCCGGCGCAGGAAGCCGTCCTCCAGCCGGCCGGCCGGCGGCGGTCCGGCGGGCGCGTTGTCCCGGGCCACCACCGCCCGGTGGGCGGGCGGCACCGGATCCGCCGGCGCGCCGCCCCCGGCGAGCGACCGCAGCAGCCGCTCGTACGCCTCGAACGCCGCCTCCGGCAGCCCGGCGGGGAAGGCGTCGTCAACCACGTCCCAGATGCAGTCCACGCCGCCGTCCGGGGCGTCCTGGAGCTGGTTGTCGACCAGCACCTGGGGGGTGCGCAGGTGGCTGTCGACCTGCCGGCAGACCGGCCGCCCGACCGCCGCGCCGGCCGGCCGGCGCGGGGCGAGCATGCTGTTGAAGACGTACGGCAGGGCCGCCCGGCTGGTCCAGCCGCGCCGGGCCGCCAGCTCGCGGGTGACCTGGACCGCGGTGACGTCGCTGTGCGCCATGTCCCGCCAGAGCTGGCGCTGCGACCGCCGGGCCCGGTCCCAGAGGTCCTCGCCCGCGCCCAGGTCCACCTCGAGGGGCAGGGTGGCGCTGAGCTGGCCGACCACCCCGGCCAGTTCGGGGTGCAGGGTGGGCAGGTTCTGGTGCAGCACGTTGAGGCAGAACCGGGGCTGGGCGGCCCAGCTGCCGAGGACCTCGGCGAAGACCTGGAGCAGCGCGGTCGGCGGCAGCACCCGTTGCCGCCGGGCGGCGGCGCAGAGCCCGTCCCACTCGGCCCGGCTGAGGTGGCAGACCCGGCGGACCAGGCGGACCGGGTCGATGCCGGCCAGCGGGCGGGCCAGCGGCAGCTGTGGCGCCTCCGGCAACGTGTCCAGCCGCTGCTCCCAGTACCGCCAGTGCGCCCGGTACGGCTCGGTGTCCCGCCACGCCGCCAGGTCCCGCACGCTCTCGGCGAAGGTGCGGGCCACCGGCGGCAGCGCGACGCCGGAGTCCTGGTAGAGCTGCCACCACTCGCCGAGCAGGTGCCGGGTGCTGGTGGAGTCGAGCAGCAGCAGGCTCATCGCCAGGTGCAGCCGCCACCGGTGCCGGCGCAGCCGCTGGGCGACCACCTGGAACAGCGGCCACCCGGTCGGCTCCACCCCGGCCTCGGCGATCCGCTCCCGGACCGCGCGCAGCGCCGCCTCCCGGTCGGCGGGCGGCAGCCCGGTCAGGTCGGTCACCGCCAGCGGGAAGGGTGTCACCCGGGCATCGGGCAGCACCCGCTGGCCGCCCTCGGCGAGGATCTCCGTACGCAGGTGCTCGTGCCGCTCGATCAGCCGGTCCACGGCCGCCCGGGCCCGGTCCGGGTCGAAGCCGACCACGTCCAGCTCGACGTACATGGTGGGCCGGAAGCCGCCGAGTTCGATCAGCGGGCTGCTGCCGACGAGGTAGCCGGCCTGGAGGTCGGTCAGCGGGAAGGTGCGCCGCGACTCGGGGTCCGTCGTCACTGGGGCCTCCGGCGGGTACGGGTGTCGGTAGGGGTGCTCCGGGTGCTGCCCGGTGGGCGCGACCGGTGGATCCGGCCTGGTCGGCGGGGGTGGCGGGGCGCCGGACCGGGTCCGGGTCCGCCTAGAGGGTGCGCCTGTCGGGGCGTACTGTCTTCGCGCAGATTGCTGTTCCTGCAGCGCGCCGCCACCGTCGGCAGCGGCCCCGGCGGAGGCGGCGCCGGGCGGTGGTCGGGGCCGGGGCGTGGCGGGCGGCGGATTGTCCACCCGGGACGCTGCCGGAGCACCTCCCAGATTGCCCAGATTCGGCGCTTGTGACCGGCTTCCCGGGCTGCCTATCGTGCGCTCACCGCCCGACCGTCGAGGGAGCGTACGCCGATGACTCTCACCGCCTCCGCC